>NZ_PISD01000020.1 GCF_002835735.1 Cytobacillus horneckiae | reverse complement strand
AAAAGAGCCTCTTTATTTTTATGTATAGCCAATCCTTATCTGCTTTTCACAATCATATTCACAGCCTCTTGAATTGCTTCCTCAGCATTTTTTCCTTCTTCATTCGCCTCTTTAATACATGCCTCAAGATTCTTTGCAACAACATATCCCATTGTACGATCAATCCCTGAACGTACAGCAGATAGCTGAGTTACAACATCTTTACAATGCTGATCTTCCTCCATCATTCTTAACACTCCGCGTACTTGACCTTCTAACCTTTTTAATCGGTTCTTCATATCTTGTGAGTATTCCATCCGCTCACCTCTCAAACTCAAATTAGTCCTTTATAAATATTATAGCATTTAAATCGTTTTATTAAAAAGTGTCTACTTGTCTGCTTTTTATCAGGAAATAATTCCCTGTTTCTATGAAGAATAAACTCAATAAAAACAAACATAATAGAAAGTACAAACAGCAATTCACTGCTGTTTCTACTGAACCGATGGGTTAAACCGTTAGGTGCATGATCAATGCGCTGGTTCAACTCCAGCTAACCCAGCCAAAACAAAAAACATTATGAGGAGTGGAAACACATTATGGCAAACCAATCTTCAAACCAATTATTAGTACCAGGAGTAACACAAGCTTTAGACCAAATGAAATATGAAATTGCAACTGAATTTGGTGTAAACTTAGGACCTGAAACAACATCTCGTGCCAACGGTTCTGTTGGTGGAGAAATTACAAAACGCCTTGTTCAAATGGCGGAACAACAACTTGGCGGCAGTGCTCGCTAATTAAGATTAATTAAATATTGATGGAATGGCCCCCAATCATTGGGGGCTTCTCTCTTTATTTACACCATTTTTTCTGGAACGACCCATTCATCGTATTGTTCCTCGGTAATATATCCCGTTTTCAGAGCAGCTTCTTTTAACGTTAGCTGATCATTAAAGGCAAGTTTAGCAATTTCAGCTGCCTTTTCATAGCCAATATGCGGATTCAATGCTGTAACAAGCATCAATGACTGATTGACATACTCTTTTATTTTTTCTTCATTTGCTTCTAATCCTGACATGCACTTCTCATTAAACGACTGCATCCCATCAGTCAGCAGCCTAATGGTCTGTAACAAATTATAAATAACAACCGGCTTAAAAACATTTAATTCAAAATTACCTTGACTAGCAGCAAAGCCAATCGTTGCATCATTTCCAAAAACTTGACAAGCTATCATTGTGAGCGCTTCGCTTTGAGTTGGATTTACCTTTCCAGGCATAATTGAACTTCCAGGTTCATTAGCTGGTATCGTTAATTCGCCAATACCGCTCCTTGGTCCGCTTGCGAGCCATCTAACATCATTTGCAATTTTCATTAAATCTGCAGCTAAACCCTTTAAAGCACCATGTACATATACGATTTCACTATGGCTCGTTAATGCTTGAAATTTATTTTCTGAGGAGTGAAAAGCAAGCTTCGTATATGCCGAAATAGCATTAGCCATTTTATCTCCGAAAGATTTATCAGCATTGATGCCTGTACCAACAGCAGTTCCGCCTATTGCTAATCCTTGCAAAGATTCGGCGGCTTTTGTAATCATTCTTTCATTCTTTTCTAGCATATAACGCCAACCGCTCATTTCCTGACCTAATGTGAGCGGTGTCGCATCTTGTAAATGGGTTCTCCCTATTTTTACGATATGGTTATATTCTGTTTCCTTTTGTTTGATCGTTTGCTTAAGCTTCTTCAATGACGGCAATAAATGAATGGTCACTTCATGCAATGCAGCAATATGCATGGCTGTAGGAAAAGTATCATTTGAGCTTTGTGACATATTTACATCATCATTCGGATGAATGCGTATATCTCCCTTATTTAATAATTCATTTGCTCTTCTTGCAATAACCTCATTCACATTCATATTTGTTTGCGTACCACTGCCAGTTTGCCAAACAGCTAGCGGGAAGTGGCTATCAAATTGGCCATTTAGAACTTCGTCACATGCGCTTACGATAGCTGTTTTTTTCGTTTCAGGTAGTTTACCTAGATCATGATTAACAATAGCGGCTGCTCTCTTAACAAGAGTAAAAGCATAAATTAATTCCTGTGGCATTTTTTCTATTCCAATTTTAAAATTTTTTCTGCTTCTTTCCGTCTGCGCTCCCCAATACTTATCAGCTGGAACTTTTACTTCCCCTAATGTATCACGCTCTATTCTAAAATCAGACAAAATAAAAACCTCCCAAAATCTTTTTACATTCTATTCATTTCCCTATTTTAAGAACTTTAAATGTCGAATTTAAAAAAGAGAAAAGATTTATACATGTCTTATTGCTACTCAATTTTATTTATTTATTTATTTCTTTTTCTTACTTCGCCACAATTTCCTGGCAAAGAGTAAATAAAACAATGTTGGCATCGGTGCTTGAATTAAACCAAGAATGCCCCATAGCCAATAATTATGCCCGTGCTTTCTGGCGTTTATAAACAAAAACAAGCTTTGGCTAATAAGGATGATCGCACATGTGATAAAAACGAGAAGCATCTCAGCATCCATCATTCAGGAGCCACCTGCTTTCTATATCTGATAAAGCTGTATAGTGCTACAAAGATGATGCTGGCTATTTGGATAACAATAAATAAATATGGCATTTGGAAGAGAGTAAATAACAACCCACTTAAGATAAATAGCGCAACAAATAAAAAGACGCACACATCTCTGATAAATGTTTTCCGCAATTTTTTTTGTTGATCTTCCACGAATGCTTCAAACCAGCTTGCATCAGGAATGTGAACGGGATGAGCATCAAGGCTATTGAGGCTTTTCGTTATTTCGTCAATTACAGCTTGTTCATTATTATCTTTTTTCAAGAATGTTCAACCCCTCTCTAACAGCAGTTAGACCATTATGGACTCTAGATTTAACTGTGCCTGCAGAAATATTCATCATCTCGCCAATTTCATCATATGAATAGCCGTAGTAATGCTTCAGTATAATTGGGATTCTTACCCCTTCAGATAATTTACCTAACTCTGTAAGCGCATCATTCCAATCTTCATTGTAGCTTTCCATCCTCCATTTTAATTTCCTATAAGCTTCTTCATCGCTTATCCAATCCTTTTCACGTTTTTCTTTTCGATGATAATCAATATACTTATTCGTAGCAATAGAAATAAGCCACGTAGAAAATTTGGACTTCCCTTTAAAAAGAGGGAGCTTTTCAATCGCCTTTGCCATTGTCTCCTGAGCAAGCTCTTCTGAAAGGTCAGGATTCATTGTTACCTTTAATAAATATTTATAAAGAATTGGATAATGCTGTTGAAATAATGAAGCAAAAGCAAGATGATCGCCTTTTTTAGCTTGTTTAATTATCTTCGCCTCATTCATGGCAACCTTCCCTTCTTTTGCACATGGCTGTTGTTCATTTGTTTTTCTGTTAACCTACACCCAATTTCAGTTCCAGTTTAATAAACTAAGCCCTTTTGTTAGACGCTTATCAGCAATTATCGTTCATTTTTATTTTCTCCGATTAAATGTTTTATCAATCCAATGTCGGGGTACTTACATATTAAACTAACAGGTCTCAATAAAAGGAGAATGAATATGAACAAAAAAATCATTTCAGCTAATGTAATAATTAATAAACGATTTTCTATGAAAAAAATGATGGATATATACTTATCAGCTAAAAATTTCAATGGAACTGTATACCTTCTTAATAATCATAAAATTGTTGATATATCAAGTTTATCAAAAATCGTATCATTTCTCCTCATGGTACAGCCTCACACAAAATTAAAAATTATCGTAGAAGGCATTGAAGTCCAAAACCAATTAGATAAAGTGAAAGAGATTTGCACAGAAGAAATCGGAGATCTAATTATCTCAAAGGAAAGACAGGTTCATTTATATCAAACGATTCAACTATAGCATAAAGTGAAACTTCAATCAGTGGGAATCTTACTGTCCGTTAATCTGCGATAAATGGGAGTGAACAAGATGATTCGAGCGATTTTAATGATTATTGGTTTAATTGTTGTTATAAGCGCACTTGTAAATTGGATATTTTAGTAAGAAATAATATTATGGCACCATCTTCATTTTTTTCTCAATGAAAAATCCCGGAAACTTATTTTTCCATAATAAAGGCACATAGATTAACTATGTGCCTTTCGTTTCCTCCTCAGCGAAACCATTCGTCTATTCGATCTCTACCTTGTTGGAACCAGTCACCAAAACGTTGAATTTCTGATTGGATTCTTTCCTCCCTCTCCTTCCTTTGCTCTTGCTGCTGTTGCTGCTGTATAAGCCCATCAACTTTTTGAACGTTAAAGCTTTGAACTTCTTTATCAGTCAATGCGTTTGACATCATTTCTTTAAATAATGGCGCAGTGCCTTCACTGCTTGTCGTTGTTAAATAATGATTTTCATCAGATTGATCGTATCCAACCCATACTGCACCTACTAGCTGAGGTGTATAGCCAACAAACCATTGATCTTTTGTCCCATTCGTGCCTTCTATCGGAAGCTGAGTAGATCCTGTCTTTCCAGCTACCTCTCGCCCTTGGATTTTTGCCGCCTTTCCTGTACCATAATCTACGACGCCAAGGAGCATTGAAGTTATTTTATCAGCAGACTCTTTAGAGATAACCTCTTCTTTATTACCATCCCATTCAGCGATTGTATTGCCTTCTTGATCATCAATTTTCGTTATCGTGTGCGACTTTACTCGCACCCCGTCATTTGCGAACACACTATAGGCCTCTGCCATATTTTGTGGAGAGACTCCGACATTTGTGCCGCCTAATGCAAGACCAAGATTCGGATTAATTGCTTCCTCTGGAATGCCAAAGCTTTCAGCCATCTTTGTCCCTTTTTCAATTCCAATCTCGTTGTATAGCCAAACAGCCGGCAAATTGAGAGAGTCCTTCACAGCTTCATACATAGGGACTTTTCCTTTATAGGTTCCTGAATAGTTATTAGGGGAATAATCTCCGAAATCCATTTTTTCATCTTTTAGCTCATCTGTAATATTCCAGCCTTCCTCCACCGCCACAGCATAAGGTACAATCGGTTTCATTGTTGATCCCGGTTGCCCTACGCGATGAATTGCCCGATTATGGCCCAGCAACGTATGTTCACCCCTGCCGCCTGATAGAGCTTGGATTCCACCTGATGTAGGCTCAATAAAGATCGCACCGCTTTGAACTTGTCTTTCACCTGTACTCTCAGGAAAAAGTGAATCATTCGTATATGTTTTTTCGACCATTGCTTGCATTGCTGGATCAAGCTCAGTATATATGTGGTAGCCTTTTGTCAAAAGATCATCAAGGTTAAGGTCATAAGTGTCCATCGCCTCTTCCAAAACTGCGTCTACATAATAAGGATACTTTCCTTTTAGAGGGTCACCGCCACCGTCATTAAATACTAATTCCTCTGCTTTCGCCTTTTCCAGCTCTTCTTCAGTTATAAACCCATGCTTTTTCATTTGATTCAATACAACGTCCTTACGCTGTAATGCTTTCTCTTCATCTTGATATGGATTAATAGATGAAGGAGCCTTTATTAAGCCTGCCAGCAAAGCTGACTCGCTTAGCGTTAATTCCTCTACATCTTTTGCATAATACTTCTGTGCCGCCCTTTTAATGCCATAAGCCCCTTCACCAAAATAAATTTGATTCAGATACATTTGTAATATTTCATTCTTTGAATATTTTCTTTCGATTTCCCTTGAAAGAAAAATTTCTTCAATTTTTCTTTCATAAGTTTTTTCAGAAGTAAGCAGGGCATTCTTTGTTAGCTGTTGAGTGATTGTGCTTCCGCCCTCAACAATCTGACCTGCTTTTATATTACGCACTAGCGCTCTGCCTATGCCTTTATAATCGACGCCATTATGTTCATAAAAACGATGGTCCTCGATGGCAATGACAGCATTCTTCATGTGCTCAGGGATATCATCGATATAAACGCCCTCGTTTTTATTCGCTGAAATCTTGCTGGCCTCATCACCGTTTTTATCGTAAATAATTGTTGGCTGTGATAAACCAGTCTCAATTGCGCTAATATCTGCCTTGCTTGAAAAAGGATAGATGAAAATAAGAATGATTAATGCAAATAAACAGCCTAATAATAATAATATTTGTGTAAAATGAAACCTTTTCCATATAGATTTCATATTTTTATACCATGAACTTCTCTCCATATTGCCTCCATATTTTTTATTTAATTGGCACGATATTATTTCTGTTAGTTTCCCTTCTTGAATTACTCTTAAACCGGTGGATATTGTCAGTGAACGTACAATTAATTAAAACTTTATGATTAGTACATGCCGATATCGGGTAAAGAGTAATCATATCACGAAAGGATGATGATCTATGATTTTTAATAAAATCATCGTTGCTTATGATGACTCAGAAGGCAGTAAACATGCTTTAGAAAAAGGGATTGATTTTTTAAAAATGGCACCGCATACAGAGATTATATTAGCACATGTGGATGAGGAGAAAACGGAGAATGCTCATGTAGCTTCGCATGATCCACAGTTAAGAGCAAATCAAAATATGATTGAAGGCATGCAAATTCAGCCGCTGTCCATCAGTGACCATGAACAGCCGGCATCCTCACACTCTAGAATTATCAATAGTGTTGATGAAGCCATTTCCCATGCTAAGCAAATTGCAGGAAAATATAATATCGACTTAAAATATGAAGTTTTAACGGGTAAACCCGCAGATGCCATTTGTCAATTTGCAAAAGCCGAATCTTCTGATTTAATTATCGTTGGCAGTACATCAAACCATGGTATTAAAAGAATGTTCCTTGGCAGCACAAGTGAAAGAATTACGAAAGAAGCAACTTGCAATGTGCTAATTGCAAAATAAATAAATTCTGTAAATTATCCTCACAAAAAAGCAGCCTAAATAGGCTGCTTCTTTATTACATTAAAATTTCTTTAATTACTTCTTCAAACCGATCTGTAGCCGAGCGTTCATCAAAGCTGCTATATACTCGAAAATGTTCATCATCTATGATTCTATAATGCTGGCTAATAATATTTTGCTGCAGGATAAATCCGTTTTCTTTCTTTAATTCTTTCCACCAAATTTTTCCACCTAATGTTTTTTCTTTTCGATAATCGATTCCTTCTCTTGCAATCGTTTCCAACACTTCTAATGGTTCATTCCCAAATAAAAAACGAACAGTTTCAGTTTCGCGAAATAAAGCGCAAACTGCGACAACCGTTGACCAGCCAGCTTCAGCCCGTCCCTTTTCAATTTGTACGAGTGTTTTCTTTGATACTCCAATAATCTCAGCCATTTTGTCTTGTGTATAGCCTGCTTCCGTTCTAATCAGGCGCATCTTTTCAGATACTTTTAAAATTATTTCATCTCTCGTCAAAATGAATTCAGTCCCTTATTTGTAGTGGTGTAAATTTACACATGGTTACTCTATTATAAAGCTAATTATTATGATTTTTCAAATAAAAAAACATTTTATTTTTCTGTTATAAGATCTAAAAAGGATTTATGATAATATAAGCGAATTGTATAAATACCCGAGAACTTATGGAGGTACTGGATAATGTATGCTGGAACCTATGAAAAACTATCTGCTTTCTACAATCAAAGAAAAGAAGATATCGTAAATGAATGGTCTGAAAAAAACCGTCATGTACAATCAGATTCGGATAATAATAACGTTATTAATAATAAAGTCATGGAACTCCTGTTAAAGAAAGTGTTCTGCGATAAAGAATGCAATGATGATGTTTTTATGGTGCTTGCACATGAAGCCATCCAAAGCCGGAGAATAAGCAGTTTTAATATTGGAGACTTTGTTTATTCCATTAAAACTGGCAGAGAAGTCACTCAAAAGTATTTATTTCAAATTAATGCAACCGAGAATGAGATGCGAATATATATTCAGCAGATGAATGATTGCTTTGATAAATTCCTTTATTTTGCCGTCTCTTTCTATAGTGAAAATCAAAATCAAATCATTAAAGAGAAAAATCAATTCATCGATTCCACTCATAAGGATCGACTCACATTATTAGGACAAATGACATCAAGCTTTATACACGAATTTCGCAACCCTTTAACTTCAATCCAGGGATTCATCCAACTATTAAAATCAGATTATCCAAATATGAAATATTTGGATATTATCTCAAATGAGATTGAACAATTAAATTTCCGAATTTCCCAATTTTTGCTTCTCTCAAAAAAAGAACTTATTGGAAAAGAAAAAGTGAATTTTCCTTTGAACGAGCTCATCTCCGAGGTGCTTAACTTTCTTTATCCGAGTATCCTTGATAGCAAAGTAAAAATCATTAAGGAAAACCACACAAAGGAAGTATTCTTGTGCGGATATAAAGACGAAATAAGACAAGTCTTAATTAATATTATATTTAATGCTATTGATGTGCTGACGCCTGAGTCTAAAAATCCAACTATAGAGATTATTTTAAAAAACATCAATGCTACAAAAGTTCAAATTGATATAGCAAATAATGGGCCGGAAATTCCCGCAAATTTAGTACAAACGATTTTTGAACCTTTTTTTACTACTAAAACACTAGGAACAGGACTTGGACTGTTTGTATGTAAAGAAATTATCGAAAAACATCGTGGCACACTAACTTGCGAATCCCAAAAAAGCAGAACGGTCTTTTCAATTATTTTACCCATTCAAGAACAATCCAATTGATACAGAAAGAAAGAGCTGCTCATCGTCAGCTCTTTTTTCTCTTTTAAAGTTGGTTGCTGCATACCTCTCTATGCACTCGGCTCGCTGACAAGTTAGAAAAAAAACTTCGGCGTGCTTTTCGACTCATGGGTCTCCATTTCACCATGAAGTCTCGTACATTCGCTGTCATCAACAGCGAGGAAAAATCAACAATTAGTATTTAACATAGCCTTTACTAAAAATTATTGAACCGGATTTTCGTTCAATTTAGCTTTTCTTTTTCTTTCTGCTTCTGTTACCCAAACTGCACAAGCTGCATCTCCAGTAATATTTACCGCCGTACGTGCCATATCTAGTAAACGGTCAATACCTAAGATTAATGCAATCCCTTCGACAGGCAGGTTTACAGATTGCAGAACCATAGCGAGCATAATTAAGCCTACTCCTGGTACACCTGCTGTACCAATACTAGCAAGGACGGCTGTTAGAACAACTGTTAATAATTGACCAAAGCTTAAATCTATTCCATACACTTGAGCAATAAAGATGGTTGCCACGCCTTGCATAATGGCTGTCCCATCCATGTTAATCGTAGCGCCCAGCGGCTGAACAAAACTGCTGATCGATTTCGGAATTTTCAAATTACTTTGCGCCACTTCCATTGACAACGGGAGAACAGCATTACTACTTGATGTGCTGAAGGCAACACCCATTGCAGGTGAGAAGCCTTTAAAGAACTTAAACGGGTTTCTCTTTCCACCCAAAAAGTACACCGTTCCTCCATATGTGATAAGCATATGCAATAGCAGTGCAGCAATGACAATCGTCATGTATAATCCCATTGCTTTAATTGCAGAGAAGCCTTGGCTTCCAATTGCTGAAGCCAATAATCCAAATGCGCCATACGGTGCAAATTTCATAACAACTCCGACAAGATACATCATAATATCATTGCCTTGCTGAATTAAGTTGACTATCCCTTTTGTTTTTTCTCCTAGCATTGTTAAAGCAAATCCAATAAAGCCGGCAAATACAATGATTTGTAGCATATCTCCTGATGACATCGCTGCAAATGGATTAGATGGAATAATGTTCAGCAGCGTTTCACTCACTGGCGGAGCTTCTTTTGCTTCGAAGCTTGCACTAGAAGTATTAAATTCTCCAACCTCACCAGGCTTAAATACTAAAGCTAATGCGATCGCGATTGAAAGCGCTATAAAAGTACTGAAAATAAAATATAAAATTGTTCTAACACCAATTCTCCCTAAGTTCTTCGGGTCACCTAGTCCATTAAAACCTAAAATAATTGAAAAAAGTACAATAGGAATAACAAGCATACTAATTAAATTAAGAAAGATTTTCCCCAGCGGACTGAATAACCACGTATCAAGGACAGAAAATACTCCGGGTGCCGTAATATTTAATGTAATACCAACTACCGCACCTGCTATTAAAGCAATAATAATTTTTGTCGTTAATTTCATAGAAGACCTCCCATTTTTATGTTCGAAATATAAGAATAATATAAAGTTTCGTGTTTACGCAAAGAAAAAGAGTTATGTTGAAATATTTTTGATTCTATTTTACTATTCCTAACATCTATTTTCGCTATTTTATAATCATGTTAGTTTGCCTCTATGAATATTTTTTTATCAAAAGGAGGCAGTGAACTGATGTTTAAATACAAGGTCGATAAAGCGATAACTTTAAAGCAATTACAGCTTTCCCATACAAATGAGTTTTATTATTTGATTGAAAACAACAGGTCGCTTTTTAGAGAATGGCTACCATGGATAGATTATGCTACTTCTATTCAAAGAAGCTATGAAATTATCCAGGGCTGGCTACATTTAGCAGCCGAAAATACGGGGCTAAATGCCGGCATTTTTTATCAAAAGAAGCTTGTTGGCTCCCTTAGCTTGCATGCATTTGATTGGACGAATAAGAATGTCAGCATCGGCTACTTTTTAGATGAACAATTTCAAGGGAATGGAATTGTTATTAAATCTGTCAACAGCATTACGAAATACGCCCTCACCAATTTAAACATGCATCGAGTTGAAATAAGATGTGCAGTCAATAATAAAAAAAGCTGTGCCATTCCCGAGAAATTAGGCTTTACAAAAGAAGGGATCATCCGTGACGGAGAGCTCATCCACGGCAAATTTCATGATTTATACCTCTATTCGATGCTATCTAATAATCTGTAAAGTGGGTTTTATTAACCTTTATGAAGTTTTTATTGTGACAAATATTCCTCTACTGTGTGGATTTTTCACCCTGGCTGATTGCAGCAGATAGATAGACCATGGAGCCGTTAGCGAAGCAACTTCGGTTAATTAAGGCAATTAAACTTAAATGGTGAGTTTTTAACATTTAGCCCTTCATATTTACAGAATTTTCGAATAAAATATAAGTGGAACCCTTTTTTCAAACCACTACGTTTGACTGTATGGTTTTTAGTAAAGTATAATTATCTCTAAATTATATA
Source organism: Cytobacillus horneckiae (assembly GCF_002835735.1). Classification (GTDB taxonomy): domain Bacteria; phylum Bacillota; class Bacilli; order Bacillales; family Cytobacillaceae; genus Cytobacillus; species Cytobacillus horneckiae. Next base: position 77,865 of record NZ_PISD01000020.1, on the reverse strand, counting down.
AACTGAGGTGATAAGATGGGGTATTCTATCGCATCGGTGAGTTAGCAAAGATTGCAAACGTAACTAAAAGGACAATAGATTATTATACATGTATGGGGTTAATACATGCCGATCGCTCAAAATCAAATTATAGAATCTACTCAGAGAATGCATTAGCAGACTTAAGATTTATTGAAGATTGCAAGAAAATGCATTTACCGCTTGAAGAGATTAAGAGAAAACTAGAAATAAACAGGAAAAGGGATATACGTACAAGAGAAATAGAAAAACATGCCCAGGCAGTTGCCTTGCAGATGAAGCAGCTTCAAAATGAACTATCCATACTAAGACCTCTAATATTGAAACTTGAAGAGAAGCAGAAGGATGATGTATCAAAGCTGCTATCAGTCGAAGGCACAGCTTTACTACGTTCACTTGTAAGCTTAAAAAGCTAGTCCAACTTTTCTATTAATCAGGAGGTGACACCCTGCCCGTTTAGTCGGGAAAGGGGAACTTATTTGGACATATTTAACTTGGTTATAGTAGCCATTTTAATTGCTTTAACGGCATTTTTTGTAGTTTCGGAATTTGCCATTGTAAAAATACGAAGTTCTAGAATTGACCAATTAATTGAAGAAGGCAGCACAAGAGCCGTAGCTGTAAAGAAATTGACGACACATCTTGATGAGTATTTATCTGCCTGCCAGCTAGGAATCACCATTACTGCTTTAGCACTTGGGTGGCTAGGGGAAAAAACATTTGAAAGCATATTGTCGCCAATATTTCAGTTTTTCAACATACCTGAATCATTATCACATGTACTAGTGATTGCTTTTGCTTTCCTAATTGTTACATTCCTTCATGTAGTTGTTGGAGAACTTGCACCGAAAACAGTTGCTATCCATAAAGCTGAAGCGGTTACTTTAATCGTAGCAAAGCCGCTTATTTGGTTCTATAGATTAATGTTCCCTTTTATATGGGTTTTAAACGGATCTGCCAGACTATTAACCAGCCTATTTGGCCTTAAGCCTGCATCTGCTCACGACTTGGCCCATTCTGAAGAGGAGCTTCGTATTATCCTTTCAGAAAGTTATGAAAGTGGCGAAATTAACCAATCTGAGTTTAAGTATGTAAATAAAATCTTCGACTTTGATGACCGAATTGCTAAAGAAATCATGGTACCGAGAACAGAAATTGTCTCATTATCGAAGGAAGATAGTTTAGAATCATTTCTGCATATAGCCAAAAATGAAAAGTTTACAAGGTATCCAATTATTGACGGTGATAAAGATCATATTATTGGATTGATTAATATTAAAGAGATATTGACCGAACTTATTTCCGATAAAAAAGAAGCACCTACAAAAAAACTCGAATCATATATGCGCCCGATCATCCGTGTAATCGATTCTATACCGATTCATGATCTACTCTTAAAGATGCAAAAGGAACGCATCCATATGGCGATTTTAATGGATGAATATGGAGGCACTTCAGGCCTCGTCACCGTCGAAGATATTATTGAAGAAATCGTAGGAGACATTCGCGACGAATTTGATGTAGATGAAGTACCAAGTGTTCAAAAGGTGAAGGAAAAGCATTATATCTTTGATGCTAAGGTGCTTGTAAGTCAAATCAATGATTTATTAGAGATTGATATAAATGATGAGGATGTAGACACAATAGGCGGTTGGATCTTAACAGAGGATTATGAAGCAAAGGAAGGCGATATCCTTGAACACGCCTCCTACCGCTTTAAAATTCTTGAGATGGAAGATCATCATATAAAGTCAGTCGAGGTGACGCATATTCCTGAAATTGAGGAAACAGCTCCTCAAAAGATTCCATTAACAGAATCACAAGTGCAAATTTAAATGGGGCTGTCCGAATAGTCCCGAATAAAAAAAGCAGGACGGAAAATAACCAGTTTTTCTGTCCTGCTTTTTAGTTTCTCTTTTTTTATGAAATAGCGACAATATCAAATTCCACATTCACTTTGTCTAGTCCCCGCAAAAAACAATAAAACACAGCTCTTCTCCATCACCTTTCGCATACAAATAGTTTTCTTCACTAAGAGAAAATCTGTTCGAATAAGCTTCAGTGGTTTATTCATCATACTGTCCTTTTTTTCAATCTTTGTGCTTTTTAGATGGGAATCCCGCACTTTCTTATCAACTTGCCTCGGTGGGCGGTTTTCTTGATGGGAATCCAGCGCTTTCTTATCAACTTTACTCGGTGGGACGTTTTCTTGATGGGAATCCCACGCTTTCTTATCAACTTTACTCAGAGAGCCGCTTTCTTGATAGGGATCCGGCACATTCTTATCAACTTTACTCAGAGGACCGTTTTCTTGATGGGAATCCGGCACTTTCTTATCAACTTTACTCGGTAGGATGTTTTCTTGATGGGAATCCGACACATTCTTATCAACTTTACTCAGTGGGAAGTTTTCTTGATGGGAATCCGGCACTTTCTTATCAACTTTACTCGGTAGGACGTTTTCTTGATAGGAATCCCGCGCTTTCTTATCAACTGAACTCGGACGGCGGTTTTCTTGATGGGAATCCCGTACTTTCTTATCAACTTACCTCGATCCTCTCGCCAATCACCTCCACGAGGCAATTAATAAGGTCTTTGTTAAGATGGTAATCTATTTAAAAACAGCCGTTGTCCCACTGCTCGTAATGAATGAACGCATACTAAAAAAGCCTGCAGACAAGTTTTATATCTGCAAGCTAAAAAATCTTTGCTATTTCTTAGGAAAGAATAATCTAAATGTCGTTCCTTTCTTCGGTTCACTCGACACCTCAATTTTCCCATCATGTAACTCAACAAGCTGTTTTACAATAGAAAGGCCAATGCCAAACTCACCAAAATAACTGTTCGTTCTGGACGAATCTGCTTTATAAAACCTTTCCCATATCCAGTCCACTTCCTTCGGATCAATTCCAATTCCATTATCTTCTATTTCAATTTGAATGCATTCATCCTGATCGATTGCTCTTAGTGACACCCAGCCGTTTTCAGTAAATTGAATACTGTTTTTAACAATGTTCACTAATATTTGAACGAGACGGTCATAATCAGCCTTAACAGTTAAATTATCAGCAGCTTCAATAAAGATTTGATTATTTTTCTCTTCAGCTTGCATGAGGAGCTGGTCGCTAACGACTTCAAATACTTCGATGACTTCGATGTCGATCAAATAAAGATGCAATTGGTTAGACCGAATTTTTTCATAATCCAGGTTTTCATTCACAAGCCTAATTAACCTTTTTGCTTCCCGATCAATTAGGGTCATCCCTTTTTCAACTTCTTGCTCAGGAATAAGCTCGTTTTTTATACCTTCTGCCAGCCCACTAATTGTTGTTAATGGCGTTCTCAGCTCGTGTGAAACATCTGCGAGGAATTTCTGCCTTCTATTTTCAAGCCTTTCTATCTCTTGATTTGATTCTTTTAATTTATTGGCCATATTATTAAAATCGCGTGCGAGATGACCTAATTCATCCTTTTTATTATCGGGAACATTTACATTATAGTTTCCTGAAGATATCATCGAAGTCGCCTTTCTAAAAGCTCTAATTCGATTTGATAAATTTATTGAAGAGAACCAGCTAAGCAGAATAGCTGCAGTAAAAGAAATACAAATTGTATAGAATAGGTATTTATTTAATTGACCAATCATTTGCATAGAGCTGCTTATAGGTGACAGCAGTAAAATCCCGCCAGAAATCTTCCCTCCCTGCATATATGGCAATGCAACGAGCGTAACTTCCTGATCAAATCGTTTAATGTCGTGCATAATGGAAATTGATTCTCCGGTTGATAATTGCTTCCATTCAGCTTGTGAAATCCTTAAACTTGGATCCATTAATACATTAGGATAAATAATATCTGCATTTCCATCAAAAAGAATATATTGAATTTTTCTAGCATCAAGGAGCTGGCTATATTTCCGCAAGAGTTCTTCTGTATCATTGGACTTTAATGTCACATCTAATAGTATTTGCTCTCCATATTCACTTAGCTCATTCACCTTGTTTTCAAAAATGTAATTTTTAACAAACTGTGAAAATAATAAACCGATCAGCAAAAATGCCAACACTAAAATCATAATATGGCTGGAAAGCAGCTTATAAAAATATTTATTACTCATGAGAATCTGCCGTTTCATCAAACTTATAGCCGACGCCCCATACAGTATGAATAAAAGGCTGTTCAGCATTGCTAATTTTCTTTCTCAGTCTTTTAATATGGACGTCCACTGTCCTCTCATCTCCATAAAACTGATAGCCCCAAACCTTATCAAGCAATTGTTCTCGAGAAAATACCTGTTTAGGGTGTTTAATAAAATAGTAAAGCAAGTCGAATTCCTTAGGGGTCAAATTGGCTAATAGCTCTCCATTATAATAGGCTTCTCTAGAGTCTTTACTTATTTTAAAGTGCTGGCTTGAAATAAAATGGTTTTCTTTATCAATTGAATCAGTTTGGAATCGCCGCGTTACCGCTTTAATTCTCGCCATTAGTGTAAGCGGACTAAATGGCTTGGTTACATAATCATCCGCTCCCATTTCCAAGCCTAATACTTGGTCTGATTCACTATCTTTAGCTGTTAGCATAATAATAGGGACGCCGCTCAGTTCCCTTATTTTCCGACAAAGTGTAACGCCGTCCATTAAAGGAAGCATCCAGTCAACAATGATTAAATCCCATCTATCTTTATTAAATTCATCAAAGCCGGATTGCCCATCATGGACAAATGTCCCTTGATAACCTTCTTTCATGAAAAACATCTCCAGCATTGAACAAACACTTTCATTATCTTCTACTACTAATATGTTCACGTACACCATCCTAACTAAAATCTTCTATACATTCAATTTAACCTAACTAACCGCTTCTTTTCAATTTACGGATAAATAAATTTTTCATATTAATAGCGAAGAGGATTCAATATAACAGTATCTGGAAAACCCACTAATTTCTTATTAACGGGTAAACGATTTCTATTTCCATTTCCAAATCATCAAGGATATACTATTTAATAGGTAGGTGACATGAAATGAATAATGATCCATCGAATTATGTTGAATTAGACGAAGAAACATTGTTTCTAGTTACACAAACTTTTAAAGCTTTATCAGATCCAACGAGATTAAGAATATTGCATTTATTATTTCATGAAGAACATTCTGTTAACGAAATCGCTGAGAAGCTTTCACTGCTGCAATCTACAGTCTCACATCAATTAAGGTTTTTAAAAAACTTAAGACTGGTCAAGTTCCGTCGTGAAGGAACCACGCTCTATTATAGCCATGATGACGAACATGTGATGAGTTTGTTAAAGCAAGCAATCGAACATACGCAGCATTCTTAATTGCAGCTGTCCTGATGGCCTGGACAGCCGCTGCTCCTCCCTTCAACCTGGATGGTACTATGCTCTATTCCAAACTCATCATGAAGAGTGGATTTTGCTTTATGAAGGACTTTATCATGGCTTTCATCATCATCTAGCACTAAATGGCAACTTAAGGATGGAAAGCCCGATGTAATTGTCCATACATGCAGATCATGAATACTTGCTACTTCGGGAATATTCAGCAACGATTCTTTAATATGTGCAGTATTCACATCATCTGGCGCCCCTTCCATCAAAATATGAAAGGATTCCTTTGTTACACGCCAGCCACTAATTAAGATTAGAATGGCTACGATTATACTGGCAATTGGATCTGCTATCCCCAAGTTGAAGAAATACATAAGTAAACCAGCTACAATTGCACCAATTGATCCTAACAAATCACCCAGTACATGAAGAAACGCGCTTTTCACATTAAGGTTATCATCTTTATCACCCTTCATTAAGATAAACGCTGCTACTATGTTAACAATCAATCCAATGGTGGCGATCGCCAGCATACCAAGACTTTGAACCTCTGGAGGATTCAATATTCGGTGATAGGCTTCATAGAAAATATATAAAGATATGACGAGTAATGTGATGCCATTGATTGCTGCCGCAATGATTTCAAACCGCTTATATCCAAATGTATTTGATGAAGTTGACTTTCTCTCAGACATTTTAATTGCTAAAAAGCTTAAACCTAATGCAGCTGCATCGCTCAGCATATGACCGGCATCAGAAAGCAGTGCCAAGCTATTAGTTAGAATGCCGCCGATAAATTCGACTACCATAAATGATGCAATTAACAAAAATGCCCAAAGAAGAACTTTTTTGTTAGTTGTTGCATGGTGATGACCGTGTGAATGTGAGTGAGAATGATTATGACCCATTGAAAATACCTCCTTAACAATATATGAATATATGCTCATATATATTATGTACCAAATCAATGAACTGTTCAAGGATATAAAAAAAATTTTTTTACAAAACTTTGCGGTAGCCAAGATTCCTTTCTACCAAAACCTATCGTTGCTGCAAAATTATACTTCCCCTAACGAAAAAATTTTTTATCCTTTTAAAGAAGTGGTAAAATATAAATACATCTTTTTCCAATAAATGAACAACTATTTAAAATTACCATTAAACACCTGTTACATAATCGATTTAGACGGTATCTATTTTTACATAAGGAAGGACAATTTTTTATGGGAAAAACACATAAACCTGAAAGTATGACTCATCTCATTTATCGCTACATAATGGTCTTTATTGGTGCAGCAATGGCAGCATTAGCTATTGAATTATTTCTGATTCCTAACTTAATTATTGATGGTGGAATAATCGGTATCTCTCTCATCGTAAATAATTTAACCAATATTAACTTTGGAATTTTAATTATTATCTTTAATATTCCTTTTCTATTTGCAGGATATAAATTAATTGGGAAAAACTTTTTTATTTCATCTCTTTTTGGAATTATTGCCCTTGCAGTAGTCGAATCCCAGCTACATCACTTCACAGCTTTTACAACGACTCCCCTGCTTGCCACTGTATTTGGCGGTCTTATTCTTGGCGCTGGTGTTGGGCTGGTGATTAGACATGGCGGAGCATTGGATGGAACGGAGATATTGGGTATTTTGCTAACGAAAAAAATACCATTTTCTATAGGAGAATTTGTGATGTTTTTTAACGTTTTTGTCTTCACATTGGCGGGATTTGTTTTAGGCTGGGAACAAGCAATGTACTCAATCATTGCATATTATGTGGCCTCCAAGACGATTGACACGGTTGTCCAAGGCTTTGAAGGTGATACGAAGGCGGTTTTGATTGTCTCTGATCAATATGTAGAAATGTCTGAAGCCATTATAGAAAGATTAGGCCGTACAGTAACAAAGCTAAAGGGTAAAGGTGGCTTTAAGGATAATGAAAAGGAAATCATTTATGTTGTTGTCACTAGGCTGGAAATCTCTAAACTTAAATCAATCATAAATGAAATCGACCCTATTGCCTTTACTACCATCATGGATACTCAGGAAGCACAAGGAAGCAAGTTCAAATCTGCCATCCATTAAGTTCAATGAATTTATAACAAAGGGCTGTCTCAATAGCACCTTTTTAAAGAAAAACCACGAAATGTGCTTCATCACATCTCGTGGTTTTTGCGTATTTTGGACGAATATATCTCTTTGGAGTGGCGGTGGCTTCTTGCTTTTGGCCTTTCGACACTTTATTTGCTGTTTAAAGTGACGAGCTCCTCTTTTAATCATATGTTCGTCGCTAAAAAGAGGACTTATTCGTATTTGTCTCCATTTTCGTTCAATCTAGAAATACTGTTTTCTTCGATTAGGAGTGCCCTTTTCCTCTTTTTTCTGCTTTGTAGGCACTGGGAAGAAGCGCGTTCAACGTTCACCCCCCCCTTTGGAAGTGAGCGGTAAGTAAGCCTCGGAAAATCCCAATCCTCAGCATTTTTATTTGAAATGAGTTTCTCTACAGTCTAAAGAGACCTTGTAAATAAGGTCTCCTCCTTTTTATAAGTACTTCCGATGAATTGCCTTTCCATCATACGTAAATACCATTTGCTTGCCTTCTACAATCGTTTCCATATGAACAGGTCTGCCCCATAATTGATGGATATATGGCAATACTTTCTCTAAATATTTCAAATCGAGCTCGACATCTTCAAACCAATGCTTTAAGTAAAGTTCCCCATTCTTCATGTAATCTCCATCGTTTACAGTAATATATGGAAATCCTCCATTCACTCTCATGCTGACTAGTTGATCACGGACATTTTCCCATGTTTTGTCTACTACCTTATAATCTTTGCCTTGCTTTTGGAACAAATACATGTCTTCGCGCATGACTAAATCCTTTGTTAAGTAATTTCGAATAAATGAGATATCAGATTCGATCTCTCTTACCTCAAACATTTTTTCTCTTCCCGATCCTGGCTTTACCCCTCTTTCCAACATTTCCTTTGTCGGGTTATTATACCTTTCTTCAATATCCTCGAAGATTTTCAAACCTAAGTAATATGGATTAATGCTTGTTTTGGAAGGTTGAACAACACCAGCATTCAGCTTTGCGAATTCCAATGCTTCACCTGAGGTTAAATCCATCTCTCTTAAAATTCGTTGATGCCAATAGGAGGCCCAGCCCTCATTCATAATTTTGGTTTCTAATTGCGGCCAGAAATACAGCATTTCCTCTCTCATCATTGTTAATATATCTCTTTGCCAATCTGTTAGTTCACGACTGTAATGCTCAATAAATAAGAGGATATCTTTCTCAGGCTTTGGCGGGAATTTCTTCTTTTTCTTCGTTTTTTCTTCCTTCATACCGCTTTGGTCCAAGTCCCAAAGATCATCATAAGGGGAGGCGTTAAGAATCGTTGAACTTTCTTCCTCTTCATCCGTATCCCATATAAACTTTGGCCTCATTAATGATGGGTCAATATGCTCTTCAATAGCTAATATCGCATCTAGAAATGTCTCGACTTCTTTTTTGCCATAATTAATTTCATATTGACGGATTCTGTCTGCTGTTGCAGCCATGCTTTCAACCATATCTCTTTTTGTATTATTGAAGCGGAAATTATTTTTAAAGAAATCGCAGTGTGCCAGTACATGTGCAACGATTAATTTATTTTGAATCAATGAGTTCGAATCAAGCAAGAAGGCATAGCAAGGATCTGAATTAATTACAAGCTCATAAATTTTAGATAAACCTAAATCATAATGTAGTTTCATTTTAAAAAATTGCTTTCCAAAGCTCCAATGAGAAAATCTAGTTGGCATTCCATACGCACCGAATGTATATATAATTTCAGCCGGACAAACTTCATAGCGCATCGGGTAAAAATCTAATCCAAAGCCTGTGGCAATTTCAGTAATTTCCTGAATGGCATATTCTAACGACTGATTATCATTTAACAGCATCTCTTCACTCCCCATCTTCTTCCTTACCATAATCTATGATTTAACAATGGGAATGATGAGTGCACATTGTTAATTCACGAGGATATGTGAGACGAAAGCCTAATCTACTTGCCAGGCTGGAGAGAAACTCATTCAAACTAATCATGATGAGGTTTGCGATTTTCTTATTATCTCTTTCTCAACACGCTGAAAAAAGCAAGCCTACGCGGCTTGCTTTTTAGTCATCATACTCGACATCAAGGACTTCACCAGTTTTTGCATCTAATGTGAGTTCCACTTCATCCTTATTTCCTTTTAGTTCAAAATCATAAATAAGTGTTCCGTTTTCTAAGTCAATATTCACTTCTTTTACTTTACCACTTGTTTCTTCTTCAGCTAATTTAATTGCTTTATTTATATTGAGTACACCTTTTTCGAATGGAAGTGCAGTATCATCGTCATCATCATCTTGCTTTGATTTAACAGAGAGCACCTCTCCAGTAAATGCATCAAGTTTTACATCTGCTTCCTTACCTTTATTTTGGATTTCAATTTCATAAATAGCGTTTCCTCGCTTTGCATCTAGTTCAATGTCGACGACCTCGCCACTCTGTTCATTTAAGGCAATATCTGCCGCTTTTTCTATTGTAATTAATTCAGATGTTTGCTTACTTGTTGCTTTCTTTGCTTCATCATTGCCAATAGCTGCGGCCGGAGACTCCTGCTTATTATTTTCAACTGCCGATACAGCATAAACCCCTCCAAATACTACAGCAACTGAAATTAAACCTGCCACTAATTTCTTTCTCATTATTATTTCCTCCTTATATTTTTCGGTTGTTTTTTGCTTATCCTTAATATAAACCGCCAAAATGAGAGAAGAGGGAGAGAAAGATTAAAATTTGATTAGAAATGTTCATAAGAAAAAGAGCTATTTCCAATTTAATAAGGAAACAGCTCTAGTCCAATTAGTTGCTTGATTGCTCTTCAACCGTTAGGCTAATGAATTTACTTGCATCTAAACGGTGAGTTATCTTTACTAAAACGATAACAGGCTTTCCATTTTCCATTACTTCAAATACGAAAGAATCGATTACTTCGTTTTCTGAAATTTTTCGTCGCCCGGCATATTTATAATCGATTACCTCTTCACCTGGATAATCTTCCTTGACAACAGCAGTAGCTATTCGACCATATTTTTCATAATCAACCTTTTCCTGATGTTCAGATAAAGTATGTTCATCGGCAAATACAGGAGTATATATGTAACTCAAACAAACAATTGAAAACAGCCCAATCAACAGTTTTTTCATCGCTACCTCCATTAGTTAGACATGACTGTTTGTATTATTTGCATAATGATTTTAATTTATGTAACGATTGTGATTTTGATTTATTTTAAGTGCAGATGCTTGGTTTTTGATTAGCCTTTATACAGGTAAAACCTGATAATCGTTTAAAATCAAGCCGTCCAATTTTTTGTGCGAAAAAGTTAGCTGACATCGCGCAAACTATTATCAACTCCCAAGGGAGGAGAGGACAGATGAATAAAGTTGACTATGATCGAGCATTATACTACACTCATCGTTCTGAGTGGGATAATTTGCTTATACTAATGGTTCGTACAAATGACCAGTTTTTGTCTAAGAAAATTGAACACTTTCTTCACGCATATAACTTTGAAAAGGATTACACCGTTATTGAACAACACTTATATTCTTTACTAAGCTATATTGACTACGCCAATCACTTATCAGAAAATGAAATTAAGACCGCTTCTCCATATTTGATGTAGAATTCCACCAATTTAAACACGGCCTATGCCGTGTTTTTTTATTGTTGATTAATCACAACTTAGTACCCGTTAAGACTGTTCGCTCGTTACTACTGGGGTGTCTATTCCATCGGTATGCCCCACTTTATGAAAAACCATTACGGACGGCTAATAATGCAGCTTGTGTGCGATCAGCAACTTCAAGTTTTGAAAGGATGTTCGAAACATGAGTCTTTACAGTTTTTTCAGTAATAAACAACGCGGCTGAAATTTCTTTATTACTCTTGCCCTTAGTTATTTCTTTTAATACATCCAACTCTCGTTTCGTTAATTGCTCAATAGGATTAATACTTTTTTGTGAAATTCGGGATAATAAATGTGTAGTTGCTTTTGGATGGAGTTGATTCTCACCGGCTAGTAGCCTCTTCATTGCTTCTACAAGTTCATCTGGTTCGATATCCTTTAGCTGATAACCCGATGCGCCTGCTTCAATTGCTGGAATCACATGAACCTGGTCAGAGAAGCTTGTTAATATCATGATTTTCACTTGTGGAAATGCTTTTTTAATTTCTTTTGTTGCTTCAATTCCATTCATGATTGGCATATCGAGATCCATTAGCACAATATCAGGATGCAATTCTCCAACTTGTTTTACCGCTTCATTCCCATTGCTTGCTTCTCCAACTATTTCTATCCCAGGCTGCGTTTTCAAAAAAAACACAAGTCCCCTTCTTACAACATGATGATCATCCGCAATTAATACTTTCACTTCTTATTCCCCCTTACACTGGGATCGTTACTGTTATCATTGTTCCTTTACCTGCCTCAGTTTGCAAACAAAAATGACCATTTAAACCTTCCACTCTTTCCTTCATGCTTTTTAACCCTAAAGAGGGCAGTTTTGTTTTTTCGTTATATTGAAAGCCTGCTCCTTGATCAGAAATGACCATCACTACTTTATTTTTTTGATTTGTGTAAAGCGCAATCTCTATATTTAATTGTCCTGAATGTTTTTTGCAATTGGCCATCGCTTCTTGAACGATTCTCCATAAAGTTTCCTCCACTTTTCCGGGCAAAGTAGTAATGCCATCGACATTATACTTCAAGTTTAAGCCAACCATCTCACTATAAGCTTGTATAGCTGTAATCAAGCCGCCTTCCAAGCCTTGTGGCTTTAATTGCCAGATAAGCGCCCTCATCTCTTGAAGTGCCTGCCTCGATAAATCGTGTATATATGAGAATGTCTCTTTTATTTCCTCTTCCTTTGCCATTTCTTTACCACCTCTGGCTGTCAGGCTTAAGGAAAACAATAACTGGTTAACTGAATCATGGAGGTCTCTAGCTAACCGGTTTCTTTCTTCCATAAGAGCCGTTTCCTGTTCCCTTTGTGTTAATTTAATCCTTTTTAAAGCAGTTCCAATTTGAAAAGCGACTGCCTCTAATAATGCAAGTTCTTCATCATCAAAATGCTTTTTATTCGGCGAACCCACGTTTAGTACACCGAACATCTCATTTGCAGCACGAAGCGGTACAGTTGCATGATGGGTCAACCCTCTTGTATCATATTTGTTTTCTATTTGCGCTTCTTCAATTCTTTTACAATTAATAATATTAGTTGCTTTTTGGAGCCTGCCGTTTTTAAACCTGTCTACACACCAGCAGTCATGCTTGCACATCGGTTCGAGATTATGATGTGATAATGCCTCTGGCAAATTTTCATGCGCCGCTAAATATGGCTCACCATCTTCGATTAAAAAAACCCAGCCCGTATGAAGGTCAGTAACATACAATAATTTATGTAAAACTTCTGGCAAAAGGCTATTTAATTCAGTGCCCTCATTAAGAAGTTCAGCAATTTCCTTTAAAATTTCCATCTCGGATGGCAGCTTTTGATTCACTACTCTCACACCTTCTTGAAGGTTTTTTCAAACTTAATACTAAATCATATATCCATTATATCGCTTTTTCAATTTAAAGCTTCCACCATTTTTATGAATTATTCTACATCCTAAGTTGTAGAAATGAAGACAAAAAAACTGGATGAATTTCATCCAGCTCAAATTTTTATAGCTTTGTTTCAACAAGCTTCATGAAGCTTTCTTCGACTTCTGTTAATTTCTGTTTACTTTGCTCTAATGATTCGCCATTTACGCCAAAATAAAATTTGATTTTTGGTTCAGTGCCTGATGGACGCAAGCAAATCCAAGTGCCATCATCAAAGAAGTATTTTAATACATTAGATTTTGGCAAATCAATTGTTGATTCATTGCCTCCAACTTCAGTTCTTACACTTGTTAAATAATCTTCGGTCGCTTCAAGCTTTAACTCTCCCACTGCAAGCGGCGGGTTTTCACGGAAGGAAGATAAGATTTTAGCGATGATCGCCGAGCCATCTATCCCTTTTAATGTAAGCGACTTTAAACCCTCTTGGAAATAGCCATGCTTTTCATAAATACTGATCAATGCTTCATAAAGGGAATGGCCATTTTCTTTGTAGTACGCTGCGGCTTCTGCTGCTAGCAATGCCGCTTGTACTGCGTCTTTATCACGTGTAAAATCGCCAATTAAATACCCGTAGCTTTCTTCGTATCCGAAAACAAATTTATATTCTCCAGACACTTCGTATTCTTTTATTTTTTCAGCAATAAATTTAAAGCCAGTTAGGACATCTTTAGAAGTTAATTGATAAGATTCTGCTATTTTGCGGCCAAGTTCGGATGTCACAATTGTTTTTAAGACGATTCCATTTGTAGGCAGTGTTCCTTTTTCTTCTTTTTGAGACAAAATGTAATGAAGTAGTAATGCACCTGTTTGATTACCTGTTAATAATTCGTATTCATCATCATGATTCTTGACAGCAATCCCAAGGCGGTCTGCATCCGGATCAGTTGCAATTAACAGGTCTGCATTTACTTTTTCACCTTCCTTAATGGCAAGTTCAAAGGCAGATTTCTCTTCCGGGTTTGGGCTATTTACTGTGGAAAAATTAGCATCAGGCAATTCCTGTGCTGCGACAACATGGACATTTTTATAATGCAGAGTAGCCAAGCCATTCCTAACGGGCTTATTACCGGTTCCATGCAAAGGTGAAAATACAATTGATAAATCGGTCTGTTCACCTATAGTTGGATTTTCAGAGATCGTTTGAAGCTTCTCCAAATAGGCACGATCAATGGATTCTCCTATTGTGACGATTAAGCCTTTTTCTCTTAAAGATTCCTCATCAGCTACTTCTATTCTCAGTTCATCCTCAATCTCATTTACCTTTTCAATAACTGCATCTGCTGCTGTTGGCGAAAGCTGTGCTCCATCAAAACCATACACTTTATATCCATTGTATTCTGGAGGATTATGACTTGCTGTAATGACAATGCCTGCATATGCATGTAAATATCGCACTGCAAAAGATAGCTCAGGTGTCGGGCGCAATTCATCAAATACATATGTTTGAATGCCTCTTGTGGCCATCGTTTTAGCTGCTTCCATCGCAAATTCCGGAGACATATGACGTGAATCATAGGCGATGACGACACCTCTTACTCTCGCTTCCTGACCGTTTTCATCTATATATGCCGCAAGTCCGGCAGATGCTTTTCTAACAGAATAAATATTCATCCGATTTGTACCCGGCCCAATTTCTCCGCGCATGCCGCCGGTACCAAATTCCAGGTTTTTATAAAAAGCTTCTTCTAAATGCTTTTCATCCTTTGAGATAGTGACTAACTCTGACTGCAGCATTGGATCTAATTCTTTAAAATTCATCCAGCTGTCCGCTTTATTCTTCCAATCCATTATTTCCCCTCCGAAATACACACTTTTTTTCTATATTCTATATCGGATAATTATACTCCTTTTATGAACACATCCATATAAAATAAAAAGTTCATCTTTTTATAATTTTCAAGCATTCCAAACAATAGGTCAAGCCTAATTAGTCAGCTTAACCCTTTCTAATGTATAATAACCTTTGTTTTACTTGTATTTAATTTGATAAATATCATGTCTTCGATCTTTTAAATGTCTGACTGTCCCATCCTGTCTTTTCCTTCTTAAAACTTCTAAATCGACATCTCCAATTTGGACCATTTCAATATTTGGATTTGCTTCTCCAACAATCCCATCCCGAGAAAATTCAAAGTCCGACGGCGAGAAGATAGCAGATTGCGCATATTGGATGTCCATGTTTTCTGTTTGAGGGAGATTCCCAACTGTACCAGAAATCGCCGTATAAATTTGATTTTCAATTGCTCTAGCTTGAGCACAATATCTTACCCTTAAGTAGCCCTCGCGATCCTCGGTACAAAACGGCACAAAAATAATTTTTGCTCCTTTTTCAGTTGCAATCCTGGCTAGCTCTGGAAATTCAATATCATAGCATATTTGAATCGCAATTTTTCCGCAATCCGTATCAAACACTTTTACTGAATCGCCGGCACTAATTCCCCACCATTTTCTTTCATTAGGAGTAATATGGAGCTTATACTGTTTTTCAATTGTCCCATCGCGTCTAAATAAATAGGCAATATTATATATTTTATCTTCGTCTTCCTTTACAAAATGCGATCCGCCAATAATGTTAATATTGTAGCGTACAGCCAAGTCAGTAAATAATTGAATGTATTCCTCTGTAAACTCAGTCAGCTTCCGAATTGCGAGGCTTGGAACCTTTTCATCCAGAAATGACATGAGCTGAGTTGTAAATAATTCAGGAAACACAGCGAAATCTGCTTCTGCATCTGAAGCAACATCTGTAAAGTATTCCACCTGACTGGCAAAGTCCTCAAATGAATTGATTTGTCTCATCATATATTGAACGACACAAATTCTTACCGGATAGCTTGTTTTATAAAAGCGTTTTGTAGTTGATTTATAATCAACATTATTCCATTCCATTAAGGTCGCATATTTATTTGATTGCATATCATCAGGAAGATAGTTAGGATTTATTCTCATTAAAGTAAATCCATTTAATAGCTGAAACGATAAAACCGGATCATATATAGTATGTAATGACACTTCGTTTACATATTCCCTCGGACTCATTTCTTTTGCATATTTATGATAATTAGGAATGCGGCCTCCTATGATGATACTTTTTAAGTTTAATTCACGGGCCAGCTCTTTTCGCTTCTCATATAATCTGTGCCCTATTTTCATTCTTCGATAATCTGGATGAACCATTACTTCAATACCATATAAGTTATAACCGTCATCATTATGGTTTGTGATATAGCCATCATCGGTCACATCTGCCCATGAGTGCCTGTCATCATATTCATCAAAATTAATAATCAAGCTTGAACATGAGCCAATTATTTCGCCGTCAAATTCAGCCACAAATTGTCCCTCTTGAAATATTTCTAAATGACTTTCAAGATGCGCTGTTTTCCAAGGAACCATTCCGGGAAAACACACCTCTTGAAGAGCAATAATATCATCTATATCTTCATGCTTCATATTTCGAATAATCATTTTCTTTTCAAATTTACTCAAGTCTAATTTTTCCAAGTTAAACGCCCCTTTAAATACTTATGCAGTACATTTCAGTAATCAAATCAAGCTTGCTATTATTGTCCGCAATCCCTGACTTTACTAGCTTTGAATGGATGCGCAGCCAGCTGCTGCGTCAAATACACTCATTTCTTATACCCTATTTTACTTATTTATAATCCTTCTTATATTATGCTATGATTGTGATAGCTTATTTCATTGTTTTCACAAACAACCGTGCAAATTTGCGAAAAGTATGTTATTTTTTTGAACATTTTCCGAATCATTGGCGGCTACATTTACATTATGTTATTGACAAACGTATAATTTTTAATGTGTTAAAGGAAAGGCAAAAAAGTTTTGACGCTGAGCTGGCTTAAAAATGTACACCTTTTTAAATTTTTTTAGTTAAGGAGAAGCTTATGGAACAAAAACCGAAAAAAGATAGCCGTGAAAATTTACTTTTCTCTGCTTGGGCTGCCTCAGTAATTGCTATGTTCGGAAGTTTATACTTTTCCGAAATCAGACAATATGAGCCATGTGAACTATGCTGGTATCAACGTATTCTTATGTATCCGTTTGTAGTAATTCTCGGGATTGCAGTCGTCAAAAAAGACTACCGCATTAGTCTTTATACAATGATATTATCAGGCATCGGTGGCCTTATCTCATTATATCATTACGGTTTACAAAAATTGTCATTCCTTTCAGACATCGCCCCAGCCTGTGGACGGGTCCCGTGCACAGGTCAATATATTAATTGGCTTGGATTTATTACCATCCCGTTTCTTGCGCTGATTGCTTTTATCATTATTTTTATTTGCAGTTTAATGATTTATAGAAAAACGAAGGAGGAAGCTCATTGAAAAAAGTCATCATCTTTTTAGCTATTATTGTTTTATTATTTGCCGGGGTAGGCATTCTAACTAAAATGCAGAACGAAGAAAAAGTATCTGGTAATAATCCATATGGGAAAAGCAAGCTTCACCCTGAAACAGTAAAACAGCTCGATGATCCAAATTACAGTAATATTGTCCTTCCAGCTGACCTTAATGATGAGTTATCCGATGATGGCGACGCAACTGTGTATTTCTTTAGCCCAACTTGCCCTCATTGTAAAAAAACCACTCCTGTTGTTTCACCTTTATCAGAAGATATGGGTGTTGACTTATTGCAGTATAATCTTCTTGAATTTGAAGAAGGCTGGGATGACTATGGCATAACTCAAACGCCTACAATTGTGCAATATAAAGATGGCAAAGAAGTGGCAAGAATCACAGGCTATCAAAATAAAGCGGTTTTCGAAGATTGGTTTAATGAGCATTCTAAATAAAATGAAACTTCTACCGCTGTAACGTGAATTTGATATGAAAATATAAGAGCCTTGCTTCATATAGCAAGGCTCTTTTTAGGTGGTTAAGTTCTATTCAGTTAAATTAATTTACGATCAAAAATCTATAATTAAGTAAAATCCCCCATAAATAAAAAACATATCAGACACTTTATTTTTAGCGTCTGATATGCTGATTACATTTAATTCCACTATCAATTTTCATTTCTTTTTAAAAGCTTGTCATGCACCGCTTTATGCTTGATCCTAGTCAAGCATCAAATGGACATTATTAAGGTGTAGCTCAGCTAAACTCTGTAAAAAAAACAGTTTAGGTAAGTCTTCACATCTGCAATGTGTATTTTACCAAGGATTCCACGTCAATGTTTAGCTTACGATACATGCTGCATAGATGATTTACTCCGTTTTTACCTTGATTGGGGATACTCCTACTGTTCCTCCATCCCATCAAAATTTATGCTATCAAAGTTATCGAGCAATGCACGCACTTCATTTGTTGACTTTGTGCTCATCAATTGATTTCTTAATTCACTTGCCCCTTTAAAGCCACGGACATAAATCTTAAAAAAGCGAGGAAGAGGCTTGAACGGACGCGGTTCTAGCTTTGAATATTTATCATGGAGATCCAGATGCAACCTTAAGAGATCAAGCAATTCCTTACTACTATGATCTTTCGGCTCCTTTTCAAAGGCAAATGGATTTTTGAAAATACCACGCCCAATCATAATCCCATCCACACCATATTGTTGAGCAAGTTTCAAGCCGGTTTGACGGTCAGGGATATCCCCGTTAATCGTCAAAAGTGTATCTGGCGCCACCTGGTCACGAAGCTTCTTAATTTCCGGAATTAGTTCCCAATGGGCATCTACTTTGCTCATTTCCTCTCTTGTACGCAGATGAATAGAAAGATTAGCAATATCTTGTTTCAATATGTGCCTTAGCCAGTCGTGCCATTCGTCTACATCAGTGTAACCAAGCCTTGTCTTCACACTTACAGGTAATCCTCCTGCTTTTGCTGCTTGTATTAAATCTGCTGCAACTTCGGGTCGACAGATAAGTCCGCTTCCTTTGCCATTCCCTGCCACATTAGGTACAGGACAGCCCATATTGATATCCACACCCTTAAAGCCTTGTTTCGCCATACCAATACTCATTTGTCGAAAGTATTCAGGCTTATCCCCCCATATATGGGCAACAATCGGTTGTTCATCCTCTGTAAAAGTCAAACGCCCACGCACACTATGGTTCCCCTCTGGGTGACAATAACTCTCCGTATTTGTAAACTCTGTAAAAAACACATCAGGTCTGGCCGCTTCACTCACTACATGGCGAAAAACAACATCCGTCACATCTTCCATTGGTGCCAGTACAAAAAAAGGTCGTGGTAAATCACGCCAAAAATTATCTATCATATTTGAATTCAAATCCTCTCATTAGAAGGATACCAGGCCAAACCTTTATCCCAAAATTAAATAGCAAAAATATCCCTGCTCCTTTAACACTTATAGCATGCTTATGCACTGTTAATCAAACGATAGTTTATTTGGAACATTATAATCTTTACTATTACTATTTCATATGTAGAGAAAACCACCATACAATAAGGAGGATACTCACTATTCCCCAAACTGTAGTTCCCACTATCCACCAAACGATCGGTGTAGTTAAACTTTTCTCAGTTTCAATATTTCTTTTTATAAAAGTGAGCTTGCTTTCCATACTTTTTTTCATAGAAACGAGAATAACAAATCCGATTATGATGAAACCAACTGTTATGCAAAGTAATAAATTCACTTTTTTTCCCCCTTTTTGTGAATTAGTTTCCTCACCTGCCCCGTTTGTGACATAAGAAAAGTACTTAAAGTGCACAAACTACGCTAGGATTAGGAAACTATTTGTTCAATTTTACAGCTTTAAACTCTACTTTTAAGTTTAAATACTCTTTCTGTTAATATAAATGATCTCGACGCAATGATTAAAATAAACACGAATTGTAAAGGTAATACATTACCGAAATTTACTTCTTGTATATTGTTTGTTGACGGATAATAAGCCGCTGTCAAATCCGGAGTATAAAACATTGTTAATAATAAGCCAGATCCCAGTTGAAATATGAAATACAGTATCATAAAACTAGCTAAATAAAAAATATATTTCTTCATTTTATTGCCCCCTTGCCCTTTCCTTTTATAGTTATTCTTCACTGTTTTGTTTATAGCTTTTTATTCAATGCTACTATCCATTTATCCTGCCACAAAACTGCCCCGATAGTACCATAAGAAAATGACAATTCCGCTAATCAAGTATTACTAATCCACAAAAATCAAGAAAATCAACTATATATATCAAACCCCATAATTTCATTATCTTGCTCATTTAACCAAAACTAATTGTTTTGCAAACGTACTAAATGTACGAATTGTATAAGATTCTTTCAACGGATGTAGCAACTTCCAACCTGTCGGCTGCAAAAGAAATTATTGATGATGTTGGAGGAGATCAATATAGAAATATTTTGGAACCTTTAAAAAATTACAAGACATTGCTTCAACTTCACAATTAGGATAGGAAATCTAATTCATTTATGTATTCTCTAGGAATCCTTGAAGTGGTGTTTTACTGCCCATTAATGTATGAGAAAGATTTTAAAATGGGTATTTATTTTTCAATTACCCTTTTGCTTTTTAGATACCACAATGAATGCACAAAAAAAGCGAAGGAAACCTTTCATCTTCCCTTCGCCGTTTCTATTTATTGAAGAAATTCGCAATTTGCTTTATAGATGCTATTGTCTACTTTACTCAATGATTTCTCTTCATAAAAATGATGAAAAGCAAAAGGAAAAGAAACACCGAATTCTTCTAAAATTTTTACATTTTTATTAAAGATTGTTTCATGTTGATTTTTAAGTGCATTATTCTCCAAAATATGAAGAATCGTCTGCAAGCCGGTTATTACCTGATACGCCTCTTTTAGAGTTCCAAAATACTCTTTGGATGGCTTTAAAATATCCATGCTTTCAAATTCTTTAATTTCCTCTTCCTCGAAATAAATCGGAAAAATATCAGAATACATTTTTTCTACTAGCTCTTCAATTTGCTGCTCTTGTTCAGCAGTTGATGCGAAAACTACCTTCACAAAAAACCCACCCTTTGTTCACCTTGTAATATCTGTAATAGCATAAGAATAGCATAATCTTCAGCCTTTCTTGCGTGGTAATTATCGCCATAGTTTAGGCGAAAAACAGCAGGATTCCCTGAGGAAAAGCATCACTTACCTTTTTTACTTAAGTCATATCATCATATGCAAAACCGTTGACAGCACCAATTTACTCACAACTAGCTTTAAAAATCGCCGCTGCTTCGTTAAAATAATATTTATGAATTGCTAAAGGAGAATATGTGATTCTGGAAGGAAGTAAATTATGGTAACAACAAAACGTACTGGTGATTGGTATGAAATCATTATCCCTGCCGAATGGGAAATGTATAATCCGCAGGAGCTTTTTAAGGATTATTGGCATGCACCAAAGAAATTGATTCATCAAATGAGAATGGAAAATGACGTAAAGCTAAATGGAGAAAAGATTGCCTGGCATCTCCCTATAAAAAGAGGAGATAAACTGCAAATACGACTATTTAAAGAAGAAAAGATTCATTTAGCCCCTTTTTATTACGAGCTTGAAGTTCTATACGAAGATGATCACCTCGCTGTGTTTAATAAGCCTGCAAATATGGACACTCACCCAAATTCAAATGATCAAAATGATACATTAGCTAATGCCGCCACATTTCATATGCAAGCAATCGGAGAATTAAGAAATATAAAACATATCCATCGCTTGGACAAAAATACTTCCGGTGCGATTCTGTTTGCAAAGCACCCGCTGGCTGGGGCCATTCTTGATAAGCTACTTGAAGAAAGAGTAATTAAAAGAACATATTATGCATTAGTCCATGGAATTGTAAACATTAACAAGGGTGTTATTGAACAGCCAATCGGTCGAGATCGTCATCACGCAACAAGGCGTCGCGTGTCTTCTTCTGGTCAGAGTGCTAAAACAAATTTTGAGGTGATTGAAAAATTTCCTAAAGAAAAGCTTACTTTAATTAAATGTCAGCTCGATACCGGCCGTACGCATCAAATACGTGTCCATTTAAGCTATATTGGCCATCCGCTGGCTGGAGACGAGTTATATGGCGGGAAGCCGCTATTTAACAGACAAGCACTGCATGCTGCAAAGCTTGAATGGCCGCATCCATTTACGAAAGAAATGATAAAGGTCATCTGCCCTCCGCCAAGTGAACTTCTACCTTATTTCCAATCAGCGGTAAAATAGCGGCTCTAGCTATTGATAACTACCAAAGTAAAAAAGCTGCCGAGAGAAATTCGGCAGCTTTTCCATCGGTTTACAATTAATCGGTGGATTTTCTCATTGATCTGAGAATGAAGCTTACAATTAATACAAGTACAATTGCCCCAATAATAGCAGGGATAATTGCAAAATTGGCAACGACTGGTCCCCAATCTCCAAGGATTAGCGTCCCAAGCCAGGCACCTACAAAACCTGCAATGATATTACCAATTATTCCGCCAGGTACATCTCTTCCTGTGATTAAACCTGCAACCCATCCAATTATTCCACCTATAATTAATGCCCATAAAAAGCTAAACATGTTATCACTCCTAATATGAGATGTGAAAAGGGTCTTCCCCCTTCCTACATATAAACAACTTTACTCATATCATATGATGCAGGCGGATTTTTCATACAAGGTTAGAAGATAAGATCTTTATTAATTGTTTCCATAACAGGGAATTTTTTTCTCGCACTACATATCATCTGGATTTTTCCCATAACGCGCATCTAAGTTTAATGTATCTATTTGCTGCATTTCATCCAGACTTAATTCAAAATCAAAAATATCGCTGTTTTCTTTTAGCCGGTCTAAATTCGTTGTTTTTGGAATAATAATTACGTCATTTTGCAGATGCCACCTAAGTATAATCTGTGCATGGGTCTTTCCATGTTTATTTGCAATATAATTAAGCGTTGGCTCATCAGATAACTTTCCTCTCGCAATAGGAGCCCACGCTTCGACTTTAATTTTTTTTTCATTGCAATAATCCCGCAATTCTTCTTGGGATAATCGGGGGTGAAGCTCTACTTGGTTCACCGCAGGAACAATCTCTGCAGAGGCTAACAAATTATCTAAATGATGAGGATGAAAGTTGCATACTCCAATCGCTTTCACCCTACCTTCTTTGTACAATTTCTCCAGCGCTCTCCATGTATCACGATACTTTCCTGAAATCGGCCAGTGAATTAAATATAAATCAATATATTCTAAATCCAGTTTTACCAAACTTTTCTCAAATGCAGCTATTGTTTCATCATAGCCTTGATCATCATTCCATACCTTAGTTGTGATAAACAACTCTTCTCTTTTTATTTTGCTTCTTTTAAGCGCTCTGCCAACGCCTTCCTCGTTTCCGTAAAAGGCAGCCGTATCGATTAATCGGTAGCCGAGATCAATCGCACTCAATACTGTTTCTTCTACTTGTTTGCCTTCTTCAACCTTGTATACGCCTAATCCAAATTGAGGCATAGATATGCCATTATTTAATGTAACCGTAGAAGTAATATGATTCATGTTTTCGTTTTCCCCTTTCCTTTCATTAGAAAAGCTGGCGTCCCCCATATCATTCCAGTGAACGCCTTCCTTTTTTCTAATGCAAATATCTTATTTGTTGGTTTGAACTAGAAAATCCTCTTTGTTTTTCCCGTAAAAATAAAGGCGGTGAAGCGGCCTGGTCATTGCTACATAAAGCAATTGAATATCAAGATTTGACTGCCTGGAGTAAATTTCATCGATAGAGAAAATAATGACCACATCAAATTCCAGCCCTTTAGCTAAGTAAGCCGGTACAATCACTATGGCATCCTTTGGTATTTTCTCATTTTCACCTAATAAATGTACATTTTTGGAGCTCTGCTTATTAAATCTTTTATAGAGCGTTTGACAGTCCTTCATCGTCTTGCCGATTAAAGCAAATGTCTTTAACTTTACAGATGTTAACCCTTCGATTAAATTCTCAAGGCGGCTCGTATATTGTTCAGCATCAACCTGTTCAATAAACTCTGGAGGACTCCCATGGCGAACTATAGGTTCTACTTCCGGAAAATGATATGGTAGCATTTTTAATAGCTCATTGGCCTTTTCCATTATTTCCACTGTTGTCCGATAGCTTTTCTTTAATTCAGCATAAGTCGCTCTTGGAAAAATGTCTGCTTGCACATCCTTCCAGCTTGTTAGCCCTCTATAGGAATGAATACCTTGAGCAAGGTCGCCAACCAATGTAAACATATCGGTATCTACAGCCTTTTTTAAAGAAAGCAGCTCCATAAAAGTATAATCTTGCGCCTCATCAATCACAATATTCTTCGCTTTAAAATCTTTGTCAATGCCGAACAAATTCACTTGCA
The DNA here is from genome assembly GCF_002835735.1 of Cytobacillus horneckiae. Classification (GTDB taxonomy): domain Bacteria; phylum Bacillota; class Bacilli; order Bacillales; family Cytobacillaceae; genus Cytobacillus; species Cytobacillus horneckiae. Next base: position 53,463 of record NZ_PISD01000020.1, on the reverse strand, counting down.
AATACAAGAGCAACGACAAATCTTCCCGTTCATATATTTTTTTAGAAAATAGCTGTTTGTTATACTGACATAAAAGCTCGGCATCTTCAGAAGATAATTCTTTTTGCGATAGCTCAACCAGCCTTTCAGGTTCTTCAAATAATTCCTGATAATATTGAAACACTGTTTTTTTCGGAAATTGCTTCATATAGGAGGTTACCGCTGTTCTTATAGCTGATTTCATACTATCCAGACGTTCACTTTTTTTATCAAGCGCAGCCGAGACATACGCTCTTCTTTTCACAGGGTCCTTAGCACTATATAATGCCCTTTCGATTTTTTCATCATAAAACGTTTCTATTCTTTTAAGCATTTCTTTCTTTTTTCTTTTTACATCACTCTGTAATATCGACTTTAGCTTTTCAATTCTTCTATACAATGGTAGATAATGAAAATCATCCTGTAATAATTTTATAAAGCGCTCCTTTTTATAAATGCGATATTTATCAACAAAGAAGTCAGCTGCCGGATAAAAGGTTTGATAGATTTCCTTTATATAATTATTCATAATCACATGAAAAACTTTTGATCCCTTCATTTGGATACCCTTACAGCATCCTTCGTTTCTTGCTTTTCCCCTTTTTCAAGAATTTGAATCAAATGATCGTCTTCTTTTAGACGAATTTTCTTTTCAATGCAGACTTGAACAAATTCTTCAAAGGTTGTTTGCCTAACTCTTTCCACCCCTAATTCAGGTAAAGCCTCTGAAATATAATCTATAAATAATTTACTTGGAGCTAAAATCATTAACTGCTCTGGAGCGAAATTCTCCTTATACTGGAAAATAAAGTAACTGATTCTATGGAGTGCAATCGTTGTTTTTCCGCTGCCCGCCCCGCCCTGGACAATGATAGGCTTATGTAAATCAGCACGGATTATTTTATTTTGCTCCTCCTGAATGGTAGAAACAATTTCAGTTAATCGATTACTTGAACTGCCGGCAAGTGATTCTTGAAGAAGCTGATCATTCGTAGTTAAATCAATATCCCTGATTTCTTCAATTTTACCCTCTTCAATCATAAATTGCCGTTTAAGTGTGAGTTCGCCTTTGAAGCTTTCCTCATATGAATCATATTGAACCTTCCCAATTCTGCCTTCATAATAAAGGTTCGAAATAGGAGAACGCCAATCAACGATAATTTGTTCTTGATTTTCCCTTGAGTATAACGACGTTTTGCCAATATAAATAATCTCTCCAGTTTCCTGATCTTCTCTAGAGAAGTCGATGCGGGCAAAATAAGGTTTGTTTCTTGCTTTCTTTAAGCTTTCTAATTCATCTTTAGACATGGCAAAAAAGCGCGCATCCGTTAATAAAGATGAATAGCCAAGACTGGATTCTAGCCAATCGGCATCTTTAAAGGATTCCCTCATATTTTCTTGAAACTGGTCTTTACTTGATTCAGCCGTTTTTATTACGGCCTCCATATATCTTTTTGTAAATTCTAATCGTTGAAATTCTTTCTGAAAGTCGGGGTGCTGAATATTTGATGACATATGATTCACTCCAATCATTTTTTTCAGCCGCAATGGAGAGTTACATATGACGGAACGAAAGTGAGAAGGAATATATATTATCAGAAAAATCAAGCGAAATCAACATTTTTATCACTTTTAATTACATTCAGGATTTTTGTAAATTATTCTATAAGAATTATTAATTTTTTGTAAAGATGAATGGATGATTCCTCCAAATTGGAAGCGTTTTCTTTTTATTACCAATAAAAAGAATCATCAATATTATCAAGGGTTTTCTCGACTTCTTCTGACCGATTCTCCAATATTACCTTTCTATTTCAAAGCGACAAAATTCGACTTCTATAGAGAGCATTCGAAAAAATCTTCTTTATACTTTAAAATTTTTCGTATAAAATAATAACGTTTGAAAGGTTATTTTGCCTAAAATTATTGGGGGTATTAAGGATGGTTTTTAAAAAGCAGGACAAGTTTAATACATTGTTAAGCAATATTGCCGTTAATCTTAAAGAAAGCGCAATGTATTTTGCTGACTACAAACTAAAAAATATTAGTGATTTAAAAATCTTTTCTGAAAAGATGAAGGAGTATGAAACTAAGGGGGATTCATTTGTTCACGAAACAATAAAGGAGCTGAACAATGCCTTCATTACGCCAATCGAAAGAGAAGATATCCTGCATCTAGCTATGGCCATGGATGATGTTCTTGATGGGTTTGAGCAAACTGCCGATTTGTTCGAGATGTACTCCATTACTGAAGCAGATGAATTTATGCTGAAATTTGTTGAAGCCATTCGCCAATGTGCGATCGAAATTGAAAAATCAGTTGAGCTACTATCAACAAAAAAATTATTAAAAATTAGAGAGCATGCAATTAAAATTAAGGATTACGAATCTAAATGCGATGGGGTTCTTCGCCAATCAATTAAGCATTTGTTCTCCGTAGAAAAAGATCCAATCCGCATTATTCAATATAAAGAAATCTATGAAAATCTTGAAGAGATTGCTGACAGCTGCCAAACAGTTGCCAACGCATTTGAAACAATTATTATGAAAAACGCGTAAGGAGCAATAACAAATGGATGCAATTTTTCTTATTACCGTTCTTATCGTCATCTTTGCCTTAGTCTTTGATTTTATTAATGGATTTCATGATACAGCAAATGCTATTGCCACTTCAGTTTCCACAAAGGCTTTAAAACCAAGACATGCCATCATTTTGGCAGCGGTGATGAATTTCGTCGGCGCAATGACTTTTACTGGTGTAGCAAAGACGATTACGAAAGATATAGTCGATCCCTTTACTTTGCAAAATGGAGATATCGTCATTTTATCAGCACTTATCGCGGCAATTTTTTGGAATCTGTTAACATGGTATTTTGGCATTCCCAGCTCTTCCTCACATGCATTAATTGGTTCTATAGCCGGAGCTGCCATTGCAGCAGCAGGTGTTTCATCTCTTAATTACAGTGGATTTATTAAAATTATTCAAGCATTAATCTTTTCACCGCTTATCGCCTTTGCGGCTGGTTTTATCGTTTATAGTATTTTTAAAGTTGTGTTTAGAAATAATAATCTTACAAAAACAAATAGAAACTTCCGTACATTTCAAATTTTCACAGCCGCACTGCAATCATACACACATGGGACAAATGATGCGCAGAAAGCAATGGGGATTATCACAATGGCTCTAATCGCCAATGGTTATGTCACTACAACCGATATCCCATTCTGGGTGCAATTCTCCTGTGCATTGGCAATGGGACTAGGAACTTCTGTCGGCGGTTGGAAAATCATCAAAACGGTCGGAGGGAAGATTATGAAGATCCGCCCTGTAAACGGTGTAGCAGCCGATTTAACAGGCGCAATGGTCATCTTTACTGCTACAGCACTCCATATGCCTGTCAGTACGACACATGTCATCTCTTCTTCTATTCTAGGTGTCGGTTCAGCACATCGTGTAAAAGGTGTTAAATGGGGGACCGCACAAAGAATGATTATTACTTGGATCATTACTTTGCCAATTTCTGCTACAGTTGCGGGGATTACTTATTTAATATTAAGTTCATTTCTTTAATTAAAAGGAGCCAGCTAATGGCTCCTTTTATGCTTTTTCGAAGCAGCAATTTAAAGTCATCTCGGTAAAACAGGAATAGGTAGGAATAGATGAATCAAATGCCATATGTTCTGTTACAGGATTTGTCACAACAATACAATCAATGCCAGCTCTTAGCGCAGCGGTGGAACCATTTATTGAATCCTCAATGACAAGCGCTTCTTCAGGCTTTATCTCCAGCTCTTCTAATACTGCTAAGTAAAGTGCAGGATCGGGCTTGACATCCAAAACATCCTCTTTTCCTTTAATTAGGCTAAAATACGATGATAATTGAAAAGCCTCTAAGTACTGGCGTATCCATTCCCGCTTTGAACTTGATGCTATCGCTAATATACAGCCAGCTTCCGTTAACTTAATAAGCAAGTTTTCTACACCTTTTCTCACAGTAATGTCTTTCGAAATATCCAAAAAAAATTCATCTACATCTTGATTTATTTTTTGGCGGTTCATCGATTCACTGATTTCAGATTCTAAATATTCAAAGAGGACTGAATCAGTCGTGCCAATACATCGAGAAAACATTGCAAGCGGCAAATCAAAATTATATTGTTTTTGAATGACATCTCTGTATGCTTTATACCAATAAGATTCTGTATCAATAATCGTGCCGTCAAAGTCAAAAATAACAAGTTTTTTCAAACAAGCACCACCTTTCGTCCTCATTATACTAAATTTTCCGTTTATTGTAATAAAGAATCTTTCGCGGCTGAATATCAATACTAGATAATAAAGCTCTTGATATCTAGAAAAAAAACGCATACTATAAAAAATGTGGCTTTTTTTTGGCTCATAGAAAGCGAGAATTTTTAACGTTATATGAAAGTCCTTTGCTAAATAGCTAATATATCGGGTAAGTAAAACTGATGTCCAAATTGCTTTGCAAATAAACAAGTTTTCCTTATTCGTCTTCACTTCTCATACTTCGTTAACCTTTACATCTTGGAGGACTAATAATGTTCAAATTAAAAGAGAATCAAACAACAGTCAAAACGGAGATCATTGCCGGCATTACGACTTTTTTAACAATGGTATATATTGTTGTTGTTAATCCGGTCATTTTATCGGATGCAGGCGTCCCTTTTGAACAAGTATTTGCTGCTACGATTATTGCAGCAGTAGTCGGTACACTGTGGATGGCTTTTTTTGCAAATTACCCGATTGCCATTGCACCTGGCATGGGGTTGAACGCATATTTTGCCTATTCTGTAGTAGGAAACGGAAATATCGATTATACAACAGCATTTGCCGCAGTGTTTGTTGCAGGAATCATTTTTATCATTTTATCATTGACTTCTTTCCGGCAAAAATTGATTGAAGCAATACCTGATAATTTAAAATTTGGGATTTCAGCTGGCATCGGATTATTTATCGCCTTCATTGGCTTGCGGATGACCGGGCTCATTACAAGCCACCCGACAAATCTCGTAGCACTTGGTGACCTTACATCAGCATCTGCTATCATGGCAATGATTGGGTTGATTGTTACCCTTATATTAATGGTGTTGAATATTACTGGCGCACTTTTTTATGGAATGATTATTACTGGTTTAATCGCCTTTTTCTCAGGTCAATTATCTTTTGATAGCGGCATACTTGCAGCTCCAACACTGCCTGAAGGCTTGATTATTTACAATCCTATTTCTGCCATCGGGGAAGTGATTGCACACGGATTATATGCAGTAGTCTTTTCATTTCTTCTAGTTACTATTTTTGACACGACAGGCACGATGGTTGGAGTGGCTCAGCAAGCTGGCCTTATGAAAGGCAAATCCTTACCTCGTGCTCGTGAAGCGCTATTATCTGATTCAGTCGCTTCAACAGTGGGGTCAATGTTTGGAACAAGCCCAACAACGGCTTTTATTGAATCATCCAGCGGGGTTGCTGCAGGAGGAAGAACTGGGCTAACCTCGCTTACGGTAGGCGTTTTGTTTATTGCTGCTGCGTTCTTTGGACCGCTCGTAAACGCTGTTTCCGGCATTTCTGCCATAACAGCGCCAGCATTAATCATTGTTGGCAGCTTAATGTTAGGAAACATTGCTCATATTAAATGGGGAGAATTAGATGAGGCATTTCCTGCCTTTTTAATTATTTTAACGATGCCGCTCACATCAAGTATAGCTACAGGAATCGCGCTTGGGTTTATTACACATCCAATTTTAAAGATATTTAAAGGCAAATGGCGCGAGGTTCATCCACTTGTTTATATTTTTGCAGTATTATTTTTATTTCAATTGATGTTTTTACCGCATTAGCAACATAAAAAAAGGCGGCAGAATTGTATCTGCCGCCTTTTTTATTTAAATTTCTGCTTCTATTTTATTATTTGGGTCATTATAAACATCTTTATTAATATCCCCAGTTATTTTACTTGTCAGAATACCAGAAGTCATCGAACCGCTGACATTTACAGCTGTACGACCCATATCAATCAATGGCTCTATAGAAATAAGCAATCCTGCCAAAGCAACAGGTAAATCTAAAGCAGACAATACAAGTATTGCTGCAAATGTAGCTCCTCCGCCAACACCTGCTACTCCAAAGGAGCTTATGGCAACAATTAATATAACAGAGAATATGAATCCTGGAGATAACGGATTGATGCCGACAGTTGGCGCAATCATTATTGCCAGCATGGCTGGATAGATACCAGCACATCCGTTCTGCCCAATTGATAGCCCGAACGAACCTGAGAAATTAGCTATTCCTTCAGATACACCTAGCGACTTTTGTGTTTTAATATTTAATGGCAATGCACCAGCGCTTGTTCTTGATGTAAAAGCAAAAGTTAAAACTGGAAATGCCTTTCTTAAATATTGTATAGGACTTAAACCAGCAAATAATAATAACAATAAATGAATGAGCATCATCACTGCTAAAGCAACGTATGAGGCAATGACAAATTTACCTAGATTTAGAATTGAATTAAAATCACTCATGGCAACCGTTTTTGTCATTATTGCCAACACGCCATATGGAGTCAAGCGCAATATTAATGTAACGACTCTCATAATAATACTATAGAAAGCATCAACTATTTTTGCAAACAGCTCTGCTTGCTCTGGTGACTTTCTTCTCACACCGAGATAGGCTATTCCTAAAAACGCTGCAAATATAACGACTGAAATCGTTGATGTAGATCTTGCACCTGTCAAATCTAAAAACGGATTAGCAGGCAGGAGATCCAGCATCTGTTGCGGAAATGACTTTCCTTCAATAGATTGATAATTCTCTTCAAGCTGTAAGCCTCTGTCAGACTCCGCATCTCCTTGATTAATTTGTATCGCTTCTAAATTAAATCCGGTTGCAGTTGCGATGCCAACCGCTGCTGCAACGGCCGTCGTTCCAATTAAAATTCCGATAATAAGCACACTTATTTTCCCAATATTATTCGTTAGCTTAAGCTTTGTAAAAGCAGCTAAAATTGAAATAAATACAAGCGGCATAACAATCATTTGCAGAAACTTCACATATCCGCCGCCGACAAGATTAAACCATTCTGTCGACTGCTGTAAAACTTCAGATTCAATACCGTATATGAACTGTAATCCGAACCCGAATACAATTCCTATTCCTAATGCAGTGAAAACTCGTTTAGAAAATGAGATATGCTTTCTTTGCATAAAAAATAATAACAAAATAAAAACAATCATAATGGCAAGATTCACTATAAATAATCCAGTATTCATTCTCTTCCCTCCTAAAATATGACTTACATACAATAATCCTTATATTCCGATATGTCAAGTGGGATATATCCACTTACTACGAATTTTATTCGATGTAACATTATAACATGCAGAAACTGAAAAAAGGTTCCTTAAGATTTCATTTAATCTTAAGAGACCTTTCTTCAGTTATTTTTTGCTTCATCTTCTTCAATTATACTTTTTTCTTATAAGTTCTTTATTTTAGCTGTACACTGCTCCATCGCTGATATGACCGCTGATCGGAAGCCTTGCTTTTCCAACTCTCCAACGGCTTCGATGGTTGCCCCGCCAGGCGTACACACTTCATCCTTTAATTCTCCTGGATGCTTACCTGTCTCTAATACCATTTTTGCTGCACCTAATACTGCTTGTGCAGCCATCTTGTATGCTTGTTCGCGCGGTACACCGTCTTTAACTCCACCATCAGCCAGCGCTTCAATAAACATATATACATAGGCTGGTGATGAACCGCTGATTGCCGGGATTGAATCCATCAAATGCTCATTTACTACTTCCACTTTTCCAAATGAAGAAAAGATCGCTTTTACCTCATTAAGATCCTCATTCGTAACAAGCTCATTTATGCATAATGCACTCATTCCTTCCCCAACTAATGAAGGGGTATTTGGCATTGAGCGAACTGCTTTAATCGGACGGAGAAATGCGTCTGTTAAATCCGATATTGATATTCCCGCGGCTATTGTAACAACAATCACTTCTTGTTTTAAGCTATCCTTTATTTCTGAGATGACCGCTTGATGAATATTCGGTTTCACAGCTAGAAAAAGAATATCTGCCGCCTCTGCAACTTGAATATTTGAAGAAGTTGTTTTTATTCCTATTGTCTCGTTGACATACGCCCTAGTAGCCTTTGATTTAGCGCTGGCAATAATCATTTCTGCCGAGACTTTCTCTGCCTTTAATATCCCGCCAATGATTGCCTGTGCCATCTTTCCGCACCCAATAAAGCCAATTGTCTTATTCATTGATTACACACCCTGTCTTAAATAGCTGATTCTCATTATACTGCTTCTTTCATTCCTTATCAAAGTCTTCAATTAAAGTGAAATCTCCTTCAGCGGGGGTTCTTCCACAACGCTGATTATCACGAAGCAATCCTCCTATACATTAGACAATCTATAGACGCTATAAAAAAGCGAAGGAGTAACCTGCTGGTTACCCCTTCGCTGCTTTATTGTATTCTTTAGTTCTCATTAACTTCTCTACGGTTTTTCTTAAACATTTTAGAAAGCACTTCATAAACGATTGGCACAATAACCAATGTAAGAATAGTTGAGCTTGCTAAACCGCCAATGACTGTAATACCAAGTCCTTTAGAAATTAAACCGCCACCGCCTGCGCCAAATACTAATGGAAGCAATGCACCCATTGTGGCAATAGCAGTCATAAGAATAGGACGAAGACGTGTTGCACCTGCTTCCAGAATGGCTTCACGCATAGTCATGCCATCGCGTTCCATATGAATGATTCTGTCAACCAATACAATCGCATTCGTTACCACAATACCTATTAACATAAGCAGCCCCATCATAACGGTTACTGAAATGGTTTCGCCTGCAATAAGCAATCCGACAAATGAGCCAATGACAGCAAATGGCAAGGAGAATAGAATGGCAAATGGCGCGACTCCTTCACCAAATGTAACAACAAGGATGAAGTATACAATTGCAATCGCTGCAAGCATTGCTACTCCTAATTGTGTAAATGTTTCTGTCATATCAGCAGATACACCCGCAACACCAGTCGTTACACCTTTAGGGAAATCTAATTTATCAATTGATTCATCCATTTCTGCTGTTGCTTTAGAAATATCATCATCAGTAATCGTACCTGAAACTGTTGCGTAATACTCACCTTCACTACGAGCAAGTGTATTTAATGTAGTTCCTTCTTCAACTGTAACAAGTTCAGACAGAGGCATTGTTTGCCCAGTTGCTGTAGGAATTTCTGTTTCAAGCATTTCATCGATTGATTTTGGCGCTTCAGTCTGTTCGCGTTGGATTACTACATCAATGTCTGTACCATCACTTTGAACAGTTGTTAATACTTCTTTATTATTCGTTTGATTCAGCGCCATTACAATTTGACCTGTCGTTAAGCCATATTGCAGGACATCTTCTTGATCTACTTTTAACACATGCTCGACATAAGCATCCTCTGTACTTGATGAAACATCTTTAATACCTTTTGTTTCATTCATTACATCTTCAACCATTTTTACTGAATCGTTCAATTTATTTAAATCTTCACTGTAGAAGGTGTAGCTTACTTCACTAGTATTCATCCCCATTGAGGTGAAATCCTGGCTTTTCCATTCACCAGTTTGACCAACATTGAATACATACTCTTCTACTTCTTCGCGGACTTCTGGGAAATTCTTAATATCCGGATCAAAGATCAAATACATTAAAGCGCCGCCGGCACCGCCGCCCATCATCGCTGCAGCAGGATCAATGGTTGTTGGGTCAGTTATTGATAATTGAAGAATATCAATATCATCACGCTTTAATAACTCTTTTTCTACTTCCTCAATATTCTCTTGTGTCACATCCATTTTTTCTCCTGTTTCAGGAGTATATGTGATGTACATTACTTTTTCCTCTTCACTGCCCAAGAAGCTGAAGCCGATTAGCGGCATTAAGCTTAATGATCCTACTAGCAGGATGACAGCTATAGCGGAAGTGATAATCTTATGATTTAACGCTTTGTTCAATACGCCTTTATACCATAATGCAAGTTTGCCGACTTCTTTATGATTACTTTCTTCCTTCTTACCATATAATTTTTTCTTAAATAAGAAGTGCGAAAGTGCGGGAACAACTGTAATCGCTACAAGAAGTGATGCACCAAGAGCGAATGTCATTGTTAATGCAAATGGCATAAATAGTTCTCCAACCATTCCGCCAACAAAGATTAACGGTGCAAAAACTGCGACTGTAACTAGTGTTGATGAAAGGATTGGCTTAAACATTTCAAGCGTGGCCTCGCGCACTAATGCACGGCCGGTAAGCTTTTCTTCCCTTAAATGCAATCTTCGGTATATGTTTTCAACGACAACGATAGAGTCATCGATAACGCGTCCGATAGCTACTGTAACAGCACCGAGTGTCATAATGTTCAATGTGATATCTAACCAATGTAATAGAAGTAAAGCCATAAAAATGGACACTGGAATAGATATGATTGAAATAATTGTTGATTTAAAGTCTCTTAAGAAAAGAAGGATGATTAGAACAGCAATCAATCCACCAAACAGCGCTTTTTCAATCATTGTATTAACTGAATCTTGAATTGGCTGACCTTGGTCTAATGAAATCTCAATGTTTAACCCTTCAAATTTCTCTTCTTCTTCTTTAACTAAATCTTTTACGCGGTTTACAACATCAACCGTATTATCTTGTTGACCTTTGACAATTTGAATCGCTATGGCATCTTCGCCATTTGTTCTTGATACTGATTGAACTTTACCAACTTTTTCAATTTCAGCAATATCACTCAGCTTAACAAAAGGAGCTGGATTCTCAGCACTAGGAGTGACTGGAATCATTATATCTTTCAATTCGTCGACAGTAGTAATTTTACCATCCACTGCAACGGCCTCTTCTGCCTCTTCAAAGTCAAAGAGACCAAGAGATAAAGCCATATCACTTGCTTGAACCAGTTCTTTAACATCTTCTTCTGTTAATTCCAATTCAGCCAGTTTCTTTTCATCAAATGTAAACTCTACTTCTTCAATATGCTGACCAGTCATTGTTGCTGAAGCAACACCATCCAGCTTCTCTACATCTGGTAGAATAACATCTTCAACAGTTGAAGTCAGTTCTACAATATCTTCATTAGAGCTGCTAATCGAAAGAGCAACGACCGGCATCGAATTCATGCTTATTGCCGTGACCGATGGCTCTTCTACATCCTCAGGCAATTCAACACCTGCAAGGGCTCTTTCTAACTGAACTTTTTTATCGTCCATATCTACGCCGTATTCATATTCAATTTGCAGACTCGCTACGTTCGAGCTTGAATTTGAATAGACGGCCTTTACATCCTCAAGACTTTCAACAGCCTTTTCCAATGGTATGGATACTTCATCCATCACTTTCTCTGGCGTAGCCCCTGGGTAGACGCCATTTACCATTAGAAACGGTATTGATATATCCGGAATGGTTTCTGTTTTCATTTGTGTTCCTGAATAAATACCTGATGCTGTGATAATAATGGTCAATAACCATACAGCCAGTTTATTTCTCAGAACAAAATTGACTATCCCTTTCACCCTGACACCTCATCTTCTTGATAAAATGAATTAAGTACATAACTATTTTACCCACATCATTCTTCATTAATAGGTACCACTATTGCAATAAAGAATGTCCTAGTATAAAACTCCCTTGACCAAAAGGGTGATATATCTTAACATATGACTAGTGGGTCATAACAAAAATAAATATAACTGACCAGTCAGTCAAAGTCAATAAATAAATTATGAAGATTTTGTTAACATGGAGGATAGTCTCCAGTTAAGGGGTTGTTGTACTTGAAAGAAAAAGAAAGGCTAATCATTGAGTCAGCAATTAAACTTTTTGCTGTTAAAGGGTTTAGCTCGACATCTGTGCAAGAAATTGCCACAGAATGCGGAATATCAAAAGGTGCCTTCTATTTATATTTTAAATCTAAAGATTCTTTGCTTGAATCTATTTTAGCGTTTTATTTCGATGAACTGCAAAAACAAATTACTATAACTGAAAACTCAAATTTACCCACTAGAGAAAAGTTTGTTGCACAGCTAACATCGACATTAGATTTGATTCGAGACAATAAAGACTTCATTATTATGCAAACTCGGGAGCAGGCCATCCCATTAAATGATAAAATTAAAGACTTAATTTTCAGCAAGCAAACAGAGCTGCAAAACTTTTACAAAAACGGTTTAAGAGCCGTATATGGCGTAGACAGCACTCCTTATTTATGGGATCTTTCTACGCTGCTTGATGGAATGGTACATGCATTTATTCGCTTTATTATTTTTGATAAAGAATTATTCTCAACAAAAGAGATTTCTGAATATATTATGAATAGAATGGATTCTATCGCAGCTAGCGTTAAAAAAGGGCCTCCCTTTATTTCTGATGATAAGATGAATCAGTTCTTTAAAAAATTAAATTATTGTACACCGATGGAAACTACTACTTCAGTCATCGCCAATATACGTGATAAGATTAAAAACTTGGATGACCGAGAGTCACTTGAGATATCTCTTGAATTAATTGAAGAGGAAATCAATTCTAAACAGCCGAGATTACCAATTATCAATGGCATGCTCTCAAATTTTAATCATTATCCAGAATTGAAGGAAGAATTAATTAATACACTGCAATCAATGGGATAATTAAAATGGATATGGAAGAAATTTGTCGATGAAAATACTAGCCTTTTCACTGGACTTTTTTGCGATATACGTTTATTTTACAATAAACAGGAAATATAGTGTATATGAGTTTTATTAAGTATTAAGCTTCTATACTTATAACATATATAAGAATGGATGGTGGGATCATGACAAATAGCAAAGTAACAAATATTAGAAAAAACGAGAAAAAAGACGTAAGCATTGGAGCAAATGTATCGTTGAATGGCCTTGTAACAGCTGTTTTCGATAATATGGTCCATGTACAAATTGGAGCAAAGATAGTAACAGTTCACATGAAAGACTTATATTCTGAAATCAATCAATCACTGCTCCAAAAACAGCAAGTAAAATCACCATCCCAATCTGGTTGAACAAACTACGTGAAAAGCGTTCAGAATAAAACAATCCATCAAAATGAGAAGCAAGCCAAAAGCTGCTTCTCATTTTTTAATGAACCTTTTCAACTGCCTTTACACTGTCAGCATTTCCAAGCAGCTGATAGTACCGGATATCAAATTTTGCGTTATCATTTGAATCTCCTTTGACTAACCATGTATAATCAGCAATTTTTTTAATCACCTCTGCACTTTCAGGAAGTCCTAACAGCGCATTTTCACCATAGGCAATCCATAGCTGTTCAGCTGATTCCGAGATAGATGATTCTTCTTCAAAACACGGACCATACTCCTTATCATCAATATGGATAATGTCTTCAATAATTGCACTTGCTGTTGGAAACATTCCTGCCCCAGGACCTTGTAAACTTATATTCCCAACAATATCTGCTTCTATGTTAATGGCATTCTGGACATCTTCTACTTGATACAATGGATGGGCTTCGGATACTAGCACAGGGCGAACTGTACAAACAACCGTTTTATTTGTTCGCTGCAATGAAGCAACATGCTTGAACCTCAATCCTAAAGATTGGAAATAGGCAATATCTTCAGATTTTATTGTTGAGATCCCTACACGAACTGCTTTTCCCCAGTCAGGCTGTTCGCCGAATAAAACTTCGCTCAAGATGACTGCTTTAAAGAATGCATCATGGCCATCAATATCATTCGTTGGATCTGCTTCAGCGTATCCAAGATCTTGCGCCAAACTTAATGCGTCAGTAAATAACAATTTTTCCTCACGCATTTTTGTTAATATAAAATTTGAAGTGCCATTTAAAATCCCTTCAATTTTTTGCACTTTATTTGCATTTAACAGTCTTTTAAGCGTTTGAATGATAGGAATCCCACCAGCCACTGTTGCTTCAAATCCAACTGTAACACCTTTTTCCTTTGCTAAAGCGTGTAAGTCTTTGCTATGGTGAGCAAACATCTCTTTATTTGCTGTTATTACATGACAGCCTCTATTAATTGCCTGCTGTAAAAAAGAGTATGCTGGTTCAATACCAACAATGGCATCAATTACAACATCAAGCTTTTGTATATTAATGATATCTTTATATTGGTCTGTTAATATGACCGATCGGTCAGATAATTTATGTTTTGAAATATTCTTCACTAGTACTGCAACTACTTTGACTTCTTTTCCTAATAATTTTTGAAGCCTGCCTTGATGCTGTTTTATTGTCTCGTATACACCCTTGCCCACAGTACCGTAACCCAATAATGCGACGTGTAAAGCCTCTTTCATCTCCATAACCTCCATTCATCTATGTGATTCCTGTTGCATTATCGTTGCAGCTTTTCAAGTTCTCTTGCCTTTAACTCTCTTCTTAAAATTTTCCCACTAATTTTTGTCTTCGGCAGTTCGTCAACTATTTCTATTTCTCTTGGAGCCGAATGTGCCGCCAATCTTGTTTTTACAAATTTCCTTATATCATCAAGCAGCTCTTCACTCGCTAAGTAACCTTTGCGAAGGATAATAAATGCCTTGACGATTTCCCCCCTTAACGGATCAGGCTTCCCAATAACTCCAGCTTCAGCGACAGCAGGATGTTCGATTAATTTACTCTCAACTTCAAATGGACCAATTCTTTCTCCAGAAGAATTAATCATGTCATCGCTTCTTCCTTGAAAGAAAATATAGCCATCTGTGTCCTGAATAGCCAGATCACCAGATACATACCACCCGTCAAATGGAAAATAAGATTGATGCTTTTCTTTATTCTTCCATACTTCCTTCATCAATCCTGGCCATGGCGCTTTTATGGCTAGATGTCCAATTGTTCCTCTTGGCTGTTCCACACCTTCATTATCTAAAATAGCTATATCGATACCTGGAAACGGCCTGCCCATTGAACCAGGCTTAATGACTTCTGAAGGCAGGTTAACAATTAGCTGCGCCCCTGTCTCAGTCATCCACCATGTATCATGAATTCTTTTGCCTAGAGAATCTAAACCCCAATAAATGACTTCTGGATTCAACGGTTCACCGACACTTAAAATATGACGGATTGCACTTAAATCATATTGCTGTTGCAATTCATCTCCCTCCGCCATTAGCATGCGGAATGCTGTCGGTGCGCTATACCAGACAGACACCTTTGTTTTTTCCAACGTTTCATACCATGCACTTGCAGCAAACCTGCCTCCATTTACAACAATGGTTGCTCGATTCAGCCATGGTGTAAAGATGCCATATACAGTGCCTGTAACCCAGCCGGGATGTGCTGTACACCAATATACATCGTCTTCTTTTAAGTCAAGCACCCACTTTCCTGTTTGGTATTGATGAACCATTGCACGATGGGCATGAATAATCCCTTTCGGCTTGCCGGTTGATCCGCTTGTATAATGAATATTCAGACCGTGCTCTGCATCCACCCATTCTAAAATATTTGCATCAATTGCTGTTTTTTCAAGCTCATTTTGAAGAAGTATTTCCTTGTCTTCAAGTCGCTCTTTGCCATCAGTGATAAATATTTTTTCTAAAGAAGGAAGTTCTTGTTTTGGCACTCTTTTTAAAAGCGCTGAATCAGTAATTAAGTATTTTCCTTCACAATCTGAAATGCGATCCTTCACTGCCTCTTCCATAAAAGCTTCAAATAACGGGCCTGCGATCGCACCAAGTTTAATAGCTGCAATCATTGTAAAATAGCAATCTGGATGCTTAGGTAGAAAAATAAAAACAAAATCTCCCTTTTTGACACCATTTGCCTTTAGGACTGTTGCAATATGATCTGTTTTGTCTTTTATCTCTTTAAAGCTATACTTTTGTTCTGCTATTCCGTCAACATAATGCAGCCCAGTCTTTTCGCCGTACCCATCTTCTACATGTTTATCAACGCATTCATATGCCATATTGACAAGACCGGTCTTATGCCAGCTAAATCGCTGTTCAATACTCTCCCAAGAGAATTGTTCATATGTTTCTTGATAGTTTATTAAATTATTATTTCCTTTTAGAGGCTCCAGCTGTTTCCGATCGATCACAGTCATTTTTCTAACTCCTTTTTTATTTAATGTCTACATGAGTTAAGTCCAGTAAGTGCAGAATTTGTTCTTTCATTTTTGCAAGTTCTAAATCTCCTCGGGCTCTTGGCTTACAGGCGTTAATCTTCAATTCTTCATATATTTCACCAGGCTGTCCCCGAAGAATAATAATGCGGTCACATAAATACAATGTTTCATCAATATCGTGTGTAACCAAGAGAATAGTAGAATGATATTTCTGCCATATTTCCAGTAATAAATCTTGAAGCTGCATTTTAGTAAATGCATCCAGTGCACTGAATGGCTCATCTAACAATAAAATTTCTGGGTTCGTAACAAGCGCCCTCGCAATCGCCACTCTCTGTGCCATCCCTCCCGATAAGTCCTTCGGGTAATGGTTATCAAATCCTGTTAATCCCACAGATTCTAAATAATGCACAGCTTTCGCATCTTTTTCTTCGAGACCAAAGGAAATATTCTCAATTACTTTCAACCATGGCATTAACCGCGGCTCCTGAAAAATCATCCCTACTTTTTCATGAACAGCTTTAACCGCTACCCCATCAATCTTGACATGGCCTTCGTAATGATGATCTAAGCCGGATAACACGCGAAGAAGTGTACTTTTTCCACATCCGCTCGTTCCTAATATGCCGATGACTTCCCCTTCATTCACTGATAGATTAATATGTTTAAAACCTGTTTCGCCATTCGAGAAGGTTCTCGAAACATTTTCGATTGCTAGCATTTCCCTCTCCTCCTAAGCTTTCCTCTCAATCGTATCCTGCCAATGCAAGGCTTTTGACTCCAATCCTTTTAAGATTGAATCAGTGATTTTACCTAAGATGGCAAATAAAACAATACTAGAAATAATTAATTCAGGTGAATAGGTGTTTTGCCCATACACGAGTAAATATCCAATTCCTGTAGATGCACCCATCAGTTCAGCGGCGACAACAAACATCCATCCAAGCCCTAATCCGCTTCGAAGTCCGACTAAAAACGAAGGCAAGGCAGCAGGCAATATGATTCTCTTTATCAGTTTTAATGAACTAAAATTATAAATTTTCCCTACCTCTATTAATTTCCGGTCAACACCTTGTATACCTGAAACAATATTTAAATACACTGGAAAAAATACACCAACCGCAATTAAAACTACTTTAGAAGGCTCGCCAATTCCCATCCAAAGAATGAACAATGGCACCCACGCAAGTGAAGGAATGGACCTGAAGGCTTGGATGAGCGGATCAAATAAACTCTCTGCCTTAGCAAAATAGCCTACCCCCGCTCCAACAACAACAGCGGCAGCAGTACCGATAAGAAATCCGATAAATAAGCGGTAAAGCGTAATTCCTGTATGCCCCCATAAGCTCCCATCGACTGCCATATTTAATAATGATTGAAATATAATGGATGGTGCAGGAAGCAGATGGGGCGGGAACACTCCAGTTCCGCTTAAATATTCCCAAGCAATCATTAAAATGATTGGAACAATACTGCCTAAAGCAGCATTTCTTGCTTTTGTACTCCATTGAAGATTCTTCTTCCTTTTTTCCTCAATCTTTGGTGAAGCAACGGTAGCTTTCATACTCATTTAAGAAAACCTCCCTTCAAAAAGTAGTGTTACTTTATTACCTCTTCAGAAAAGGCTGGATTGATTAAGCCATCCACAAGTTCTTCTAAATTGTCACTTTTTATAATGCCTTCTTTTTGAAGCACTTCTCCCGCTGCTGTTAATGCTGTCTTCTGGTCTTCCCCTGGAATCGGATTTGAAAAATCATTTCTTTCCATTTCCTTTTCTGCAACTTGCTCTGTAATTTGAGCTTCTTCTGCTAAAATCTTCGCTGCTTCTTCTGGATTATCTAAAACCCATTGACGGGCTTTTTCATAAGCTTCAATTACTTTTTTCACCTGGTCAGGATATTTTTCAGCGAATTCATTGCGTACATTTAAAGTGCCGTAAGTATTAAATTCTGGATTGCGGTAAAGAAACTTCGTATCAGCCTCCAGTTCAAGCTTTGCCATATGCGGATCCAGTCCAGCCCATGCATCTACTTGACCAGTCGTTAAGGCGCTCCCTCCATCCGCATGCTGAAGATTAACGATTTCTACATCCGATGCCTTAAGCCCCGCTTCACTCAATGAGCGCAGAAGAAAAATATGTGGGTCTGTGCCGATTGCCGCCGCTACTTTTTTCCCTTTTAAATCTTCAACAGTTGAAAGGGGTGCATCTCCAGTCGTTAATAGCGCTGTCCATTCAGGCTTTGAGTATATATAAACTGACTCAATTGGCGCACCATTAGCTTTAGCGATTAAGGCTGCTGCACCAGCAGTAGATCCAAAATCCACACTGCTGCTATTTAAAAATTCCAATGCTTTATTGCTGCCCTGACTTAAAACAAATTCAATATCAATTCCATCTTCTTTAAATGCTTCTTCAGCCCAGCCGAATTTTTTCAATACAACGCTTGTTGGCGAATAATAAGCATAATCCAAAACAATTTTCGCTGGCTTATCATCTTTAGCGCCACCTGAGGCCTCATCATTCCCACATCCACTAGCAATTACAATAAATAAAGCAACTGACAACCATATGACCCACTTCTTCATTTATTCTGTCTCTCCTCAAAAAGATTGTTATTAAATTTCACATGCAAATGTCACGATTGATCCTCTTAAACGCTGTGCTTCTTTATATGTGCAGCGGTTTTGAACAACTTCCAGCCCTGCTTCTTTTGCGACCTCTACTGCTTTAGGACTGATTACCCCTTCTTGAAGCCAAAATACTTGCGGATTAATTTCGACTGCTTCTTTCGCGACCTCAATTGCAGCTTCCGGGCTTCTGAACACTTGGACGATGTCGATTTTAAATGGAATCGATATTAAATCTGGATATGCCTGCTCTCCAAGTACCTCTGTTTCCCTTGGATTAACCGGTACAATTTGATAACCTAGTCGCTGCATTTTTCTTGCAAGTCGATAACTTGGTCTTGCAGGGTTTCCGCTTAAACCAACAACAGCTATTCTTTTTGCTCGCTGCTGCTCATTGTCGCCGTCAGCTTCTTTTAATACCGACGACTGCAACGCCCAGCGAATCACACCTTCGTCATTGACCGCGGTATCGCCCTTTTGCTCCCCTTTTGAAGAAATGCCAGTTGCTTTGTAAAACGCCTGATCCAAATCGTTTGTTAAATCTCTTACTGATTCAATGCCGACAGATAGACGAATCAATTCCTCACTTACACCACTTTTGATTAAATCGTCTCCGCTTAATTGCTGATGCGTTGTGGAAGCCGGATGAATGATGAGTGATTTAGCATCGCCAACATTCGCCACATGCGACCAAAGTGCAATTTCGTCAATTACCTTTTTTCCTGCTTCCCTTCCACCTTTAATACCAAAGTTCACAATCGAACCGAATCCTGTCGTTAAATATTTTTTGGCAAGGTCATGTGCAGGATGCTTTTTTAAACCAGGATACGCGACCCAGTCAACCGCTGGATGATTATCAAGAAAATTAGCAATTTTCACTGCATTCTCATTATGCTTTTCAATTCTTAAATGTAATGTTTCTAGACCTTGTATTAATAAAAATGCACTATGCGGACTTAATGATGAGCCAAAATCTCTAAGAAGCTGCACTCTTAACTTAGTGCTAAATGCCAGTGTGCCAAATTCATTTGCATAAACAATACCGTTATAGCTTGGGTCAGGATTAGTAAAGCCCGGAAACTTCTCGCTATTCCAATTAAAGCGTCCTCCATCTACAACAAGACCGCCAATTGTAGTACCATGACCGCCTATCCATTTCGTTGCTGAATGAATGACAATATCTGCACCCCAGCGAATCGGCTTGCAAAGATACGGTGAAGCAAACGTATTGTCAATAATCAATGGGATGCCATTTTCATGGGCAATATCAGCTACTGCTTCTACATCAAGAACATGAAGGCTCGGATTTCCGATGATTTCACCGTATAACGCTTTTGTTTTTTCAGTTATCGCCTTTCTATAATTCTCTGGATCTGATCCATCTACAAAGCGGACTTTAATTCCGTATTTTGGTAGGGTAATAGCAAATAGGTTATACGTCCCACCATAAAGATTGGAAGCTGCAACAATTTCATCACCTGCCTGTGCAATGTTCATAATAGACAAGGCAATAGCGGCCATTCCAGATGAAGTTGCTACCGCTGCTACACCGTCTTCAAGGAGCGCAATTCTTTTCTCCAATACGTCAACTGTCGGATTCCCTATTCGAGAATATATATTACCTGTTTCATCTAGCGAAAAAAGGCTTTGAGCATGTTCAGTATTATGGAATACATATGAACTCGTTTGGTAAATTGGAACCGCTCTTGAACCGGTTGTTGGATCAGGCGACTGCCCACCGTGAAGTAAAATTGTTTCATCATCATAAGTGTTGTATTGATTCGTCATTTTAATCTCTCCTCTTAATTTTGTAATGAATTATAAAATAAAAACCCCTCTCCAGATAGAAGAGGGGGCCTCATCTTATCTGCCAGACTAAACGTCTGCAGGATTTAGCACCTTTTCAAGCATATGCTTGAAGGTTGCCGGACTTCATCGGGCCTGATCCCTCCGTCACTCTTGATAAGAATTATTTAATTGAGTAATACTTTAAAACTTTAACCACAAAAAGAATTATAGTAAAAAACTGTCGACTCGTCAATTACTATTCTGAAATTAATCTATTTTCTAAATAAAACAACTATTATAATATAATATTTAGCATGGCTTATTCCAAATAAAAACCCCTTCTGCCAAAGACAGAAGGGGATGCTTGAATACATGATTCAAAGTCTACCGCCTCTCATCTTTGGAAAGTATCTTTCCTCTGAAATTGGCACCGTGCAAATATTGCTGGTTGCCGAGGCTTCATAGGGTCAGTCCCTCCACCTCTCTTGATAAGAAGATTCATATTCTAATTGAATTTCATGATATACTTTTCAATTAATGCAGTCAATAGTTTTTTGAAAATTTTTTCTAAATAGGCTTGTATGAATGCCGATCTTATTCTCAATTTTTTTGAATTAAGGTTAAGAAATGCTGAAGTATTCTTGCCGTTAATCCCCATATTACACGATCCTCGTAATAATAAAATACCTCTTCCATCTTCCGAGATTGCCATTTATACTTTTCTCCACCAGGTATTTGATGATACGGGAAATCACCATTTAGCTCCGGTTTGAAGTCAATATAATGGATTTTTGCTCCCTCATTCAAGAAGTGCTTAATCGGCACTGTAAATACCTCCTCTACTTCAGACGGATTCGGAGTAAAACTTGGGCTGTTTGGCAACCTGCCTACGTACGGATATATAATAGTTTTAAATGGAGTAATCATATAATCAAGTGAAGCAAACACCTCAATTTCCTGTTCTGTAATACCTAGTTCTTCGGTGGTTTCCCTCACGGCTGTATACTTTTCGTTTTTATCTCCTTCATCCACACGACCGCCGGGAAAGCAGATCTCGCCTGGCTGCCTCCTCATTTTAAGCGACCTTACTTCAAACAAAATATGTGTCTGACCTTCCTTTTCAATTAGAGGAAGAAGGACAGCAAATTTTGCGAATTGTTCACTGCCTAAAATAACGGGCTTGCGGTCTGAAAGTTGTTCAACTAACTGCTTTATTTCCATCATGCCACCTCCATCACTGCCAATATTCATTATATACTATGATACGCTATATTATCTTTATACTCCAAAGCAGGGATGAACGAACGTACATATTTATTAGAAAATCTTGCCGTTCGTAAAGGCCTTAGATTTTCATATGCGGCTTTATCATAGATAGCTTTACTAAGAACGAATTTCCCTTTTAAATCGCCAAAAAATTTTATACTTCCCCATTCCTTTTAAAAAATTAGGTACTAAAAAGAGGCTTGGACAGAAGTATTTCAGGCATTGAAAAAACCGAGCTATCATGCGAAATTCTGATTTAGAGTTTCGTAATAGTCGGTTTATTTAATAACATCGCTTAATTAAATTAGTACTGATTCGGTTTTAAGAATGGTTCATTTAGTTATGTCCCAGTCTCTTGCATTTCAGATCCCGATGTGGGGCAGTCTCATTTATTTAAGCGGTTCATCTATCTTCATTTTTGACAGCTTGATCGGCTTGGTCTCCCCAGCATTCCACATTCTTCAATCCTTTAATATTGTTCACATGGAAGACAGGATCCTTTCCGCTTTTCTTTTGTTTTTGATAATCCGCCAATGCAGCAAAGGCAATCTTCCCAAGAAGGGCAATGGCAATAAGGTTAATGATGGCCATCAGTCCCATAAGCAGGTCGGCCAGATTCCAAACAAACTGCAGGGAAGCAAGGGAACCGAATACGACCATTCCCACTACAGCACCCCTGTAAATATGGAGCCAAATCTTATTTTCATTGATAAAGCCAATATTAGATTCACCATAATAGTAGTTTCCTAAAATAGAGCTGAACGCGAATAAAAGGACAATGATCGCCAGGAAGATTCCTGCCCATGAACCCAGGCTTGTCCCAAGTGCATTTTGAGTGAGGACAATTCCATCCGACTCCTTGGAAGTATACAGTCCGGAGAATAAGATGATGAAGGCCGTCGAGCTGCAAATGACAAGTGTATCGACAAAGACACCAAGGGACTGAATGAGGCCCTGTTTCACCGGATGGCTGACATCCGCCGTCGCACCTGCATTCGGTGCGCTCCCCATCCCTGCTTCGTTGGAAAAAAGTCCGCGCTTGATTCCGTTCATCATGGCAGCGCCAAGGGCACCGCCTGCCACTTCGCTAATGCCAAAGGCACTTTCAAATATTAAGGCAAAGATACTAGGTAGCTCCTTAATATTCATGATGATAACAACCAAGGCAACCAATACATAGGCTCCTGCCATGATCGGGACAATGACTTCAGATACTTTCGCAATCGTTTTTATCCCGCCGAATATGATGACGGCCGTCACGACAGCCAAAATGAGCGCCATCACCCATTTTGAAATGCCAAATGATTCATGTAAGGCACTTGTGATGGTATTGGCCTGCACAGAATTGAACGCCAGTCCGAAGGTCAATGAAATTAGCACCGCGAATGTGATTCCCATCCAGCGAGCATTCAACGCCTTTTCCATATAATAGGCCGGACCTCCGCGGAAGGCATCACCATCCTTCACCTTATAAATCTGGGCAAGAGTGGTTTCCACGAAAGCGGATGCAGAACCAATAAGAGCAATAAGCCACATCCAAAAAACAGCACCCGGCCCCCCCGTCGTAATGGCGATGGCGACACCCGCCAGATTACCTGTTCCGACCCGTGAAGCCGTACTGATACAAAAAGCCTGGAAAGATGATACCCCTTTTTTATCTGCAGTGGCACCTTCCCCCAAAAGCTTGAACATTTCCTTTACCATCCTGAATTGAACGAACTTGGTCCGGAAGGTAAAATAAAGACCCATGCCAATCAGCAAAATAATCAATATGTATGACCATAATGCATTATTCAACGTACTAATAACCGTTTCTAACATCTCCATAACAAACAACCACCTCTGTTAACCTCTTGTATTAATATACGGAATAATATCCACAGTCATCACTGCTCTCTTCTTTATTACCCTTTCTACTTAGAACGTACACTATCATGGAGTATACATTAAAAAAGGAGTTTCCGAAACAGGAAATCTTCTGCACCGGAATTTACCCTGCACGATAAAGTCATTAGACGGCATGCACATAAAAGGACCCGGATCATTTGCGACCCGGGTCCTTTCTTTATTTTTCTACTGTATATTCCATTGCTGCCTTCTTTTTGAAACGCGGGAATCCAATTAGAATGGCGACGACTCCGCATATCGCGATTAAGAAAGGATAGTACGAATATGGCAGGATGCTAACAGGTGAAATTTTCGCAACTCCCGCTGCTACCAGCAATTGCGCTCCATATGGGATGAGACCCTGTATGCAGCAGGCAAAGAGGTCGAGTACACTGGCTGACTTCCGAGGGTCAATACCAAACTTATCCGCTATATTCTTGGCAAGCGGACCGGCAATCACAATGGAAATGGTATTATTGGCCGTGGAGAGGTTCGTTAAGCTGACCAAACCGGCAATGCTGAATTCTGCCCCTTGTTTAGACTTTATATTACGGGTCATGGTGTGAAGTAGAAAATCAATGCCGCCGTTATGCTTGATGACGGCCACCATTCCGGCAATCAGGATGGCAAGAAAAGAAATTTCGTACATACCCGCCATGCCTTCCCCAACCTTTTGAATAACTCCCATCAATTTGTAACTGCCGTCCGCAAGTCCAATGATTCCGGCAAACAAAATTCCAAGCGCAAGGACAAGGAATACGTTGAGTCCCGCAAGCGCTGTGATCAGCACAAACATGTATGGGAGAATTTTCACCCAGCTATAAGACTGTTCCGAAATATCCGCCTGTTCCCCCATCGTTAATATGCCAAGGATGATACATGTGATGACCGCTGCCGGCAGGACAATGAAAAAATTCACCTTGAATTTATCTTTCATTTTCGTTCCTTGTGTTCGAACAGAGGCAATGGTTGTATCCGAGATGAAGGACAGGTTGTCCCCGAACATCGCTCCTCCAATGACAGTTGCCATGGAAAGAGCAAGCGAGATATCCGTTTGCTCACTGATTCCAACCCCGATTGGTGCCAGCGCCACGATAGTTCCCACGCTAGTACCCATTGAAAGGGAAATGAAGCAGGCAATGAGGAAAATGCCTACCAACAGCAGGTTTTGGGGAACAACCGATAATGCGAAATTAACGGTTGACTCTACTGCCCCCATTCCATTGGCCACTTCTGCAAATCCGCCTGCAAGAAGGAAAATGACAACCATCAGCATGATATTGGAATCCCCGGCGCCCTTACAAAAGATTTCTACTTTTTCGCTGAATGATTCCTTCCGGTTCATGGCCAGGGCAGCCGCCCCAGCTATTGATATAGCCACGATGACGGGAAAGGTATAGAAGTCACCTGTAATGACGCCGGAGCCTATAAATAACACTAAAAAAACGAGAAACGGCAATAATGCCCATGGATTTCCTTTTTGATTTGCATTCATGATGTACACCTCTTTGTAAATGTAATGTGCTAAAGCTAAAATGTAAAAAAGACCTCTTCCTGTTATACATGTCAACAAGAAGAGGTCTTTTAATCTATAAAACACCCTCCTTATCTTTCAGGCTCATCCACCTGCTGGATTTGGCACAGCACTTACTGTAAGTCTGCTGCCGAGACATCTTAGGGCCAGTCCCTCCGTCTCTCTTGATAAGAAGATCATCATATTCTCTTTTTAGAAAGCAAGTATAAGAGTAACGTATAACAACCATTTACGCAAGGGATATCGTAAAGTATTTGCATGGCGGTTTTTCCCAAGGATAGACAAGGTCATTCAGGGATAGGCGGGATGTGAGAACCTGCTCCCCATAGATCAGCTCCTCATTTTTCTGACTGGCATTCGATCTTCTGATTTGATATCTGTGTATATAATGATAGGCTATCTAAGTAGGCTTTTTCCGCTTATTGAAAAAAAGACATTCCCCTCTAAACTATCCAATCATTCGGCAAATCGCATTTTCCATATTATTAAAAAAACTTGGCATAGCAAATTCCTTAGGCAACTTATGCGGCTTTATGCTTAGTATCATTCCTAAGGACTAATTTCCCTTTTAACACGCCAAAAGCTTTATGTTTTTCTATTAGATAAAAATAAAAAACCGGTCAGCGCCGCAGCGACTAACCGATTATTATTTATTTCGCTTGCTCGTCCATTAAATGACAAGCCACTTGTTGAAAACCACCATTCCCAACATTCATTAATTTTGGTTCTTCCACTGCACAGCGTTCAAATGCATATGGACAGCGGGTATGGAATCGACAGCCTACTGGCGGATCAATTGGTGAAGGCACATCCCCTTTTAAAATGATGCGTTCTTTTTTCTCTGCAATATTTGTGCTTGGAATGGCTGATAATAGCGCTTGAGTATACGGATGCTTCGGGTCGTCAAACAATGCTTTTTTATCTGCTATTTCTACAATTTTCCCTAAATACATCACGATAATTCGATCAGAGATATGGCGCACTACACCTAAATCATGGGAAATAAACAAATAAGTTAATTTAAATTGCCTTTGCAAATCCTTTAATAAATTCAATACTTGTGCTTGTATGGACACATCGAGTGCAGATACCGCTTCATCACATACAATCAGCTTCGGATTTACTGATAACGCTCTGGCAATTCCGATTCTTTGTCGTTGTCCTCCACTAAATTCATGGGGATACCGATCCATTTGATGTGCGCCAATACCGACTGTTTCCAATAGCTCCTGAATTTTTTTGCGCCTATCCTTCCTCGGTACAACGCTTTGTATCTCCATTGCCTCTTCAAGAATTTGGCTGACCGTCTGTCTTGGATTTAACGAAGCGTATGGATCCTGAAAAATTATTTGCAAATCTTTCCGTTTTTTTCTCATTTGTGCTTTGCTCAGTGAAATTAAATCTTCACCTTCAAAAAGCACATTGCCTGAATAAGGATTATCCAATCTTAATATCGCACGTCCTGTGGTAGATTTTCCGCAACCGGACTCTCCTACAATACTAACTGTCTCTCCTTCATTTACGGTAAAACTTATATCATCAACTGCTTTGACATGATTAACAGTTCGGCCAAAAACTCCTCCTTTAATAGGAAAATATTGCTTTAACTCTTTCACCTCTAATAGTGCCTGATTACTCATGTGCATTCACCGCCTTACCTTGTTTTTCCCATTCCTCTGAATGAATCCAGCAACGAACTTTATCGCCATCAAATGTTTCCTCAAGATGCGGAAGCTTGGTAAGGCATATTTCCTTTGCATGCGGACATCTCGGAGCAAAACGGCATCCTTCTGGAAGATGAAAAGGATTAGGCACAGATCCAGGGATAATTGACAAATCACCTTCAACATCCTCATCATGCTTTGGTACCGAATTCAATAGTCCAATCGTATAAGGATGTTTTGGATTAGTGAAAATCGTTTTTACATCCGCATATTCAACTACTTTGCCGCAATACATAACTGCTACTTTATCGCACATTTCTGCGACTACGCCTAAATCATGTGTGATAATCATTAAAGAAGTGCCCAATTCTTTCTGCAGATTTTTTATTAATTCCAAAATTTGCGCTTGGATTGTTACATCCAATGCTGTTGTTGGCTCATCTGCAATTAATAATTCAGGGTTGCAAGCTAATGAAATGGCAATCATGACACGCTGCCTCATTCCCCCTGAAAGTTCAAATGGATATTGCTTAGCTCTTTTTTCAGGCGAAGGAATTCCAACGAGCTTTAACATATCCACCGCCTTAGCCCATGCCTTCTTTTTATTCAGCTTTTGGTGGATTCGAATAGATTCTGCAATTTGCTCTCCGCATGTAAGTGTTGGATTTAGCGAGGTCATCGGTTCCTGGAAAATCATTGATATATTATTTCCGCGAATCTCTCTCATTTGTTTTTTCGTCTTCTTAACTAAATCCTCGCCCTTAAATATGACTTCCCCTTCTTTAATTCT
Source organism: Cytobacillus horneckiae (assembly GCF_002835735.1). Taxonomy (GTDB): domain Bacteria; phylum Bacillota; class Bacilli; order Bacillales; family Cytobacillaceae; genus Cytobacillus; species Cytobacillus horneckiae. The sequence continues at coordinate 25,727 of NZ_PISD01000020.1, read as the reverse complement.
GCCAGCAGGCTCTTGCAATAATCGAAGGATACTCAGAGAAGTAATACTCTTCCCGGATCCTGATTCACCAACAATGCCTAATGTTTTCCCTTTTTCAATTGATAAATCTACTCCATCAACAGCCTTCACTTCTCCTTCATCAGTAAAAAAGGAGGTACATAGATTTTTCACTTCAAGAATTTTATCTTCTTTTGTTAAATTCAACTTATCTTCACCACCCTTAATTTAGATCCACACGTTTATTTAATAATCGATAAGAAATATCAACAATTGTATTAACAACTACAAATAAGACTGCACAAACTAAAATCGTCCCTTGTACCATTGGGAAGTCATGCGCTCGTATTGAGTCTATGATGAGACGCCCGAGACCATTTACCGCAAAGACAGTCTCAGTAACTACTGCGCCCCCAAGCAAAGAACCAAACTGTAAGCCTACTACTGTAACTACAGGAATGAGTGCATTTCTCAATCCATGTTTATAGATTACTAGTTTATCTCCTACACCTTTTGCATAAGCTGTTCGAATATAATCCTGATCTAACACTTCAAGCATGCTGGATCTAGTCATACGAGCAATAATAGCTGCACCGGCTGTACCTAAAGTAATTGCCGGAAGGATCATATGCTCCCAAGTCCCCCAACCTGCAACTGGAAGCCAGCCTAAATTAACAGAGAATAGGTAAATGAGCATTATACCGAGCCAGAAGTTTGGCATCGATAGCCCAAAGAGTGCAATCACCATAAGCGAGACATCAGCAAATGAATATTTTCTTGTCGCTGATATGATGCCTGCAATTAATCCAAATAAAACGGCCAGGGCTGTTCCAATAATCGCCAGCTGTACAGTAATCCAAAAGCGCGAATCAAAAATCTCCTGTGTTACCGGCCTGCTTGTTCGAATAGAATTTCCTAAATCCCCTGTTGCAGCATTGCCGATAAATCTAAAATATTGTTCATATAACGGGTCATTTAAACCAAGATTCTCCCGCATTTGTTCAACTTGCTCAGGATTTGCATTTTCCCCAGCCATAATCTTCGCCGCATCCCCAGGAATAAGGTGCATCATTAAGAACACAGCTAAGGTAACTCCAATCATTACTGGTATTGTTTGAAAAATTCTTCTCACTATATATAAAAACATAGTCGCTCACCTTCCCATCCTTATTTCTTCGACCTTGGATCTAGTGCATCTCGCAGTCCATCACCAAATAAATTAAAGCCAACGACAACTAGCAAAATCACTAGTCCAGGAAAAATAGTTAAATGAGGAGCTTGAGCAACATAGGAGCGCCCTTGGGCAAGCATCGTTCCCCATTCAGGAGTCGGCGGCTTTGTTCCCATTCCCAGAAAAGAAAGCGCACTTGCAGTAATAATCGCCGAAGCGATATACAAAGTTGATTGCACAATGATAGGAGACATAATATTCGGAAGAATATGTCTAAATATAATTCTTGTATCTCTAGCTCCCATCGCTTTAATCGCATCGATATATTCCAATTTTTTTACTGTAAGTGTTGAACCTCTCACAATTCTGGCAAACGTCGGTATAGCATAAAACGCAACCGCAATAATGACGTTTGTTGTACTAGCTCCCAATACACTGACAATCGCAAGCGCCAGCAAAATACCAGGGAAGGCAAGCAATACGTCACATATTCTCATAATTAATGTATCTACCCACTTGCCATAATAGCCGGAAACTATTCCTAGGATAATTCCTACCAGTGCACCAAGGATGGTTGATAATATTCCTACAACTAATGAAATTCTTGATCCATATAAAATTCTGCTTAAAATATCCCGCCCTTTATCATCAGTCCCAAGCCAATTGTCGCTTGAAGGAGGTTGCAACTTGTTCGGCAAATCAAACGTTGATGGGTTATGGGGAGCAATAAGCGGAGCAAATATCGCCAATAAGGCAAATACTAGAATAATAAATGCTCCAGCCAATGCAGCTTTATTCTTGGCAAGTTTCTTATAAAAACTCTTCCATCGAAGCGCTCTTGAGTTTTCTGGCCTAGCCGGATTGACTGCCATCGTTTCTATTTGTGGCTGATGGTCCATACTTCTTCATCCTTTCACTACATAAATAATTAATTATTTGATAATTATGATATTTCATAATAAGACAGCCCCAATTCGTCACACTTTAATACTATAAAAGTTCCCCCTTTCGAAAAATATCATAAGATTCTTTATGTAAATGTTACGAATCTTCAAAAATATTATCTTGCAAATAGTAATAAATTACCATTTTATTACAATGAAGGTTACTTACATCCTAGTAATACATTTTTATTGCAATATTAACATAATTTTTTAAAATATCCAAAATAATATTGTAAATTCGTATATTTTAAATTACTATAATAGTTGTAAGATTTAAATAATTGTAAAAAGGGGGACATTTTTTTGAAGAAAAGAAAGAATTGGTTTCTTATGCTCATGCTATCTTTCGTACTAGTTCTTGCGGCTTGTGGCGGCAATGAAACGAGCGGAGATGAAAGTGAGCCGGATTCAAAAGATAATGAAGCAGGCGAGGCAGTTGAAGGTGGGGATTTAGTCTTTGTTACACCATCTGATGCACCTACACTTGACCCGCATGGGCAAAATGATACAGCATCAAATACCGCTACATCTCAAATACTAGAAAGATTGACAGATTATGCAGAAGATGGAAGCGTCATTCCATTATTAGCAACAGAATACGAAGCGATCGATGATACAACTTGGGAGTTCAAATTACGCGAAGGCGTAAAATTTCATGATGGAACAGACTTTACTGCAGATGCGGTAAAAATGTCATTCGACCGTATTCTTGATCCCGAGTTTGCCTCACCGAAGGCTGTTATCCTTAATATGATTTCTGAAGTAGTAGTTGTTGATGACTATACTGTACACATTAAAACAGCAGAGCCGTTTGCAGCATTGCCTGCCCATCTGGCGCATAATGCTGGATCTATCATTGCACCATCTGCCATTGAGGAAGAAAACAACGGCGGCAAAAAAGTGGATGAAAACCCAATTGGTACCGGCCCATTCAAATTTGAAAGCTGGAACCGCGGTGCTGAAATTAAATTTGTGAAAAACGAAGAATATTGGGACGGAGCACCATCTCTTGATTCCATCAGTATTAAAGTTGTACCTGAGCAAGCTACGCGTGTAGCAATGCTTGAAACAGGAGAGGCTCATATTATGCTTGTAGGTGCTTCTGATGTTGCACACGTTGAAGGAATGGATCAAATTGAAATTGACCGTGTCCAAGGAACGCGCATGGATTATGTCGGTTTTAACGTTCAAAAAGAACCATATGATGATGTTCGTGTTCGTCAAGCCATCGCAATGGCAATTAACAAAGATGATGTAGTTGCTGGTATCCTTGACGGGCAAGGGGTTCCGGCAGTTGGACCGCTTGCGCCGACAGTGGTAGGTAACTCTCAAGATCTTGAGCCTCTTCCATTCGATGTAGAAGAAGCGAAAAAACTTTTGGCCGAAGCAGGATTTGAAGATGGCTTTAAAACGACTATTTACGTGAACGAAGGAAGCAAAGAACGTGCCGATATCGCTGAGTTTGTTCAAGCTCAATTGGCTGAAATTGGCGTGGAAGTTGAAATTGAAATTATCGAATGGGGAACTTTCCTAGAAAAAACAGCAGCTGGAGAACATGAACTATTTGTTCTAGGCTGGACAACTGTTACTGGGGATGCTGATTACGGTCTATATGCATTATTCCACTCGTCCCAATTTGGTGACCCTGGAAACCGTTCATTCTATAAAAACGAACAAGTAGATGAACTGTTAGATAAAGGACGTGTAAGTACTGACCAAGGTGAACGTGACGCAGCATATGCGGAAGTTTCAAAGATTCTCGTTGAAGAAGCACCAATGGTATACTTGCATCATCCTGATTTTGTACATGGCACAAATGGTATTGCTTCCGGGTTATTCGTTAACTTTGGCGGAACACCATTCTTCAAAGATGTAAAACTAGCTAATTAATTATGCAATAACCCCCCTTTTCGATAGAAAAGAGGGGGTTATTTTTTTGCATCAGCTTTATATATTTTCAAGCTTCCAAATACACAATGCTTGAATAAATATCTGCTCTTCATTTAATTTAGATGGACATTCCCTCCATCTTCATAATTTGCTAATCACATTTTCTGCTTGGAGCAAGCATTTATACAAACAACTAAGGCGATGATTGATCATCATCGCCTCTTGCACAACCACTATTTATCGCTGTTGTCCTGCTTCCTGTAATGCAGTAAACGTCCAAGTTAAGTTAAGTGCATCCCCCTGGAATTGGTTTTGATCCTCTCCATTATCTACAAATACAAATTTAACAATTAAATCGTCCACTGATCCAACCGGCAAGCCTTTTTCTCCAAACATTGGATAGAAGATATTTTCATTAACAACTTCGGGGCTCATCGCTTTCAATTCTGCTAAAGTCGTGCTAAAAATGACTTCATCAAATTTATTCACATTATATAAAAAATCAACTCGAATATGATTTCCAAAGTCATCAGTATTATCTCCTTCAGCATCTACAATCGTATAATCTGTATTTAATAATACTTTATCGATAGGCAATGATCCGTTATTTGCTAATTCAAAATCGCGAATAAAGGAGTCACCAGGCTTAATGTTATCTACATTAATGATAGAAGTCGGATTAATGGATAAATCCAATGTACCTGCTGCAAATGTATTATTCGTTACCTCCGTATCGCTAAAATAGGCAAACGTTCCGCCTCCGATTAAAGCTGCTCCCAGCATTGCTGATGCGATTCCCATACCAATCCTTTTCTTTGCGCCCATTAATTATTCCCCCAATTTAAAAATATTTTTTAATAAAGCCCGCTGCAATAATCACAGCGGGAATAATAGATTATGCCGCTTTATCTTTTGACTGCTTCACTTTAGTTGTTTCTGTGATTAGTTCATAAACAGCTTCATGAACGAGGTCGCCTACCATCTGGATTCTCTCAGGACTCACCCTATCAATTGTATCCCCAGCTGAATGATACCAAGGTTCAATCCGAACGCCTCCTGGCGGTGTTCCAGGTTCCATCCAAATAAACAATGCAGCATCTATCCCAGCCTCATGGAAAGGTACATGATCTGATCTTCCCAGTTGATGTAAAGTATAATTTTCGCGATCAATATTTAGTTCATTTGCTGCGGCATCAATATAATCCCAAACTGCGTTAGCTTGTCCATCCAATGTTGTCACATGAAGCTGTGATGCAGGTTCATAATTTGTTCCAACCATGTCAAGGTTAAAATTCGCAGCACTTCTTGCTATTTCTTCACTAGACAATTGGCTGACATAATATCTTGAACCTGTTAAGCCTTGCTCTTCTGCCCCAAAAGCGATAAATCTAATTTCTTTATCTGCAGGCACATCCTTTAAAATTCTTGCCAATTCCAGCATAGCTCCTGTACCAGAACCATTATCATTGGCTCCCGGAGCGTTGCGAACGCTGTCATAGTGTCCTGTAACATACACAATTTCAGGATTTTCTATATTCTTTGGCTTTTTAACTGCAATGACATTTTGAGATTTTAAGCCGTTGCGAATATCAAAATCCTGTTTTGATACTTCATAGCCAAGTCTTTTAAACTCTTTTCCGATAAAGTCTGCTGCAAGTCTTTCTTCAGCAGTACCTGTTACCCGAGGCCCTATGTCTACACTTAAATGTTCAATATGACTCATGACCTTTTCTGAATCAAAATTCGTATCATAGCGCTCTATTAAATACTCGCTATAAGCAATCATTGTACTAGCGGCATTTTGAGAAATGCCTTTATTTGTATATTGATTGATTAGTAGCATAAAGCTTTCTAAATGCTTCATTAGCTTTTCTGCATTTCCTTGTTTTTCATATTGGCTAAGAGCTGTTAAATGGAGCTTTAACGGGCGGATAGCTGAATTTTCAATATCGCCTTCATTCTTTAATCGGTCCACTAATAGCTCTAAATCTTTAATTCCTGCTGCCTTGTCATTATCAGCAATTGTAATGACAGATTGGTTATAGCCTTTTCCGCTCTCAGGATTATAATTGCTCTCAACATTGCCGGCTGCATCAACAGAGAAGTATTTTAAAATCGATGTATGCTCAATTTTTAATGATTCTGCTCCTTCTCTCGTTCCTTTTAATTGAATTTTATCTGACTCGAAAGTAGGGTTGCCGCCGTCTAGAGTGTAATAAACGGTTGCTGGCTCACTTGTTTCTATAGATACCTCTACAGAATCCTTATATTTCCCACTTCCAGGTACAGCCGTTGATTCAGGGTTGACGTCATCTTCAGATTGCTTGAGGGCAACATCAAACAGTCCGATTAAGCCATTTGAGAACTCCATTGCTTCTTCATGACCTTCTTCATATGCAGGCTGGAAGCCAACGGATACCCATCTATTCCCTTGCCATAAAGGTGCTCCAACTTCAAAATTCCATGCATAGATACCCTTTTCGTACCATAAATAATCCGCTGAGTTCCCTCCTGCAGAATAAAGCACATCTGGAATAGGACCAGTACGGGCTGGAAGAATAACGGTTCCTCTATGATCTTGGATTTTTGCTAAAATATGTTCTGATGCTTCCCAATAGAATGCTTCTTCACCAGCTGTTGGTCTTGGAAGAGGCGTACGGTTTGTATCATAAGCACCTGGAGACCACATAAAATACCCGCCATGGCTATGGATATTCATTGCGAAATCTATGTTTGCAAATTCATCCGCAAGCCAGACAATATTTTTCGCTTCCGGTTCAGATGTTTTCTCAGGACCAGCGAATGTATCGCTTGTACAGCTTGTTGAGCCGCCAATAAAACCGTCGTAAACTGAACCAATTGAATGATTTCGGTTTAAATCGACTCCCCAGCTATTTCTTGCCGCAAAATCAGAAGCCTGGTTTGGCCCACAGTGATTAGTCATATTTCTCCGCTGCATATTGTAATCAAAGAAACTGTATTTGGCTCCATCAGGATTAACACTAGGTACGAGGAAAATGTCAAGATTGTCAACAAGCTTTCTCGTTTCCTCGTCATGTGCATAATTTCGTAAGAGCCGCTCTGCCGTCTCCATAGTGACAAGCGGAGTCACCCATTCACGTGCATGTTCTTGTGAATAGCCAAGAACTCCCGGCTTAGAGCCATCACGTACTTTACCTATGCGAAAAGCCTTGACAGTAGCCGGTTCATGCGAAATTTCATCAGGAGCATTTAAGCCGTCAGTTAGAGTCGCTGACTTAATTTCTGCAATTCCGTCGCCAGCATTGCCTCTATATGTGGTTGCACTTATTAAATGGGACGCTTCTTCATTTAATACAGCTACCACTTGTTTAGCAGTGCTTGTAATTTGTCCGGAACCATCTGTTGCTAGATTTACCGTAATCTGATTCTCTTCTATTACAACCTCTAATGAAGCATCATTCTTTCCAGGATTTGCAAGGCTTACATTTATCCCATTCCCGCCTTCATGACCCCAATCCTTTGAAGTCACAGATACAGCAGTATTTGTATATGTGCCTAATGTTGCTTGTGCATGGCGTCGATAACCATTAGTTTTATTTGGCATATCAATAATTTCTACTAACTCCGGAAACTCTTCTGCTAGAGCATCCATTTTTTCATTAATCTCCAACGGGTTCATATAGTGATCGACGAAGCCTGTTACATAGTGCTCCCCTGGTTCTGGACGGTCTCCTCCTAGCCATTCAGTAACTTTACTAGAAGCTTCTGAACCTTGATTGGTTCTTACAGTAACTGAATCTGGAACAGCCTCTACCGGAAGCTCCATATAATGGTATAAATACTCGCCATAATCTACCTTTCTAGCAAGTGTGGCACTTCTTTGCTCCCCATCTACCTCCCATGAGGCAGTTAGCGTCGTTCCTGCAGCAGCTCCAGCACTAGATTTTGCCTCAATATACAAAAAGGTTGCAGATTGATTTGTATAATGCTGAGCACGCAAAATTTCCAGCTTCTCAGACTGTGCTAATAGTTTTTCATTTTGTTGAACAATCTGATTTCGTTCTTTTATCCTTTGCTGCCAAACCTGTTCAGTCATCATTGTTTCTTTTACTGTTATCCCATGCTGTTCCAATTTTTTGATTTCTGACGGTGTAACAACCACCTCAGTTTCCCATACGCCATCATGTTCATGAATTCCATGGTCAATATCTATCTCCAAATCTCTTAAAACCTGTGCAGCCTCTTCATCAGGGATTTCGATAGTAACAATCTCTACAGATTCTTCCGTGGGAATTAATTCCCCCTTCGCCGTCTCTGCATAAGTAAACGAACTAAATCCCGAGATAAACATCGCTATAGCCAATAAAATACTGGTCGATAGTACAGTTAATCTCCTCTTCCTCTTTTTCAATCAATTGACCCCCTTTAAAATTGTTTTATAGATTAAAAGGAATATCCTCTATCTATCATTCTTTATAAAAATCTCGGACCGTTGTTTTCTCAAGGAAGACGCTTACATTTTCTACTGGGCTGTGGCCGCATATTGACCTATGATATATTCACTATTAAGTGTTAAAATATTCTCTTATAAGAACTTAGTATAAGAAGAAATGACAAACATTACATGAAGCTTTTATCATATTTTCTTTTTTTTCTTAATATTAGTAAAATATACTAATCTATAACTTTAGAACTAATTATTTAAATATTATGAATAATTAAAATTAATAGCTAAATAGATTTGGTTCATAATGCTCATTTCATTCATTTCTGTACAGGTCTTTAGGTTTACTTAATAAAAAAAGGCATTTTAAGCTTTTAGCGCTTAAAATGCCTTTTAATTATATTTGCTTGCTTAGGCGATCCATCATTCCCATAGTACAAACGTTCAAATCTAATTGGATAATCTCAAGTACATCATGCTCCAGCTTTACTCCCTGCTCTTCTAAATACGCTAGAATCTTTTCCATTATTGCTGTTTTAATTTTTTTATGAACCTCCTCGCTTGCCGTTCCACCATGATCTTTCCAAACCTTTTCAGACACTTCGGTAAAAATAGGCAACCAGTATCTTAGTTGTTCAAATACCTTTGCTGGATTAGCACTCATTCCATAATGACCAAAGTAGATTCTCTCAGGATTTAAGCTTTCAATTTTCTTGGCAGAGGCAAGCATGTCATCCGGACTAAATTGATTTGGTGAAGTAGATGGCAATGAAATGTGTACTCCTTTTCTAACTAGCTGAGGATATAACACACCAATTGTATCTCCTGTAAATACACCTTTGCTGCCTGAATCATGAATCGAAAAATGATGCTTCGCATGTCCAGGTGTATCTATAAATGTTAGGGTGCGGCCGCCTATATTTATGGATGAACCGTCTTCCATTTCAATTAGCTTATCTTCTGGAATTGGGACAATTGGGTCAAACAATTGATCGAACTGCTCTCCATATACTGCTTTTGCACCTAGTATTAGTTTAGACGGGTCAGCTAAATGGCGCCTTCCCCTTGGGTGTACATATACTTTCGCATTGGGGCATTTCTGCAGCAACAAACCTGCTCCACCTGCATGATCTAAATGAACATGTGTGACGATGATATGCTTAATATCTTCTAGTTGAATAGGCAACGCTTTCAAGCCATTCAATAAATATGGAATAGAAGGGCTTGCACTTGTTTCCACAATCGTTAACTCTTCCGCCTGTATAACATAAGCACCTGTTCTTTCTGACAGGCCAAGATCCATTAAATCAATTAAACTAATCTCATTGCCTAAGTCTTGGATTTTCTCCATATTCTCCTACTCCTCCCAGTATTGCTTTTGTAAAAATTATGACATAAGTAAAAGGGTTAAGCTAGCTACATGATTATGGAGGATTATACTGTCAAAAGCAGAATACTAAATGAAGAGGAGGCGTTAACATGAATAGTGAAACGATAATAATAAATAAACAAACATGGGATGAAGAGGCTGAAAGGTTCTTTGGAAGAAACCCATTGCCTGAGTATGGTCCGCTTGCACCCACTGAAGAGGATATTATGCTTTTCGATCATATACAAGGAAAAAAAGTGCTGGACATTGGCTGCGGAAGCGGGCATTCACTCCTGTATATGCATAATAAAGGGGCTGATGAGCTCTGGGGGCTTGATTTTTCAAAAACACAAATTCATACTGCAGAAAAGGTTCTTTCCAACTGTCCATCTGTGCAATTATTCGAAGCGCCAATGGAAGCAAATCCTGGATTACCGGAAAATTATTTCGATATTGCCTATTCCATTTACGCAATCGGATGGACAACAAACTTGCAGCAAACCATAATGAATATACATAGTTATTTAAAACCGGGCGGCGCATTTATCTTTAGCTGGGAACACCCATTATATAACCGTGTGAAACAGGTAGGCACCGAATTACTTTTTCAGCACTCCTATCATGAGGAAGGTTTCTATGATCATGAAGCATGGAAGAGGCCTGCCATCATGCAGCAAATCAAATTAAGCACATATATCAACACTTTAATTGACAATGGATTTATTATTGAGAAAGTGATTGAAGAAGTGCGCATGTCCGAAGCTGATGTAGAAAAACATCAAAACCGCTGGTATTCAGATAAAAAAGCAAAGTCCATCCCCACGACATTAATTATCAAATGCAGAAAATCAAATTAAAAAAGAAGCGCTGATTTACAGCGCTTCTTTTTATCTCAGAACGTCCTTCCGAACCGTTCATAACAATATTTCAAAATTTAGTTCTGAAAGTTTCAAAACTGACTATGCATACATTTTTTTCTGCTCTTCTTCTCTGAAGAAGCTTTTCATTGCGCTAAAGACATCAGACTTCTGTTTCAAAATATAATAACGGAATAAGTCATTTTTAATGTTTTTATAGGCAGACATTAATGTTGAATGGCGGTTATACTGGTTCACCTCACCATAGCCAAACATGCTCGATACGTTCATCAGCTCTTCAACTAGCTTGACACAGCGTGCATTATCAGAAGTTAGATTATCTCCATCAGAAAAATGAAATGGATAAATATTAAACCTTGCGGGGTCATACTTTGCATCTATTAATTCTAAAGCCTTTCGATAAGCGGACGAACAAATGGTGCCTCCGCTCTCTCCTTTTGAAAAGAAATCTGCTTCAGACACAACTTTTGCTTCTGTATGATGAGCAATAAACTCGATTTCAACTGTCTCATACTTAGTGCGGAGAAAGCGTGTCATCCAAAAGAAGAAGCTTCTTGCCATATATTTTTCCCAAATGCCCATACTACCGCTTGTATCCATCATCGCAAGCACAACTGCTTTGGATTCCGGCTTTACAATTTCATTCCACGTCTTAAATTTTAAATCCTCCTGATAAATGGGATGAAAGGCAGCTTTGCCGTTCATGGCATTACGTTTAAAAGCTGACATCATCGTCCTTTTCTTATCAATATTACCCATTAATCCTGTTTTGCGAATATCGTTAAATTCAATGTTTTCAACGAGGATTTCATCTTGTTCCTTCTTTTTCAAGTTTGGCAGTTCAAGCTGTTTAAATAAAGCCTCTTCTATCTCCATTAGGGAAACTTCAGCTTCAAAATAATCTTCGCCTGCCTGATCGCCAGCACCTTGCCCCTTCCCTGGCCCTTTTTCGCCTGATCCATCCCTGGCAACCACATCTCCTACTTTACTATCTCCATCACCTTGGCCTACGTGCTTATTCTTGTCGTAATTATAACGGATTTTGTACTCATCCAGAGAACGAATAGGAATCTTTACAACTTCACGACCGTTGGACATGATAATGCTTTCTTCAGTAATTAAATCCGGGAGATTATTGCGTATCGCATCCTGCACCTTATCTTGGTGGCGTTGCTGATCATCATGGCCTTTGCGATGGAGGGACCAATCTTCTTGAGAAACGACAAACTGATGATTGTTATTAACCTCGGTCATTTATAAAGCCCTCCTTTTTTATTTTTTTCATTTTTTTATGCACACATTTTCAGCCGCAAACATACAATATTCCGAGTGTCAAATGGGTCATTGATTCAAAATCAAAAGTAAAACGAAATAAAACTCGTCAAATGGCGAGTCTTGTAGTGCTGAAGAAAAAGAAATTCATTTTCAGGTCTATTTTTTTCTTCATGTCATTCTATACTGCAAATGATAAAAAAGTTGATTACTCTATCCTATGCGACAACTCTAAATAATTTACAATTAATTCAGACAATCGAATAGGCGATTATCCGCTTGGACAAGCCTTTTTTTATTTTATATTTTCTAAACGCGGGAATGCTCCGTCAGACCATTTATAACATCCAGCAAATCGGGAAGAAAAAAAGAACCCGAATCAAATTAATTTGGGTTCTTTTCCTGCTTTGGATCTGGTGTTTTATTATTTTCAGCTAATTCTTTTTTTGATTTCATTTGTTCCATTTCTTTTCCCAGGTTTTTCATTTCTTCTTCTGTAGGTGCCATAGAGCTATTTATCGGAATATCTTCTACCTCATTTTTCTTCATAAAAGAATCACCTCTATTAGTTTTTTACCCGATTATTAAATTTCTCAAACTAATAGAGCCTATGTGTGCTATCTGTTAAGCAAGCTGCCTACATAACGCAATAATTCATTTGCGGAAGTTGAATTATACCCATGTTCGTCGATTAGACGTGCAACTACTTCATTAATTTTCTTAAGCTGCTGTTCATCTGGTGTTTTTGAAGACGTAGTAATTTTAACAACATCTTTCAAGTCGGCAAACAGCTTTTTCTGAATGGCTTCACGCAGTCTATCATGAGAATTATAATCGAATCGCTTCCCCTTTCTTGCATAAGCAGAAATTCGAATTAAAATCTCCTCACGGAAGGCTTTTTTTGCATTTTCGGAAATACCGATTTGTTCTTCAATTGAGCGCATAAGCTTCTCATCCGGATTTATTTCTTCGCCCGTTAAAGGATCGCGCAATTTCGCCTTATTGCAATACGCTTCAACATTATCTAAATAGTTCTCCATCAATGTTTTAGCAGATTCTTCATATGAATAAACAAATGCTTTTTGCACTTCTTTTTTCGCTATTTCATCATATTCTTTGCGTGCTAATGAAATAAAGTTTAAATATCTTTCTTTTAGTTCAGCTGTGATAGATGGATGCTGATCTAAACCTTCTTTCAAAGATCGTAATACATCCAGTGCATTAATCGATGTAATCTCTTTACGTATAATCGTTGAAGAAATCCGATTAATGACATAACGAGGATCAATCCCGCTCATTCCCTCGTCTGCATGCTCTTTCTTCATTTCCTCTACATCTGCGCGGTTAAATCCTTCTACGCTTTCGCCATCATACAGACGCATTTTTTTAACTAAATCCAAATCACCTTTTTTCGGATCCTTCATACGGGTCAGAATTGTAAACATCGCAGCGACTTTTAATGTATGCGGGGCAATATGAACATTTGCCACATCGCTTTCTTGAATCATTTTTTCGTAAATCTTTTCTTCTTCTGTTACTTTGAGGTTATATGGGATTGGCATGACGATAATCCTTGAATGTAGCGCTTCGTTCTTTTTATTGGAAATAAACGAACGATACTCGGTTTCATTCGTATGAGCAACGATTAATTCATCTGCGCTGATAAGAGCAAATCTTCCTGCTTTAAAGTTTCCTTCTTGCGTTAATGAAAGCAAATGCCAAAGGAATTTTTCATCACATTTGAGCATTTCCTGAAACTCCATCATACCCCTGTTCGCTTTATTTAACTCCCCATCAAATCTATATGCGCGCGGATCTGATTCAGATCCATATTCAGCTATCGTTGAAAAATCAATACTTCCCGTTAAGTCGGCAATATCCTGTGATTTTGGGTCTGAAGGACTGAATGTTCCAATTCCGACACGCTTATCTTCTGAGAACATGACTCTTTCGATAACCACATCCTCGATTTTCCCGTTATATTCCTGTTCTACGCGCATCATATTGAGTGGTGATAAATTACCCTCAATGCGGATACCATATTCATCATAGAAATCCTTTCTTAAATGATGCGGAACCATATGCAAAGGATCTTCATGCATCGGGCAGCCTTTTATAGCATAAACCGCTCCATTATCTGTGAGAGAATAAGCTTCCAGCCCTCTTTTCAACATCGTTACAAGCGTTGATTTACCACCGCTTACAGGACCCATTAATAGCAAAATTCTTTTTCTAACATCAAGCCTTTTGGCAGCTGGATGAAAGTATTCTTCCACCAGTCTTTCCAAAGATTCCTCAAGGCCAAATAATTGATTGCTGAAAAACTTGTATTTTTTTTGCCCCTTCACTTCTTCTAACCCAGAGTCCTTAATCATGTTATACACTCTGGAATGTGCGGACTGGGCAACCCATGGCTTCTCTTTTATAATTTCTAAGTACTCTCTAAAAGTCCCTTCCCATTTCAACTTTTCCTCTTCATGTCTATACATCTCAATTTTTCTCAGAATATCCATATGGACCTCCCCCTGTCACATTATCAGAGACGATTAATATAGCCTATGCGAGCGGACATTCAAACATGCTTACTGAAAATTAGTTTACTAAGCATCCGATCTTTTTAACGATTGAGTATGCTCTTAATAAAAAATCCTATGCCACTATTGCAAAGATTATCCATCATTTGCATTCACTATTTAGATTTATTAGGATATAATAAACTTATATCGTGTGATTTTTGTACTTAACAGGAAGAAGGAGGCTATACATAATGGGTACTGTACTAATATTAGGTGTAATGGTTGCATTTTTAGCAGCTATTTTTGCATCAGGCTATGATGATAAGCCTGGGAAAAACATTAAATAATTTCAATATAAAGAAAAACTGCTGAGAATATCCCAGCAGTTTTTCTTTATACTCTATCCAGTCCCTTTTCCTGAACAAAATCCTTCATATACATTCGCTTTTTCTTTTCAAACATATGGGACATTTGCTCTGTCCATGTATCCGCCCGTTTTCCTGAAGTTCTCTCGTGATAATAGGCGGAAATGGTTTTATTATACTCCTCAAGCTCCACCTTGTATTGGTTTGGACTTTGTTCGTATTCATTTTCATGATAAATATGATGATATGGCAGCCTTGGTTTTTGTTCATTCTCTCTAGCCGGATAACCAACAGCTAATCCGAATAAGGGAATCACATGTTCAGGCGTCTTAAGCACTTCGCAAATGCCATGAAGATTATTTCTTATTCCGCCAACATAACAAATACCAAGCCCCATGGATTCAGCAGAGAGCGCAGCGTTTTGAGCTGCAAGGGCTGCATCAATGAGTCCCACCATGAACTTCTCAGTACTTTCAATAGATTCAGTCAAATTTATTCCTTCCATTTCACTAACAACCTTGTGGCGATGCAGATCCGCACAAAATACGAAGAAATGCCCGCATGTTTCAACAAATGACTGATTCCCGGCAAGCTCTGCCAATTTTTTCTTTTTAGCTTCATCTGTCACTCCAATGATAGAGTAAGCCTGAATAAAGCTTGAAGTTGACGCAGCCTGTGCAGAAGTAACAATCATTTGAATCTGTTCTTCAGATAATGGCTTGTCCTCAAAGTGGCGGACTGAACGATGATTATTAATTAGGTTAATCATTGTATTCATATAAATCACTCCTTTTTATATTGAAAAAACGATGCATCCTCCCTTTCTTTCAGGCGAATGTCAATGTTTTTCTTTTTAATATAGATAAAAAAAGGCCTGAAAAATCAGACCCTTTTTATTTGTTAAAGTTTATTAGGCCAGACTAGGATAGCCCTGCTGCCTTAATGCTTCATAAATAAGAATAGCAGCTGTATTAGAGAGATTCAATGAGCGGACATGATCATTCATCGGAATGCGCAGTGCACGTTCCTTGTTATTTTCTATGATATCTTTTGGCAAACCTGTTGTTTCTCTCCCAAAAATGAAGAAATAGTTCTTATTATTGTCGCTGTAATCAAAAGACGAGTGAGGCGTTGTGCCAAACTTCGTTAAATAGAAGAATTCCCCGCCTTCATTTTTCTCGAAAAACTCATCAATTGAATCGTAATAATTAATATTAACAAATTGCCAATAATCCAAGCCTGCTCTTTTCAACATTTTATCGTCTGTAGAAAAACCAAGGGGTCGAATTAAATGCAATGTTGTATCTGTTGCTGCACATGAACGTGCAATATTCCCTGTATTACTAGGAATCTCTGGTTGATATAGTACTACATGTACTGACACGTTTTTCACCTCTATTATAAACTCTCAAACCTATTATACCACTTCAGCCTTTGTTTAAGAAGGCTAGCGATCATCACAGATAGTGAAAAACTTATACTTTATATTTGGCGTATACGCTGTGGAATCTTCATAGTCCCAAAATCTCATTCTGCTATTCGTCGTATGAGCATTTACTAGCGGCAATCCTTCAGCATCTACACCAGTGACAATCGTTGTATGGTCAAACCGGCCGTCGCCTTGAAAGTCATAGCATATTACATCACCAAGTAATAGTTTTTCAGGACTATTTACTTCCTTTGCCCTTAAGCCGATTGTAGAGCTCGACAAATGCGTTCGCATTGAATGAGCTACAGTCCAACTATAGCTCCAGTTATTGCTCCTCATCCACCAGCCTTTGCCTCTATTAGGATAGCCCCTCATTGGGCCGTCCCCTGCATGTAGGCACTGGGAAATATAGTTTGTGCAATCCACATCGAAGGTTTTAAAAGCCGGATTATAGCTATTCCACCATTTTTCTGCATACTGTACAGCTTTACGACGATCATATTTATATGGGTAGGAATTTCTTTCTTCAATATTATCTTCGTGTATGACCGCTGGTGCCTCAATTATTGGATATGGATTCATCTCATTATCATCGACAAGTACATTTTTATAAAATTCAGCGGATCGTTCTTCAATTTCCTCTTCAATATAGAGTTCATTTTTTTGCTTAATTAAATATTGAAAATGAACCGAGTAGCGAACAGATGTCAATTCATCCGTTTGAATAACTGAACTTATTATTTTACCATTAGCTTTCGCTTTGACAATTTCAGCATTTCGCTTATACATGCTCTCTTTTTTTCTTTCGATTTTTGGACAAGTATAAATTGTATTCCGTGCTTCCTCCACACATTGCCTGACCCGTTTTTCCATTAATTCTTGAAGTTGATCGCGCATCTCTTTCACTCCCTTCATATTCATTCATATGAAGAACCAGCACATTTCATATTAGAATGTTTTTCTGACAAGCTTTTTTTATAACCGCTAATAAACAAAAAAATGAGAGCAACCTTCGCCCTCATTTTTCTATAAATAATAATCCTTTATTGATTTCATCAATAACCTCTTGGTCCTTCTCTTCCTTTAATGCTTTTTGCAATGCCTCGTATGCATCCTCACCGCCAATTTTCCCTAAAGACCATGCTGCTGTTCCGCGAATCACCGGTCTAGAATCTGAACTCATTAATTCTTGTAAGTCTTTCACAGCTGTTTTGTCCTTAAAATGCGCAAGCGCAATAATTGCATTCCTTTGAATAGGTTTTTTTCCTCTCCATGATCCAGACAGCCGCCCAAACTTCTCCTTAAACTCACGGTTACTTATACGCAATAATGGTTTTAAAAGAGGCTTTACAATCTCTGGATCCGGCTCCATTTCCGAATGGAAGTGAAAATCTTTACCCTTATTTTCTGGACAGACCGTTTGGCAAGTATCACAGCCGTAAATTCGATTTCCAAGTTCATCTCTAAATTCATCAGGTAAAAACCCTTTTGTTTGAGTGAGGAATGAGATACATCTCTGTGCATTTAATTGACCGCCTTGTACTAGCGCACCTGTGGGGCAAGCATCAATGCATTTATTGCACGTGCCACACCGATCCTCCAATGGTGTATCTGGCTCAAATGGAATGTTTGTAATGATTTCTCCTAAATATACATACGAACCAAACTCCGGTGTAATAATAGAGCAATTTTTACCGCTCCAGCCAATACCAGCCCGTTCAGCCACTGCTCTATCGGAAAGCTCTCCAGTATCTACCATCGCTTTGAACTTAACATCTGGTACCTTTTCTATTAAATATGCCTCTAGCTTAGTTAGCCTGTCCTTTAAGACTAAATGATAATCTTCTCCCCACGATGCCCGGCAAAATATTCCGCGACGTTCGCCTTGTTTACTCACTACCCTTGTTTTCATTTTTGTCGGATAAGCAAGGGCAATACTAATAATTGACTGCGGCTCATCCATTAGCAATGCCGGATTCACTCTTTTTTCAATATCTGGCTCTTCAAATCCGGATTGATAGCCAAGCTCCTGCTGCTTCATTAAGCGATTTCGTAATCCATTAAAGGTAGAGGCAGTAGTAAAGCCTATTTTATCTATCCCAATCGTCTTACTATAAGCTATGAGGTCATTTTTCAAGGTGGAAATCTTCATTTGTTAACCTCTCTTTCACAATTACTGTTATCTATGGTTCAATCATTATTTTTTAGACATCCTTTTATGATAAACTATTTTATAAATAAATGGGAGGTGAAAACGTTGGAAATCAGTATCTCGCCACATCTGTGCTCATTATTTCCACAATTTAAAATCGGTATAATCCGCTATCATGATATTACAGTTGGTAAATCGCCGCAAATGATTAAAGGCAGGCTCCAGCTTTTTCAGGAATCACTCTTTTTTGATATGGAAGATAAAAATGTAACTGATTTTGAAGGGATTAAAGAGTGGAGACAGATTTTAAAAAAAGCTGGCAAAGATCCGAACCGTTACCGCCATTCAGCAGAAGCACTCTACAGGAGAATCAAAAAACAGAATTACCTACAAAGTGTAAACAGCTCGACAGATATTAATAATTTCTTTTCCATGAAATATGAAATTCCCATTGGAATATATGATAAAACAAGAATTGAAGGCAATATCGTCATAAGAACAGGCGAAGAAAATGAAGCGTACATAGGCTTAAATGGACGGAGCAATTCACTGCATAACCTGATATTATTAAGCGATGAAAAAGGAGCGTTTGGCAGCCCTTTCGTTGATTCTGAAAGAACCGCAATGAACGGAGAAACAAAGGAAGCAATCCAGGTTGTCTTTTTAAGACATTCAATAACGATGGATGAAGCAAAGGAAATGACTGAATCTTTAATGAAAATGTTTCTGCAAGTACATGGTGGGACCGCAGAAATAGAAATAAGAGAGTGCTAATAGGCACTCTCTTATTTTTTTGCCATCAAATACATAAAATATGGTGCGCCAATAATAGAAACAATAACTCCAGCCGGTATTCCGCTCGGGTCCAGTAAAACCCTACCAATCGTATCAGCAATTAAAAGCAAGATGGCACCAAGCATTGCCGCAACCGGCAAATATAACTGATGTCTTGGTCCAACTAAACTTCTGGCAATATGAGGTGCCATCAGCCCTACAAAAGCAATACCTCCGCTAACTGATACCGCTGATGCAGCCAATGCCACTGCAATTAAAAGCAAAATATAGCGTTCTTTCTCAACTTTAACGCCAAGTCCTATTGAAAGGTTTTCATTTAAACTCATCGTATTTAGTACATTGGATTTTCGATAAACTAATGGGAGCAGTAAGAGTAGCCATGGCAATAATGCCAAAACAAACACCCAGTCATCTCCCCATATTCTTCCAGCCATCCAATTGGCAAAGAAATCATAATCCTCTCTTGCAATTTTTGAAGCGAGCGTCAGGATAGCTCCTGAGATGGCTGTAGAAAGCCCTACCCCTACTAGAAGCATTCTCCCAGGATCAATCCCTTCTCCTTTTTTAAATGAGAGGAGATAAATAATAATCGCTGTTATCATGCCACCACATAATGCGAATAATGGCAGGATATAAATATAAGTGCCTGCGCCGCTGCCAAAAATCATCACAAAAAATACGACAGCTAAACCAGCCCCAGCATTGATTCCCAATATACCCGGATCTGCCAAAGGGTTTCTTGTAATGCTTTGCAATATAGCACCTGATATCGCCAGGCCGACACCTGCTAAAATTGTCACCAAAATACGGGGAAGCCTGAAAGTGAATAGTATCAGCTCTTCCTTAGGTGTGCCTTGTCCCAACAGCGTATTTACAAGCCTTAGTGGTGACATAGAGGCAAATCCTGTTGCCACGCTAATAATAAAGGCGATTAGCAGTAAAATCGCCGTAATAGAAATAATCATGCCTGTCCTTTTCAATTTCTTCTGATTCATCAAGTCAGCATCCTTCCTTTCCGTGCAAGGTAAAGGAAGAATGGGATGCCTAATACAGCAACAATGGCTCCCATAGGCGTTTCAAATGGCGGATTAATCATTCTAGCTGCCGTATCGGCAAGCACCATAAAAACACTGCCAAGCACTGCGGAACATGGAATAATCCAACGATAATCAGTTCCAACTAAAAACCGGACAATATGAGGAATAAATAAGCCTACAAATGCGATGGCTCCTACGAGTGATACAGCTGCTCCAGCCAGAATAAGAACGACAGCCATCAATATGATTCTAGTCAATAATGTCCTTTGGCCCAAACCTTTAGCGACATCTTCTCCAAAGCTTAAAATCGTCAGACTGCGAGAAAAAATAATAGCAATTAAAATACCGATAAAAACAGTAGGCGCAACTATTTTCAACTGTGCCCATGTCGTTCCTGACACGCCCCCAGCGGTCCAGAATGCTATGCTTTGCGATAGCTTGTTCAATAATGCGATACCTTCCCCTAAAGAGGATAAAAGTGCTGTCACAGCCGCTCCTGCTAAAGTAATCCTTAACGGCGTCATTCCGCCCCGCTTCATAGAGCTGATTCCAAAAACAAGCACAGCACCAATTCCTGCACCGATAAAAGAAAAGATCATAATTGTAAAATAGTTTGTATTACTTACATACGAGAAAGCGACAGCAAGTCCTAAACTTGCCCCCGCATTCAAGCCAAGCAGTCCTGGATCTGCTAAAGGGTTCTTTGTCATCCCCTGCATGATTGCCCCGCTGACAGCGAACGCCGCTCCTACAACGGCTGCCCCTATCTCACGGGGGAGCCTTAGGCTCATAATAATCTGGTCTGCCTCTCTAGAATGATTATAAGAAAAGACAGCTTTCCAAACATCATAAAAAGCGATATTTGCAGCCCCGACAGAAACAGCAAGCACTAAGCTACCTGCAAGGAGCAGAAAGCTTAGTGCCAATACTATTGTTCCTATTGCTGGCCGGGAATAAAATTTCTTGTCATTCATACTGTTTTTTGTATGTTTCATTGTAATCTTCCTCAGGCAACAATTATTTTGCTTTAATTAACTCATCTACAATAAACTCTAGTTCTTTCTCAAGTGAAATTGGATCATTAAAGTAGAATGAAGCAGAGTCAAATTCAATTACGCGATCATTTTGTACTGCAGGAATTCCTTTCCAAACATCTGTTTCAGTAAATGAATTATCGGCTCCTTCTCCGTCACCTAAGAAAATATAATCCCCAGCATATTTAGGAATAACCTCTGATGAGATTGCCAAGTAACCAGGGCCAAAAGCTTCGTCTTCAACACTTTTCGGAGCTTTTAATCCAAGGGCTTGATAAATGACTTCCGTGCCGCGCCCCCAATTATCTCCATACACATACATGTCTTTTCCAAATGTTTCAAAGACCATAATCGTTGCATCTTCGCCAATAGCGTCTTTTACTTTTTGACCCTCTGCCTCAGTCTTTTTCTTCCATTCATCTACCCATTCCTGTGCTTCTTTTTCTTTTCCTAATATTTTCCCGATTTCAATATGCTGCTCAAGATAGTCGTAATTTTCATAAGTTAATGCAACTGTTGGTGCAATTTCCTTATATTTGTCTAAGTTTTTATCTGTTGAAAAAGTAATAATTAAATCTGGTTCAAGCTCTAATAGCTTTTCAAAAGAGTCCTCTGAAATGAGTTCCGCATTATCAAGCTTGTCTTCAAAAAACTTATTCCCTTTTGCCCAGCTATCCACCGCAATCGGTGTAATTCCTAAAGAAAGGACATTCCCTGTATAAGAAGAGCCAACAACGGCAACCTTTTCAGGGTTAGCTGGCAATTTTATTTCCCCTTCTTCGGATTCATAAATTCGAGTCTCTGCTTCTGAGTCTTTCTTCTCTCCTGTATTTGCTTCCTCTTTACTGCCATTGCCACATGCTGCTAATAAACCTAAAAGTAAAATAAGAACAAATAAAAAGCTCTTTTTCATATTCTTCAACTCCATCATTCTATTATAAATAATAATCATTCTCAATTAATTGCAAAAAATAACCGCTTTTACTCAGCTAATTTGCTCCTGAGCTAAAGCGTTGGATGAAACTAAGTCATAGGTTAAGCAAATTGGTTTTTTTGTTCGAGGGTCTATACCGATTTCTGCATCAATGTTGAAGACTTCCCTCAAGACCGGTTTTGTCATGACCTCTTTCCCATTGCCGCTTTTAACAATTGAACCTGCTCTCATCGCAATTAAGTGGTCTGCGAATCTCGCTGCATGGTTCAAGTCATGAATAACCATAACAATCGTTCTATTTTCTAATACATTTAATTCCTTTAATAATTCAAGTACCTCAAGCTGATGACAAAGATCAAGGTATGTAGTTGGCTCATCTAATAAGATGATATCTGTTTCCTGCGCCAATGCCATCGCAATCCATACTCTCTGTCTTTGGCCTCCTGATAGGGCATCTACTTCTCTGTCCTTGAAGTCAGAAATGCCGGTAGCTTTTAAAGCCCACTCTATCACATTGCGATCCTTGTCGTTTAGTTTCCCCATCCCCCTCTGATATGGAAATCTGCCATATGATACAAGCTCACCTATTGTAAGTCCTTCTGGGGCATCTGGTGATTGTGGGAGAATAGCCATCTTTTGCGCTATGCTTTTTGTCGACTCTTTACTTATTTGTTTGCCATCTAGGAAGACGGAACCTGATTTAGCTTGGATAATCCGAGCTACCGTTTTTAATACCGTAGACTTTCCACATCCATTCGGTCCAATAATAGCAGTTATTTTCCCGTCTGGAATTAACATATTTAAATCTTTGACAATCACTTGATCTCCGTAGGCAATTCTTAAATCTTCAGTAAATAATCTAGACAAGATGATCCTCCTCATCAATAGCAGTTTCAGAAGTTTACTAGTTGAATAAAATAGTTGATAATGATTATCAACCTCATTCTGGATTGTAACGAAAAAAGGATGATCTGTCAATATCTTTTAAGCTGCGTCTCACACCATTTATGTCGTCTGTTTTAATAGATTCTTGTAATCACTTGAAGTTTCTCATTTTTAGGGGAGATTGTGAGAAATAGAATTAGGTTATTCACCTGAAGGCATTCATATTTTGGAGCTTTAGAGGAATAAACCCCATTTATTCACCTGAAGGCATTCATTTTTTGGAGCTTTAGAGGAATAAACTCCTTTTATTCACCTGAAGGCATTCATATTTTGAAGCTTCAGAGGAATAAACCAAATTTATTCACCTGAAGACATTCATATTTTGAAGCTTTAGAGGAATAAACCCCATTTATTCACATGAAGGCATTCATTTTTTGATGCTTTAGAGGAATAAACCCTATTTATTCACCTGAAGGCTCTCATATTTTGAAGCTTTAGAGGAATAAACCCCATTTATTCACATGAAGGCATTCATTTTTTGGAGCTTTAGAGGAATAAACCAAATTTATTCACCTGAAGACATTCATATTTTGAAGCTTTAGAGGAATAAACCCCATTTATTCACCTGAAGACATTCATATTTTGGAGCTTCAGAGGAATAAACTCCTTTTATTCACATGAAGACATTCATATTTTGAAGCTTCAAAGGAATAAATTCGCTTCATTCTCAAGATTGTGTATTCACGATACTTAAGTATTTAGATTGTTTCTTTTTAAAATGATAGTTATAGTAACCAATAAAACACCTCATAAAAAATAGCATTCCACGTTGGGAATGCTATTATATTCATTATATAAGCGGGTGAAGGGAATCGAACCCTCATCATCAGCTTGGAAGGCTGAGGTTTTACCACTAAACTACACCCGCAAACTTTGAAAAAAATATTAAATTGAATTTTTCTTTTTCACTTTATGCCTCTTCCTCTTCAAGCATAATCAACGATGTATATGCGTCGAGGCAACTCGTAGATCATTCATGGATGCTTCGCTCGTGGCTGAGGTTTTACCAGTAAACTACACCCGCAAACTTAATAATGGTACCGGTGGTCGGGGTCGAACCGACACTCCAGAAGGAACACGATTTTGAGTCGTGCGCGTCTGCCAATTCCGCCACACCGGCATAAGAATTATTAAGTTAAGTGGTGCCGAGGACCGGAATCGAACCGGTACGGTAGTCACCTACCGCAGGATTTTAAGTCCTGTGCGTCTGCCAGTTCCGCCACCCCGGCAAAACAATATGAATTAAGTATGGAGGCGGCAACCGGATTTGAACCGGTGGTGAAGGTTTTGCAGACCTCTGCCTTACCACTTGGCTATGCCGCCTTAATGTATATATATGGAGCGGAAGACGGGATTCGAACCCGCGACCCCCACCTTGGCAAGGTGATGTTCTACCACTGAACTACTTCCGCAGATGGCTGGGCTAGCAGGATTCGAACCTACGAATGACGGAGTCAAAGTCCGTTGCCTTACCACTTGGCTATAGCCCATTTATATACTTTATGTATTTAGTATGTATTATGTTCTTATTTCCAACTAAAAAAATGGGGCGGCTGATGGGAATCGAACCCACGAATGTCGGAACCACAATCCGATGCGTTAACCACTTCGCCACAACCGCCATATTGGCAGGGGTAGTAGGAATTGAACCCACATCAAAGGTTTTGGAGACCTTCGTTTTACCATTAAACTATACCCCTATTATGGTGGAGGGGGGCAGATTCGAACTGCCGAACCCGAAGGAGCGGATTTACAGTCCGCCGCGTTTAGCCACTTCGCTACCCCTCCATATAAATATGAATGGTGCCGGCCAGAGGACTTGAACCCCCAACCTACTGATTACAAGTCAGTTGCTCTACCAATTGAGCTAGGCCGGCATAAATGATGGCTCAGGACGGAATCGAACCGCCGACACAAGGATTTTCAGTCCTTTGCTCTACCGACTGAGCTACTGAGCCATAAATGTTAAAGGATAAAATTTTAAAACAATTGAAATTTATGTATAAAATGGCGGTCCGGACGGGACTCGAACCCGCGACCTCCTGCGTGACAGGCAGGCATTCTAACCAACTGAACTACCGGACCAGATTGCGGGGGCAGGATTTGAACCTGCGACCTTCGGGTTATGAGCCCGACGAGCTACCGGACTGCTCCACCCCGCGATAATAATATTTTCTGTTTCTTCCTCTGAAGACAGCTTATTCATCGAAACAACTCGCAGCAAAATCATTGATAAATCGCTCTTTGATCTATCTCGCGACATAATAATGTTTCAAATGGTGGAGGATGACGGGATCGAACCGCCGACCCTCTGCTTGTAAGGCAGATGCTCTCCCAGCTGAGCTAATCCTCCATTAATGGTGACCCCTACGGGATTCGAACCCGTGTTACCGCCGTGAAAGGGCGGTGTCTTAACCGCTTGACCAAGGGGCCATATTTTAAATATTTATAAATTAAATGGCGGAGAGCAAGGGATTTGAACCCTTGAGACAGCTATAAACCGCCTACACGATTTCCAATCGTGCTCCTTCGGCCACTCGGACAGCTCTCCATATGGCTCCGCAGGTAGGATT
>NZ_PISD01000002.1 GCF_002835735.1 Cytobacillus horneckiae | reverse complement strand
GAGTCCCGTCCGGACCGCCATTTTTTCAATGTATATGGCTCAGTAGCTCAGTCGGTAGAGCAAAGGACTGAAAATCCTTGTGTCGGCGGTTCGATTCCGTCCTGAGCCACCTTTTTAAGTTTTATGTTAATAGTATATGGAGGGGTAGCGAAGTGGCTAAACGCGGCGGACTGTAAATCCGCTCCTTCGGGTTCGGCAGTTCGAATCTGCCCCCCTCCACCATGATAGGGGTATAGTTTAATGGTAAAACGAAGGTCTCCAAAACCTTTGATGTGGGTTCGATTCCTACTACCCCTGCCAAAGTTTATGGCGGTTGTGGCGAAGTGGTTAACGCATCGGATTGTGGTTCCGACATTCGTGGGTTCGATTCCCATCAGCCGCCCCATAATTTTAATATTAATGGGCTATAGCCAAGTGGTAAGGCAACGGACTTTGACTCCGTCATTCGTAGGTTCGAATCCTGCTAGCCCAGTGTATGGCAGCATAGCCAAGTGGTAAGGCAGAGGTCTGCAAAACCTTTATCCCCGGTTCAAATCCGGGTGTTGCCTTTTATGCCGGTGTGGCGGAATTGGCAGACGCGCACGACTCAAAATCGTGTTCCTTCTGGAGTGTCGGTTCGACCCCGACCACCGGTATTTCTGCTCTTTATTTAATTGCGGGTGTAGTTTAGTGGTAAAACCTCAGCCTTCCAAGCTGATGATGAGGGTTCGATTCCCTTCACCCGCTCCAATAGGGGCCTATAGCTCAGCTGGTTAGAGCGCACGCCTGATAAGCGTGAGGTCGATGGTTCGAGTCCATTTAGGCCCACCATTATATAATCCTATTCCGCAGTAGCTCAGTGGTAGAGCATTCGGCTGTTAACCGAACGGTCGTAGGTTCGAATCCTACCTGCGGAGCCATTTTTATTTAAATTACATATTTGCGCCTTTAGCTCAGCAGGATAGAGCAACAGCCTTCTAAGCTGTCGGTCAGAGGTTCGAATCCTCTAAGGCGCGTAAAAAACCGATAAATCTAATTTAGATTTATCGGTTTTTTCGTATGTGAAAGTTTTAGGCAAAAAAACAGCTAAGGAATATGAATAATTCCCTCGCTGATTTTTAATTCATTTTCAATAGCTTCTATTATGTGTTTAGTTAAACCATATTATCTTATTTCTCCAAACCCACTTGAAACAGTCAATTTAATTTGATGCTTTCCAGTGCCCATTGATCCTTCTAGCTCCCCTTTAGATTCTACCTGTTTATCAAGCGCTAGCTTAGATGAGATATGTCCGCTGCCTGTTTTTCCCTTTAAGGTAAAGTCGCTATTATTGGGGACATCTAGTGTGATTGCTCCTGAGTTTGCAGAAATATTCATGTCTCCCGTTAATTCTTTCAAATGAATATCCATTTTTCCAGAAGAAATATCGGCATCAAGTTCACCGGTGTAATTAGTGATTCTACCAATACCAGAGCTCATGTTAATATCACTCGATTGAACAGTCATACTATCAATACTCAGCTTCCCTGATGAGCCTTCGTGTTTAAAGCTATCTACTTCAAGGTTCGATAATTCTACATTTCCAGAACTCATATTAACATCAAGCGCTTTAAGTTTAAGGGGGGTTTTCTCAGAGTCTCCAGCTAGCTTAATTGAACCTGAGCCAACATTTACTTGCATCTCTTCTTCATAGTTTTCGGGAATAAATACTTTTACTTCGGCACTATTATTAAAAAATGATAAGCCATCCATCCAATTGCGTTTATAAATGACCTCTAAAGTATCTCCTTTTTTGTCTACACTTGCATGACCTCTTCCATCAACAATTACTTCGACATTATCCCTGCTCTCTGGAATAATGATGCTTCTTGCAGATGAAATATCCATTTTAATTAATTCAACATTGTTAATTTCTTCAGCGTTTGTGCCGTTTTTTCCGAACGATAACCAGCTGGGAGTGTTGATGAAAATAATATATAAACCAATCATAATGGCAAAGATAAGCAAAATTCTTTTCACAGCCATACCTGCTTTCATTTAAGATATCTTTATTTTATAGAAAAAATGATGAGAAAGAATTGAGCTATAGAATGAAATCTAATTAAGTCTGCAGACTGAGATTTCTTTTTCATTATAATGGAAATTAACATACTAATAAAATTTTATATTCATTTTTGAGTATATTATTAATAGCAAGGAACACATATGATGAAAAATTAGGCTGATTAAAAGCAAAAGCAGCGAAGTCCATTTCGCTGCTTTTTGAGTTTATATTTTGTCTGTTTTATCGCTCTGATCCTTATTTCGTTTATTACCTTTACTGTTGTCGCCGCTTATGCTGGCATCTTGATTTCCTTTAGGAGAGTTTTGGTTTTTGCTGCCGTTATTATATTTTTTAGTCATAAGATCTACTCCTTTCTTCAATGGTTAGTGTTCCCATTTACGTGTGAAATATGAAAGGATCTTAGGAATATGAATCTCTCTTCTATATTGCAAAAAAAAATGCTTCCAAATGGAAGCAAATAAAAGGGGGATTTATACACTTGTAAGATTAGTATGTCCAATGTAAGTACAAATTAAACAAAGAAATTATTATAAATCAGAAATATCATAGATGTGGCCGCTTATCATCTCTTCGTGTAAACAAAGATTAAGTAAGGCAGAGGCAACTTTGTCTGGACTTTGTAAAAGCCCCTTCTCTTTATAGCTTTTAAATCTTTCAAGATCGTGGAATGCTTCTCGTGTGGACGAACGAATCGTTTCCTGCATTGGAGTATCCATGATTCCTGGGTTAAATGAAATGATTTTGTGGTCTGTTCCGGCGGATTTTTGTTCCAATGCAACCGTTTTTGTAAACATATTGATAGCTGCTTTCATGCTATTGTAAATACTCCAACCTTGAAGTGGCCTTTCGCCGGCACTTGAAGAAATATTAATGATTTGACAAGGAACTTTTGCTTGCTTTAGTAACATATTTGTTATCATTACGGGAGCGTTGAAATTAACTTGTGTGTGGTGAATGAGATCGGAATGATTGATGGATCCTGCATTGGCAATTGGCTTAATTACAGCTGCATTATTAAATAAATAGATGGTAGAAATATTTAGGTTATGGCCGGATACAATCATTTGTAACATGGTTTGTTCAATATCGTTGACGGATGCTAAGTTACAAGTAAAGTGCTTATATATTTTTGTTGATTGTCGAGATTTTTCTTCTAGTCTTTTATTTTTAGTCCGGGATAAAGTGAATACCCCTAAACCTGCATCTAATAACTGTTCGGCAATGGAAGCCCCGAGTCCTTTTGATGCGCCGGTAACAATAGCTAGCTTCATTCAGTTCATCTCCATTTTTACATTTCATTTAAACATAAAAAGTGCTAAAATCCTATTGTTTCTTTCCATTTTGATTTATTAGGTTATAATGAATATTGTTAGCTTAAAGAATTCTATTAGATTTCATTGTTCTATCACAATTTAATTGTATATTTAAGACAATTATATATAGAAAGAGGGAGTAGTTTGAAGAAGTGGATGTTCGTTTTATTTATTAGTATGCTTGTTATAGCAGGATGCGGTCAATCAAATGAAGAAACTGAATCGAATAATGGCGAAGTACCAGCAGCAATAGAGGCAAATTTAGATATACCTGAAACAGCAGATAAAGATGAAGAAGTTACTTTAAGTGTAACAGTCACTCAAGGTGAGGAAGCTGTTGAAGATGCTGATGAGGTAAAATTTGAAATATGGAAAGAAGGCCAGAA
Organism: Cytobacillus horneckiae; assembly: GCF_002835735.1. Taxonomy (GTDB): domain Bacteria; phylum Bacillota; class Bacilli; order Bacillales; family Cytobacillaceae; genus Cytobacillus; species Cytobacillus horneckiae. The sequence continues at coordinate 65,648 of NZ_PISD01000002.1, read as the reverse complement.
GGAAGATAGTGAGGTAATCAATTCTACACATGATGCGGATGGAAGGTATATTGCCGCAAAGACATTTTCTGAAGACGGTGTTTATTTAGTGCAATCACATGTAACTGCAAGAAGCATGCATACAATGCCGCAAAAGCAGATCATAGTTGGAGATGCGGAGGAACAAGAACATCATGATCATGGTGATGAAGCAGACGCAGATGGACATGACCATGGACATTCCGACAGTGTAGCAATCACTTTGGAAGCACCTGACAAGCTTCAGGCAAATAAAGCAGCAAATCTAAAGGCAACGATTCTTCATGAAGAAAAAGCACTTGAAGGTGCGATGGTTAGATTAGAAATCGTCAATAATAAGGATGAACATCAAGTTGCATGGGTAGATATGGAAGAGGAGAATGCAGGCGACTATGAAACGTCTCATACCTTCAAAGCTAGTGGTAAGTATAAAGTGGTTGTTCATGTTGAAAACGAAGAAGGCCTTCATGAGCATATTGAAAAGGAATTGACAGTAGAATAAGATAAAAAGGATATCTGACATCATTCAGATATCCTTTTTTAACGCGAAAATAATATATGAAAAGATTAAAATATCACATTCTTTAGCAAAAGAGCTTTATAATATATATGTAAGTATGAAAGCGGGAGAGAAAAGGCATGTCAAATACTCATTTATTTTTCAATACAGGCATTGGCGTAAAGAAACCGAATAGTATCCGCAATAAAGAACAAATTTGTCCATTCTGCCAACGAGATCAGCTTACTGATATTATCGCAGTAGAGGACTCCATTATTTTGCTGAAAAATAAGTTCCCAGTATTGGAAAATGCTCATCAAACGGTATTAATTGAAACTGATGAGTGCGATGGGGAACTTTCAACATACTCAGAAGAGCATTTAATAAAATTAATTACTTTTGGTTTAAATCATTGGCAAGAGATGGAGAAAACCGGTGATTTTGAATCAGTTATTTTCTTTAAAAACCACGGACCATTCTCTGGAGGAAGCATTGCCCATCCTCATATGCAGATTGTAGGGTTAAAAGATATAAATTATCAGGAAAAAGTTGAAGATCGCGATTTTGCAGGCTTAGTCATAGATGAGAAGGATGGAGCAGTATTTTCGATTTCTACCTTGCCGAGAGTAGGGTTTTACGAATTAAATGTGAAGCTCGGAAGCATGAATGCTATCACTGCATTTGCCAAATATATTCAGTTGGCAGCAAGGTATATCTTAAATGACTTTCCGTTTAGCTGTAACAGCTATAATTTATTTTTTTACAGGCATAAGGGCGAGGTTTATACGAAAATTGTCCCCCGTTATGTGACAACCCCCATCTTCATCGGATATTTTATCCCGCAGGTACCGAATAATATAGCGTGGATGCGAGATGACATTAGTCAACGATACTTTAGTACAGGGTCAAATGAAATATTTAATGATTAGGAAAATGATTCCATTGGTGGTTAGTAGTTGTGATTTTGACATAATAAAAATATAATGAACTATTGTACACAATCTTAATTTATTTCTACAATGAACAACTGGATTTTTTGTTTTTGCACATGGATAATGTGCCTTTTATAAGGAGATTGAATAATGACTTCTAATAGAACTACCCCACCAAAACTGGATTATACGTTAGTTTTAATATTGTTTTTATTGTTTTTGGCTAGCTGTGTTTCCATCTATAGTGCACAAACTACTGGTCAATACGGAGATAATTTTTTTCTTAAACAAATTGTTTGGTATATAGTTGGTATTGGCATAATCGCACTAGTAATTACACTGGATTCGGATCAATTAAAGAAGATTGCATGGTATGTTTATGGATTTGGACTATTGATGCTAGGCTTTCTGATTGTTGCTCCTGAAAGTATTGCCCCAGTTATTAACGGGGCAAAGGCGTGGATACGCTTTCCTGTGATGGGACAAATTCAGCCTGCAGAACTCGTAAAGGTCTTTATTATTATCACTTTAGCTAAAGTGATAGATGATCATCATCAAAAGCATCTCGTTAAAACGGTGAAAACAGATTTTACGTTATTAATGAAAATTTTAGTGCTGACAGGTCTTCCGTTAATACTAATAATGATGCAGCCAGATTTAGGAACAGGACTCGTGTTTATTTCTATCATGCTTGGGATGATTTTTATTTCGGGCATAAGCTGGAAAATTCTTGCCCCTATTTTTGGGACAGGCGTGGCTTTGGCATCTACTATTTTTTATTTTGTTATTTGGCATCCTGAATTATTAGAAAAGTACCTTGGCGTAAAAACCTATCAACTTGGTAGAATCTATTCGTGGCTGGACCCTTATAATTACCAGAGTTCAACGGGTTTTCAGCTCACAAGATCATTGCTTGCCATTGGCTCAGGAGAAACAACAGGCAAAGGATTTGGCACGCGTGAAGTATATTTGCCAGAAAGCCATTCCGACTTTATTTTTAGTATAATTGGCGAAGAATTTGGCTTTGTAGGCGCAAGTATATTAATCAGCCTGTTTTTCTTGTTAATTTATCATATAACAAAGGTAGGCATGGAAACTAAAAACTCTTTTTATACTTATATTTGTGTCGGTGTCATAAGTATGATTACATTCCACGTATTCCAGAATATTGGAATGACTATTGGCGTATTGCCTATTACAGGCATACCGCTTCCATTCATAAGTTATGGTGGAAGTTCCTTGATGGGGAATATGCTTGCAATGGGATTGATTTTTTCGATAAGATATCACTATAAGAAATATATGTTTTCAAGTACAAGTTAACAAAATAAAAGCGGATACCTATACGACAGGTACCGCTTTTTTCAGTTAATAAGTAGCGCCAGTTTCAATAATTTCCACATCACTTTTAATATCTACCGATAAATCAGTGTACGTCTGCTTCCATTTTTCATAGTCGAAACCGCGTATCTGGGTTTTGTAGTAAGCGCCAATACCAACAGGGTCAATCTCTTTCTCTTGAAACTCTTTTACTAGCTGGATGCATTCCTTTTCTACTTTTTCTTCAAGATTTTTGGTGATTGCTTCAATAATTTTAGGGTTCAGTTTATTGCCGGTGTATTCTTTAATATTCCCTTTTATATTAATTTCAATGGAAAGGTGTAAAGGGTCTTTTTTATCCATCTTTAGCCTGTGCTTAGAAATAATACTATGAACGGAAGCCTCGCTGCCATCTTCTAAACTGACCGTAAACTCTCCCTTGCTGTAGCGATCGACTAGCAATTTAAAATAGAACATTTTGTCACTAGGAAGAATATAAAGAGCCTTCGACCCTTTAAATAACATTAAACCACTTATATCCACATTCTTATCATTAATTTTTTTTATATGCGGTAAATATACGTCTTTGCCTTTCTGGTAATAATCTTGCAAAAAAGAAGCAAGATTTGTTTTCGGCACATCTCCCTGCCTAATATTGTGTTCAATGAGATCAGAGATGAAAGAACCGTTCCCTTGAGGACCATAGTTTCCTTTTAATAATTCCTCCGTCTTTCCTTCCGTTGTTGCAAAAAAGATTCTTGTCCCAATTGTTGCATCGCGCTGATACGTATCTATATAATCTTTAATCCCTTTTTTTGCAATCGATTTTTCAAAGAGGGTTAAACGCATACCGCCCACAACAACTGGAGAAGGAGATTGTCTATTTGAGCCGATTAATATTTCTCTCCGTACATCTCCCTCACTAGTTATGGTACGGTTCTGCACTGACATATCTTCTTGAAAATCCTGCATAAGAAAAGTAGTTTTGAATTTCTTATCTCCATCACTTGGGTCAAAGCCAGACGCAATAGCAATATTAATTTCATCAACAATCCTTTTCTCTACACAACCGCTTAAGAAAATGACCATTATTAATAGGATCAGAAATTTTTTCACTGTTTTTTCACCCTTTTAGCAATCATTGTGGCAATGAATAATAACGGGATATAGACGAAGACAAATCCAAATGTTATTTTCTGTGTTATTTCAGATAATTTCTGTACTTGTTCACCCGTTTTAAATAGCAAGGTTATTAGTGGAATAATCGCTGCAATAATTACTGTTCCTTTTCTTTGTTTTAGATGAATAGTCCGTTTAATCAGTCGTGATGCTACCCAAAGCGATAGACATATATTGGGGAGAATAATTAGATTCCAGTTTGCTACAGCTATGTATTCAAATCTTTCGACAAATGGAAGCTGAACAATTTGCCACATGGATAAAGTAGCCCAAACTGTTTTTTGCAGCTGACCTTCCGAAAAATAGGCAAAGGTTAATATCGCTAAAAAAGTATAAAACAATGTAGTCACTAAAACAGCTAAATGGGCCCACTTTTTTGACTTCTGGGGTTCCTTAATAAAAGGGTATACAAATAATATGATCTCAAATCCAACGAAAGTAAGTGACATATGGTACGAGGCTGTGAGCAAATCGATTAAGGAATGGTCAAGGATAGGCAAAATCTGTGTAAAGTTTGAATACCTAAATGTAAATACTAACGTAATTAGTAAATAGGCAGGTAAGACCATTCCAAAAAATGAGACACCAACAACGGTTCGAAAGCCTCCAAATACGACATATGTACAGAGCGCCATAAATGCTAGTGTATACCAGAAAGTACTTAAATCAGGAAACATCCATATTTGGATGACCTGAATGTAGTTTAATAAAATGACTAAAATATAAAGCATAAAATAAATAATAAGGAGAAAGCTGATGATTTTACCGGCAATATTCCCTATAACATATTGATGAACTTTAATAATGTCTCCATCAGTTGTCTCAGCCATTTTAAACATCATCCACATAACGATATGAACTGCAATACCCGTTATTAAAATGGAAATCCACCCGTCATAGCCTGCATGTTCTGCAATAACACGCTGATATCCGAGAACACCGACTCCGATTTGAATAGATATAATGATGTAAAAGAGAAGAAAGGGCGAAACTTTTGAAGTTTCTGGAACAACATGACTGTCCATCTTTTATTCACTCCCCGATAATCGATCATTCATCGATATCTTTATTATGTTTCGCTTTTTTTGAATTAAAACGATATGGATTCTGCGTCCTCAAAACAGATGGCCTTCTGCTCATATTTTGCAGCGGGGACCTGATGACAGAATCTTTCATATCCTTTATTCTTAACGGATATATCGGCGCAAGAAATGGTCTGCCAAGTGAAGTTAATCGCAGCAAATGGGCAGTTAAAATGCAAAAACAAAACACAATTCCTAACATGCCCCATATCTGTGCGAACAGCAGAAAAGGGAACCGGAGCACCCTAATTGTATTGCTCATTTTGTAGACTGGAGTTGTAAAAGATGCCAGTGCGCCTAATGCTACGAATATAAGCAGAACATTACTAGTCAATCCAGCTTCAACCGATGCTGTACCAATAACAATACCGCCAACGATACCGATTGTTTGGCCAACTTTTGTTGGCAGCCGTGCACCAGCCTCTCTTAATAGTTCGATCGTCAGTTCGAGGAATAAAGCTTCAAGTATAGGCGGCAATGGAATCGCTCTTCGTGATGTAACTAATGTCCCTAACAAATCGGCAGGTACAAGCTCAAAATGATAGGTGAGAGCGGCGACGTAAATGGGTGTAACCAAAATGGAAAAGAAAACTGCAAATACCCTGACCAGTCGGAAAAATGAAGCGATAATCCAGTTTAAAAAATAATCCTCAAATGCACTAAAAAACTCAATTAATGTTGTAGGCGCGATTAGCACATGCGGCGAGCCATCAACGATAATGGCTATTTTCCCTTCTGCAAGAATAGCAGCGACACGGTCTGGTCTTTCAGTATCAAGCAGCTGCGGGAATAAAGAATTCGAATTGTCACTGAGAAGTTCAACAATATATGAACTATCAGAAATTGAATCAATCTTAATATTTTCTAACCGCTGCTTTACTGTATCGACATTTTCTTTATTTGTCAGACCTTCAATATGTAAAACGGCTACACGTGTTTTAGATAATTCTCCTACTGTGAATTCTTGCGAAATAAGTTCTTTTATAGGCAGTCTTTTTCTAATCAGGTTTAAATTTTGCCCAATAGATTCGACAAAAGCTTCTTTCGGTCCAATGACAGAGAATTCTATTTCAGGCTGGCTCAGACTGCGAACAATTTCTTTTTGAGCGGCCACAAAGGCATATTTTTTCTTGTCTGAATCCATGGTAATCATGACATAACCATTTAATAGTTTTTCCTCAATTTTCGTAGTGTCCTCTAAAATTTGAACATCTGCAATTGGAACTATTTTTTTTATGTCATCTAATGTTTTAAATTCTTCATTAAGTAGCGGCGGCAATGCACTTTCCTGGATAATTTGTTCATCGATTAAGGTCGAAAAAAAGTGAAAGCCAAAACGGTTATTCGTCTTTTTGTTAATATAATAGGTCGATTGATAATCCGTTGATTGTTTTAAAAGTACTTTCCAGTCCTCATTTTTTTTTTTGAATTTATCCCATATGCTCATTAAAATCACCATCAATTTAGAATGTGGATAACCGAACGCAAATTTGATTTATCCCGTATTAACGGGCTGTAAGACCCGTACTTTAAGACTTTAAGGAGGAGTGGGGAATCAACTTCCCGTAAAAGCCAGATTTCAAAGGTATATTTGAACTAAACGTGTTCGAACTGTCGATTAGTCGAAGCATAATGGAGATCCTATCGACAGCAGAACGGGACTAACCATCAGTGGGGATGAAGAAGAACCTCTCACCGATGGAAATTTCACTATATTGAAAGTATGCTTACATTCATTTCGCTCTGAAGGCATACACTTTTAACGATGTTTCAACTTATTGTTTCCAACTTTGGTAAGGTTATGAATGCATCATGGAATTGCTTGTGTTTTTCTAATAATTGGTTCATGTTATCTTTAATGAACATAAACTGATAGGAGGGAATGAAGGTGAAGCAAAATTTAACTGAGCAAATAGATGGGCTGATGGAGAAGTATACAGAGCTCTTATTAGGAGAGACAAATCCAGAATTAAAAGAAAAGGTGCAAATATGGGTCATATATTCTTTTATCGCAAAACAAATGCCCCATTTAGTAAAGCATTGGAATGAAGTATATCCGGAAGGAAAGAGTGGGCTTAAAGAAATTATTTTAGAAATAAAGCAGTTAAATGATGAAAATAGAAAAAAATAAATAATAGTAAAGTTACAGGCTGTTGACACACGCTTGCGCTATGAATGCGACAAACACGGTCAATCAGCCTGAAGTTGATTTTTACCTACATTCTGAAGCCTCATTATTCTTTCTATCAGACCTAAAGAGATTATTGCTTATTGGATGCCGCCATTATTTCCATAAGGGAATTGGTTAGAGTACCCTTGGAATTGCTGATAGGATTGTTGCAGGCTTTGTTGATCAGCTGCATCTAAAGAATACCAGCCTCGTTCAAACATTAAGTTATACAGATGGCGCTGCTCGTTTTTAGTTTCTGTAAAGATGGATAAAAAATCTTCATACAGACTCTGATTACTAGCTTCATTTAAATAAATCGAATAAGAATCACTCATATACTTTTCTGTGGCTAAAAGATCATTTGTAAAGTCTCTGTCATTCATTTCAGGTGTTTTCGCAATTTGTTTTTCAGGATTTTGGACCTTTTTCTGATTTTGGCTCAAGTCATTCGCCTCCTTTTTATTGTTGCATTCCTGTGAATTGTGGACTTTGTCCATTCAGATGAGGGAGAATTCGCTCATAATGACGTTGATGCATTTGTCCACATTGTTCAAAAGCGGCCTTTAATTGCGGATCTTGACAATGTTGTGCATAAAAATGGGCTTTTTTCATAGCAAGTAAATTCCATGAAAGCATATCATTAAAGTAAAGAGCATCTTTTGTAGATACCATGACTGGCGGCTGCTGCATGACACCTTGCTGATTAGAGAAATTTGTGTTTTGTTGTTGCATTTTTTCGCCTCCATTTTCTATTTTTATATAATATCCAACATCATCATACTCACGAATGTTAAGCTATTGTGAATCGATTGATGTGAGAGAGAGAAAGCAGTTATTTTTTAAATTGATTATTTTGGCTATTTACTTTATTTTTAGTTTCTTCAACACCGGGACCTGCATTGCCTTTTACGCTTGCTGCGCTAATGCCAGCTCTCGAAGGATTCTTTTTCATTTTTGCCATTTCACATCACCTCCAATGTTAGGTTATCCAAATCATTTATTTTTACTGTGCTTTTCTATGGAAAATTAAATTTAAAAAATTTTCAATTTTCGATGGTGAAATGATTGATTAAATTTTTTAAATATTTTATTATTGTATATAACAACAACATACTCATTCTTCAGATATTTTTTTTTAGGAAAAATGAATGAGTATTCATTCAAAATTGAAGGAGGAAATAAAGTTGATCCAACAAATTAAAAAAGCTGCTGTCCTTGGGTCAGGAGTCATGGGTTCAGGTATTGCGGCTCATTTAGCTAATATTGGAATACCGACACTACTATTAGATATTGTTCCTCGCGAATTAACAGATGCTGAAAAAGCAAAAGGGCTAACCCTTGAAGATAAGCAAGTCCGCAACAAAATCAGTGAAGCTGGAAAACAAAAATTATTAAAGCAAAAACCAGCACCGCTAACCTCCAAAAAGAATATCGCACTAATTGAAGCAGGTAACTTTGAGGATGATATGGAGCGTTTAAAAGAGGTTGACTGGATCATTGAAGTAGTTGTTGAAAACCTTGATGTAAAGAAAGAAGTGTTCTCAAAAGTTGACCAATATCGCCGTCTTGGAAGCATTGTAAGCTCGAACACATCAGGAATTTCGGTTGAAGCAATGGCAGAAGGGCGTTCTGAAGATTTCAGAAAGCATTTCCTAGGTACACATTTCTTTAATCCTCCGCGTTACTTAAAATTATTAGAAGTGATTCCAACATCTGCGACCGATGCTAAAGTCCTTACATATATGAAGGAGTTTGGTGAGGATGTACTTGGAAAAGGTGTTGTAGAAGCGAAGGATACACCCAATTTTATTGCAAACAGAATAGGTACCTATGGCTTGTTAGTAACTGTACAAGAAATGCTTAAAGGAGGATACAGCGTTGGTGAAGTAGACTCAATTACTGGTCCTTTAATTGGCAGGCCGTCAAGTGCTACATTTAGGACATTGGATGTTGTTGGATTAGATACATTCGCACATGTAGCTAAAAACGTATATGACCAAGTTGAAGGAAAGGAAAAAGACGTATTTGAAATCCCAGATTTTATCCAAAAAATGCTTGATAAAGGCTGGCTAGGCAGTAAATCTGGCCAAGGTTTTTTCTTAAAGCAAGGGAAGGAAATTTTAGAGCTTGATCCAGAAACTTTAGAATACGGGCCTCGTAAAAAGTTGAAAACACAAGCAGTTGAACTTGCAAAACAGCAAAAAGGGACTGTTAATAAAATGAAAGCGCTTGTATATGCGGACGATTGTGCAGGCAAATTACTATGGAATGTATTAAGTCCGGCACTGCTTTATTCCGCTGAGTTATTTGGCGAAATTGCGGACGATATAGTGGCGATTGATGAAGCAATGAAATGGGGATTCGGCTGGCAGATGGGCCCATTTGAAACATGGGATGCAATCGGCGTTGAGCAATCGGTTGAAAAAATGAAGTCTGAAGGAGCAGAAATTCCTTTATGGATTCAAGAAATGATCGACAATGGAATCCATTCTTTCTATAAAGAGGAAGAAGGGAACCTTTACTTCTATAGCAATGGTGAATATCAACAAATGAAGCAAAACATGAAAGTGATTAACCTTAAACAGATTAAGCAGCAAAAGGGAGTAATTAAGAAAAATACAGGGGCTAGCTTAATTGATCTTGGCGATGACGTCGCTATCTTGGAATTTCATTCAAAAAGCAATGCGATAGGTCTTGATATTATTCAAATGATAAACTTTTCCATTGACGAGGTCGAAAAGAATTATAAAGGACTTGTGATTTCTAACCAAGGCAAAAACTTCTGTGTCGGTGCAAATATCGGCATGATGTTAATGGAAGCACAAGATGATAATTTCTATGAGCTAGACATGGTCATTCGTCAATTCCAAAATGCGATGATGAAAATTAAGTACAGCTCGAAACCAGTTGTTGCTGCACCATTCGGTATGACGCTAGGCGGAGGAGCAGAGGTTTGCTTAAGCGCGGCTCATATCCAGGCTTCAAGTGAGACATATATGGGATTAGTTGAAGCAGGAGTCGGCCTGATACCTGGGGGAGCAGGAAATAAATCATTGTATCTAAAACATTTAGCAGGACTGCCGGCGGGTGTTACATTTGACCTTCAAAATGTAGCAAATAAAGTTTTTGAGACGATTGCAATGGCAAAGGTATCAACTTCTGGCGCAGAAGCACGTGATAATAATTTCCTAGGAGCTGCAGATGGCATCAGTATAAACGGTGATCACTTAATATATGATGCGAAGCAAGCTGTATTATCGCTAGCTGATAGAGGCTACAGAGCACCTGCAAGAAGTCAATTTCCAGTCGTTGGAGAGACAGGTTATGCGGCATTATTATTAGGCGCACAAGCAATGCATTTGTCAGGCTATATTTCTGATCATGACTTAAAAATAGCAAAAGAACTTGCTTATGTCATTGCAGGCGGAAAAGTGCCTCATGGAACTGTAGTGGATGAGCAATACATGTTAGACCTGGAAAGGGAAGCATTCTTAAGGCTTATTGCAGAACCAAAATCTCAGCAACGTATGCAGCATATGCTTTTAAAAGGAAAACCACTCCGTAACTAATAGATTAATAGATTAAGGGAAACAGAAAACTTAACAAAATAAAGGAGAGGGAACGAGATGAGAGAAGCGGTAATCGTCGCAGGTGCCCGTACACCGGTCGGAAAAGCGAAAAAAGGTTCACTCGCTAACGTCAGACCTGATGATTTAGGAGCACTAGTAGTAAAAGAAACATTAAAACGAGCAGGAAATTATGAAGGAAATATAGATGACTTAATTATTGGCTGTGCAATGCCTGAAGCAGAGCAAGGCTTGAATATGGCAAGAAATATTGGTGCACTAGCTGGTCTGCCTCATACAGTCCCGGCGATTACAATTAACAGATACTGTTCATCAGGTCTGCAATCGATTGCCAATGCTGCTGAGAAAATCATGATTGGCCATGCAGATACAATCATTGCTGGCGGAGCAGAATCTATGAGCTTAGTACCGATGATGGGCCATGTTGTACGCCCAAATGTAAAATTAGCAGAATCTGCACCTGAATATTATATGGGCATGGGCCATACAGCTGAAGAAGTTGCGAAAAAATATGGCATTTCCAGAGAAGACCAGGATGCATTTGCTGTACGCAGCCATCAAAAAGCTGCCAAGGCAATTAGTGAAGGCAAATTTGAAGATGAGATTGTGCCAGTAGATGTGACTTTGCGAAATATTGGTGCGGACAATAAAGTGATGGAAAAAATCTTCCAATTTAGTCAAGATGAAGGTGTGCGTGCAGATTCTTCAGTTGAAACATTAGCAAAGCTGAGACCTGCATTCAATATTAAAGGCTCTGTAACTGCTGGAAACTCTTCGCAAACAAGCGATGGTGCGGCTGCAGTGATGGTTATGGATAGAGAGAAAGCCGAGTCAGCAGGCTTGCAGCCGTTAGTGAAATTTAGATCTTTTGCTGTCGGTGGTGTGCCTCCTGAAGTGATGGGCATTGGTCCAATCGTTGCGATTCCAAAAGCATTAAAGCTTGCAGGATTAGAGCAATCGGATATCGGATTATTTGAATTGAATGAAGCTTTTGCTTCTCAGTCAATACAAATCATTCGTGAATTAGGACTCGATGAAGAAAAAGTAAATGTGAATGGCGGCGCCATTGCTTTAGGTCATCCGCTTGGGTGTACAGGAGCAAAGCTAACATTATCGTTGATCCATGAAATGAAGCGGAGAAACCAACAATTTGGTGTTGTCACGATGTGTATTGGTGGAGGAATGGGCGCAGCCGGCGTATTTGAATTACTGTAAACTGCATGCCTTGTATCTGCTTAAGTTGGAAAGTAATAAGAAATTTCATAATTTTAAAAAATGGAGGAAAATAACATGTCAAACCAAACTGAAAAGTTTATTAAGGGTGGGAGCTTTTTAATCGAAGATATTTCATATGAACAAATGTATACGCCAGAGGATTTTACTGAAGAACAAATCATGATTGCAAAAACAACAGAGGATTATGTTACAAACGAGGTTGTCCCTCAAGTGGAATATTTAGAGCAGCATGAATTTGATCGTTCTGTTAAATTATTGAAAAAGGCAGGCGATCTTGGGTTGCTTGGCACAGATGTACCTGAGGAATATGGCGGACTAGGCTTAGACAAGGTCAGCTCAGCATTAATTGCCGAAAAGATGGCAAGGGTAGGAGGCTTCTCCATTTCTCATGGTGCACACGTAGGAATTGGTTCACTGCCAATCGTTTTATTTGGCAACGAAGAGCAAAAACAAAAATACTTGCCGCTGCTTGCAACCGGTGAAAAGCTTGCAGCCTATGCGCTAACTGAGCCAAGCTCAGGATCTGATGCACTAGGAGCGAAAACAACAGCCAAATTAAACGCTGAGGGTACACACTATATTTTAAATGGTGAAAAACAATGGATTACAAATGCTGGATTTGCGGATGTATTCGTTGTTTACGCAAAAGTAGACGGTGATAAATTTACAGCTTTTATTGTAGAAAGAGAATTCCCAGGTGTATCTACTGGAGCAGAAGAAAAGAAAATGGGTATTAAGAGCTCTTCCACGCGTACATTAATTTTAGAAGATGCTGAAATACCAAAAGAGAATCTGCTAGGTGAGCTTGGACGCGGTCACGTGATTGCGTTTAATATTTTAAATATCGGTCGTTATAAGTTAGGTGTAGGTGCAGTTGGCGGATCAAAACATGCATTTAAATTAGGTGTTGAGTATGCGAATCAACGTCAACAATTTAAAACACCAATTTCTCAGTTTAACTTAACTAAAGAAAAATTTGGTACAATGGCTTCTAAAATTTATGCGGCTGAAAGTTCTGTATACCGCACTGTAGGATTATTCGATGAGCGTATGAGCCTCCTTTCAAATGAAGAAGTGAAAGACGGTAAAGAAGTCGCAAAATCGATTGCTGAATATGCTATTGAGTGTTCTTTGAATAAGTTCTTCTCTACTGAAGTATTAGACTATGTAGTTGATGAAGCTGTGCAAATTCATGGCGGTTATGGTTTCATGGCTGAATATGAAGTGGAAAGATCTTATCGTGATTCCCGTATTAACCGCATATTTGAAGGAACTAATGAAATCAATCGACTTCTAGTGCCAGGCACATATTTGCGCAAGGCGTTCAAAGGTGAACTCCCGCTATTTGAAAAAGCGCAAGGCCTGCAGGAAGAGCTAATGATGATGATGCCAGAAGAGCCTGGCGATGAGCCTTTAGCACAAGAAAAATATTTAGTGAAAAATGCGAAGAAAATTGCGCTATTAGCAGCAGGATTAGGTGCTCAAAAATATGGTAAAGCACTGGATAGCGAACAAGAAATCCTTGTGAACATTGCTGACCTTGTATCTTACGCCTACTCAATGGAATCTGTTATTCTGCGTACCGAAAAAGCCATTGCCAAAGATGGAGCAGAAAAAGCCAATCAGAAACTTCTATATACGCAAATTTTCTGTCAAGAAGCATTCAATCAAATTGAGCTTATCGCAAAAGAAACGCTTGTGGCAGTTGAAGATGGTGATGCACTTCGCATGATGATGTCAGCTCTTCGCAAATTTACTCGTCATACACCAATCAACGTAATTGCGAAAAAACGCGAAGCAGCTGAGAAAATTATCGAAGCTGAGCGTTATGTATTATAATTAATTAAAATGCTCCCTTCGATTAAGAAGGGAGCTTTTATTATATCGGGAAAATTTCTGTCGATTAAATTATGTTCTTTTTTAAATAAGAATTATTATAATTATTATTATGAAAAAGAACAAAAATGTGGTATTCTAGTGCAGAGCAATAGTATTAAATTATCTGGATATGATAAAATAGGGTGGTGAAAAACATGGCGCTTACTTTTTATTGGTATCCGAAATGCGGAACTTGTCGAAAAGCTAAAAAGTGGCTGGACGAGCAACAAATTTCTTATGAAGACATACATATTGTCGAAAATCCGCCATCTCGTGAAAAATTAGAAGAGATCTATAAAAACAGCGGATTAGAATTAAAAAAATTCTTTAATACAAGTGGGCAAAAATATCGCGAACTTGGCTTAAAGGATAAAGTAAAGACTGCATCTGAAGATGAGCTATTAGACTTGCTATCTACTGACGGGATGTTAATCAAACGTCCATTAACAACAGATGGCGCGAAGGTAACAGTTGGCTTCAAAGAAGATGAGTTTGAAAAAGTATGGAAGTAATTATGATGTGACCAAGTCCGTCATAGACCCAAAGAAGGTCGATCAATCGATCATAAAATAAAAATTCCTTAATGGAGGTATGAGTAATGAACACACCTAAAGAATTACGTTATTCTGAAGAGCATGAGTGGGTAAAAACAGAAGGAGATAAAGTCCGCATTGGTATTACAGACTTTGCACAATCTGAACTTGGCGATATCGTTTTTGTTGAACTACCTGAAGTTGGCGATGAAGTAACTGCTGACGAGCCTTTTGGAAGCGTTGAATCTGTAAAAACAGTATCTGAGCTTTATGCCCCAATCAGTGGAAAAATCGTTGAAATCAACGAAGAACTAAGCGACAGCCCTGAGTTTGTTAACGAATCTCCATACGAAAAAGCATGGATGATCGTTGTTGAGCCATCTGATTCAAGCGAAATGGACAACCTAATGTCAGCTGAGCAATACGAAGAAATGGTAAAAGAAGACTAAAATAGTCTGCAAGAAGGCCTGAGCTATGAGTGCCGTAGCTTAGGCCTTTTTTATGTGGAAAAGTAGAAGTTGTCCCCACAAATAGGCAGCATGTGCATATATTTGTGGGTAAAGTGGCCATAATCTATATTCGTGCGGACTTGTCCCCAGGAAGAAAAAGTGAGATCAAGCCATATCCACAGGATAGTAAAGAATTTGTGGGTACGGATAACCTAGTTAAAGATCAAGTTATGAACAACAACTGAAACTTAAAGAGAGGAAAAGTCTGAAAAAATAGTAATAGAATGAAAACTTGAAACCAAAAAAGCGGTAAAGCGGAAAAAGTGTTTATAGAATGCAAAACTGAAACCAAAAAAGCGGAATAAGCAGAGAAACTGGTCATAGAATGCAAAACTGGAACCAAAAAAACGGAAAAGGCAGAGAAACTGGTTACAGAGTGCAATGGTGATACCAAATTTTGAATCCTCAAATGAACCTAAAATCGACTGCTTTATTACTCAGCAAATCAAATCAATCTTTAGGCAAGCCAACAAATAAAACAGCGGACTTATCAACCACATTTATGCAGGAGTTCAACACCGTTCAGGCGAATAATGAATATAGTAAGGAAAAGAATATCTGGAAATAATAAATAGTTCAAAATGTATCACTATACTACATTCGTTTAGGTGATGAAAATGACAAGAGAGCTGACGGAAAAGGTAATCATTGTTGAAGGGAAATCAGATAAACGGAAGGTCAAAAGCATAATAAGAGAACCTGTGGAAATCATTTGCACGAATGGTACAATTGGATTATCTAAGCTAGACGAATTGATTGACACGTTAATTGATAAAGATGTATATATATTGGTGGATGCAGACTCAGCTGGCGACAAGCTGCGCCGGCAATTTAAGCGGGAGCTCCCAGAGGCCGAGCATTTATATATAGATAAAATGTATCGAGAGGTAGCGACAGCACCAGAACACCATTTAGCAACGGTCTTAATCGGAGCAGATATTGATATTTATACCGAGTATTTAGATAGAGGATGATTTTATGCACGAGTGGTCACAACAGAAATTAAATGAAGTCATAGAAAGGAAACAATCAGCATTATTTTACTTATATACGCCAATGTGTGGAACTTGTCAGGTAGCAAGCAAAATGCTAGCTGTAGCTGAAGAGCTGCTGCCTGATGTTACGATGGGCAAAGCGGATTTGAATTTCCTTCCTGAAGTAGCCGAAAACTTTGAAATTGAAAGTGTACCATGCTTAATAATGTTAAAGGAAGGAATGCCTATAGAAAAAATCTACGCTTTTCAATCTGTCCCTTATTTATTGGATAAAATAAAAACGAACCAATTGGCATAGTGAGTGTCAGAAAGTCAGTTAATTTAATGGCTTACTGACTCTTTTTTTATTTTTATGCAGTCCTCAGCCACTAGAAAAAACTTATATTCATGTAATTCTGACAATCTCTGTAAAACAGGGATTAATATATGAGTCGAAATGAACGCGATCATGACATATTTCTCGGGAAATGAAAAAAATGCTGGTGAAATATTGCCTTGTCTTCTGATTTTTTAAAAGAAAAGTCGAAAGAAAGTGGCAGGAAAAAAGAACATTTCCTCAGAATTATTCATATAAAAAAGAAAGCTGTGGTGACGAAAATAGAGAAGCTAACTGCCGAATTTAATCAATCGTTACAGAATAACGCCCATATTCATCAGCTTGTACAGCATTCCTTAACGATTTTAATCGAAACAAATGGGGTAAAGAAGTCGTTGGCACTTACTACAAAACAGAAATTAGTCATCAATCAAAAGCCTCCTAATACCCATGATGTTTATTTAAGAGGACAGGATGATGAAATTCAATCTATTCTATTAGGTAGTAAAAGTTTAAAAAAGGCTGTTGAAAATAAAGAAATAGAGCTTAAAGCGTCCTTTCGCCATATATTGCTATTGGATTCAATTTTTTTGTTAAATCGGCGGAGATAATAATTTTGAAAATTTAAATAAATATGTTGACTTTCTAGTATTTATTTTGGTAATATCAGGCTATGCAATAAACATAAAACTAAATATTCTTATCCAGAGCGGCGGAGGGACTGGCCCTATGAAGCCCGGCAACCGGTTATTACACGGTGCTAATTCCAGCAGAGTAGTTTAACTCTGAAAGATAAGAAGAGATGATACAGGCCCTCTTCTTGGTAAAGAGGGTCTTTCGTCGTCTTTTCTTTTCAACACAAAAAAGGAGAGATGTTCAATGTCAGAGAAACAAAAGAGCTTACGATTTGAAACAATTGGTGTACACGGCGGTTTACAGCCTGATCCGGTCACTGGCGCAAGAGCAGTTCCGATTTATCAAAATAATGCGTATCAGTTCCAAAACACCGAGCATGCCGCAGACTTATTTGGTTTAAAAGAAACAGGATATATTTATTCCAGAATCCATAATCCGACAGTTACTGTTTTTGAAGAGAGAATCGCACTGCTAGAAGGCGGTTCAGGTGCGTTGGCAGTATCGAGCGGGCAGGCTGCTATCTATTTATCATTGCTAAATATTGCGCAGGCTGGAGATGAAATTGTTGCTGCGTCTAACCTATATGGAGGAACATATAATTTATTTACAGTGACTCTCCCTAAATATGGGATAAAAGTAAAGCTAGTAAACCCAAGTGATCCAGAAAATTTCCGTGAAGCTATTACAGATAAAACTAGAGCGGTCTTTGCAGAGACAATTGGAAACCCTAGCTTAAAGGTTTTAGATATTGAAGCTGTTGCAAAAATAGCGCATGAGAACGGAATCCCGCTTGTTGTCGATAATACTTTTGCAACACCATATTTGTGCAGGCCGATAGAACATGGCGCTGATATTGTTGTTCATTCAGCTACAAAATGGCTGCTAGGAAATGGAACAACGATGGGCGGGGTAATTGTAGACGGTGGTAAATTTGATTGGAATTCACCTAAATTCCCGGGCTTAAGCGAACCTGATTCAAGCTACCATGATATTGTTTATAGTGAGGCTCTTGGACCAGTAGCATATATTACAAAGGCAAGGGTGCAGTTATTGCGTGATTTAGGACCGGCATTAAGTGCGCAAAGTGCTTTCCAATTTACATTAGGGTTAGAAACATTGCATGTCAGAATAAAGGAGCATGTAGCTAATACAAAGCGTATCGTTGATTACTTACATTCACATCCGGCGATAAACTGGGTTCTATATCCTGGAGATGATCAACACCCTGATAAAGCACTGGCTGAAAAATATCTTCCTAAAGGAGCCGGCTCAGTCGTTGTATTTGGCATTGAAGGCGGTCGTGCTGCTGGTGCAAAATTGATCAATAGCCTGGAATTATGGGCACATGTAGCTAATGTAGGCGATGCGAAAAGCTTAATTATTCATCCAGCAAGTACAACTCATCAGCAGCTAGATGAAGAAGGTCTAAAAACAGCCGGTGTATCTGAGAATTTAATCCGCCTGTCAATCGGAATAGAAAATGCCGAAGATTTAATAGAAGACCTTGAGCAGGCAATTGAAACTGCGACAGGGCAGACGTCTTTAAAAGCTGAGGTTTAAGCATCCTTATATGGGAAAACATTGTAATTGACACTCTCTTCTTTTCCATGATAATATAGCACAGATATACAAAGTTAAAGAATAATAGCATAATAGATGACTCTTATTAAGAGAGGTGGAGGGACGTGCCCTATGAAGCCCGGCAACCGTCATTTTTATTTTGAAATGGTGCCAATTCACTCAAAGCTGATGCTTTGATAAATGAGAGAAAGGATTTCAAGAATACATACCTTTCTGTTCATTTCAGAAAGGTATTTTTGTTTTTTGGAAACGATAAAAGAAAACTTTGACTAGTGCTTTTTGGATAGAAGAGGTGAATAACTAATTGATTTCAATAAAAAATGCAAAGAAAATTTTCTCCACTAAAAAAGGTCAAGTGCGAGCTGTTGATGATGTCAATCTTGATATTAGTGAAGGTGAAATATTTGGTGTCATCGGTTATAGCGGTGCAGGAAAAAGTACATTAATTAGAATGCTTAATGGCTTGGAGCTGCCGACAGAAGGAAATGTAATTGTAGCAGATAATGAAGTATCAACGATTAAAGGTAGTAAGTTAAGAAAGGCAAGACAAGAAATCAGCATGATTTTCCAACATTTTAATCTTCTTTGGTCAAGAACGGTGAAAGAAAATATTGCTTTTCCGCTTGAAATAGCTGGTGTATCAAAAAATGAAAGAATAAAAAGAGTGGACGAACTGATTAAGCTTGTTGGATTAGAAGGCAGAGAAGATGCTTACCCTGCTCAATTAAGCGGTGGACAAAAGCAGCGGGTGGGCATTGCGAGAGCGCTTGCAAACAATCCGAAGGTATTGCTGTGTGATGAAGCGACATCAGCGCTTGACCCGCAAACGACGGACAGCATTCTCGAATTACTCGTTGATATCAATGAAAGATTGGGCTTGACAATTGTCCTAATTACACATGAAATGCATGTCATTCGAAAAATATGCCACCGTGTAGCTGTGATGGAAGGCGGAAAAATTGTAGAAATCGGTCAAGTTTTGGATGTGTTCCAGAAACCGCAGGCTGAGATTACAAAACGTTTTGTTCAGCAAGTGACAGAACCTGAAGAAACGAAGGAAACTGTGCAGCAATTATTGAGCTTATACCCTAACGGCCAGATTGTTCAATTAGGCTTTGTTGGCGGTTCTGCTGAACAGCCATTAATAACAAATTTAATTCGAAACCATAATGTAACGGTCAATGTCCTGCAAGGTAAAATATCACAAACACAAAGTGGATCCTATGGAACATTGTTCATTCATTTAGATGGGGAAAAGGAAGAGGTCGCTAAAGCAATCGATTTCATTCATTCTCAAAAGGTTGGCGTGGAGGTGATTTCCCATGCTTAATGAATGGCTGCCAAATGTAGACTGGGAGAGAATGTGGGAAGCAACAAGAGAAACATTGTATATGACAAGTATTTCAGTTGTAGCAACGTTTGTTTTAGGAATTATTTTAGGATTATTATTATTCCTAACTTCAAAAGATAATATATGGGAAAATGCGTTAATCAATAAAATCATTGCGGCATTTGTCAATGTATTCAGATCCATTCCATTCTTGATTTTAATCGTCCTTCTCATTCCTTTTACCAAATTAATTCTTGGAACGATGATTGGAGAAAACGCAGCATTGCCAGCGCTAATTATCGGAGCTGCTCCGTTTTATGCAAGAATGGTGGAAATCGGCTTACGTGAAATTGATAAAGGTGTCATTGAAGCAGCAAAGTCGATGGGCGCAAAAACAAGCACGATCATTTGGAAGGTATTAATTCCTGAATCGATGCCGGCTCTTGTATCTGGGATTACAGTAACCGCTATTGCATTAGTTGGCTATACCGCAATGGCTGGTGTCATTGGCGCTGGCGGACTTGGTAATCTAGCCTATTTAGAAGGATTCCAAAGAAGCCGTACAGATGTAACAATTGTAGCTACAATTGTTATCCTTGTTATCGTTTTTATTATCCAATTTATTGGAGATTATATAACATCAAAACTAGACAAACGATAGGAGAGATTTACGATGAAAAAATGGTTATCCACACTGTTGATTGTTGCTATTGCGCTTGTTATCGCAGCCTGCGGTACTTCTAATGAAGATGAGGGCGGAAGCGGCGAAGGCTCAGAAGGTACGAAAACATTAAAAATCGGCGCATCCAACGTACCTCATGCTGAAATTTTAACTGAAGCAAAACCACTGCTTGAAGAAAAGGGAATCGAGCTAGATATTACTACTTTCCAAGATTATATTGTTCCAAATCAAGCGTTGGAATCTGAGGATATTGATGCTAACTACTTCCAGCACATTCCGTATCTTGAATCTCAAAAGGAAGAGCATGGATATGATTTCGTAAATGCTGGCGGCATTCACATTGAGCCAATTGGCGTTTATTCAGAGAAATATGACAGCCTAGATGATCTTCCAGAGGGAGCAACAATTATCATGAGCAGCTCTGTACCGGATCATGGCCGCATTTTAACAATGCTTGAAAAAGAAGGGTTAATCACTTTAAAAGCGGATGTTGAGAAAACAGTAGCAACAATTGAAGATATTGAAGATAACCCCAAAAAATTAAAGTTTGATACAGAATATGAAGCTTCACTTCTGCCGCAAATTTATAATAATGGCGAAGGTGACGCAGTCCTTATTAATTCTAACTATGCAATTGATGCAGGTCTAAACCCGCTGGAAGATGCGATTGCACTTGAAGCAGAAGAATCTCCATATGTGAATGTCATTGCTGTCCGCAACGGAGATGAAGATAAAGAAGAAATTAAAGCATTAATTGAAGTGCTTCACTCTCAAGAGATTCAAGATTTCATTCTTGAAAAATATAATGGCGCCGTTGTGCCCGTTAAAGAATAACCTTCATAAACTGAGGTCCCTATCTGCTGAAGATAGGGACTATTTATGTTTTCGGCTTGCAATATTTATCATATTTATAATTCTGAAAGAGTAGGAAATGAGAGCGTCGACTAAAATAAATCCTATATATAGAAAAAGAGGATGTTCACAGAGATAAAATCCATATATCTTCATAAAAGACCACAAAAAAAAGAGCACTCACAGAAATGACGTAAAATCTCTGCTGTCGACTTCCTCAAGTACAAGCAGCGCCCACAGTTCCATCAGCACTTCCACAGATTGCTTCTCATGGTTTCGTGAAAAGATAAATAAATGTAGATGATCATATTATTTTATTCCATTTGCTTTGATCAATTTTACTTAGAATGCATAACGGCAAGGATACGGTCTTAATTATAAGAAAATAAGCGGTGGAGCGAAGCATTCCCTACTGTCAGGGTGTTAAGTGGATAAATGAAGTTTTATCGCGTTTGTGGAGGGTAGTGTTAAAGTGGTACGATTTTTATTGTATTAAATACATCGCTTATTAAAGCGACAATATTGAAAGGATTGGTTCATTATTAGTCAGCTACAGCTGAATTACACAAGTGAAATGGAAAAAGCCATGCACGGAGCATACGGAGTAGGTTATGAAACGTATTGCAGAAAACAAGATGTGAGGATGCAGGTAGAGAAGAAACGCGAAGAAGACCATTTGAAAAGCCAGAGAATTGTTGCCGACATCGAAAGAAAAGCACATTCTTAAATATTAAAAGGAAAAAAGGGCATTCGGCTAATCCAGCTGATTGCCCTTTTAATATAATGAAAGTTAAAGGAACATACATGAAAAAAGTTTTGCTGGAAAAAATAAAAGGAAGTTTGTAAAACAACGGTCGATATAGTGTAGAATAATGGGGAAATACAGTTTACAACATAGCCATAGTGGAAATATAGTCTAATGTGCGTAAAGAGTTGATATCACTTTTAATTTGTTATAAGATTGTAATGAGAATAAAGTGAGAATAAAACTAAGAAATAGAGATTTGGGCTCCAATAGAGGTACAAATCTTTTTTATTACGGAGGTATTATTATGGCATCTACATTAACAATTAAAGACCTTCATGTTGAAATTGAAGGTAAAGAGATTTTAAAAGGTGTAAACCTTGAGATAAAAGGTGGAGAAATTCACGCAATTATGGGACCGAACGGAACAGGTAAATCAACTTTATCTTCCGCAATCATGGGACATCCGAAATATGAAGTAACAAAAGGCAGCATCACTTTAGATGGTGAAGATGTACTAGAAATGGAAGTTGATGAACGTGCTCGTGCGGGCCTATTCCTTGCGATGCAGTACCCAAGCGAAATCAGCGGCGTCACAAATGCCGACTTTTTACGTTCAGCTATTAATAGCCGCCGTGAAGAAGGCGAAGAAATTTCATTAATGAAATTTATCCGTAAAATGGACAAAAACATGGAATTCCTTGAAATGGATTTAGATATGGCACAACGTTATTTAAATGAAGGATTCTCTGGCGGAGAGAAAAAACGCAATGAAATCCTGCAAATGATGATGATTGAACCAAAAATTGCTATCTTGGATGAAATTGACTCTGGTCTTGATATCGACGCTTTAAAAGTCGTTTCAAAAGGAATTAATCAAATGCGCGGCGAAGAATTTGGTTGCTTAATTATCACTCACTATCAACGTTTACTTAACTACATTACACCTGATCATGTTCATGTAATGATGCAAGGACGCGTTGTGAAATCTGGTGGACCGGAACTAGCTCAACGTTTAGAAGCAGAAGGTTATGACTGGATTAAACAAGAACTAGGTATTGAAGACGAAACAGTTGGGCAAGAAGCGTAAGAGTTAGGAGGATCACTATGTCAATAGAAACGAAGTTACCATTTGAGAAGGAATACGTTCATTCCTTCTCAAAAGATATGGGCGAGCCTGCATGGATGACTGAACTCCGTGTCAATGCGTTGGAAAAAGCGGAAGAGCTCCCAATGCCTAAGCCTGATAAAACAAATATATCTAAATGGAATTTTACACAGTTTGAAAAGCATATCGTAGGAAGTGTGGATTATTCTTCTTTAAACGACCTTCCGGAAGATGTTCGCAGCTTAATTGATCTTGAATCTGCAGACCAGAACCTTTATATCCAACGCAATAATAGACCGGCATATATTTCTTTATCAAAAGAAGTAATGGATAAAGGTGTGGTGTTTACTGATATTTTCACAGCAGCGAGAGAGCATGGCGACCTGCTGCAAAAATATTATATGAAAGACGGAGTTAAAGTTGATGAGCATAAATTAACCGCTTTGCACGCTGCTTTATTAAATGGCGGAGTATTCGTCTATATTCCTAAAAATGTTGAAATTACAGAACCAATTCAGGCTGTATTTATTCATGATGATAAGGAAACTAACCTTTTCAACCACGTACTTGTGGTTGCTGATGATAACAGTTCAGTTACTTATGTTGAAAACTATTTTTCAACTGTTGAAGAATCAGCTGGCATTTTCAACCTTGTATCAGAAGTGATTGCCAATGCCAATGCAAAAGTGACTTACGGCGCTGTTGATACACTAGCAAAAGGCACAACTGTTTATGCTAATCGTCGCGGGGTAGCTGGCAGAGATGCGAGAATTGAATGGGCTCTTGGATTAATGAACGATGGCAATACAATTTCAGACAACCTGACAAATCTTATGGGTGACGGTTCTTATGGCGACATTAAAACAGTTGTTGTCGGCCGTGGAAATCAAACGCAAAACTTTACAACAAGTGTAGTCCATTTCGGAAAAAACTCTGAAGGTTATATTCTAAAACACGGTGTCATGAAAGAGGCTGCCACTTCAATCTTTAACGGTATTGGTAAAATTGAACATGGTGCGTCAAAATCAAATGCAGAGCAGGAATCACGCGTACTTATGCTAAGTGAAAAAGCACGCGGGGATGCCAACCCAATTCTTCTAATTGATGAAGATGATGTAACTGCAGGTCACGCTGCATCAGTCGGCAGAGTGGATCCATTGCAGCTTTACTATTTGATGAGCCGCGGTATTTCGCAAACAGAAGCTGAGCGTCTTGTTATTCATGGTTTCCTTGCACCAGTTGTTAATGCTCTCCCAATTGAAGGAGTTAAAAAGCAGTTAACGGCTGTGATTGAAAGGAAAGTAAAATAATGAACGCACGGGAGATTCGCCAACTGTTTCCAATCTTAGATCAAGAAGTCAATGGCCATCCATTAGTATATTTAGATAGCGGCGCTACCTCTCAAAAACCAATTCAAGTCATTGAAGCGGTGGAGAATTATTATCGGAAAAATAATTCTAATGTTCACAGAGGTGTGCATACGCTAGGCACAAGGGCTACTGACGGCTATGAAGGCGCCAGAGAAAAAGTCCGTAAATTTATAAATGCGAAATCAACCGAAGAAATTATTTTTACTAGAGGAACGACGACTAGTTTGAATACTGTTGCTGCAAGCTATGCAAGAGCAAACCTTCATGAGGGAGATGAAATCGTCATCTCCTACATGGAGCATCACAGCAATGTGATTCCGTGGCAGCAAGTAGCTAAACAAACTGGGGCAACGTTAAAATATTTGCCGCTTCAAGAGGATGGAACAATTTCTCTTGAAGATGTTAGAGCTACAGTAACAAACAATACGAAAATTGTATCTGTTACATTAGTCTCGAATGTTCTTGGCGTGATCAACCCCATTAAAGAGATTGCACAAATTGCACATGCAAAGGGTGCGGTGATGGTTGTGGACGGTGCGCAGGGAACACCGCATATGAAAGTGGATGTTCAAAATTTAGATTGCGACTTCCTTGGCTTTTCAGGCCATAAAATGTGCGGACCAACAGGCATTGGTGCTTTATACGGTAAAAAGCAATTATTAGAAAACATGGAGCCAGTCGAGTTCGGTGGCGAAATGATTGATTTTGTTGGACTATATGAATCTACTTGGAAGGAGCTTCCTTGGAAATTTGAAGGTGGAACTCCAATCATTGCAGGCGCAATTGGCTTAGGCGCTGCAATTGATTTTTTAGAGGAAATAGGCCTTGAAGAAATAGAAGCACATGAACATAAGCTAGCGGCTTATGCTTTGGAAAGACTGTCTGAAGTAGAAGGCATGACAATTTTTGGTCCTAAGACAGCCGCAAATCGTGCGGGTATCGTTACATTTAATATCGATGATGTACATCCTCATGATGTAGCCACTGTTTTGGACGCTGAAGGAATTGCCATTCGCGCGGGCCATCACTGTGCACAGCCATTAATGAAATGGTTGAAACAATCTGCAACAGCTAGAGCAAGCTTCTACTTATACAATACAGAAGAAGATATTGATAAGCTTGCAGCAGGGCTTGTCAAAACGAAGGAGTATTTCAGCGATGTCTTTTAATAATTTAGATACCCTCTATCGCCAAGTCATCATGGATCATTACAAAAACCCTCGCAATAAAGGGGTGCTGGAGGATGATAGCTTAACTGTTAATATGAATAACCCCACTTGTGGAGACCGTATTCAATTAACGTTTAAGCTCGAAGATGGGAAGGTCGCTGATGCCAAATTTGAAGGTGAAGGCTGTTCAATTTCCATGTCATCTGCATCAATGATGACGCAAGCGATTAAAGGGAAAACGGTTGAAGATGCATTAAAAATGTCCACAATTTTCTCTGATATGATGTTGGGAAAAGATTATGACGAATCTTTAGATTTAGGTGATATTGAAGCACTTCAAGGCGTATCCCAGTTTCCGGCACGAATCAAATGTGCTACACTCGCCTGGAAGGCAATGGAAAAGGGAATGAAGGAAGAATAAGTTTGGTTCATAATTGATCTGTGAAAGATATAAAATAACATGATAAAGGATAGCTTGTCCTTTTCATAAGAATGGAGGAATACGACGATGGCAAAAAAGATGCCTGAAATCGGCGATTATAAATATGGCTTTGCCGATAAAGACGTTTCCATTTTCCGGTCAAAACGCGGTTTAACGAAAGAGATCGTCGAAGAAATTTCAAAAATGAAGGAAGAGCCACAATGGATGCTTGACTTCCGTTTGAAATCTTTGGAGCATTTCTACAAAATGCCGATGCCACAATGGGGCGGAGATTTATCTGCATTAAACTTTGATGAAATTACTTATTATGTAAAACCGTCAGAGAAAACAGAACGTTCGTGGGATGAAGTGCCTGAGGAAATTAAACAAACTTTTGATAAATTAGGAATCCCTGAAGCAGAACAAAAGTATTTAGCGGGTGTATCTGCACAATATGAATCAGAGGTTGTTTATCATAATATGCAGGAAGATCTTGAAGAAAAAGGAATTGTGTTTAAAGACACTGATTCAGCTTTACGAGAAAATGAAGATATTTTCCGTGAGCACTGGGCGAAGGTGATTCCGCCAACAGACAACAAATTCGCAGCTCTAAACTCTGCTGTATGGTCTGGTGGATCATTCATCTATGTTCCTAAAGGAATAAAGGTAGATACGCCATTACAAGCGTATTTCCGCATCAACTCAGAGAACATGGGACAATTCGAGCGTACTCTAATTATTGTTGATGAAGGCGCACATGTACACTATGTAGAAGGATGTACAGCACCTGTTTATACAACAAACTCTCTTCATAGTGCTGTTGTTGAAATCATCATTAAAAAAGATGCTTATTGCCGTTATACAACCATCCAAAACTGGGCAAACAACGTTTTTAACCTAGTTACAAAGCGTGCTGTTTGTGATGCAAATGCTACAATGGAATGGATTGACGGGAATATCGGCTCTAAATTAACGATGAAATATCCAGCAGTCATCCTAAAAGGAGAAGGCGCTCGTGGTATGACACTTTCCATTGCTTTAGCTGGAAAAGGTCAGCATCAGGATGCAGGTGCGAAAATGCTTCACTTAGCACCAAATACTTCTTCAACAATTGTTTCTAAATCAATTTCTAAGCATGGCGGAAAAGTAACTTACCGCGGCATCGTTCAATTCGGCCGTAAAGCAGATGGTGCTCGTGCGAACATTGAATGTGATACATTGATTATGGATAATCAATCAACGTCTGATACGATTCCATATAATGAAATTATGAATGACAACATCTCATTAGAGCATGAAGCAAAAGTTTCTAAAGTATCAGAAGAACAGCTTTTCTACCTAATGAGCCGCGGTATTTCTGAAGAAGAAGCGACTGAAATGATCGTAATGGGCTTCATCGAGCCATTTACAAAAGAGCTTCCGATGGAATATGCTGTTGAAATGAACCGCTTGATTAAGTTTGAGATGGAAGGTTCTATCGGATAAACTAACAAAACCCTTGATATATCAACGTTTATTAAGAGGAATAAAGGAGAAAAAAATCGTTCGTGCCGATTTCGTGCCGATTCAGATTTTTTTCTCGCTTATTTTAGTGTAGAAGGCGAACTTTTTTAGTTCGTCTTCTTCTTTTTTTAGTTATTTTATGTGACCCTATATTCTGGTTACATCCAGTTGAGTTTCTTTCAAGTATTTGAGTATTTATCGACTTAGAATTGTACGAATGTTCTTGCGTTTAATGATAGTTAAGCATCAGACTCTGGAAATATATCATATAGGATCATTAGAAAAATCAATATAGGATTAGCAAGGGATAATGTGACATTCATATTGGAAGTTGTCACTCAATGCTTATTCAAATGAAAAGCCACCACATTATCCAGCTAAACTACAGCTTCCACAATTAGTTGCATCTTGCATAGAGTAAAGGATAGGGAGCATTAGTTAGAAAGAGGGACAACCGAGAAATTACAGACGCTTAATCATCGTTTAAGAATAAAACACAAAGCCCTTCTCAGCTGAGAGGGCTGTTAATTATGTTACAGCATATCTAATAAGAAAGAATTATTTATGCTTTAACTATTCTAGGGCAAATGTATATTCCTCGATTGGAGTATAAAAATAAACGTATCTGAATTAATTAACTTCGTCTACGATGGTTCTTATCCATTAATGAGTTTAATTCTTGAACCGATTTTCTAAATTGACGATCACTTAGACTACCAGTAGCATGCATGGTACATAGCATTGCATAAGCAATTGCCGTAGTTTCAATATGAACTTCTACATCAACATCAGCATTGCCACTATGTCCAACGATTGATTTTAAGTTATTTTCTACCGAATGTGAGCGCTTATCTCTCGATCTATACTTTTTATCTCTTGATTCTTTTGTCCAATTTTTTGGAAGACGCCTAGACAACTAATTCTCCCTCCTTTATAAAAATAGAAGGATATTAGAAAAATACTAATATCCTTTGGAAATACATATTTTAGCTATTGAATATTCCTTTATTGGTCTTGTTCTTGGTTTTGATCTTGATCTTGATCTTGATCTAATCTAGCGTTCACACGTACTCTACTATTTCCGCTATTGGACACTCTTGCAATATTGACGTTTTTATCTTTTACATCAATATCATTGTCATTGTCAATATCATTGTCAATATCGTTTCTAAAATCATTTCTAATATCGTTATCTCCCCTACGACTGTTAGAACGATTTGAACAATTTCTACTTCTACCCAAAGCCCATCTCTCCTTTTAATTTTATTCTGTTACAATGTCATTGTATTCAAAGGAAAAATTAATGAATAGACGATTGCTTGAGGGCAAAAGTGGATTTTTAGGGGATTATCCATCTCGAGATGGAAGGCTCTATTAGATAAAAAATGTAAAAGGCGTCCTTTTAAGGGGCGCCTTAGTTGTATGATTGAGTCGTAAATTGTTGGAAGACAGTTTTTTCGGGAATTGAAAAAATATCCTCACCAGCGATTGAATTAATAATTTTCTCGTTTCTTAATACAGAAAGGCCTAAATTTGTTGCGCTTGCTCCGTGGGAGTGTTCGATATTTGTGAGCGTGTATATATGGTTTTCTGAGTCATGTTTAAACGCGATCCGGTAGTCCTCTGTTACACTAAATCGTTTATCATCTTCCCATATTATATGATCAGAGAAGCGGGAAAGCCATTCAGGAATAGATGGTTTATATCCGGTAGCTAGCACAATTTTTTCAGTATAATAGGTAAACTCTTTGTCTTCCTGCCATTGACGGCAATGGAGATTATAGCCTTTATCGAGTTTTTCAATTTTATTCGCTTCTGTTAAAGGTTGAATTGTAATGTCAATATCATCACTATTAATTGAGCGGTGATATAATAAATCATAGATTTTTTTCAATGTTTCAGGATCAATGCCATTGCGCAGCTCATTTAAGCTATCCAAAGCTTCCGAGCGTTTATTAAATGGCAAAGAATGATAATAATCAATATATTCCGGTGAGAAAAATTCCTTTCCTAACTTTGCATCCTCTTTTTGAAAAATCCCTGCAGAACGAGTAAACCAGGTTATAGAATATCCCTTTTTATTCTGATCTTGCAAAAGATGATAGAAAATTTCAGCTGCACTCTGACCTGACCCTATAACTGTAATCATTTTACCGCTCTTCAGTTCATCTTCATTACATAAATAGTTGCTCGTATGAACGATATCATCTGCTGGCCAATCACCGTCCAACCCTTGAGGAATCATCGGTACGCTGCCGGTTCCAATGACGATATGTTTGGAATAATACTTTTTCTGTTCGTTCGTCGATAAATTTAATACATCAACCTTATAAATACCATCATCTAGGTGATCGACATTCGTAACTCGATGACTAAAGCGGCAGTTATCCAGCTGTTTTGAGACCCAGCTGCAATAGTCGCTGTATTCACGTCTAGGAATGGCAAAACGGTTGAAGAAATAAAAGGCATACAGCCGATTGTGTTTATGTAAATAGTTTATAAATGTATAAGGACTTGTCGGATCGGCAAAGGTGACTAGGTCAGCGAGAAATGGGGTTTGCAAGTCAGTCCCTTCGATAAGCATACCAGGATGCCATACAAATTGGCCCTCTTGTTCAAAGAACAGCCCTTCAACCGCAGTAAGTTCGTCAGTCAGTGCTGCGAGACTAAGGTTAAATGGCCCAATGCCAATGCCAATAAAATCATATACCTTGTTCGAATGTAACATTACAGATCATCCTTCTTCCTAAGTAATCTATGCAGATTATTTTCCCATTCTTGCATGCTTTTTAAACATATAGGAAAATCGCAGCAGTTTGGATAGGTTTACAAGGGGTATTTATGAGTAACGGACATTACCAATTCATTATAGAAAGGAAAATGAATATGTTATGGACACTGATTGGGATATTAATTATCCTATGGATTTTAGGGTTTAGTTTTGACATTGCCGGAGGGCTTGTGCACTTATTGCTTGTCATTGCATTAATCGTACTGATTTTCCAAATGATTACTGGGAGAAAAAGACCTTAGACAATGATCAAAATCCCACCTGTCTATTGACAGTTAAAAGACCGAAAGAGCCATCTAGCATTCAGTTAGATGGTTTTGTTATTTATGTGTATTGGAAGGTAACTTTCTACACGTCTACATAAAATCTAGGTTTCATAAGCCCTTTACTACAATAAATTTCACAGCTATATTATAATATTTTTAATTAAGGTTTTTGAGAGTGGAACGGAGGTGTTCGTTTGATTACGATTGGTTTAACAGGATGGGGAGATCATGATAGCCTGTATACTGCTCCCGTTTCTCCACGCGATAAATTACAGGAATATGCAGCCCACTTTCCAACGGTTGAGGTAGATTCAGCTTTCTATGCAGTTCAGCCGCAGCGAAATTCAATGAAATGGGTAAGTGACACGCCGGAAGGATTTAAATTTGTTGTGAAGGCCTATCAGGGGATGACGGGACATCAAAGAGGGGAAATTCCATTTAATTCAAAGGAAGAAATGTTCCTTGCATTCATTGACTCATTGCAGCCGTACATAGAAGATAATAAGCTAGCGTTCGTGCTATTTCAATTTCCGCCATGGTTTGATTGTAAAAAACAAAATGTTCAATACTTACGCTGGTGTAAGGCACAAATGAGAGAAATCCCATGTGCATTAGAATTCCGGCACCAATCATGGTTTAAAACAGGTTTTCGAGATGGAACGCTTCAGTTTATGAAGGAGGAAGGGTGGATTCATAGTATTTGTGATGAGCCTCAATCTGGAGAAGGATCGATACCGATTGTGCTGGATACTTTAGATGCGGAATGTGTCTTAGTTCGTTTTCATGGCCGTAACATCCATGGATGGCAAAAGAAAACCCATGATAATTGGCGGGAAGTTCGTTACTTATATCGATATAATGAGGCTGAGCTGAAAGAATGGGCTGGCTATTTAAAAGAACTTGAGAAGAAAACTAAAAATGTTTATGCTTTGTTCAATAATAATTCTGGTGGAGATGCAGCAGATAATGCGAAGCAAATGATTGAGTTATTGGGAATTGATTATGAAGGGTTGGCTCCGCGTCAGCTCGGTTTATTTTAACTGGAAAGTACACGCAACTTCTTTTCTCTACATAAATTGTATGTATGAGAAAGGGGGGAAAGCGGATGGTGGATTTAAAGCCTATTATCATTGAAGGACACACCTTTTTAACTGTTTCTGTGGAACTGCCAAAAACAAATTTGCTAGTTGTAACAAATGACAATGGCTATATAATGTGTGGAGCTTTGGATGTAGGATTGCTTAATGAGAAATTAAAAGATCGGAAAATCATCGCCGGCCGTGCTGTGGGTGTAAAAACGATTCAACAATTAATTGATGCTCCGCTGGAATCTGTAACTTATGCTGCAGAGGAGTTAGGGATTGAAAAAGGGATGAGCGGGCGAGATGCCCTGTTAAAAATGGTATAAAAAGGAGTCACCTCTTAAGCCACATGGATATCAAGTGGACTCATGAGAAGATTTCTCTAGTTAAAAAAGAAGATATTATTTGGCCTGATCTTTCAATTTATGTTGATAGATTAGGCTTTTTTCATTCATTAAGTGTCTAAAGTAAGCGGTGAGGTACTATTTAAGGTAATCCTTTCAAATAAAGAGGATATATGAGGAAAAGCTAATAGGCGGGGTAAAAATAAATTAATGATGAATAACATAATCGAATGGATATATGTCATTACTGGACTAGTTCATAGTTTTATACATGGATTTCTTAATGACGTAAGGTTATCCATTTTTTTCTATCGGGTATTTTTTCGGTATTAAAGGCTAAACTACTTGAATAAAAGCAGAATTTAAGGTGGTTTTCCATGAATCGAATGATTCAATCTCTACATATTTATGTTTTGCTGATTATGTCTACAGGATTCATGGTACATGTACTAGTTATCCCGACTTTATTATCAACCTCAAGTAGGGATTCCTGGCTAACAGCTATTCTCAGTATAATACCATTTACCCTTTGGATACTGCTTATATTTCATATTTATAAAAAGCTAAAAACTCATAATAATATTCTCGCATTACTTAAACAGAAATCATTTCCATCCTGGGTATTTAATATGTTTTCCTTTGTATTCGGATGCTATTTTCTAGTTTCCGCCTTAGTTACTCTAAAGCATACTTTTTTTTGGGCAAATGCAAATTATACTTTTGAAGTTCCTGATTTTGTTATTATCACATTATTCGCTCTTATTTGCTCATATGCATCTGCGAAAGGAATACGAACGATAAGTACAATCGCTTTGCTTGTCCTTCCTTTTGTTTCATTTTTTGGCTTTTTAGTCGGCTTTGGGAATACGCCACATAAGAATTATGAACTACTATTTCCGATATTCGAGCATGGTTATAAAGATTTTTTATACGGATTAGTTCAAACTTGTGCCGGTTTGTTTGAGATTAGCTTTTTGTTGTTTTTAACGTCGTTTATTAAAGATAGACTAAAGCTTAAATGGCTTATAATAGTTGGAATCATCCTTATGTTTCTTATTTTAGGACCACTGGTGGGAGCAATCACAGAATTTGGTCCTGAGGAAGCAGCGAAATTTAGGAATCCAGCTTATGAGCAGTGGAAGCTGTTGATAATTGGAGATCATGTTACCCGTCTTGATTTTCTTTCAATCTTCCAATGGCTTTCAGGGGCATTTGTCCGAATTAGCTTATTTTTATTTATTGCTGAAAGAACATTTATGTTAAAAAAGAAAACGAAATGGCTGCTTCCGTTCCTTTATTTCATTTTAATCATTGCAGCATGCATTCCTTGGAACGCCACATCGTTTTTTTATTTTTTGCAGAAATATTATTTCCCAATTAGCCTGATTTTTCAATTGAGTATGATGCTGTTTTTATTACTATTCATTCATATAAAAGGTGATTATCATGAAGAAAGTTCAAGTTAACGATGTCAATATAGATCAATTAAAGATTTGGTTTGAAGGATCTTCAGATATTGTCATAAGAGTGAAAACCTATCATGACTATACATTGGAATTTCTGTATTGCCCTAATCTAGTAGATATGAAATTCATGAATGAGGTCATCTTTCCTACTATTAATGCTGTGCTAGATAAGCATGGGGACTTAAGTTTTGAGACATTAAATAATGTATTAGAGGTCAGTCAGCTTAAAAATATTAATAACGCCAAAACAGAGATAGAAGACAAGTTATTTTCGGGTGAATTACTCATTTTTAATCATGATATAACTGCCCTTTTCTTTATACCAGTATCTCACATTCCAAAAAGAAGTCCAGAGGAATCTAATTTGGAAACCTCCATTAGGGGACCGAGAGATGGATTGGTAGAGAACATTTCAGATAATATGGCTCTCATTCGACAAAGGCTGAGAACATCTTCATTAAAAAGTATTGAATATACCATCGGTGAAAGAAGCCGGACGAAAATCTTATTACTTTATATAGATGATATTATGAATCCCTCTATTCTAGAAGATTTAAAAAATCGATTGAATTCCATAAAAATCGACATTGTGGCCAGCAGTTACGAACTTGAGGAGTACTTGTACGACAATGTTTTGTCGCTTTTCCCTCAGATGGAGAATTCAGGCAGGCCTGATTTCGCTGTTCAATCCTTAACACAAGGAAGGTTTGTCATTTTAGTGGATGGAAATCCAACTTGCTTGATAGGACCGACAAATTTAAATCAAATATTATATTCACCTGAAGACGCACAGGATAGTTTTTATTACGTAAGCATGATGCGTCTGCTTAGAATCATTGCTATCATTACAACGATATTTTTACCAGGATTTTATATTGCATTAATAAATTTTCAACTAGATCAAATTCCTTATTCACTTGTAGCAACAATCTCTAATTCTAGAATTGGCTTACCTTTATCTGCTCCTGCTGAAGCCTTTATTATGCTTGTTCTATTTGAATTATTTAAAGAAGCAGGGGTGCGTCTTCCAAAAGCGGTTGGGCAGACTGTTGCTGTATTAGGTGGATTATTTATAGGTGATGCAGCTATTAGGGCTGGCTTAACATCTCCTTCATGTTTAGTCATAGTTTCGATAACAGTAATATCAGGTTACATCCTCTCTAATCAAAGCATGTCAGGAAATACGGTAATTTTGAGATTTTTTGTATTAGCATTTTCATCCTTTTTTGGCTTGTTTGGATTCTTTATTGCTTTTTTTCTTATTCTATCAATGGTCGTTTCATTAGAAAGCTTTGGGCAGCCTTATATGTCTTATCTATCTAGGCCTAATAAGGCAGATATTATAAAAAATATCGTGAAGCTGCCTTATCAATTTATGAAAAAGCGAAATCAAGCATATCAGCCGGTTGATAGAAAAAGTCAAAAGGAGTAAATTATGAGAAGGATTTTACTAATAATCATGATAAGCAGTCAGTTCGTTTTCCTCTCCGGTTGTTGGGGGGCAAGAGAAATACAAACTCAAACTTTTATTACAGCTATAGGTCTTGATTACGCTGATGGAGAGTTTACGGTCTATATACAAGCGTTGAACTTTGCTAATATTGCAAAGCTAGATGGTGATTCTTTTTTGCAGCATTCCCCCGTTTTAATTGGAGAAGCAAAGGGGAAAACCATACAGTCAGCTTTTAGTAAATTAGAACAAAATGTGGCACTACCCCTTTATTATGACCATGTGTAAACCATTCTGTTAAGTGAGAATGTAATTAAGGATCAAATGAAGGCAGTCACAGAATTTATTGGACAGAATTCTTTCTTAAGATACAACTGCTGGTTATTTGGCACTGAATTCGATATAAAAAGTATTTTTAGAGGAGAGAGCTTTCTTAATAACTCATCTTTATATTCAGTTGTTCATAGTCCGGATACTCTAAATAAAAACAACTTTTTTATCCCAATTTTAAGGTATAATAAATTTATCTCGTCCTATCATCAGCCAGTGGGCACCATAATTATTCCTTCATTAGGAGTGAATAATACACACTTTGCAGAGGACGAAAAAAAGAAAAACGTTGTTGTCATTACAGGAGGATTTGCTGTTTCACAGCAACAATTAAAGGGATGGGTAAGTAAAGAAGAACTTGTCGGTCTAAAATGGTTATCAAAAGATGCAACCAACATCCCTATTTCCCTATATGATGAAAACGTCAGTGTGATTGTACAAAAGCCGAAAAAAACGATTAAAGTAGTAAATGGCAATAAACCTTCATACTTGTTAATTGTAAAATCTGATGCAGTTTTGACTCAAAATGAGGACGATAAGAGCATAGATGAAATTAAAATAGAATTAGAAAAGAAAATTAATAATGATATATTAAAGACGATAGAGAAAAGTGAAGAAATTAAAGCGGATTTGTTAAATCTAAGTGAAAAAACATATCGGTATCATTATAATAAATGGGATTTGAATACAATTCATTCGATTGATAAGGAGTCTATAAAAAATCTTCAAGTGAAAATGCACATAGAACAAAATATAAACTACAAACGTTAAAAGGCGATTGAATAGGTATAGACAAGATTAAACTTTTCACAACGTTTTAAATACTTCAGGAAAATTTATTGTAATTCCGAAGTTCGGATAGATATTTGCGGATTGTATACTATTTTGATATAATGATTGTTAATTGAATAAAACCTTATCATATCCGATGGGGTAGAGGTGCAGGATTTATTAGTAAGCTGTGTGAGGATGACAACGGTGATCATAGCTGAAAGGAGATTCTGCCGAAGTAAAATACATTCGTCAAAAATATATTTTACTGGGGTTACTTTGAATAAGAGTAACACTGTCATTATGGGGTATAGAATCATACCGGCATAATGGGGAGCTACAGTTCGTGATGGAGAATTGACTTACTTTAATTATTAAGAGTAATGATAGATCCCCTCTATCATTACTCTTTTTTATTTTGGCTCTGTTAAAAGTTTGTTGCTATTTAATCATCTGTATTATGGATACACTTCGCTTTCCAGGGTAACTCGGTCTCTTCTGGGGCTTACCATTGTTACTTCTCCTGAAGAAGTCTAAGTGTATTCATGATTAGTTTTAAGCGTGGAATCGACAATCTTTTAGTAAACACTAGGTTCTCTGTGAACATAAGCCAAGGATCATAGAAAAGTTACCAACGTTTCTGTGATCGTTGTCTTATGCATAAGAAATGTACTATTATCATCCTAGTATTCAAGCAGATCGACAAGCCCATAGTTTGAGCCAGTCAGATTCTTCATCATTGTCCTAGTTCCTATTAAAAATAGACGGAGGGACAATTACATGACAGATTCAATTTTTTCATTGCTGCCACCGCTCGTAGCGATAGCAATGGTGATTTTAACAAGAAAAGTAATATTATCCTTAGGAATAGGGAGTATCACAGCAGCGATCTTACTCGCTGACTTAAGTATGAAAGAGACGTTTATCTATCTGTATGAAGCTGTTAAAGGAATCTTCTTTGTAGATGGCGCATTAAATACATGGAATATATTTATTTTACTGTTTTTATTGATTTTAGGCATCATTACTGCATTTATATCGCTTTCTGGGGGCAGTCGCGCTTTTGGTG
This sequence comes from Cytobacillus horneckiae, assembly GCF_002835735.1. GTDB lineage: Bacteria > Bacillota > Bacilli > Bacillales > Cytobacillaceae > Cytobacillus > Cytobacillus horneckiae. The sequence continues at coordinate 28,428 of NZ_PISD01000002.1, read as the reverse complement.
AGTGGGCAATGACACGGGTAAAAACAAGAATCGGCGCTCAATTGCTTACTGTGGTTCTTGGCATCATATTATTTATCGATGATTATTTTAATGCATTAACTGTGGGACAAGTTTCTAGGCCAGTAACTGATCGTCAAAATGTATCACGAGCGAAGCTTGCTTATTTAATTGATTCAACCTCAGCGCCAATCTGTGTTGTTGCACCAATTTCTAGCTGGGGCGCATCGATAATTGCTCTGATCGGTTCCATTTTAGCCACTCATAGTATTACTGAATACTCAGCTTTTTCGGCATTCATACAAACGATTCCAATGAACTTCTATGTGTGGGCTGCGCTGGCAATTGTTCTGTTAGTCACTTTTGGAAAGCTCGATTTTGGCCCGATGAAAAAACATGAAAAACTAGCTATTGATAAAGGTGTGCTATATGATCCAAATAAGCCGATGTCAGGTGAGTTGCAAGATGATCTTCCTACGAGTGATAAGGGATCGGTTAAGGAATTAGTATGGCCGATTATTGTTCTTTTTATCAGCACTGTAGGGACAATGTTCTGGACTGGTTATAAAGGAACAAATGAAAATATAACGATATTTACTATTTTGGAAAATACGGATGTTGCTTTGTCATTATTGCTTGGAGGTTTACTAGGCTTAGCTACAGTCTATCTTCAATTTTGGCTTCAAATTACTCGTCACAAGCATATGCCTAAAAGCCTATTTATAAAAGGAACAATAGCTGGTGTCAAGTCAATGCTTACTTCTGTCATTATCCTTATATTTGCCTGGGTTTTGGCAGATTTAATTAGCCAGATAGGCACTGGTAATTACTTAGCAGGTGTTATTGCTCAATCTAGCTTAAGTCCCGCTGTCATTCCTGCTTTGCTATTCATCATTGCAGGCGTAATGGCATTCAGTACAGGGACTTCATGGGGTTCCTTTGGAATCCTTCTTCCAATTGCGGGAGATATTGCAGTAGCGACAGATGTGAGTTTATTAATTCCAGCGATGGCAGCAGTATTAGGAGGAGCGGTATTCGGAGATCATGCATCGCCGATTTCAGATACTTCTATCCTATCAGCCACTGGTGCCGGCAGTAATTTAATAGACCATGTCATCACTCAGCTGCCATATGTATTAGTATCAGCAGTAGTTGCAGCCATTGGCTTTTTAGTGGTTGGTTTTACAGGAAGCACTATCTTATCCCTATTAACGGTTGCTATTCTTATTGCAATTTTTGCTATAGTAATTAAATGGTTTTCAAAAGAATAATATAAAAAAGAGAAGGCATCCTGTCTTCTCAGAGTGCCTTCGAAAGTGAAAATAAAAAATTTAGTTGGATTTGGAGAGGTGTCCGCTCGACTCCTGCTCAGTGTAGCGAGACAGTAGAGACACTAAAGGCGCGTAGCGCCGAACCGGCTCGACGCTCGCCCCGCGGAGGAAGCGAGCGGTAAGCCTCGTAAAATCCCAAACCTCATCATTTTTGGAATGAGTTTCTCTACAGCCTGAGAAGACCCCGTGTCTTCTCTTTTTTTATTATAATTAACTATTAATAGGAATTATTTCTAAATAATATTAGGAGTTACAACAAATAAAAAGTTATCCTTTAATACTGTAATTGGTTAATAAATTTTAGAAAATTAATATTATTCATAAAAGATTGTTTTGACAGATTAATAAAATGGTACTATACTATTTTTAGATTTAATGGAATTATCAGAGAAATCATACTATTCGTTAGGAAGTTTGACATGTTTTTTGCTTTAAGGATATGAAAGATTTAATGTAGGGTCTAAATAGGCAAAACTGACCATATCCTAAATTATTAGAATAGTCTAAAAAGGGGGATCTACCATGTTGTTTAAAAAGAAACTGACGTCTGTTTTGCTAGCTTCTACATTAGCTGCCGGGTTTTTAGCAGGTTGTGGAGGCGAGAGTGCTGGAGGAGGGTCTAAGGATGACGTAATTAAAATTGGAGCTAACTTAGAGCTTTCAGGTCCAGTTGCTTCATACGGCCAAGGAATTGCCGAAGGTATTGACCTTGCAGTAGAAGAGATTAATGAGGCTGGCGGTATAGACGGTAAAGACATTAAAATTGTCAAAGTCGATAATAAATCAGATGGTCCAGAAGCGACAAACGCTGCCATAAAATTAACTGAAAATGATCAAGTAACCGCTATCATTGGGTCTGCTACTAGCGGTAACACGGTAGCGCAAGCGCAAGTTGCAAATGGAGCTGAAACCATCTTGCTCTCACCATCAGGTACAAGCCCAAATGTAACGATCAACGAAGATGGAAGCTTGAATGAATTTGTGTTCCGTACATCTTTCATTGATCCGTTCCAAGGAACAGTAGCTGCAAACTTTGCAGCAGGTGATTTAGGAGTTAAAAACGTAGCTATTTTTGCAGATAATGCGAGTGATTATGCGAAAGGATTGGCTGCTTCATTTAAAGAAACTTTTGAAGGTGCCGGCGGTAAGGTAGTAGCAGAGGAATCTTATGTAGCAAAAGATACCGATTTCCGCTCGACACTTACTCGTATTAAATCAGCTAACCCAGAATTTATTTTTATCCCTGGCTATTATGAAGAAGTTGGCTTAATCGTTAAGCAAGCTCGTGAAATGGGGATTGATGTTCCATTAATGGGTGCTGATGGATGGGATTCGCCTAAACTGGTTGAGCTTGCTGGTGCAGACGCTTTGAACAACACATTTATCACAAACCATTATTCATCAGGTGACCCGGATGAAAAAATCCAATCATTTGTCAAAAAATTCGGTGAAAAGTATGATGGGAAATCTCCAGATGCGTTCAATGCATTAGGATACGACTCTGTTTACTTATTAAAAGATGCAATGGAGCGTGCAGGCGATACAAGTGATGCATCAAAAATTAAAGATGCGCTTGCTGAAACAAAAGACTTATCCCTTGTAACTGGTATTGTAACAGTAGATGAAGACCATAACCCAATTAAATCAGCGACTGTTTTAGAATATAAAGATGGGGAGCAAGTCTTTAAGTCTAAAGTGAATCCTTAAGTGTAAGCTGTTTTGAAATGGGGGGATTTTTTCTTATCCTCCCATTTCTTTTTGGCTATTTTAAAAGTTTCGCTTCACTAAAGCTAGGCAATTGCCAGAGAAGAAGACATGGTGAACGCATAAATTTTTAATCAAATATATTAATTTTTAGTTGAAATAGCGCTAATAAGTTCGTTTTTACGCCTTTTCTACAAATTTATAAGAGACTCGGTCTGCGGGGTTCGAAGAGGAGTGAGAATTCATGGAATGGGTTCAGCAAATAGTGAATGGTATTTCATTAGGAAGTATCTATGCGCTCATCGCTTTAGGCTACACAATGGTATACGGAATCATTAAATTGATAAACTTTGCTCATGGCGAGGTTTTTATGATCGGTGCTTTTGTTGGCTTTTATTCAATTGCCGGCTGGGGATTTGGCTTTTTCCCAGCATTACTATTAGCGATGACTGTTTGTGCCATTATGGGGATGGTAATTGAACGGGTAGCATATAGGAGATTGCGCAATGCAACAAGAATTGCTGCGCTGATCACGGCAATCGGGATATCTCTCTTTATCCAGTATCTTGTTATCTATTTTAGGGGAGCGCAGCCAGAAGCGTATCCCAATGTATTATCTAATAAAACATTTGATTTTTTCGGTGCACAAATAAGCAGTCAATCGGTAATGATTTTATCTACTTCCATTGTCTTAATGTTACTTCTTCAATTTATTGTCCATAAAACAAAAGTTGGAAAAGCGATGCGTGCCGTATCACATGACATGGATGCAGCAAGATTAATGGGGATCAATGTAAATACAACCATCTCTGCAACTTTCGCCATTGGATCTTCTCTCGCTGGAGCGGCAGGTGTATTCTTTGGTGTTTATTATACAAAGATTGAACCATTGATGGGCGTCATTCCGGGGCTAAAAGCTTTCGTTGCAGCTGTACTTGGCGGTATTGGAATTATTCCAGGGGCAATGGTTGGGGGTCTTGTACTAGGTCTTGTAGAAACAGTGGTAAGTGCTTTTGGCTATTCTTTATGGAGAGATGCCGCAGCTTTTATTATTTTAATATTAATCCTCTTATTTAAGCCGTCGGGTATCTTCGGTAAAAATGCTAGAGAGAAAGTGTAGGTGAGGATAATCATGAAAAAAATTAAGGGGTTTTGGCTGTTTCTAGTCCTCTCAATCATTGTTTATGGAACAGTGCAAGTTCTAATTAATGCCGGAATCTTAAATAATTTTTATTCCAATACGCTCATCTTTATCAGCATTAATATTATTTTAGCTGTCAGTCTGCATTTAGTTATTGGAATCACCGGTCAATTTTCAATTGGACATGCAGGGTTTTTAGCGGTTGGTGCTTATATTTCGGCCATCGTAACAATGAAGCTGTCTCTACCTTTTCCTATAGCTATATTAGCAGGCGGTCTAATCGCTGCACTTGCAGGACTGGTTGTTGGAATACCGACTTTGCGTTTAAGAGGCGATTATTTAGCGATTGCCACGCTCGGTTTTGCTGAGATAATTAGAATAGTTTTCTTAAATATTGATGCAGTTGGCGGAGCTGCTGGCATGCAAGTAACAAAAATGACTACATGGACATATACATTTATTTGTTTATTTATCACGATAGCGGTCATTACGAACTTTACAAAATCACGGCATGGCCGGGCGTGTATATCGATTAGAGAAAATGAAATTGCAGCAGATGCTATGGGCATAAATACAACGTATTATAAAGTTGTCGCTTTTGCTATTGGTTCATTTTTTGCAGGTATTGCAGGCGGATTGTATGCTCATAACTTCTATATCATCCAGCCAAGCCAGTTCGGCTTCCTCAAGTCATTCGACATATTGATTTTCGTAGTTTTAGGCGGATTAGGAAGCCTGTCAGGAGCGGTTATATCAGCGATATTATTAACTGTTGTATCAACCTTCCTGCAAGGGTATCCTGAAACACGCATGATTATTTATAGCTTGGTTCTTGTTCTTGTCATGCTATATCGTCCACAAGGATTGATGGGAACACGTGAAATTACCGACCTCTTTAAACGTAAAAGTGTAAAGGGAGGCAGTTAAAATGACAGAACAACCATTATTGCAAGTTAAAGAAGCCGGGATACAATTTGGTGGCTTGAAAGCTGTTTCTGGATTAAATATTGAAATCAATCGCGGTGAGCTAGTTGGGTTAATCGGTCCGAATGGGGCTGGAAAAACAACAAGCTTCAACTTATTAACCGGTGTTTATGTTCCAACAGAAGGGGAAATTTTACTCGAGGGTGAACGGTTAAACGGGATGGCTCCCTATCAAGTGACAAGAAGAGGGATTAGCCGGACGTTCCAAAATATTCGCCTATTCAATGAACTGTCTGTGCTGGACAATGTTAAAGTAGCTAATCATTCCAAAGCAAAGCACTCAATTGTCAGCTCGGTTCTCCGCCTTCCTTCTCATTTTTCAGGGGAGAAAGAAATGGAAGAAAAGTCATTAGAGCTGCTTGAAATATTCCAATTGCATAAGCTGAAGGATGAAGTCGCAAAAAATCTGCCATATGGACAGCAAAGACGGCTGGAAATTGCCAGAGCGCTTGCAGCAGGACCGAAGCTGTTGTTACTTGATGAACCTGCGGCAGGTATGAACCCACAAGAGACGCATGAATTAATGAATCTCATCGCTTTTATCCGCGAAAAGTTTGATCTAACGATACTGCTGATTGAACATGATATGAACCTTGTCATGGGAATCTGTGAACGAATATACGTATTGGATCATGGACAGCTTATTGCGGAAGGATTACCGGAGGATATTCGCAATAACCCTAAAGTAATTGAAGCCTACCTTGGAGAGGAGGTTCCAAAGGATGCTTAAAGTAGATGGCATAGATGTCTTTTACGGAAATATTCATGCGTTAAAAGGCGTTTCTATAGAAGTGCTTGAAGGAGAAATTGTTACATTAATTGGAGCCAATGGTGCAGGGAAAAGCACTTTGCTTAAGACATTGTCGGGATTATTAAAACCGAAAAACGGCACAATTTTATATGAAAATATGTCGATTGCAGGTAAACAAGCGCAAACAATAGTAAAATCAGGCATTTCTCATGTTCCAGAGGGACGAAGGGTTTTTGCCAATATGACGGTAGAGGAAAACTTGGAACTTGGGGCATTTGTTCGAAAAGACAAAGAAATCCAAAAAGATATTCAAAAGGTATATGATTTATTCCCAAGGCTATATGAACGGCGCAAACAATTGTCAGGCACACTGTCAGGCGGAGAACAGCAAATGCTTGCAATGGGAAGGGCAATTATGGCTAGGCCTAAATTGCTTTTATTAGATGAACCATCTATGGGGCTTGCACCTATCATGGTAAAAACCATTTTCAGCATTATTGAAGAAATAAACAAAACGAATGGGACAACAATTCTTTTAGTTGAGCAAAATGCACATATGGCATTATCTGTAGCAAAAAGAGGCTATGTAATTGAAACGGGCAGGGTTGTACTAACAGGATCGGCTCAAGACTTGCAGTCAAGTGATGAAATAAAAAGCGCTTATTTAGGCGGTTAAGTAATCAGAGGAGAAAACTCCTCTGATTTTTACTTTGCCCGCTCTTGTCTTTCCCATAGCTTTAAATGCGGATAGGGGTCATATGACCATTCTGTATAGCCATTATCCTTATACATGCCATAATGTAAATGCGGCGGGAATTTTCCAGAAGTACCTGGGGGTCCATAACCAGAGCTGCCGACTCCCCCGATGACCATGCCTGGTTCAACAATTTGTCCAAGCTTTAAGTCTTTTGAAAATCCGCTTAAATGTGCGAAATAGTGGTAATTATTATTAATATCACGGATGCCAATTCTCCAGCCGCCGAACTTATTCCAGCCTTTCATCTCAATGATGCCATAGCTTGTTGCTCTGACAGGAAGACCATAATCAGCAAAAATGTCGGTCCCTTCGTGCATTCTTCTTCCACCCCATCCCCGGGCACTTCCCCAAGTATCCCGATAACTGTAATGGGTACCAATTGGAACAGGAAATGCATGTTCTTCAAGGTTTAAACGGCCAAAATGTTTATATAATTGTGCCTTTCCGACAATAATCCCCACTGCTTTATCTCTCTGATAATAGTCCCATAAACCAATTTTTAAATTATCCTGATCTGTACCATATTTAAGAAGAAAGTTGGCAAATGCATGCACCACATCCTCATCACTATGAACACTGGCTTTGCCATCACCATCTCCGTCAAATCCAATACCTTCAAAAAATTGAATCGTCTCTGGATTTTCATCATCTAATTTAGGATTTAATAGCCCTACCCATTCTTCAGGTTTAAAATAGATGCCTGTAATCCCCTCTGCTTTTGGTAAATCCCGGCGTGATTGCCGAACATTTCTTTCATATTGGTCAACTGCTGCTAGGAAGTACCAGGGGATATTTGTTACTGATTCAACTTGTTTATAGAGAGCCATCCGCTCTTCATAGATATCCTCCGCCTGGTTTTCAGCATGTACAGGGATTTGTATGGATTGAATAAACAATATAAGTGTGAATAAACCTATGATGACTCGCACGATAACCCTCCGTTCTCTTTTATTTACTTCTATAGTTTGTGAAATAAAAGAAATATCATAGATATAAAATTATGGTAAAGAATTTTTTGTCAATCCTTGTTCAACTCTTCCACTTATGTTAAAGTTGCTTCAGTGAGGCTTGTTCTAGATTATAATAATTATTAAAAAGAGCTTCTTTTGATTTTCAGAATGGAGTGAATCTGATGAGTGAAAAAAAAGATGAGTACTTGCGTAAACCGGAATGGTTGAAAATAAAGCTAAATACAAATGAAAACTACACAGGCTTGAAAAAAATGATGCGTGAAAAAAGCCTTCACACAGTATGTGAAGAAGCAAAATGTCCCAATATTCATGAATGCTGGGCTGTAAGAAGAACCGCAACATTTATGATTCTTGGTTCAGTATGTACAAGAGCTTGCCGGTTCTGTGCTGTAAAAACGGGGCTTCCGACAGAGCTTGATTGGGAAGAACCGGAAAGAGTAGCTGATTCTGTTGCATTAATGAACCTGAAGCATGTTGTAATTACAGTCGTTGCCCGTGATGATTTAAAAGATGGCGGTTCAGCTGTCCTAGCTGAAACCATTCGAGCAATTAGAAGAAAAAGCCCATTCACAAGTGTAGAAGTACTTCCTTCTGATATGGGAGGCGTATACGAAAACTTAAAAACAGTCATGGATGCCAAACCAGACATTTTAAACCATAACATAGAAACTGTTGAACGCTTAACTCCAAGAGTAAGAGCACGTGCTACATACGCTCGTTCACTGGAATTTTTAAAACGAGCAAAAGAAATGCAGCCGGAGATTCCAACGAAATCAAGCTTGATGATTGGACTCGGTGAAACGAAAGAAGAAATCATTCAAACGATGGATGATCTTCGAGCGAATGATGTCGACATAATGACAATTGGACAGTACTTACAGCCATCCAAAAAACATATTAAAGTGGTTAAGTACTATCACCCTGATGAGTTCAATGAATTAAGGGAAATCGCCATGAGTAAAGGCTTCAGCCACTGTGAAGCCGGGCCGATGGTACGTTCATCCTACCATGCAGACGAGCAAGTTAATGCCGCTGCAAAACAAAGACAAAAAATGGGCGAAGTAAACCTTAAAGAAGCATAATTGAAAGAGAGGCTTTCTCAAAAGGTCTTTTTAAAGAATAACCACGAGATGTATTGAAGCATCGCGTGGTTTTTGTTTTATTAGACAAATATATCTCTTGGAGTGGCGATGATCTCTTTCTTTTGTGCGTACGTCACCTTTATTTGCTGTTTAAAGCGACGATTTCGTCTTTTTATTATGCATTTGTCACTTTATTTGCTGTTTAAAGTGATGATCTCTTCTTTCAATCATGAGTCCGTCACTTTATTTACCAGTTAAAGTGACGATTCCTTAAGCAAAACTTCATTTCCTAGTAAAAAGAGGCTGCCCCAATAGGTGTCATTTTCATGACCCTTTTGGGACTGCCCTTTTCGCCATTCACTTACATATTATTTTCATTTGAAGTTGGTTCTTCTGGCTTTCCAGAATTATTGTATCCTGACTTTTCCATTTCATTTATTAATTTTTCAATGCCGGAATGTGTACTTGTACTATCTGAATCCATTGTTGCATAACTCTCCACATAATCCCGCAAATGAGTGTCATCACTTGTATAAATATTGAACCAGCTCGGAACAACAGATTCGGCCATCTTTTGAACTTGTTCTGCAGTTGCTTGTGGATTTTCCGTATCAGTATCATATACAATCAGCACTTCTTGATCAGTGACTAATGTTGAGACATCATCCACATGAGGAACTTCCGTACAATATTTTCCAATGATATCGGCCACTTTTTCACGGTTTATTGAAGCATAGTGCTGATTTGAAAGATTCTCGCCTTGGACTGGGCTTTTCTGATGGCGGACATAGCCAAAGTCTTCACTATAGTTGGCTTTAGGCTGGTTATATATATCAGCGCGCTGGTCATTTACATTTATCGTGTTGCCGCTTTCAGGATATATGTCGTTTCTCGCTGTATCGTTGGCACCTTGGCATCCAGTTAAGGCTGCAATGCCGCAAAGTCCGATGAACATGACTGTTTTTTTCATCATTTACACCTCCTCATATATATATTTTCCTGCTATTTATTTTTTTTTCTTAGTAATTGATGGGGAATCAGTTATAATTTAAGTAAGTACATTGCCATTATTCCAATATTTATCATATAATCTTGATAAACCATGTTCGTGTTAGAAGAGGTGAAATGTAAATGATTTGTATTCAAAGCTCATGCTATGAAGTTGTTGAAGATCAACGCAGCGGGTTTAATGAAGAGGCATTCCGCGGACGATATAGCGAAATTTTAACTCGGTATGACTATATCGTGGGCGATTGGGGTTACGGTCAGCTCCGCCTCAGAGGTTTTTTTGATGATCAAAACCAAAAAGCAACTTACGATACGAAGATAAGTACTTTAACTGAATATTTATATGAATTTTGCAACTTCGGATGCCCTTATTTTGTCGTAAGAAAAGTTCATAAATAAATAAAGCTGGACAGTGATGTTCAGCTTTTATTTTTTTGGATACTGTTTTACTGGGAAAATCAACAAAACGGTAGCCAGCCATGAAAACTGACTACCTTAAGAGCAAAAACAGAAATGATCGAAATCTTATACTGAGAACATTTTAATCAGGTTACTCCTTAGCATAATCTTCTTCCTCAGAATGTGGAAGATGGGATCCCGGCATTTCTCTCGGAATATCTTTATGAAGCTCTTTATTTTCAAATACAAAGGCACTTGACTGGTGCTGTCCCTCTTGCCAAGGGGTACTTTTGTTTTCAACAGGTGTATCTTTCCGGATAGGTGAACCGTACGGACCTTCAGGCAAATCTTGAACAGCTAGGTCATTTCTTTGCGCCTCCACATTAGAGAAATCGGAATAACGCTTTTCTTTATCATCCATTAGCGGTCACTCCTTTTATCATTTAAAAAAGAGAGCCGATGATTAGGCTCTCTTTTTACTATTTGCAGTCAGTATCATATTTATCCTGTTAAATGACCTCATACAGGAATGAACGTAGCTCAGCGGCATCCTCTTCTTCCAGTTGGAAAACATGCTCTAAATATCCTTCTTCATCAAGGTCGTCAGTGCCAATGATTGCAAAGCGGCTCCCTTGAATATCTAGTACAAGCTGCTTGCCATAATAGCGATCTGAACGAATAAGTGCAAGGTCAAATCGCTGATTGTCCCCCATAAAGCTGACGAACCGTGTTTTCGTGTCTTCTAAATCATCGTATAAGAAAAATCTTTCACTCATCGTTTTTGCCCCTTTCAACGTAAACTGCTTCCTCTATCTTATCAAAATCAAATCGACAGCAAAATAATTTTTTGCCTAATAAGTAAGTGGTTAAATATGTTCTTGAACCGAAGTTAAGTTTTTCTAAACAAACTTTCACCCCGGGCATGAATGAGATACAATAGTAAAGGATACATAATGGATTGTAAATGGGAAAGGTGAGATAGATGTATTTTGTTGATCGTGAAAAGATTGAAGAAACATTAGTTTATTTAGAACAGCAGCTGACCCTTTTAGAACAACAGGAAACGTTTGAAACGCCGATTGAAAATATGGCGCTTGAGCGTATTGGACAAATGGTAATTGAATCCATTTTGGATGTAGGAAATGCGATGATAGATGGTTTTATTATGAGAGATCCTGGCAGTTATGAAGATATTATCGATATTCTTGATGATGAAAAAGTAATTAATCAAGAAATGAGTGTTAACTTTAAGAAAGTCATTGAATTCCGCAAACAGCTTGTACAAAGTTATACAGGAATTAATCATAGTGAACTGAATGACCTTTTTAAGGCTCAACTGCCATTGTTAAAAAAATTCCCAACGCATGTAAGAGATTACTTAACGAAAGAGCTTGGTCCTGTGTCAGCTTTTAGAAATTAAACTCAGGAGGTTTCACGTGACTCAATATAAAGGTTATTTAATTGATTTAGACGGAACAATGTATAAAGGAACGGAATTAATAGCTGAAGCAGTCGATTTTATTAATCAATTGATTGCTCGAGAAATCCCTTATCTTTTTGTCACAAATAATTCTTCCAGAACACCAAAGCAGGTAGCAGATAAATTACAGAAATTTGGAATTGCTGCAAGAGAAGAACAAGTGTTTACGACGAGTATGGCAACAGCTAATTATATATATGAGCAAAAAGAAAATGCGACTGTGTATGTGATTGGAGAAGAAGGTATCCAATCAGCTTTGAAAGAAAAGCATTTTTCCATTGTGGAGGAAAATGCTGATTATGTAGTCGTTGGCATTGACCGGGAAATTACTTATGAAAAACTAGCCAAGGCTTGTCTCGCGGTTCGAAATGGTGCAACATTTATTTCAACGAATGGGGATATTGCCCTCCCTACTGAAAGAGGGCTTTTGCCAGGGAATGGTTCGCTGACCTCTGTCATCACTGTCTCAACGCAAACAGCGCCAATATTCATTGGCAAACCTGAATCAATTATCATGGAGCAGGCATTGAAAGTTATAGGTACTGCGAAAGAAGAAACATTGATGGTTGGAGATAATTATGATACAGATATAATGGCGGGAATGAATGCAGGACTGGACACGCTTCTCGTTCATACGGGAGTGACAACGAAGGAATTGCTGGAAGGTTACGAGCAAAAGCCAACCTATATTGTCGATTCCCTTGATCAATGGAAATTTAAATAAAATAAAAAGGCAAATCGCAGGTTTATCTGTGGTTTGCCTTTTTTAGCTAGTAGGAAATTTAGAGATTATACTTGACGCGCGCAAAAGCCCTCTCGTCGCTACGCTACTCCCGCAGGAGCTAATCCAATTAAATGTTCTTATTATAATTTCTCAACACTATGATTTAAAGTTTACTTTGTATTATTTGCTCTATGGGCCAATCGGCTGGAAGCAGCGGCAGCGATTGCTCCAACAATATCGTCTAGAAAGGTGTGGCATCTATCTGAATTTTTATCATTTAATGCTTTTAAAATTCCCGGTTTAAGTTTATCTACATAACCAAAGTTAGTTAATCCGATGGATCCATATACATTCACGATAGATAAAGCGAGTACCTCGTCGACCCCGTATAGGCCTTCATCAACTTCTATTATTGTTTGTAGAGGCTCAAGCAATTTCTTTTCTTCTGCAAGAATGTCCAGTTGTATCCCCGTTAAAATTGCGTTTTGAACTTCCCGTTTTGATAAAACGCGTTCGACGTTCTCTATGCATACTTCGATTTTTAAATCTTGATGATATTTTTCTTGGAGAAAATATACTAAATCAGCAATATCGCGAATTTCAACGCCTCTTTCTTGTAGCCATCTACGTGCGGTTTGTTCTGTTAAATTAACTGCTTTTTCTTCGCTCATGTACTCACCTTTTCTCTATAAGATTCAGCCATTTTTTCTGCTCTTTACACTATATGATGTTAAGTATAGCTTGCGAACTTTCATTCCATCATATCCTCATAAAAGAAAATCAACAAGTTTAAAACTTTCTTTTCATATATATTTTTATAAGAGGTTTGATGAGGGAGGGGTAAGTGATGTTAATAAGATTATTGAAGGAGAAATACGGGATACAAGCTGATGAAGAATTTAGGATTGAAAAATATAATGCTTGTAAATCACAAAATGAAGTATACATTTTAGTTCCTGCCAGTCATATGGGCGAAGAAGAACTTGTAGAGTTGGACCAAATTGCAGAGCATTTGAAATTGAGCGGTGATCGGAATATTGCTGGCTTTAAAAAGACGACAGAAGGAACGCCTTACAGTGAATGGGAAGATGCACGCTATGCCGTGCTGGGCAATGACCGTCTGCAGCCGCGGAAAAACGGGCTATTTGGCAGGAAACTTGCTAAATTTCATTTTCGCGGCAGAGGCGTCTCGTTTTCAGTGGAAAAAACGAGTCGGATTGGACAATGGAAACAGCTTTGGGAAACGCGTCTTGATCAAATGGAAAGAGTATGGAATGATATGCTGTTTCAATTTGATGGCGAAAATGATTTTGATCGTTTGTTTTTAGAATCCTTTCCATACTATATGGGGTTAGCTGAAAATGCAATACAATATATAGTTGATACTGAATTTGATGAGGAACCGTTAATGAATGATAGCGGCACGGTTTGTCATGAGCGGTTTTTAATGAACAGCTGGGGGGAGCAATACTATATTAAAAACCCGTTTGATTGGGTTTTTGACCATGCGACAAGAGATTTAGCAGAATGGACAAGAGAAAAATATTTTAGCAATATAAAAACATATGAACCGGATTTAAGACAATTCATTAAGGAATATGAATCCATTACACCATTATCTCCTTTTTCATGGCGGCTTTATTACGCGAGAATTTTATTTCCGCTGCATTATTTTGAATGTGTAGAAAACTATTATGGAACATCCTCAGAGCAGCATCGAAATTTTTTGAAGGAAAAATTAGAAAAATATCTTCAGCAGTCAGGGGATTACGAAAAGTTTCTTAGCCAGTTTTTCGACCTAGCCGATAGACCTCTTCCTATACAGCAATGGAGTATTCCGATGCCGGAGTGGCTAACAAGTAAATAACTTTCTATCATTGGAAATATTCCCTATAATTAAAAGAAAAATGGGGAAGTGACATTACGATGACGCAAAGAATTTTCATTTCAAGAAAGCTGCCTGATGAAGTAATTGCTCCACTTAAAGAGAACTACGATGTAAAGATGTGGGATAAAGAGGATAGGCCCATTCCTTATGAAGAGCTTGTCAAAGAAGTAAAGGATGCAGATGCGCTATTAACTACGCTTTCTGAAAACGTGAATAAAGAGCTTCTAACAGCAGGAAATAAATTAAAAATTGTTGCGAATATGGCAGTTGGATATGATAATGTGGATATTTCCTCCGCAAAGGATTTAGGAATTACAATTACTAATACACCTGATGTATTGACCGAATCTACCGCTGACCTGGCATTTGCATTATTACTTGCAACGGCGAGAAGAATGATTGAGGCTTCCGAATATGTAAAGAATGGTGATTGGAAAAGCTGGAGTCCACTTTTGCTAGCTGGCCATGATGTCCATCGGAAAACGATCGGAATTGTTGGGATGGGAAGTATAGGAAAAGTTGTTGCCAAAAGAGCAACCGGGTTTGATATGAATATTCTCTACTATAATCGTTCAAGAAAACAGGATGCAGAAGATGAACTTGGAGCAAAGTATGTAGATTTTGATGAGCTGCTGGCACAGTCCGACTTTATTGTTTGCCTTACGCCATTGACTGAAGAAACAAAAGACATGTTCACAAGGGAAGCGTTTAAGAAAATGAAGCAAACAGCTGTCTTTGTTAATGCTTCTCGGGGTCCGGTTGTCAATGAGAAGGATTTATATGATGCTTTGGTGAGCGGCGAAATTGCTGGTGCTGGCTTAGACGTATTTGTAAATGAACCAATTGATGCTGATCACCCGCTGCTGAAGCTAAAGCAGGTTGTAGCTATGCCGCATATTGGCAGCGCAACAGGTGAAACACGAAATAAAATGATGAAATTATGTGTAGAAAATATAGAGGCTGTGCTTTCAAACAAGAAAGCGATAACACCAGTATTTTAATAAAGAGGGCTTGTTGATGTTTCTAAATCAACGAGCCTTTTTTGTCTTCTACAATTCATTCCTTATTTTATCTTTGTGTTTTAAAGATTGTTTTCTTTTAAAAATTAAAAAATCTCTTCTTACCTATTGTAAAACGATTAAATGAGGACTATAATGTCTACTATACAAAAACAAATGTACTTTTCAAGAGAACAGTTTAAGGGGGAACAGATAGTGGAAGCAATCTCGATCGGTTTATTAGGTTTAGGCACAGTAGGTTCTGGAGTAGTGAAGATTATTGAAAATCACCAGGATAAGCTTATGCATCAAGTAGGCTGCCCTGTTCATGTTAGTAAAGTTCTTGTTAAAAATATAGATAAAGAACGTGCGGTTGAGGTGGATTCCAATATTTTAACGACGAACCCTGATGATATTATAAAAAATCCAGAAATTAATATAGTGATAGAGGTAATGGGTGGACTTGAAGAGACAAGAGGCTATTTGCAGACAGCGATTGAAAATCATAAGCATATTGTTACAGCAAATAAGGATTTAATGGCTGTTTATGGACCGGAGCTATTGCTTGCAGCCTCTGCAAATGGCTGTGACTTATTCTATGAAGCAAGCGTTGCTGGAGGCATTCCGATTCTTAGAGGTCTAGTAGACGGTCTTGCGTCTGATCGCATTACAAAAATGATGGGAATTGTGAATGGCACAACGAACTTTATCTTATCAAAAATGAGCAAGGAAGGCAGTGCATACGAGAATGTGCTAAAAGAAGCACAGGAGCTTGGATATGCGGAAAGTGATCCGACAGCCGATGTCGAAGGCTTGGATGCAGCTAGAAAAATGGCCATACTGTCTACTTTAGGCTTCTCGATGAACATTGATTTAGATGATGTAAAAGTAAAAGGAATAACTGAAATTACAGAAGAGGACTTACAATATGCAGAACAGCTTGGATATACAATGAAGCTCATCGGTATTGCTCATAGAGATGGCGAAAAAGTTGAAGTTAGTGTCCAGCCGACATTATTAGCGGAAGCTCATCCCCTTGCAGGTGTCCAAGATGAATACAATGCCGTTTATGTATATGGAGAAGCAGTGGGAGAAACAATGTTTTACGGGCCGGGGGCAGGCAGTCTTCCAACAGCTACAGCTGTAGTGTCCGACCTTGTTGGTGTAATGAAAAATATGCGTCTCGGGGTAAACGGTAAGAGCGCAGCGACCCCACAATACGAAAAAATGCTCAAAGATGATAATGAAATTTTTTCTAAATATTTTTTGCGTTTGCATGTTAGCGATGAAGTAGGCGTATTTTCCAATATTACTAACATATTCTCAGATCATCATGTCAGCTTTGAAAAAATCCTTCAAGTTCCGGTAAAGGAAAGGGAGCTAGCTGAAATTGTGTTAGTTACACATCAAGCCTCACTTGAAGACTATGAAAATATTTTAATTAGCTTAAGAGATTTACAAGCAGTAAAAGATGTTAAAAGCTCGTATCGTGTTGAAGGAGGAGCAAAGCGATGAGATGGGAAGGCTTAATAAAAACATATAGAGATTTCTTACCTATAAATGAAAATACGCCGATGGTTACATTAAATGAAGGAAATACACCTTTAATTCGCCTTGATAAGCTTTCAAGGGATTGGGGAATTGATCTTTATGTAAAAACAGAAGGTGCCAATCCGACAGGTTCTTTTAAGGATAGAGGGATGGTTATGGCTGTTGCAAAAGCGAAGGAGGAAGGCAGTGATGCGATTATCTGCGCTTCGACTGGAAATACATCCGCTGCAGCTGCAGCTTATGCAGCAAGAGCTGGATTAAGATGCGTAGTTGTTATTCCTGAAGGGAAAATTGCGATGGGAAAGCTCGCACAAGCTGTTATGTATGGTGCGGAGGTTGTTTCGATAGAAGGAAACTTTGACCAAGCGTTAGCGATGGTAAGGAAAATTAGTGAAACTGAACTGATTACACTTGTGAACTCAGTGAATCCATATCGTCTTGAAGGACAGAAAACGGCTGCATTTGAAGTGTGTGATCAGCTAGGCGGTGCACCGGATATTCTTGCTTTGCCGGTTGGGAATGCAGGCAATATTAGTGCATATTGGAAAGGCTTTAAAGAGTACCATGAAGCAAAAGGAACAGGGTTGCCAAAAATGCATGGTTTTGAAGCTGAGGGTGCAGCTGCGATTGTCCATAATCGCGTATTCGAAAATCCAGAAACTGTCGCGACCGCCATTCGTATCGGGAATCCGGCTAGCTGGGATTTGGCAGTGAATGCAGTAAATGAATCAAAAGGGAAGATTGATGAAGTAAGTGATGAAGAAATTCTATGCATGTATAGAAAGCTGGCATCAACAGAAGGTATTTTTGCTGAACCAGCATCATGTGCGTCGCTTGCAGGTGTATATAAGCAACTGCGAAACGGAGAGATTAAACATAAAACAAGAGTGGTGGCGGTTCTTACAGGAAATGGGCTAAAAGATCCTAATACTGCGATTGATTGCAGCCCGATTAAACCAGTTCAATTGCCAAATGACGAAAAAGCAGTTGCTCGTCATATTAAAGGAGTTGTCCATGCATGAGTGATGGCGAAATGCTCATCATTGAAGTTCCAGCAAGTACAGCTAATCTTGGGCCGGGATTTGATTCGGTTGGATTAGCTTTAAATTTATATTTACGTATGGAAGTAACAAAGCAAGATCATTGGGAAGTAATTCCTCTTGCAGAATCGCTGAAAGTTTTTCCAGCCAATGATACAAATTTCATTGTCCAAATCGCTCAGGAGACAGCGAGGAAATACAATGCACAAGTGCCTCCGTGTCAAATAATAATTGATAGCGATATTCCCATTGCCCGCGGCCTAGGGTCAAGTGCAGCAGCGATTATTGCGGGAATCGAGCTTGCTGATTCATTGTGTGAGCTTAACCTACCTAAGGAAGAGAAGCTTCGTCTCGGTTCCGAAGTCGAAGGCCATCCTGATAATGTCGGCGCCTCCTTAATGGGCGGCCTCATTATTGGCAGTCAAGCAGAAAACGAAGTGGATGCCATTTCTTTTTACGGGTTAAATGTCGATATTGTTGCATGTATCCCTCAAACAGAGCTATTGACAGAACACTCGAGAGGGGTGCTTCCAGAAGTACTGTCCTTTAAAAGTGCCGTTCAGGCTGGAGCAAAGGGGAATGTGCTAATTGCTTCTTTATTAACTGGAAATTATGAATTAGCAGGAAAAATGATGATGCAGGATTTGTTTCATCAGCCTTATCGCAGAAGTATTGTGCCAGAGCTTGAACAAGTAGAAAACCGTGCATTAACATATGGTGCATTTGGCGTGGCCTTGAGCGGCGCAGGCCCAACAGTACTTTGCCTGGCTAAGCCTGGTTCAGGCCAAGCAGTTGCAGAAGGACTTGCCGCTGAGTTACCTCATATAGCGTTTACTTGCCTGCAAATTGACCAGGCAGGAAGTCGAGTTACTAAAAAATTGAATGTAGCCAATTGAAGAGGCGATGATGTTTATACATCGCTTTTTTTTTAGTGCAATCTGTCATATCTGGAAAAAGGAATTAGCACAAAGGAGAATGCCGCTTCTATATAGGTCACTCTAAGCGTTCTTTTTTGTTTGTTTTTCATTTATCGTGTGCAAATATTACCTTTCAAGTTAACTTATTAAATTTTTATGTTGAAAAGAATGGTATTTATTAGAAAAAATTTACAGAATTAAAATTATCATTTAATATTATATTGACCCTTCGTTATAATTTTGAGGTGATTGAATGATGGGTAATAAAGAGAATTCTAAGGAAAAATTAGTGAAAACAGCTTCTCGCCTCTTTCAGCTACAAGGCTATCATGGGACTGGAGTAAAGCAAATTATCGAAGAAAGTCAGTCCCCTAAAGGCTCATTATACTATTACTTTCCAGATGGAAAAGAACAATTAGCTATTGAATCTGTTAATTTAACGGCACATTTTATCAAAAATAAAATCAAGGAAAGTCTTGAAAAAGAAGATGATCCTGTTAAATCCATTCAATCTTTAATTTTTGAAATGGCTGAATTTTTTCAAAAAAAATTAAGAATTGAAGGGGTTCCGATAGCTGCTGTTGCATTAGAAACATCCTTAATTAGTGAGCCTTTGAGAAAAGTGTGCCAAGCAGCATATAATGATTTTCAAGATCAATTCACACAAAAATTACTTCAAGCAAATTTCAAGGAAGAAAAGGCGCGAGAATTAGGAATTGTAATCAATCTGATGATTGAAGGAGCATTCTTAATTTCTTTTACAAGTGGGGATGCTGAGCCTTTATTATTAGTCGCTGACCAAATTCCAATGCTTTTGCAGCAATAATTTCATTATGATTATTAGTGAGGGATTATTTATGAAAGTATTAGTAACGGGTGCTTCTGGTAATGTAGGAAGATATGTAACAAATGAACTGTTAAAAATGGGTGAACAAGTAGTTGCTACTGGCACAGATTTAGTGAAACTTCAATCCTTATTTGGAGAGACTGTTGATAAAGCGTTATTAGATTTTACAGATTCTACTACTTATTTAAAGGCGCTTAATGGTGTAGACCGAGTATTTTTGATGCGTCCACCACATCTAGGTAAACCAGAGGATTTATTTCCATTTATTGATGCAATGAAACAATGTGGCATTCGATTAGTATCTTTCTTATCTCTAATGGGTGTTGAGAAAAATACAATTCCCCCACACCATAAAATAGAGAAGTATATAGAGTCGGCAGGTATTCCTTATGCACATATTCGTCCGGGCTTTTTTATGCAAAATATATCAGGTATTCATTCGGTTGAGATAAAAGAAAAGAATCAAGTTTTCGTACCAGCTGGGAATAGCAAGACGAGTTTTATTGATGCAGAAGATATTGGACTTTCTATAGCAACTTTATTACACAGTCCGGAAAAATATCAGAATACAGCACATACCATTACTGGATCGAAAGCACTTGATTATTTTCAAATAGCGGATATTCTTTCAAAGGTAACAGGAAGAAAAATCACATATATGAAGCCAAGCTATTTAAAATACAGAAATTATTATATAAAGAATCGAGGTCTCGATAAAGCTTATGTGAATGTAACAGTGGCTCTGTATTTTATGACTTGTATGGGGACAGCAAAAGCGGTAACAACGGATTTTACTAAGTTAACAGGAAAACAACCACGAAGTTTCGAGGAATTTGCAGTAAAGCATATAAATTGTTTTAAATAACTCATATTTGCGATAAATGTATATAAATCCTAATTTATTATTAAATAAATCTGCAATTATGCTTTTCTTATTTATAGTGTTTTAATAAGAAAAAAATTAAAGCGATGTCAATATGACATCGCTTTTGCAAATTGGAAAGTAAAATTAAAATACTTGTTCAACTTCCACTACACCTGGTACTTCTTCTAAAAGAGCACGTTCAATACCAGCTTTTAAAGTGATTGTTGAGCTAGGACAGCTGCCGCATGCACCTAGTAAACGTAATTTAACAATGCCATCCTCAACATCTACTAACTCACAGTCGCCACCATCACGAAGAAGGAAAGGACGTAATTTATCTAATACTTCTTGTACTTGACCAGTCATTGTTGCTTGTTCTGCCATTTGAAATCGACTCCTTTCTTAATACTTATTATAATCAAGTTGTGAGTAAAAATCTATTATCTAAACAGGATTTCCACTCATAAGGAAACATTTTCTTGCCTATGAAGAAAAGAAAATGCTGGGTTCCAGATTAAAAAGAACATAAGAAAAATAAGACATTCTCTGTCGCAGTGCGATGAACGTCAAGTTTTTCTAATGACTGTTTATTATATTATATTGTAGAATAGAATGAAGAGTGAAACAATTCGTTTTAACAGCACAATATTGGATTGCGAAGACTGCATGATTGTATATAGAGGAGGAAGTCAAATGGATAAAGAACTGGAAATCACTGTTTATGGTGCAGAAGTACTTTGCCCAAGCTGTGTAAATTTACCATCATCTAAGGAAACTTATGAATGGCTTGAAGCCGCCCTAACTAGAAAATTTATAAATCAAGCCTTTAAAGTTACTTATGTAGATATTTTTAATCCTCCTGAGGATTCCCTAAAAAAAGAATTCGCTCAAAGAGTGATCGATGAAGATATGTTCTACCCAGTCGTAAAGATTAAAGATGAAATAGTAGGAGAAGGGAATCCAAAATTAAAAACAATTTATGCAGAGATGGAAAAATACGGATTTAAGCAAATGTAAAAGCACTTCCTTTATGGAGTGCTTTTTTGTTTAATTAAAAAGTATGGAAAAGTTGAGTAAATAGAACTTTTCCATGCTTCGATATTATCCGTTATGATACTTATACATCCAAAGGATACCTGACTTGATGAGCCGCGCAACACGGCCGGTAATTGGACGTTCGGCAACGAGACCGAAACCGTGTTTTTTTCCTAACGATCCCATGATTCCTTTTAGCTTTATGACTGGAAGTGATTCAGGAAGGGATTCGCCTTTCCAGCGCTTAAGCAAAACTTGAACAATTTGCTCTGCCTGTCCCTCTGCTAATTGAGCACTAGGTGCATGAGGAAGACTTGCACAATCACCGACAACATATACATGCTCATTATTAGGTATATTATGGTACTTTGTAAGAATGATTCGTCCTTGTTTATCCTTTTCAGCGTTCATTTCACGAACAACCTTATTTGGCTGTATACCTGCAGTCCAAACAATGACATCACTTTTAATTTGATCTTCATGATTATACAGGATGCCTTCTTCTACACGCGTGATGTTCGAGTTATTTATAACCTCTACACTGCGTGAATTAAACCAATTTTCTACATATTTACTAAGTCTTTCTGGAAAAGCAGACAATATACGGTTGCCGCGATCGAATAATTTCACTTTCAAGTCAGGGCGACTTTCATTTAATTCCGAAGCTAATTCAATACCGCTTAAACCAGCTCCAACAATGGAAACAATGGCACCTGATGGCAGGTTATTAAGTGTTTGATAAGTCTTGCGTGACTTTTCAATTGATTGAATACTGTGTGTGTAAATATCTGCTCCAGGAACATTATGATATTTATCCTCGCAGCCAAGACCGATAATGAGGTCATCATAGGTTACAGGTTCTTGGCCTTGCAGGTGAATTTGCTTGTCATCAATATTAATTTCCGTAATATCTCCATATTGGATTTTCAATCTTGGATGCTCCGGGTAGGATACACGGATATGCTGATCAGAAATTGTACCTGCAGCAAGCGCGTAGTATTCAGTTTTTAAGCAATGATATGGTACACGGTCGATTAAAGTAATAGAAACATCTTCTGGAAGCTGATTCGGCAAAAGTCGGGCTAGCACCCTCATTCCTCCGTATCCACCGCCAAGTATCACGAGATTTTTCATAGAACAATTCCCCTTTGTTTGTCCGTTCTAAAGAGCAATAAAAACAGCGAAGTAATTTGGAGCAGGTCGTTTATTTAAGGTTCCAAATTATCTTAATAAAATAAATATATTTATACAAAACAGCTTAATCCAATAAAAAGTATAACGAAAATATTATTAAATCACAACAGGTAGAACACGGAAACTTGACAAACCGTCATAGAGAATAAATATTCTGATATTTTAGTAAATAAAGTATTTGAATGGGTTGCCAAAAAGTAGGTGTTCACTGTAGGATTAAGAAATATGGAGAGGTGAAATAGATGATAAAGCCAATTATTGAGTTTTGTGTAAGCAATATTGCGGATGGATCGCATGAGGCATTCGTAATGCTTGAAAAGGATTACGACTTAGATGTAATTGAATATGGCTGTCTAGGCTATTGCGGAAAATGCTCTTATCATTTGTTTGCGCTCGTTAACGGGGAAATTGTGAAGGCCGAAACTGCCAAAGAACTCGTTGCCAATATTTATAAATTTTTAGATGAGAATCCGCAAGGTTAATATGCACCAACCATTACGATGTTGGCGTATAATAAAGGTAAATAAGTTTCATTTATTGAGAACTTTTTTATAGCTGTATATACTATAGGTAATAAAACATTTGGAGGGATAAAAAATGAATGATGTTGTAATAATTACTGAAGCGGCTGCCCTTCACATTAAAGATATGATGAAACAAAACGAAGAAGAGGATGCATTATTGCGCGTGGCAGTCAAAGGCGGAGGATGCAGCGGATTATCATATGGAATGGGGTTTGCCCATCAAGTGGAGGAAAGCGACATTCAGCTTGAACTTCATGGCCTGCAAGTGCTTGTGAGTAAAGAAGATGCACCGATCCTTCAAGGTACAAAAATTGATTATAAAGAATCAATGATGGGTGGCGGATTCACCATCGACAATCCGAATGCGATCGCCAATTGCGGCTGCGGCTCTTCTTTTAGAACAGCAACAAAGGTTGGAACGCCTGAAGAGTGCTAAGCGGTATATCAACGTTTTGAGTCGTTTATTATGTCGGGATATTATCTCGGTAATCTAAACGATAACTGATGCGCAGGGTTGCCGATTGCCTTGGTAAATCCGCACATATGCGTTAGTCGACGATACAAAAACAGCCCTTAAATGGGCGAATTGGGATTAATAATAACGACCTTTCTTAGCGATGAAAAAATTCGTTAGGGGAGGTCGTTTTTGTTTTGGTTTTAAAGAAACGAAATCGCATTAATAAACTTTCGCATACGACGAAGAATTTTCCGCAATTAACTTTCGAACAGGCAATCGATATAGTCGTTTCTGGAAAACGTGCGGAAGGTGTTCGTGACAGGACAGTTCGCGATTATGTGAAAATGTGGGGATATTTTACCGATTGGCTATTCGCATCATACGAAGTGAACACGGTGGACGAATTGGACGTGGATGTATTTCGCAACTACATAAATTACATGAAATACGATAAGCGACGATATGACGGCCATAAATACATCGATTCTAATAGGCAGGGGATCGGATTGTCAGACACCACGATTAACATCAACCTCCGGACCTTACGCGCTATATTCAATCATTTACAACGCGAAGAATTAATCGAAGTTAATCCGATGGAAAGAATCAAGCTTATCCGGCAAGATATCGACTTGACGAATTGTTTGACGGACGAAGAAGTGAAGGAAATACTGCGCCAACCTAATATGCGCGACTATGTAGGCTATAGAGACGCCGTGGCGATAAATTTGCTATTAGATTCGGGATTACGCGCAAATGAATTGATCGGCCTAAGAGCTGGCGATATCGACTTTAAGACGCGATTCATTACGCTGTCAGGCGATAGAAATAAGAATCGTAAGCCGCGCCTAGTACCAATATCAACGCACGTCGTCAAAATGTTGCTACAGCTAATAAACGAGAACGCAGCGCACTTCAAGACTGATCGCGTATTCTTATCGTGCTATGGCGAGCCTTTAGGTCAGAATCAGTTTAATAAACGGCTGAAATATTACGCAGAGAAAGCCGGCATTAATGATAAAAAGGTAACTGCGCACGTCTACCGTCATACCTGGGCGAAAAATATGATACTGAACGGTTGTGATGCTTTTACATTACAGAAAATTGGCGGTTGGGCAGATATCCGTACAATGCGTCGCTATATACAGATGGATACAGAGGAAATGCGTCGTAGTCACGATGATTATTCGCCAATCAATCGCTTAAAAAGAAGAATTTAAACAAAAAAAAATAGCGCACGGTTGCTCCAACAACCGATACGCCCTGATACAAAATCTAAGTAATTTAAGTATATCGAAAAAATAGCGTTCATGCAACGTTTATTTGAGTATGCTGTTATGGGCTTGCGCAGAAGGGAAACCCGATGCACTATTTAACCGATTATCAGACCTTCCAATCGAAGCAGCAATTAAACGAAGCCGTTGCGGACCATTTGTCTGCGCATCATTATGAATTATCCGAAATAGTTCGCGAAGTATTAAACACAATCGCTCGATATGCCGTCAAGTTTGCTGGCGCTGCACATCTTAAAGCCGCAACCTTGGCGGAACTTATCGGCAAGAGCGAGAAGACTATTAGGCGTGCAATCAACCGCCTGCATGAGTTGCGAATCATTCGAAAGGTGGCTACGACTCGAAAATTGTCCGGAGGTCAGGGCGCTAATATAATTCAAATATTGCCGGCTTCGAGTATAGATGACCAGGCGGAAGTGTCCATGCGCCAAGATGCCGTCGAGCCAGTCGTAGCAAGCGATGGGCATATCGAAAACGAGAACGAACCATTTATTTCTTTTAAACAAAATACTGTTATAAATAATAATACGTATTGCATGTTCAAACAATCCGTTAGCTATTTCGTCAATGATTCGCAATTAACAAATAAGCTGTACGGCATTTTCCTTGCGCAAACGTCATACATAAAGCATTGCTATGAATCTAGCGAACTATTAGACTGCGGCATCGAAGCCGTCATGACTACGTTTAAAGCGACTAAGCGTAAGCCTATTCGCAATATGGCTGGATACTATCACGGCGTGCTTGACCGTGTGCTTGATCGCTTAATGACCGAAGTGTTCCGATAACTTCCGAGAATATAGGATATCGCTAGGGTTTATTGTGTATTTCACCAGCCTGAGCTGCCTGCCGGACGAGGGGGCTGAAAACATCAGGGTTGGTTAATCGTTTATGCATTATCTTATTCATTGCGAATGCTTCGTAAGCAACGTAGGAATGCGGGTTCAACAACTGCATAATTGACATGTATGTGCGTAGGTACAACGGACAATGAGTGAACGTTGATATGACGACATTTGTGCGATTGGATGTAAGTAACATAATGCGTTTGTGTTACTAAATATATGCGCTATATTGAATGTGGTATGCAACGCAATTGATGGGCGGGGGCACTCCGAGTCTGAGCGCCGTTCCCTGGTGGGTAAACCGTCCAAGCGTCAAAATTGAACCTCGGGGGTAAAAATACGCTAGAAAATTTTTGAAACTTCGGGGTTGATTTATGCAATATGACCGTTATATAATTTATGTAACAAAACGAGAATAATCGGAGGTATGTTACATATGAACGCGGTCGAACCAATTAGCAAGAAATCGGACATTGAACGGATGAAAAAGGCGCTAGGCAATCCACGCGACAAGCTGCTTTTTATCTTCGGCATTAATTCAGCGCTACGCATATCGGACATTTTGTCGCTTAAGGTAGGCGATGTCCGCGGCAAGGATTCGCTCGCAATTAAGGAAACAAAGACGCGCAAGTCAAAGCGATTTAAATTGAATCCAGCGATACAGAAGGCCGTGCGCGAACTAGTGCCGGCAGAAGCCGATGACAACGCACCGTTATTTCCTTCGCGTAGACGATCAAAGTCAGGCGAACATAAGGCGATAACACGCGTCCAGGCTTGGCGACTATTAAACGAGGCAGCCGATCGAGCTGGCGTTAACGTGGAGATAGGTACGCATACTCTGCGAAAAACTATGGCCTATCATGCATATAAGTCCGGTGTAGATATCGCATTGTTAATGAACGTGCTGAACCACTCGAGCCAACGTGAGACATTGCGTTATATTGGAGTAACGCAGGACCAAGTTAATGACGTGTTCGAATCGATTAATCTTTGAATCTACTAGGCATTATATTCGGATTGGGTGAATAGTATTAAACGGAATACAACCGAGAGGGGAATGTCACCTATGAGCGATTATAAGACGGGGAATTCTGGATCACTTTACGATTATAATGGGCGCGACTCGTATGAATGCTGTGATTGCCGCCAAACTTTGAGCGATAATGAAACTTATGAAGCATACGGCCGTATATATTGCGGCTCTTGTTACCAAAATCAATAAATAAAATAGCGCCCTGACCTATACGGTTGGGGCGGAATTTTTTTTGTACATACGATTGACTGACGTTGTGCTATATAATTAGGTCGGGGATGGCGGAGGTAGCTTTAAGCCTAAGCAATTGAATACTATAATTTATGGTACTTTATACCTATATTTAGTAAATGGTATTGAAGAATGAGTAAACAATGTTTAAGATTTATAGTATAAAGATACAGAAATGTTAAAAAAGGGGAAAAATTATGAAGAATATTATTCCAAAACTCTTGCTTTTAACTGCATTAGTCCTAGTATTTTCAACTGTTTCGGAACCACTTCTGTCATATGCAGATACTGATCGGACAGAAACCTTCGAAGACGGCTTCTTTTCGGATACGGGAACTTTAGAAAATTTAACGTTTGAGGATTTAGATAAGTTAAGCGATAATGAACTTGAAGACTTAGGAATATACATAGGTAGTGACGCAGAAGAGTTTAATGAAGAGATTTTAGATGATGATTTTGATTTTGAAGGCGCAGTTGAGAAATTAGATATTTCTAAAATGGGTGAGGATGAAAAAGACAAATTTATGGTGCTTGTTAAAGAAACGGTGGCTATTTCTGGAACTGAAGAAGTAGAATTATTAGAAGAAGCATTACTCGGGCTTTTTGATAGTGCTTCGGAAACGTTTAACAACTTAGAAGCTACTCAAACACAGTTAGAGGAAAAGTATATTGAAAAGTTAGTTACCGAGGACAACTCCATAGTCTCCAAGGTGCAAACTGTCCTTTTTGGTGCGGAAGCAGTTTATGCCGCAAAGAAGAAGAAGAAAAAAGGAAAAATTGCTGTAGGTGTTAACGTAGCAGGAGTGGCTTTTAATTTAGCTATCAGTGGTGTAGTAGGTGGCGGTGTTTCTGCCGTAAAAGCTTATATAAAGAAAAAAGGGCAAAAGAAAGCAGTAGAAGGATTGTCGAGGGTTGCAACTGCACAAGCTAAAAAACTAAAAATTAACTCTATTAGAGGCGTTGCGATTGCAACTGTTATGCATACGGCAATTCAATTTGCTTTATCCTATTCTGACGTTGGCGGAGGCGTCGCTAGATTTATAGACGGCCGGGACTGGTATAAAAATAATGGATGGATTGATGTTACAAAATGAAAATTTTAAAGTTAAGTTTTCTAATCATAATATATTTTGTTATTGCTGTAACAATTGCTTATTACGCTAAGGAGTTATTGATAGATGATAACAATACTCCCGTAATGATAATAGGGTATATTGTTCAGGGGTGTACGGCTGCTTTACTAATATACTTTAGTTCTCGTTTAGTACAAAAAAACAAAAGCTGATAAATGATGTACATCAAAAAAATATTATAATCATTTCAATTCTGTATCTTTAAAAGAGTAGATAAATTCTACTCTTTATTTAAAGATAAGAAAGTAT
>NZ_PISD01000019.1 GCF_002835735.1 Cytobacillus horneckiae | reverse complement strand
TGCAACCATTTTTGGTTCCAGCTTCACTATCTATGACCGTTTTCTGTAACCATACTCTCAATTTCCGTTCCAGTTATTGAGAAAGTATTGTTTCATATTTTAAAACGCTCAGTTTAAACAATGTGATCAGGTAAGTGGAAAATGTGTGACTGATATCATTCAGGTTAAACCATACATCCATGTCAAGAGTGCATGAACATATGAAACACCATCAAGATGAGCTAAAAAAAGCGTAATTCATAGTATGTGAACGGTAATGACAATGCCGTTTCTATACTTAAATTCCGCAGCTTGAAGAAAAAACAAAATATAGATTCCTGTCACAATAAACGTAATAAGATAAAATTAATAGGACTGAGTCCAGTGCAATACCGAACTCAGTCTATAAGCATATACAATGTGTCTCAACTTTTTGTCACTTCTCGCCTGCACAGACTTGACTGACTTGCTTTTCTTAGTATGGATTAGCGGGCACCTCTCCAAATCCAACTAAAGTTCGTTATCTCTCTTTGTCAAACTCTGAGACCATCGAATCGTCTTTTATGCTATTTTTCTGGAACAGTGCAGCTTTCATCTATACATGTAGCTTCCAGGCCTGAATCATTAGCTAAGTTTTGCAGTTTTGGTGCCGAGTTCTCTTCTTCCCACACCTGTTTTAATGCACTGGTAAATGTTTCAGGAGATTGGGCACCAGATATCGCATATTTATTATTAATAATGAAATAAGGCACACCTGTAATTTGATACTGCTGTGCGATTCCTTCGTCTATGAGTACATCATTGGCAAAACGATTGCTATCTTGCAGCACTTTCATCGCATCATCTCTATTTATTCCAGTCTCATTTGCAATATCAGCAAGCACATTATGATCGCTTATTAATTTTGAATCAGTAAAGTATGCACGCAGGAGGTTCTCTGTAATTTCGGCCTCCAGCCCTTTTTCCTTTGCATATTTAGCCAGACGATGAGCATCAAATGTATTCGTTGGCTTCATTGAATCAAAGTTAAAATTTAAACCCGCTTCATCAGCTTGGTGCTCAATATGATCGTTCATTTGTTTTGCTTGTTCATTCGTTGTACCATATTTCTCCGCAATAGCTTCATGAATGCTTTTCCCGTTATATATTGGACCATTTGGATGTAGTTCAAATGCTTTATATTCGATTTCGACTTCATTTTTATAGGCAAACTGATTGAGTGCAGCTTCTAACCTGCTTTTACCTATATAGCAAAATGGGCAAATAAAATCAGACCAAACTTGTATTTTCATATTCTTAACCTCCTATCTTCTTACATATGATAACATAGCCCCTGATTGAATGATTTAAATCATGCTCATTATTATTATGCTAAAGGTTTACTTACACATACAACTTGTTCAACTGCTCTGAATACAATGTAATATCTAAACCATTGACTAAAAATGATTGCGGTGATTTTATATGGAGGAGAAATACTTTCAAAATTTAAAAGAAAAGAAGCTAACTTTCGAAGATGTATTTAAGCGTATTATCCAATTTATGAAAATTCAGCCCCGCGGAAACTTTAAATTAATTGTTGGAACAGATTCACAGGTTCATGCTTCACATACGATATTTATCACAGGTATTGTCATACAAAATCAAGGGAAAGGCGCATGGGCATGCATAAACAAGAAAGTGGTACGAAGAAAGATGATCCATTTGCATGAACGAATTTCATTTGAAACTTCATTAACTGAAGAAATCGTTTCATTGTTTACAGAGGATAAGAAAAATAAAATGATTGATATCGTATTGCCTTTTATTTATCAAGGAGCATCCTTTACGATGGAAGGTCATTTAGATATCGGTGCAGGCCAAAGAAATAAAACAAGAGAATTTGTATCAGAAATGGTAGCGAGAATAGAATCAATTGGTATAGAACCTAAGATAAAACCAGAGGCGTATGTTGCATCTAGCTATGCAAATAAATATACAAAGTAATATATGTAATAAAGGGCATCCAGCTAGGATACCCTTTTTAATATGAACCAGTCTTGCGAATTCTCATTTTGAAAGTTAACGATGCAAAGCATAAATCTCTTCAGCTTTTCTGGCAACAGCTGTAGTTAACTCGGTTGTAATCTCAGGTAAGGAAGTGTTTAAGATGTTATTTGCCATCTTTGCCATCATCCCCTCAGCATTGATTTCCAAAAATCCTGTCATAATAACTGATTCCTTTGATTTACTGATTGCAGAAAAAAAGCCTTGACCGCTAAATTTCTCGTTTATTCCTGTAAGATTAAAAGTCACTTTGCTCGGGGCATTCCAGCGGGTGATTTCCACTCTTAATTCAATTTTCTTCTTCATTATACCCACATCGGTTTTAAATGACCATGTTGATTGCTTCTCATTAATAATCTGATGATCAATATATCCAGGGACCAACGGAGCCCAATTATTCATATCACTGACAAAATCCCAGAGATTTTCAATCGTAACATTCACTTTCTCTTCATGATGATAGCTTGGCATCTTCTTCATCTCCTTCATTTAATGCTTAAGTGCACTCTAAAACTATATGTATTCATGCACAATGAAGAACATGCCTCCTAGGTTAATCAGATTAAATCTGAAATAAGGCGATAGGAGGTTAAACGCGCCTGATAATCATGTGTGATTGTTACAATCATGATTTCATCTACTTCATAATTCTCCGCTAGCTCGTTAAGTTTTTCCTTTACAAAATTAGGATTGCCGATAATCATATTTGTACGCATTTTATCAATCTTTTCGTAGTCTTCAGCAGAATAGGAATAATCTCTTGCTTCATCCATCGTTGGGATGCCCGAACGATTTCCGCTCTCTGATTGAAGTTTCCATAAAAATTGAGAAGAAGCAACTGCTTCTGCCTGTTCTGTCGTCTCAGCACATATGACAGAAACAGTAATTAATGCCTTTCCGTCCGCACCATTTTGTTTTTCCCTAAATTCTTCTTTATAGGTTTTAATAATGTCTGCACCGTTTTGATCGCTCATAAATTGTCCAAAAGCGTAGGCTGTTCCATTAATGGCGGCAAGCTTTGCACTTTTCTCGCTCGTTCCTAGCAGCCATGGTAGAGGTGGAACCGGCGGTACAGGAGCTGGTGTTACATTGGCGTACATATGGTTATCCGGAAATCCCTTATATAAAAAACTTAATAATTCATCCATCGCTTCAGGCATCTGCCGAACACCCTCCAAATAATTCCCAGAAAGTGCTAAACTTGCTTCTGCCGAACCACCAGGTGCTCTGCCAATGCCTAAATCTATTCTCCCTGGAAACAATGTCCCAAGCAAATTAAAGGTTTCTGCTACTTTATACGGGCGATAGTGAGGAAGCAAAATAGCTCCTGCCCCCAATCTAATTCTTCCCGTCTGACTGCCAATATAACTGAGCATGATTTCAGGTACAGAGCCAGCTAATCCCGGTAAATCATGGTGCTCTGCGACCCAATATCTCGTGTATCCTAATGAATCTGCAAGCTTAGCTAATTCAAGAGAAGCATTTAGCGCATCTTGAGCAGTCGCACCAGTTGAAATAGGTGATTGGTCTAGAATACTAAGCTTCATGCTATACACTCCTTATAATTATTTCCTATAATATTGATAATGCTTGTTTGGCCTTTCATGGCATTGGTCACAAATGTTAAATTCATGCTCCCACGGAAGGGTTTTTCCACATCGCTTGCATTTCTTTGTTAAATTTTGAATATCTGTATTTAAACGCTCATGAACATGATCCGAAATTTCTTCTCGAACTCTTTCCCAATAGATTGCTTCAATCCTTTGATCTAGGCGGTAAAGAAATAATAAATGGAGCCCAATCGCTTTATATGAATACTCTAAATCCTCGAGGTTGCGATTTTTAAGCTTTGGCTCTGGCAGCTCTGTGCCATCGATAATTGCATACATTGTAATTTCCCATTGCTTAATTAAATCCGTCTCCTTTTTGGAGAAGGGCAAATGCAGGAAACCATATAAATCGCTGATAGGAAGCTTTGCTTCGATTTCTGTCCCGCGAATTCGCTCGTATAATTCCCTCTCCTCTGTTAACGATGCTTTTTTCGTTCCTTTTGGACTGTCGAATTTATCCCATAGTTCAAAAAACCTTCCTAAATCGCGATAATATTTCTGGAATCGCTCGAATACGCCTGATGTTGGAGCGACTGCAAAGCTGTGGACTGGCTCGTCCACTTGTTCCAATAGCTTTTTCATCAATTTAATATTTTTCGTAAAGCTGACTTTACCGATATTATACAATCCTTTTCTGCCGGCTCGGCCGGCAATCTGTTTTACTTCTTGAGAAGTTAGCGTACGCCTTTTTGTTCCATCAAATTTTTCATTTTCAAGGAAGACAATTCTTCTTATTGGCAGATTTAATCCCATTCCTATTGCATCTGTTGAAACAATAACCGAGGAATCTCCTTTAATAAAACGATCCACCTGCTTCTTTCTAGTTTCTGGAGGCATACTGCCATAAATCATACTTACTTTATACCCATCAGCTTGGAGTCTTGAAGCGGTTTCAAGTACTTTCTTTCTGGAAAAACAAATGAATGCGTCACCTTTTTTTACTTTTTTAAAGGAAAATTCTTCACCTTCAACCTTTAATGGTGTTTCCCTAGTGTATTCATGAATGTTAACTTCTGAATCTCCTAATAGCTCCAGTATCATTTTCTCTGCATTTCTGCTTGCAATAATATGAACCTCACTGGCGTTCGCCTTGGTTATTGCTTTATACCATGCAAATCCCCTATCTTTGTCTGCAATCATTTGAGCTTCATCAATGACAATTACTTCATACCGGTCTTTTTCATAAAACATTTCAACTGTACTGGAAAGATGGCTGGCCCCATTTGTTATTTTCTCTTCTTCTCCAGTCTTTAAAGAGCATAATGTTCCATTCTGATTTAATGTTTCATACACCTCCAAAGCCAATAACCGCAGCGGTGCTAAATAGAGTCCTGTTTTTGCCTGTTTCATTCTTTCCAATGCTTGATAGGTTTTTCCTGTATTCGTGTCACCAATATGAATGATATAGCGGATATTGCTTTCTATACCTGAGCGATACTCCTGACCAAAAATATCATCGAGCATGCGCTTTTCTTCCTCAGCTTTTCTTTTTTGTTCAGCTTCTTCTGCTTCCTGTTTTTGTTTTCGCACAATTAAATGAGCTTTATAATATTTTTCCTGCTCCATTAAATCAAAAGGCAAATCAGCGATTTCACGCAAGTCTTCAATATACTCATTCTGCAATTCGACCATATAATCATTCAATAAAGGTTCAAGCATTCCGGTGAAAGATTGCTGAATCACTTTTCCTGTTAACGGCTTGTCAAAAACTTCTTCATATTTTTCGAAAATGGCTTCTGGTAGATTTTTTAATACAGTTTGCTGCAAATATTGATTTAACTTATCTTTTACAAATCTTTCGTACACATAATAGTAATTTTCATAATCAAAATACCATTGATTCCTGTATATCTCTTTATGCAGATTACCAGTCAACTCATCAAAGAAATCATCCAGCTTTATAAATTTTATACTTTGTAACGGTCCCTCATCGATTAAGGTGTCTTCAATATATATTGATTCCCTCGTACTAAACTTATTTTTTGTATTTAAATCGTTAATAACCCGTTTCGCAACATCATATCTTATGTAAAGATAAAGCGTGTCTTCTTCCTTAGCAATAACCTTCTCAGATTCCTTGTTTATATTATGCTGTAATTCATATTTTTGCTGTTTTATCAATCTTTCTTTTTCTTCAAATATAAATTGTTCGCGAGCATGAATATATCGCTCATTCCATTTTGCTTCGTTTTTGTAAAATTGTTTCTTTGCCCATTCGAGCGTATCAAAGCTGTGATAATTTCTAATTTCAGCTCTAAAAACTTGATTTAATGATTTTCGATTTAAATCTACAACATCTATTCCTTTAGTTAATAAAAATTCTTTTTTATGATGTCTTGACAGTTTATTTGTTGCTTTGTTTTGCCATACATTTACCCATAGACTGCTAAGATATTCTTTTCTTTCATCGATATATGTTTCAAATGGTTTAGGTTCATCAAGACCCCCTAAAAACCTGTCAATGTCCTCAAATATTTTAGCCTTAGCATATTCGCATGCATTTCGGTGGATTGCATCAAGCTGCTTCATCTTTTGTCCCCTTTGTACTCCTTTATAATATTCTTATTTTAAACGAACGAGAATGACTTCACTACAAAAAGATATATATTTTGGCAATAACCAATAATTAGATTTTTTATTGACATAGGTTTTAATTGCACATATAATTTATTTAGATTTAATATATCTCGAATTAAAAATAAATTAAATCAAGACATTGGAGGAGAAACAAATGGTGAAAAGTAAATGGATGCTTGATCCAGCACATAGCAGCGTAGATTTTTCTGTAAAACATATGATGATTGCGAATGTTAAAGGGACCTTCAACCAATTTGATGCAACAATTGAGGCTGATCCAGATGATTTAACCTCAGCAAGTATTGAGTTGAACATTGATTTAGCCAGTGTAGATACACGCAATGAGGATCGTGACAACCACCTTAGGTCAGCTGATTTCTTTAACGTCGAGAAAAACCCAAAGATGACGTTTACAACAACAAATATCGAAAGAAAAGGCGAAGGAGAATACAATGTTACAGGCAATTTAACTATTGCTGGCGTGACTAAATCTGAAACTATTTCAGTTACTTATGAAGGTTCTGGTGTTGATCCATGGGGGAACGTGAAAGTCGGTTTTACTGCTGATGGTTCGTTAAATCGCAGTGATTATGGATTAACATGGAATTCTGCTCTGGAGACAGGCGGTGTGCTCGTAGGAGATAAGATTAAAATTTCATTGGATTTACAGGCTTCAAAAGCGGAGTAACGTTAAGAAAGACGCTCAATAGATGAGCGTCTTTCTTCTATTGTTCCGCTAATAAAACAGCGATTTTATCCTCAATGATTTTCCCCTTCGAACCGTCAGTCATATTATTTAATAAGATTGAGAACGTGTATCTATCACCCGAATCTGTATCCACATAGCCTGATAAAGAGCTAACTGTTGAAATCGAACCAGTTTTGGCATATACATTACCTTCGGCAGCAGAATTTTTCATGCGGTTGCGCAGTGTTCCACCTACCATCCTGTCGTTGATTCCTGCGACAGGAAGAGAGTTTATATACGTATCAAACCATGGTTCTTGTTGAATCGTGTAAAGAAGCTGTGAAACTTCATTTGCTGGCAATAGACTAACATGCGAGATCCCTGATCCATCCCGTAAAATAAGTGTATCCGTATTGACACCTAGTTGTTTCAATTCATCTTCTAATACTTCCAACCCTTTGTCCCAGCTGCCTTCGTTTTTCACTACTTTGCCCATTTCTTTTATCAATGTTTCCGCATGGCCATTATTGCTTAATTTCATGAAAGGCACGAGCAATTCAGATAAAGGCATGGAGTCGTGTGTAATAAGTAAAGCTGCTTTCTTAGGTGTTTCACCAGATTGTACCTTACCAGCTATTTTTATTCCATTGTCTATTAATGCTTGTTTAAATAAAGCTAACGCATATCCAGCTGGCTCCCATACAGCAATCCATTCCTTGCTTGAGCTTCCGTCAAGAGGGATTGTTCCTTCAATTGTAATTGTATTTAAGCCATGCTCTCTCACAATATCAATGTCTTTCTTCCCATCTTTAGCAACTGTTTTCGCATGATTGATAATTGTGACATAATCTGTTTTTGGTTCTATTGATACTGCAGATTTTTCACCTGCCTTCTTCCCTGGCTTTACATCGACAATTACACTTCCTGAATCATAGTCTTCATTAGGACTGGCAGTT
This sequence comes from Cytobacillus horneckiae, assembly GCF_002835735.1. Taxonomy (GTDB): domain Bacteria; phylum Bacillota; class Bacilli; order Bacillales; family Cytobacillaceae; genus Cytobacillus; species Cytobacillus horneckiae. Next base: position 145,366 of record NZ_PISD01000019.1, on the reverse strand, counting down.
AATGCTGATATTTGTGCTCCATAGTAATAACTTTCATCGCTCCACGGCAAATCTTGAGAAAGGCGGATATGATCATACCATTTGTCGTCTGCTACCAAATCCCCCTTGATCATTTTAATGCCTGATCGTTTTAATTCCTTTGCCATCGCGTCAAAATCTTTTGCCAATAGTGTTGGATCACCATATCCTTTTAAATAAACATTGCCTTGCAGGACAACTCCTGTTTTTCTTCCGTCCGTAAGCACTTCTGTTTTAAATCGGTAGTCTTCGCCTAAGGTTGCTAATGAGGCTGCTGCAGTTAACAGCTTCATATTAGATGCAGGCCTTAGCCTCGTATCCCCAATATGTTGGTACAGCAGTTCACCATCTTCTGCGTTACGCACACTTACTCCTGCTAAGGCACCCTTCAAATCTGGATCATTATTAAGCAGCTGATTTAATTCCTGAACAAGTGAGTCTCCCTCTTCTGTGGCTTCTACAGAGACTTGAGGCAATTCGATGAGAGGTATAAGTGCAAAAGAAACTAGAAGCATAAAACTAAAGAGCCATTTCAATTGTTTTTTCAATTTCTTTACCACCTTCTTTATTTTATATTGATATTTTCTGCTAAAAGGTTGCAATTACCTCTATATCCATTATAAGAGAAAAGATGTGTTTTTATTTAGGTGTATTATCTTAACTATATTCAAAATTCAGTAAATATTAATTGCTTTCAGATAAAATTCTCCTATTAAATATACCCAGTAAATAATTCTTATACAAAAATATTGGTATAATTAAGGAATCATAACTGACGAATTAAAGGGTGAGCATAAAAATGAAACTTGAAAAAGCATTTGTGATTAGTGATATCCATGGTGAAATTTCAAAATTTAACAAGTTATTGCAATTTTGGAATTTTGAAGATGAAGCACTGATTATTTTAGGGGATTTAATTGACCGTGGAGAGAATTCGCTTAAAGTGGTTGAAAAAGTAATGGAGCTAAAAAAACAATATAATGATCAACTGATTATTATTAAAGGTAACCATGAAGATATGCTTTTGAAATTCCTCGAAAATCCCGAGATTAATAATAATGGCCTAAGATACTTTAATAATGGCGGTGGCACGACAGCATCTGAATTCACACAAGACGTGAATATTCTGGACCGGGGCAATGCAGAAATTGCAGAAAAAATGAAAGAAAAATCCGAAGTAATCCAATTCTTATCTAACCTGTGTTTATACTATGAGTTTGGAGATGTCCTTTTTATACATGCAGGAATTGATCATGATATATCAGATTGGCGCCAGACTGAGCCTTATCAAATGGTTTGGGTTAGAAATATGTGGGAACAGAAAAATCAGACCGGAAAGATTATTGTATTCGGTCATACTCCGACACAATATATTCATGAAGATAAGGGCTGTGATATATGGATAAGTCCTTGCACTTCCTACATAAATATCGATGGCGGAGCTGTATATGGCGGTCAGTTAAATGCAATCGTTATTAATAAAACTGGTGACATACTGAAAACATTTCATGTCAAGTAACCGTTTGATATTGGTATTTTGCTAGTTCAACGATCCCTTTTTGCAAAAATAGGATTCCTTCACTTTCAAGCAAGTACTGTTGCATATTTGCTTGATCAGGATCACTTAACATAATTTTCCCATCCTTATTGACAACTCTATGCCAAGGCAGCTGATAATTTCGGCTCATTGAGTGCAACACTCGTGCGACTTGCCTTGCTGCTCTTGGGCTGCCGGCAATTCTAGCAATTTGACCGTAAGTCATTACTGTTCCTGGCGGAATATGTTTAATAGCTTCAATCACTCTAGCAGTAAACGGTTCCAAAGGTTATACCTACTTTCTATTCGTCTTCTTCCTTCTATTATAACGGTAATTGCTTAAAACAGAAAAGAACTGACTACAGTTTTTGTCCGTCGTAGTCAGTTCTTCTATATATTAACTTATGATTTTATTAAAAAGTTTCCCCTTCACTTCATCTTTATAAATGGAACTTAAATGTTCTAATACGGTTAAATAGAGGAAGCCATTCCCTTCAAGCTTAGGAGAATTGCCTAAAGGAACAGTTCTGCGAATGAGCTGTGCATATAATTCTGGTTCTGTTAGCTTACGATCAAATTCTTTATTGCACATTTCTTTTATTAAGGCGAGCGCACCTGTTACATGCGGCGTAGCCATTGATGTCCCGCTCAATGAAGCGTATTTCCCATTTAAAAACGTGGATAGAATATCTTCACCAGGAGCGACGAGATCAATTTCCGGGTGGGAGTTACTAAATTGTGAGGATTCTCTCTCCAGATTTACAGCACCTATACTAATTACTTCATTATAACAGCCTGGATAAGCCAGTTCATCGGTGTTTTCGTCTCCGTCTCCCTCATTTCCGGCTGCGCAAACAACTAATACTTGATTATTTACGGCATTCTTTATTGCCTCATGAAGTTCTGGTACATCATTTGGTCCTCCAAGTGACATCGATATGATGTCTGCTTGCTGCTCGACTGCGTAATTAATCCCATTAATAATCCATTCATACTGCCCAGAACCATCTTTATTTAACACTTTAACAATTAATAATTCAGCCTCAGGAGCCACTCCTGTGACACCTGCTTTATTTTCGCTCGCTGCAATCGTACCTGCCACATGAGTACCATGTCCATTATAATCTTCAAATTTTTCCTGATTGCTATTATCGTCATCAGTAAAATTTTTGCCTCCGATAATTCTGTCTTTTAAGTCTGGATGATCAAGGTCACATCCGGTGTCTAATATCGCAATTTTAACACCCGTGCCCTTTGATTTTGACCAAATACTTGGTGCCTGAATCATTTCCACACCTTTAGGAACTTCATTTACCATTTCTTCCTGTTGATTAATTTTGTAAGGAATTACATGAACGTTATGCTTCATTATCTTTCCCTCCTTAACAGAATATGAAGATGGCTGAATGTTTCCTCCTTTTAAGATAGAATAGACAATATCGAAGTGTTTACAAGATGTAGATTAATTATACTAATAAAAAGAAAATTCAGAAAGTTATATTATTCCTATTTTTTATGAGCAAATCGACCTGTTTTTAAATACAGTGGGAGTTCAGAATAAATTTCTATAATATCATCAATCTTCATTCGAACTAGACCGCTAGAAGAAGGTGCGACAAATTCTTTTGTATGCTCTAATACCGATAAATCTTGAAACCCCCAAGAAACAGACTTCTTTTCACTAAATTGTTGATAGACACCTTTACCAACAAAGCAAGCTACTTTAGGCTGGTAATGTTTTAGTTTTTTGAAAAGCTCTTCTCTTCCTTCGCGGTATTCTTCCATAGTTATTTCATCAGCTGCTTTAGTCGGCCGCGAAACGATATTTGTAAGTCCAAAGCCAAGCTCAAGAAGCTTCTCATTTTCTTCAGGCAAAAATCTTCTTGGGGTAAGACCTGATTCGAACAATATTTTCCAAAAGCGATTATTTGGATTTGCATAGTGGTAACCGGTTTCTGAAGATTTGACACTGGGGTTAAACCCAATAAATATAACATCTAGATTTGGTTTTAGATAATCAAGAATCGGGTTCATAATAAGATCCTTTCTAACTGAAATGAAAAAGAGGCCAACCGGCCCCTTTTTTAAGATAATTAACCTTCTAACACAACTTTTTCCATTACATCGCCGTTTTTCATCGCTTTAACAGCTGGCATTCCAGAAGTTACTTTTCCGAAAACTGTATGAACACCATTTAAATGCGGTTGTGGTTCATGAACGATAAAAAATTGCTTCCGCCTGTATCCTTGCCTGCATGAGCCATTGAAAGGGATCCTTCTACATGTGTGTGGGGGTTTCCTACAGTTTCACATTTAATTGTATATCCTGGACCGCCTGTGCCCATCGGATTCGGGGTGTTTCTCCATACCGTCTATTATAGCATTTTCAATCTCCAATACAAATTCTATATCAACTTTTTTCTCTGTAAACTCAATTTTCTTAACTATTCGTGATAGCATCATTTTCTTTGATGATAAGTCCGATTTTAAATATTTCTCTCTCCAGCCACTAAATTCTTCTTTAATTTTTACTACATCACTTAATTCAATTTTCGTTTTGTTGATATTTTTCTCAATATCATCCAAATTATTGTTCAAATCCGATATCTCTTTTTCAACCTTATCAATCGCCTTACTGAGTTGCTCAGGGGTGAAATTACTTTCACCTAAAAGTGAAAGACCTACCTCTCTAAAAATCATAATTCTCTCTCTAATTAAGTTAAGTTTTAGCAACCTATTTCATTTGGTATGATCATCTTGTATTATGTCTATAAAATTACCACACGATTCTACTATTATTACTTCCAATCAAAATATCACAAGAAAAAGTGTGTATTGGAAAGACTGTTTTATTAAAGTAGGCAAAAAATGAAAAAGTAAGGATTTCTCTAAAATAGAAGAAACCCTTACTTTTTCATAATTTTAAATTCAATAGCTCTAATATACTTCTATGTGCCCCTCATTGGAAAGCTAGTATTTTCGAAAGAGACTTTCGTTAGATATATAAAGCATTATATATCATAGTTTAAACTCCTCAAGAAATGTAAGGTTATCTAATGGTAGATTCAAACGTTTTAATTGTTTAATGATTATCTCTTGTTTTACTTTTCCATTTTCTTGGAATGCTTTTGGATAGCTTTCTGGATGACCGACTACTGCTCCTTTTTCAATCCACTGTTTTCGATATAATTGAAAAACAGCTTCTTTCATTTCATCAGGAGTGACAATATATCCTAAATCTACATCATGATCCTCACTGTACCCATATTGAAAACGACAACAAGGGCATATTTCATAAGAGGGAGCATTGGTAATCTCTTCGTATGGTGTTTCATCTTCTATCCCATCGTATCCGCAAATTGGACAAGTATAAGTTTCCATCTAGATTCAGCTCCTTATTGATTATTATAATATGCTCTAGCTTTTTTCTTCCAGTCTTTTTGTCCATATTTAGGTTTGAAAAAAGTTTTTATGACATCATTCTTCGTTAAAGAAATAAATTCTCCAGTTTGGGTATTATATTTAACGATATCTCCTGAGTTACCTTTCTTTTTCTTACTCAAAACATTTTTACTGGTTGATCCCGCTAAACTTTGAGCCCTTTTTAAATATCCTGTCTTAGTCAATCCAGGAAATTCCTTTTTGTGATCTGCCCAATGACTATCGAATTTTGCATTACTCGCAAATTTTATTTTTGATAATGTTTTTCCAGAAGCCTTTGTACCATATTTCTTCGTAGCATTGTTTACAACACTTTTCCCATATTTTTTTACTGCCCATTTTACACCATGTATAGCTACATGAATAGCCACAACTATTAGGGGATACCAAGAAGCCTGAAATTCAGCAGTATCTACATAAAGTTGCTCACCTGTATCAAGATCCGTGAAAATAGCTTTAAATTCCTCACCATTAATATCAGTAACCTCAATATCGAAATTGTACTCAATTAATTCTCCAGTTTCCTCATCTTCAACTGTAGTTGATGTAATTATTTCTTGATTTTCTATATCTATACTCATTTCATTTTCTGCTTCAATACCTTCTGTTTCAGCAGAGGAAAGGACTATTAGTGAATCCGTATCATCACCTACATAGCTAACTGTTTCAATTACATCGTCTAACTCATTCATAGCTAAATCATCATCTATTTGTTCTTCAATTTCAGCAAAATCAATCAAATTCTCTTCCGAATCCACACTAGAATCCTGTGCTTGGACAAATGATGGTGCAAAACAACTAAATAAATAAACAACAATTAAAAAATTCACAAAAAATCTTTTCACAATTTTACTCCTCTTATTGTAATAATTTTTAATCATCGGAATTTAAGAAATCCACTCCCGTATGAATTATTTCCTAATTTCCCATTTGGTAATTCTGCATAATCTATTAAAATTTCTCTATTAGCCCAGATGCCTTAATGAAAATCGGCAAGGATATTCTTCTGGTAGAAATAACAGTCACACATAAAACAAGTGAAGAAAAGATTAAGAAAGCCTGGGAATACGGTCTTTCAATATTGGATATTGATTTAAGTGACTATGATCGAGGATTTAACTTAGAGGATTTAGTAGAAGAAATAATACACTATACCACAAGAAAAAAAATGGCTAATTAATATTAAGTTAGAGAAAATAAAGAGTGAATTGTTTCGAATACATGAAGAGAAAAAAGAAGATAAATACGGATTTGTAACGTGTAAAATTATGGGTTCGAAGAAAGCAAATGTAATGAGTGATTGTAAAAAGTGTCATTTCTATTTTGGGATAAGAGAAGATTATTACGGTCTTTTGGACAGGAGAGGTCGCCCATATGGAATGGGGATAATAAATCATGTCCTAATTTAATACTAATTACTTCCGGCTTATGCCTTAATATTAAACTAATAAATACGCTCAATTTATTATGGTTGCTCATATTACACCTCCTATAAAATTGTCATTTTATCTGATTTTATAAACTATAAGCATATATACATATCTTCTGCTTCACATCGTAGTTTATAAAATTCTTGAACTAATTCATGCTCAGTTAAAATTGATTCTTTCATTTTGAGTAAAGTTCTTTTTCCCACACGACGATCTAATATACATAATATTTTAATTAGAATATCTGTTGACTTTAAAGAGTCTTTAATAGAAGAGTTAAAATATTCTTCTAATGCAGAAAAGAAGTCATATTGTCCATAGATACCTTCTTTTTTCAGTTGTTCATGAGCTTGGTTTTGAAGAGATAAATTTTTATTTACATCGTCAAAATCCCAATCTCCTAAATTAATTCTTATATCTTGTTCATTATTATATTCTTTTCTTTCTGCTGTAATCGTACACATACTAAGTTTTTCTACTTTATCAACAGTAATTACAGCTCTCCCTAACTGATCATGGGCTCTTCTATAATTAATCACCTGAAAATCAACTCTTGAACGTAAAGTATCGCAAATAAAGCTCTTTAAATTCTTCTTTGCTTTACTCCATTTAGGACTATATAACAATTAACTCACTCCTAAATCTATAATTTTATGATTTCTTTTACTTAAATAAAGAGATATAGTCGGTTTGATTTTCTTTTCAGATTTTCCTTACGTCTGAATGTTTGGAGTTATTTCCTTTAATTTATTCAGTTACCTTAAGTACAAGAAAATCACGCCTTCAGGTTCTACCTCTATATAAAATATTTCTTTTATTTATCTTTTACAGTTACTTAATACTAACTAGTTAAGAATCCTACAATATCATACGCATAATCCTTTTTATTTGACTCCCACACTAACTTTACAGTAATCCTGGTATCATTCTTATTTTGTTTATACATTTTAAGATGATCTAGTATTTCAAACTCAAAACCCCTACTAGTGTGACCATTATTTACGTATGGGATTATCTTAGTTTTATAATCATAATAAACTTCAACATCATCGTAAGCGCCCATCCCTACTATGTAATTATTGAATTCACCAATAATATTGGACATTCGTTCTCCTCCACCATCATTGAAAAACTGGCCATCCTCGTATTCACAGAGTATCTTATCTCCAATATTTAAGTCTAAAATATCAATTTTTGCTTCATAAACATTGGTACATCTAATAGGTACATTATCTATAAAATAGGTATTATAATTACTTTGACTTATATTAAACTCGGATAATTGTCCGTTAATAAATATTTGAAATAGACCTGCTGGAGATTCAAATTGATTTATTCGCATATTTTAATTTCTCTCCTTAACGTCTAAAACTTTCTAAGATTTTTGTGGAATAAAATGTTAGTGCAATTGTACCTTTATTGACACTGTAAAAAGGATTCTTTTATTTCAGTGCAAAAAAATGGTTATTCTGCTAGCCTTATTTTGTTCAACTCAGATTCATTATTTTGTGTCACATTTTTTAAAAAACAAATCAGCTATTAATAAAATGACACAACCTACAAAAATTACTATGGGTATTATTGAACTCTTTGGTGTTAGATTATCACTACTCCAGTCTTTGTTGAGTGTGTAAATCTGAAAAACAGCTAATAAAACAACGGCTATTCTATATGGTATAGTATATGCTTTAATGACAATCACCTATTTCAAACTATCATGTATGATATAAATTTTTCTCATTTCAATTTTCTTTAGGAACATATAAAATGATTATTTTATTTTCTATCAGACCAAATCATATGATTTCAATCTCTCTTTAAACATTTTTCAATCTGCTGCTGGAGCTTTTTCTTCTAAAGTTAATTTATCATCTAGAGATGATCCAAACGTTCCTTGGATGTCCACCTCACCGAAATTGTAAATAATATCGTCCCCTTCAGCAATTTCGATTAAGTCAAAACCACCTTACCTTCTTGGTAGTTACCAGCCTCAATTTTGCCGCCGACTCCTTGAAAGTCTATAGCGTTTAGTTGTTTCCCGTTGATTGAGATACTCATTTCCTCTGCATTCCATGCAGCAGGAGTAGCAGAAGTAGTATTTTCGATTTCCAAATTCACTTCAGTTGTGTCAGATGTTAGAATAAACTCATTTATACTGAATATAATTCCAGCAACTTCTTCAGAAGCAGACATCTTAAAAGATGTTGTACTTGGAATAGCTTCAGTTTCTTTAACATCTTTTTCATCGATTAATTCAAAAGTTGAACTACACCCTACAAGCATAAAGGCTAAAGGTACTGCAATCACTATCTTCTTCAACTCGCTTCTTCCTCCTCATATGGTTCATACACACATTATTCTCTTTTATAAAATACAAATTTATTAAAGTACTTGTTTATGGTTATTTTGATTCTTTATTTTACCATCATCTTCCTATAAAAGAGAAGTTTTATTGACAATTTTTAGTCTATAATTCTGTAAAATAAGCACTATTTAATGATTAAATATTCCTAATATTTTTATAACTCTTATGTGAATAGGCCTTAAGACTGATGAATACAGAGATGACATTGATGAAGAAACTTATCAAAGTAATTTAAGTACTGCTGTTGCAAAACTTGTAGGAGTTTCTCAATGTGGTGAAAAAATGAAAAAGTCGTTCTTATATTTATTATTAGTAGCAACCTTAATTATCGGCTTCGCAATTTCTCCAGGTGTTGCAGCAGCATCCACTGAAAACGAATTTAGCGACCAATTAATTGAAAAGGTGAATCCTTACATTAAAATCAATCAAAATAAGTTTATTATTGTAAACGAAGAGGGTTTACGCTCCAACATTTCTTACTCTGAATACTTACAAGTTAAGGAAAGTTTGGAAGAAGTCAATAGAATGCTGAAGGAAAATCCTAAGCTTGAACAAATTGATAAATTTACATTTGCTTATGAGATTACCGATGAAGAAATAAAAGAAATTGCCGCCAAAGAAGGAATAGAATTTGACCCCAATGGCGGAGAAGAATACGATGATGATAATACCATTTTAAAACAAGGAGTAACTAAATTAGGCATAAAATGGTGGGGTTATGAGGTATGGCTAAGTAAATCTGTAGTGCAACATATGCTAGGAATTAGTATTAGTGCTTGCGGAGTCTTTCTTGGGGCTTTACTTCCAGGAATCGGATGGGCAATCGCTATTGCTATTGCAACTTATGTTCAGGCACATTTCACTCTTAAAAAGGCAAAAGCAATAGTCACGGGTTATAATTGGAAAGGTCAAGAAAAATACGTTAGACTCCAATAATTATCGTTAAAGGGATTGGTTTTTATTAATTTTGGATTACGTTTGATAATTGGCTTAATCTCGGTAACTATTTTGTATGTGTGTATTAGCCTATTAGTTGATTTTGGTAAGTTACATTCATTTTTAGTTGCGCTATCTGTTTTAATTGTTACACTTTTCGTGAATCGCGGAGTGAAAAAGGAATGAATTTAATTTAGAAAAGGACAAATAAATTTTTTGTCCTTTTCTATTCTGAAAATTACTCCTCTTCGAAAGCCGTTCTTTCATTTATACAATATTGCGAGGTAGATGAGATAAAACTAAAGCCAAAGAAAAGATTTTTCATTTTACCGTTTTAACTAATGAAAAGAGATTCTTAATTGAATCTCTTATTTATGTCATATATTTATTGTCCGCTTTCTTTCCCTTCAATAATGTTTAGGTATCTTTCGAAATTATCGTTAAATCTGCTTAACTCGTAATCTATAGACATAATTACTATTAACAATGTTATGATTTACGTTATTAATTGAACCTGGTATCGTACATGAACCAAGTACTCAATTTCCGTCACCCTTTAGTTTCACAAAAAGAATTAGAGAACAATCCCTAATTCCATAAAATTTGTATTTTACTTCATAAATCAATATTATTTTAATCCATTTTTCTCATCCTTAATTAGGAAATTTTGTTTATAATTTTATTTATAGAATTATAAACTTATGAGAATCGCTTAATATAACGCACGGAGCTGATATTTTTGAAAGTATTAGACGCAAATGATTTACATAACAACATCCAACAGCTCGCTACAACCCTAAAGCTTTTTAAAAAGCAGATACATCAAGTTCAACTTGATGTGAGAGGAATTGTCTCTCTTAAGGATGCCTTAAAGGGGCAAGGTGGTCAGGCTATTCAACTTTTTTACCAAGAATGCCACCTTCCCTTCTTAGTATTTTTAGAAGAATGGATCAATGAGTATGAATCTACCCTGAATAAGATGTCTCAATCACTTCAAACACTTGAATCTTCGCCTTCTGGGGTTATACGTCAACCCTTTTTAGAAAATGAGCTGGCTCAAGGGGTACGGAGGGCTGAGATGAACACAATGAACTGACAAGTGAAACAAATAGCACCATTCTATCAGTACAAGATATTGTCTCCCTTCCACTTCTAAATGAAGGAATGTTCGTTATAGATACAAGACTTGCACAGGATAAAAGTGTTGAAACGATTGAGAAGCTTCAAGCATTCGATCAAAGAGAAACAGCTTCTCTTGAACCTCTATGAATCAATATATTGAGCAAATGGCATCCATGTTCAAAAACGGAGAGATGACCCTTACCCAATATAAACCTGAGGTACTCACTTGGCAGAATTCTTATGATAAACTATCAAATAAGAATACAGATATACATACAGAACAAAACACACTTCAAGATATTACTGAAGGAGTTATCGAGGGTGCTGCCAATGCGGTGTCTGACGTATGGGAGGGCATAAAGTCAACCGTTAAGTTGGGGCAAAACATCCTGACGTTAACTAATCCTACGCTTTTGGGTAGTGAAATTCTGTTTAATCGTGGGGAAAACCTGTTGGAACATTATCGGTTTATCAATCGGATGATTCAAGATCCTAAAGCAAGTATCCAACAGGTAATCGATATGCCCAAATACATATGGACAGAAATTAAAGAAGCCTGGGAGCGAGATGTAATCAACGGGAATGTTAAAAGCCGATCTGCTTTTTTCTCTTACGGACTGACCTCGTTAGGTATTGGACTTCTTGGAGATAAAGGAATTAGCAAGGCTGGTACCATTTTTAAATCAGTGGACAAAGCTACTAAAGGAATTAAAAATATCCCATCGACTATTAATACACCGACTCCAGTTATGGCCGGAGCAATGTCTCAGCCTTCTATCCCCTATAATGTCATTAATAATCCATTGACACAAATTAAGATGTCAACGGAAAAAGTGTATGGAGTTAAGGGTAATACTGTAAGCGATTATCTCGATGATATAGTCGAGGCTGGTAATGTCAATGCCACTAAGATGAATAAGCTTAAAAACGCTATTCAAAATAATACATTTAGTGTAGATGAGTTGTCTGAGATTAGTAAAAAGATGTCTGAGTTACGTATTACTAAAGAATATAATGAAGCATTAATTAAGATTGATTTTGGTAAGTATCTTAGAGGACTAATAGGTGACCCACCTACTGCTATGATAGATCCACATGCACATCATATTTTATTCAAAAAGGGTTTAGGTGAGACTCAACAAAAACTCGTTCTAGAAGGTCAAGAATTATTAAGAAAATATGGTATTGACCCTATAATTAGTAAAGAAAATTTAGTTTGGGCTCCAAATAGAGTAGCCGGACAACATAGTATTGCTGCTTTAGAAAATGTTGTAAATCAATTGAAAGCAGTTGATGCGGCAGGTGCAGATTTAGATGATATTATCGAAATACTGGAAGATCTCGGAAAACAAGCTGCTTCTAGGAAATAGAGGTTAAAGGAGAAATTTATATGGATAAGACTCAATTTGCGAAAGATATTAGAAGTGCCATAAAAATTGGTCAATTGGATGCTTTAAGAGATTTACTTGAGAAAGAACCAGAAATGTTAACATGGGTAACACCTTTTGGTACGTGGTTACATGTAGCGACAGCTCATGGACATTTGGAGATAGTAGAATATCTTATTAATGCTGGAATAGATATTAATGCACAAGGTGGAACTTTCTCTACAAATGCTCTTGAAAGAGCAGCTACGAAAGGACATTTAGATATTGCTGAATATCTAATTAGTCGGAATGTAGAGATTGATATTAGTGAGCCTGATAGAAATCCTCTGTTCGCTGCAATATACGGCGGGCATTTGGAGATTGTTAAATTGTTAGTTGAGAACAATATAGATATAACTATAAAATACTCTGGTGACACCATGAAAGATATGGATGCTTTTGCATTTGCTATTGAAAGAGGGCAAACAGAAATTGCTGAATATTTAAAGCAAAAGATGGATGACAAAAAATAGGCTGTTAAAAAGTAATTACTCCATGATAGTACAACCATCATGGAGTATTGTGTAATGAAAGCGCAGAAAATGAAGTGGGCTTAGGAAGATAACATTTTACTGGGATCTGTCATTAGTGTACCCCATAGGTTGAATTTTTCCTGTAAGGTTTGTTTTCGGAGAATTTATCTCCGACTAAACATGCTTGCTGTTATTTCATTCCATTACTTCAACCTTTAACAGACCATCTACTTCAACCTTTAACAGACCATCAATCCGATTATTAATATCAAAATATACTTTGACCTTATCCCCTACTCCTATTCCTTTAGTTGTATCAATATTCTCATGCACAAAAAATATACCAGTCCCCTATTCCAGGGTAGGACAGAGGAAAAATTAAAAAACCATGAATTTTGCTATTGATAAAGCGATTGCTATTCTCGAAGAAAAAGACATCTTTGTTTCAAGTGATGAAATTATTAGTGGAATTGAGAACGGTGTCTACAAATTAAAAAATAACAAAAATAAGGAGAAGGGATTTTCTTCCTCTCCTTTTTCCTAATGAAGGAAATACCATGTTGTGATATTATATTACCCATATAATGAGATCTATTCATCAAAAACCTTTGAATTTTAACACCCTAAAGTTAATAACCTTTAACCAATAGAAAATACTATCATATCAAGGTTCAACATCCCACTAAACCTCTCCCCTTCTCAAAATTACCCAAATTTGAAAACACCCTAAACTAAAATTGAATAAAATTACCCTTTAAGAGGATAGGTTCGTCATTGTTTTTGAAATGTATTTCTAAAAGCAGATTATCCTCAACAATTATACAATCCACTAAATTTCTCAATTCCTCATCTGACATTTCTTTTCGGTATCTTCTCATAATAAGACTACTAATGAATTCCTCTTTAACTGTAGTACGCTGACAATGTTCTTTGCCTAAATTATCGTAAGTGGAACATGTGTACTTACCTCCGCTCTCACGTTTATATTTCATGTTTTTGTTACAATGAGAACATTTTACTTTCCTGCTGTATGCATTCATATTACTTTAGCTTTCCTTTTTATTTTTAACTTTATATTAACCTATTTAACTTAATCCACAAAACCTAAAAACTCCCCTCAATTCAAATTAAGGGGAGAAAACTTAGTTTTATTTATTAACCTTCTAACACAACTTTTTCCATTACATCGCCATTTTTCATCGCTTTAACAGCTGGCATTCCAGAAGTTACTTTTCCGAAAACTGTATGAACACCATTTAAATGCGGTTGTGGTTCATGAACGATAAAAAATTGGCTTCCGCCTGTATCCTTGCCTGCATGAGCCATTGAAAGGGATCCTTCTACATGTGTGTGGGGGTTTCCTACAGTTTCACATTTAATTGTATATCCTGGACCGCCTGTGCCCGTTCCCGATGGGCAACCACCTTGTGATACAAATCCAGGAATTACACGGTGGAAAGTCAAACCATCGTAAAATCCTTCATTAATTAGTTTTTTAAAATTCTCAACTGTGCCTGGTGCTTCGTTTGGATATAATTCAAACTCAAGCTTTTCGCCACTTTTTAATTGTATGTATCCTTTTTCTGCCATGTTTGACACTCCTTCAATTTTCAAAATCTCCTATATAATATCATTAATCGCCTCAGGAATAAAATCAAATGCAAGATTTCTTTTAATCTTTAAGAATTACGGGCTGAATAAATCGAGAAATAATAACAAAATAAATAAGACAACTCCATAAAATGATACATGCAGAAAAAACGTTGTTAGACCAAATTTAAGTTCTTCAGTATTAATGGTTTGCTTTTTCGTTCGTTTTTGCATATTATCACCAACCTTCAGTAGATAATAATACAATTCCACATGAAGGATATTTTTTCCTTCTAAAAAAATAATCCCCAGTCATTTCCTGAGAAAGCGCATAAAATGACAGGGGGTATATTTATTCGACACGTTTGCCTTCGTGCAATTCATTGAGATATTCATCGATTAAGTGATCTAATCTTCTTAAGCTATTTAACGCTCGTTCTTTATCAATATTGCGATAATGATGAGCACCGCCTGGCTCTTCATCCTTTTCATCCGCTTGCTTAACAATTGATTGCAATGGCGTCCTTACTACTTCACCGCCTGGCAAAAATGAATCTGTATGAAATAAAATGGCTAAGGAAATCTTTTTTGCCATAATTGGATTTTCACCTAATCTGATTAATAATTTGTGAGCCCTTTCTGCGCCTTTTATCGCATGAATATCGTTTTTACGATATAATTCATAATCCCATTTTCCATTCTTATACCAAGTATAATGACCAATATCATGAAGGAATCCTGCCTTGGCGGCAGCATCCACATCTTCACCTTGCATTTTTGCAAAACTAAATGCATGATAGGCTACAGCAATAGCATGTGCTAGTCCTGAACGAATAATATATTTCTGTGCTATTCTATGTTCAAAAATTTCAGTAAGTGTTACATCCCTCATGATTTTCCTCCTTATACTTTATTTTAGTACCCTGTCTTAAAATCTTTTATTCATTGATTTTTGCTTCTCCATAATTTCGTAGGATTTACCAATAATATCTGTTAATACATCACTTTTATATACTCTTCCAACTTTAGTATTTTCTTGATAGTAGTCAACAATTTCGTCAAGCTTTTCAACAGTCTCTTTGCTAAGCCTAACATTAAGCTGAACACGCGCAGAACTTCGCATTGTTAATCCCACCTTGCTATATTATATATAGCTTGTACTATCTTCGTGCTAGCATTTGCTAGCACATTTATAGCACTTGCTATAAATAAAGATTTTACCTACTGTTTAAATAAATTTCCAGTGATTTGTTTAATTAATCTACAAAAAACTTTTCATAAAATACACAAGCCAAATAAGGCTTTTTATTTTATAAAAAAGCGGGGACTGTCGTCCACCGCTTTAATTCATATATTGATCCAATTTATCTTTTAAGAATCGCCCGAAATCTTTTGCTTCTTCCACACCGCTTTTAATTGTTTCCTTCCACTTCGGCAGTTCTTCATTAATTTTACCTTCAATTTTATCTGATTGTTCCTTAATGGTTTTTTCAACTTGCTCTCTGCGGTTGTCTTTATTTAATGATTCATTTACAGATTCAGCTGAGAGCTCCGAGCCTTCAACATATGGCAATGCGTTCTGCATCATTGCTTTAAAAACCGGTACGACATTTTCTGAAGAGCGGCTTGATAAATAATGCTCTCTATCTGTTTGATCATAGCCGAGCCAAACAGCTCCGACTAAATCTGAAGTGTAGCCAACAAGCCACTGATCCTTTGTACCACTTATATCTTTATAAGGAAGCTGTGTAGACCCTGTCTTTCCTGCCAGCTTTACCCCTTCTATTTTAGCACCTGAGCCTGTACCCGTTTCCATTACATTGAGGAGCATCGATGACATTTCTTTAGCAACAGCTTTAGATGTTACTCTCTCTGTTGATTTTTTATGTTCTACAATCGTTTTACCAGTAGGACCGACTATTTTGGTAATTAAATGAGCATCATTTCTTTTTCCTTCATTAGGAAAAGTTGCATAAGCTTCGGCTAATTTCATTGGAGAAATACCTGTCCTCATTCCTCCAAGCGCAATCCCTAAATATTCGTCTTCTTTTTCGAGAGGGATGCCAAAACGCTGTAATGCATCCAGCCCTTTCTTTAAGCCAATTTCATTAAGCAACCAAACAGCAGGTGCATTCAATGAATCCTCAACCGCCTTATACATTTCCACTTCGCCGGCATATTGCCTTGTCGCATTTTCTGGCTGATAATCTCCATAAGAGGTTAATTCATCTTTCAGGATAGAAGTTGGTTTATACCCTTCTTCTAAAGCCGGGGTGTAGACTGAGAGTGGTTTTAATGTTGATCCTGGTTGAGCTTTAATATGTGTGGCTCGATTAAAACCTCTAAAAACATGTTCACCTCGTCCACCTACAAGCCCTCTTACACCACCTGTACTTGGGTCAAGTAGGACACCTCCGCTTTGGACAAGAACATTTCCTCTGCCTGCAGGAAATAATGACGAATTAGCATAAGTGATTTCCAGACTTGATTGAATATTTTGGTCCATTTCCGTATAGATTTTATAGCCTCTAGTAAAAATTTCTTCCTGGGTTAGTCCATATTCATTAATGGCTTCATCCAGCACTGCATCAACATAATAAGGATATTTTCTATCAAAAGCACTGGCTACGCCTTCCTTTAAGACAATCTTTTCGTTTATTGCGCTTTGATATTGTTCATCAGTGATCATTGCGTGTTCTTTCATTTTTCCTAAAACAGTATTTCTCCGTTTCATTGCACCATCATAATTTTTATTAGGATCAAGGTATGACGGTGATTGCAATAGTCCTGCTAACATCGCTGACTCACTTATTGTCAGCTCTGCTACCGTCTTACTAAAATATTTGTTTGCAGCACTCTCTATTCCCCACGCACCGCTCCCAAAATACACTTGGTTTAAATACATCTGCAAAATATCGTCTTTTTCATAGTTTTTTTCTATTTCAACAGCTAAGAATAATTCTTCTACTTTTCTGCGATATGTTTGCTCTGTCGTTAATATTGCGTTCTTGGCTAATTGCTGCGTAATTGTACTGCCGCCGCCAGTTATTCGTCCAGCAAATAAATTATTGAAAAAGGCACGTGCAATCCCCTTTATATCAAAACCGTTATGCTGATAAAAACGTTCATCCTCAATCGCGATGACAGCGTCTTTCATATGGTCTGGAAGCTGATCTACAGAAACGCCATTTGATCGATTAGTAGCTAAGCTGGCAGCTACATCACCGTCTTTATCATATATAATGGTTGATTGTTCGAGTCCTTCCTGCAATGATTCTACATTGGCTGTCACTGCTATAAAAGCAAAGAATAAGATAGTTAAGAGGACGACGGTTAGTAATAGCAAAAGCAATATTTGTGTAATATGCCTCTTTTTCCAAAACCTTTTAAATGAATCCCAAATAGGCTTTAATTTTTCCATATTGTTCTCCTTCTATGGCCAAGTTACTTGGCTAATAGCTTAAAAACATAGGCATTCGCCCAAATCTTCAAAACGATATATAGGTTGATATACCATTCTATAATATATTTAACGTAAAACCAATAAAAAAAGTTTCATTTATATAGATACCATTGTGCTTTTAGTATGTCCATGTTATATTATAATAGCGATGAGCTAATTGAATAAGTCGACAGATCGCCTTTAGGGGCAATGCGCGATGTGGCGCGCATTCTCGTCGCCTCAATACGCAGAAAAAGACGCCTATTTTTAGGCGTCTTTTTATTTTTTAACCATTTAATTGCTGAATGATAAAACTTGCCAAAACATTGGATTGCGCCCTTGCAGCCACATACGGCGGCTGTCCGTCCTTCAGCCCTTCAATTGGCGCGCCAACCCAGACTATCATTTCATCAATCAAAATAAAGGGAAAGCTCAGTGGATTGTTACTCCAATTATGGTTCTTTATTCCGGCTAATTTATTTTCACTAAAAATAGTAATTGAAATTCCGGGTTTTATACAATTAATGATTTTTATCCATTGTTCAGGAAAATTCTTACTTTCTGGCAAACAAATATAGAGAGAATTTTTTGCAGCGAGGATATCATTAAACATTAATTCAGTTTTTCTAGCATGCATCCATTGCAATTTTGGATGCATATTCTTTATCCATTTACCTATTTCTTGTGGATGAACATCTTGATTATTTGCTATTTGAAAATCAGCTAACTTTCTCCATATTTTATGGTATGAGACTTTTTGCCTAATAAAGGAATAGTCGCCAACATGAATAAATTTGCCTTTCGTTCTTGTAATAGCCACATTTAATAGACGCTCACTATCTTTCCCAGTTAAAAGCATCCCTGGTCTTCGTTCTGGTGTCGAATCGACTGTGTCAAAAATCATCATTTCCCTTTCACTGCCCTGAAATCTATGGACAGTCGCAGATAGAATATCAGCCGTCTGTATCTCTTCTTTGAAGTTTTCTTCGAGCAGCCTTTCCATTAATAAAGCTTGTACTCTAAATGGCGTTACATATCCTATGGAACGCGCTCCATCTAAATATGCCTCATAAATTAACTGAAAAGATAATAAAAGCTGCCATAGGTTTGCTCTTGATTGTGTTTGAGAGTCTCTTATACAATACCTTCCAGCACCTGCTGTATTAAGAAAGATAGACGCACGGCCAGTAAACGGCAGTCGTGCAGTGATTGTTTTTCTGTTCTTCTTTACTTCAGGATGATCACCAACAAGAGAATGATAGATATACTTATTTGTGAACGATGATATATCAGGATGCATTCTTCTTTGTTCCTTTAGAAGAAAAAGATGGGGATGCAGTCCGCTTTTATTTACTGTTTCTGCTACACCAGCATGATGAAAAACATCTTCTCTAAGCCACTTATTTACAAGCTCATGCTTTGCAGCTGCAATAGGTGGCAGCTGTTTAAAATCTCCACAAATAATTACACGCTTACCTAAAGATGCTGCGAATGCTGCCTGTGGTACATATGCCATACTCGCTTCATCAACGATCACAAGATCAAATTCATTTTCAAAAATGCTTGAGTCAGTGGCTGCTTTCGCGAGCGTTGTCCCTAATACTTTTGCTTCTTTTACAAATTCTAGTTCCTTCTGTTTTATCTTATCAAATAGCTGGCCAATCTTTTTTTCTACTTCTAATAATTGTTCAGAATCGCGTTTGCTAAACGAAAAGCTAAGATCTTGTTTTAGCTTTCTTCTTTCCTCGAGCAACTCGTTTTTTTTCTTAGTAAGATGATAATCATTTTTTTTCATTAAATAATCGGTCGTTAGCTCGGGATGCTTAAGAAGCATTGAACCATTTTGCGATCCATATCTTAAAAGCTCCCCTCGTTTAAAACGATTTTTGTCCATAGTAAACTGAGAGATTTCAGCCAGCAAAACGTCGACTGCTTGATTACTGTGGGAAAGTACTAATACCTTTTGGTTTTTGAAATATTTATTGGCTGCTACTCTTGCCAGCGTATACGTTTTCCCAGTTCCTGGAGGTCCCCATACATATGTGACAGGATTGTATTTAGAGCGGAGAATTAACTCATGTACATTCGATTTTATTTTATCAACTGGGTGTTTAACCTCATTGCCTGGATTCAATAACCGTTTGATTCGGCTTCTTTTTTTCTTGCTTGTCTTAATTTCACTCAATCGTTGAAATAACTCATCTAATAATTCCCAAGGATCATAGCTTACAATCACTTCCGAAATGATGTCACCTAGATATTCTTCTAATTTAATAATGATGTTTTTCCCTTCAGAAGACAAAATACGTCCTTTGGCTGTTTTTCCTCCCCATTCAAGTTTAACTTTTGAACCTACAGGAATGTTTACTGGTGCAACCGTATCAAAAAAATACGTAAAGCCATCATTTTTTTGAAGAAGCTGTCCCTGTTCGATTCTATATTTATTGTTACCAAACTTTTTCATATAACCTATCTCTGCTTTAATGGCAGATAGCCATTCTTTTATATAAACACCTGTTGTAGTCATAAATATATCGTCCTCTTAGCATTAATCATAACAATCTTAATAATATAACATAAAAAAATAACTGTGAAAAAGGATTCACAGCCAGTCTGTTAAGAAATGAATTTGATTTTTCGAGGCTTACCATGCTTCCTAAGCTGACCGAGCGTCGAGCGGACAACTATATAAATCCAACTGAATTTTCTTTATATCACTTTCTCAACATTGACTGTGAAAACGGATTCACAGTTACTGCTTTTTTTCAATAATAAAATAGTCATTCAAATAGCTCCAATTTTGCGGAAATGCTAAACCGACATGCCAAAGGGTTGTGCCTAATAGCTGATAACTATCCATTAACTGATATTTCCTTTGAAAGCTCTGGATATCGTCAAACCAAACGATATGCTGTTCATTTTCCACCATAAATGCAAACCATGGTGCAGCTTCCTCTGCGTCATAATATATTGTTTCCTTTTTTGTAATGGCTAAATTTTGGGCTGCAAGATTGGAATGGCCTTTCGTTTGATTTTGTTCTCCCCACCATTCATATCCATATAACGGCAATGCCATTTGCAGCTTGCTTGGTTCGATTAAACTTGTTGCATATTGAATCACTTCATCCATCCACCAGATTGGTGAAACAGGATTTGGCGGACCAGTTGGATAGCCGTAATCTATCGTCATTACCGCGACTATATCAGCTTCTCTGCCGATTGCTGCATAGTCGTATCCTCCCGTAATTCGATTGGTTAAGTTTTCTTCTGTTTTTGCATGTACATTGACATGTAATATTTTTGTTCCTAATCGCCTTTTTAGCTCTCTTAAGAAGAGAATAAAGTTTTGCCGTTGCGTAGGCGGAATAAATTCAAAATCAATACTGACTCCACCGTATTCTTTTTCATTAACAACAGTTGTGATACTGTTTGCAAGCTGAATTCTCTTAACTTCATCAGCTAGTATAGTTCCCGCCAGTTCACTATTAAACTCATCGTCTACAAAGTTTCGAATCATTAATAATGGAACGACATTTTGTTCTCTACTGGCAGTCACAAGGGGAATATCATCACCGCCTGCCAGCAAAACCACTCCATTTTCATTGAAAGTATAAGCAACAATTGCTAAATAAGTAAGTTGATTCGAAACCTCTTTAATATAATTGATCATCATTTCATTGCTTGCAGGAAATGCAAAGCCTAATGTTTCTATAGACGGTGGAATCGTTGATGGAACGAGAATAATTTGGTTAATTGTAAGGTTTGACTGTCTGAGACCTGGGTTCATTACAATAATTTCATTTACATTTGTATCGAAATTCTCTGCAATCGACCATAATGAATCTCCGGGCTTTATCCGATAGCTTCTTGGAAGGGAAGATTTATCTGGTATATACAGTGCCAACCCAGGAACAATATCGGCTGCCTGCTGTAATCCATTTACCTCTGCTATTGACTCAATCGTTGTATTGTAGAGATTAGATATTGTCCATAAAGTCTCACCTGGCTTTACTACATGGATACTCATTTACCTCACCTCTTTACAAACTTATATTAGTTTATGTTCGTAAGAGAGTGTCATATTACATATTCATTCCATCCACAAAGAAAAAGCGCCTCCATAGCTGGAGGCGCACAGTACCTGATTATACTTGCAGACCGTAATTTTGACAAAGAGAAGCAAGTCCTCCGGAAAAACCGCTGCCGATTGCATTGAACTTCCACTCATTATTATGACGATAAAGCTCACATATGACGACTGCATTTTCTATTGAGAAATCTTCTCCTAAATCAAAGCGTAAAAGTTCCTGGTTTGTTGCCTCATCTACTAACCGTACAAATGCATTAGATACTTGTCCAAAGTTTTGCTGTCTGATTTCAGAGTCATGAATGGTTACTGTAATCCCTATGCGATCAACATATGAAGGAATTTTTGTAAAATCAACGACAAGCTGTTCGTCATCTCCATCCCCTTCACCTGTACGATTATCACCAGTATGGACAACGCCACCGCTTGGATGCTCTAAATTATTGTAAAAAATGAAATCATGATCATTCACACATTTATTTTGAGCATCCACTAAAAACGCACAAGCGTCAAGGTCGAAATCATGTCCTCCTGTATACTTATTCGTATCCCAGCCAAGCCCGATGACAGCTCTAGTTAATCCCGGATTCGTTTTTGTTAAATCAATTCTTTGTCCTTTTGATAATTGTATACCCATCCTTCAACCCCCTGTTAAAGTATTTTCTATGCAATATCCAATCCAAAATCAGTTGCAATCCGGCTTAATCCACCTTGATAGCCAGATCCAATCGCTGAGAATTTCCACTCTCCATTATGACGATACAATTCACCAACAATGATTGCTGTTTCGATTGAAAAATCCTCACCTAAGTCATAGCGAATGATTTCTTCATTTGTTTCCTCATTCACGATTCTGACAAAAGAATTCGATACTTGTCCAAAATTCTGTCCGCGATTTTCGCCGTCATGAATAGTGATAACGAACGAAATCTTTTCAATGGAAGATGGGACATTTGCTAGATTAACTTTAACTTTTTCATCATCTCCATCACCTTCACCTGTACGATTATCACCAGTATGAACAACAGATCCATTTCCGCCTTCTAACTGATTATAAAAAATGAAATCTTTATCAGACGAACATTTGCCAGTACCATCAAGCAGAAAAATACTTGAATCCAAATCAAACTCATTGCCGCCATCATATTTATTTGTGTCCCAGCCAAGTCCGACAATCACTTTTGAAAGTCCGGGATTCGTTTTTGTTAAGTCTACTTTTTGTCCTTTTGATAATGAAATAGCCATTGTTATCGCTCCTTTTCAATTAAAAACCGAATATGTATACATTATTAGTTTAAACGTTCTGACAGCAATCGTAAACTAATATGAGGTTGAACTGGCAAAAAAAATCCACCTTTATGACTATAACCTGATGAAAAAAGAAGTTCCTTTCAAATGTATTTCAATAATATAGGTGGAAGCCTATTCTTGCCACAGATTGATTTGTTTCAACATAGGATAATGAAAAAACAAGTAAAGGAGGTCACTGTACAATGCCAGCTAATAAAAGGATCGTACCACCTTTATATTTAAATTCACCTGATGACTCGAATCAGGCTGTTTATCGACAGCATTATTTATACGAGATACTGGAGAAACAAAACCGCTTTAATCATGAAATCATCGAAAACTACGAAGAAGTTGATCATCGTTTAAATGAATCATTTCACCAAGTCGAACAATTATTTGCTAATGCTTCGTCGAAGCAGTAAAATGAGTTCGAATTATTTAATCAAAAATTGCATACACAAGATGGAAGAATTGCGGCATTAGTTGATTCCGTTTATGCCAATCAAGAAAAACAGCAAAAGTTGCTGTCTCAATTATCTCAACTTAAAGAAGCTAATAGTGATCTATTAAATACGATTGAAAAGGAGTCTCAAATTCATCAAGAAATTCTCGTCCAAATGAATTATCAAGATGCAGCTGTACAAGATATTTCCAGAAAACTAGACCGTTTTGATGAAACGACAGAAAAAATAATCGATCAGATGAATGAACATGAACAAATCAGTAAAGAGATAAAATTACAATCTGATGCACATGAAATCTATCATCAAACCGTGATGGAACGCATGAATCAACAAGATGCACTGTCCGAAAAAATCATTAGACAGCTCGAACATTTGAAAAGTGTTATTTATGAAAGAGCTGTCTTTCTTGGAGAACATATAAAAACAGTAGTTAAACCTGTAAAAAGCTTTTTCGTTCACCATGAGGAAAAAGAACAATAATCAGCAAAAAAACTGCTTTTAAAGGCGCAGCTTTCAGAGTTAGGCAAAGTGAAAATAACGAAATTTAAGTTGGATTTGAAGAAGCGTCCACTCGATTCCTGCTCAGAGAAGCGAGACAGCCGAGACCCTTTATGTGCGTAGCGCCGAAGCGGTTCGACCCTCGCCACGCGGAAAGCCTCGGAAAATCCAGCACTCTTCTTTTTTAAACTAGGAATAAGGTTGTCTACAGCAAAAAAGCTGCACCTAGAGGTGCAGCTTTTTTGTATATTATTAATCTAAAATGGTTACTTTTAATGTTTGTCTGCCGAAGTTAATCGCATCATCTTTGTTTGGAATAAAGACATCTATTTTATTTCCTTTAATCGCTCCGCCAGTATCTCCAGCGATTGCTTCACCATAGCCTTCAACATACACTTTAGATCCAAGAGGAATGACATTAGGATCAACAGAAATAACTTTCATATCTGGATTTTCTAAAAGGTTAATTCCTGTTGCAGTCACACCAGAACATCCCTCACAAGTTGCAGTGTAAGCAGTTGCTTCCATTGTTAGCTCTTTTGTACCTTCTTCAGGAGCAGCTTGCTCCTTGTTTTCTGCTTTTGGTGCTTCTACAGTCTCAGCTGGTTTTTCAGTTTTTGGCTTCTGTTCTACAGGCTCTTGTTTAATTGGTTCCTGTTTAACCGGTTCTTGTACTGGCTCAGAAGTGACTGGTGTTGCTTCTGTTTCTTTTGGCTTAGGGGGGTCAATCTTTATGTTATCGGGTGCTCCTGGATAAACTTCAAGTTTTTGCTCCGGATGAATGACATCAGAGTTTAAGTTGTTCCACTCTTTTATTGAAGAAACAGATACATCATATTCCTTCGCAATATTCCAGAGAGTATCCCCTTTATTTACTTTATATTTTTCTTTTTCATATACGTCCAATACATCTTCTGGGAAGATAATATCGGATGATAATCCATTCCAGTTTTTTACTTGTTCAACGGTCGCATCATATTTTTGTGAGATGCCCCATAATGTATCCCCTTTTTTTACCGTCACTTCTTCAGCCTGAACGTTTGCTGCAGCTGTTCCTACAATTGCTGCTGCCGCAACGAATGATACTACTGATTTTTTCATAATTTTAAAACCTCCTGTATAGCTTGTTTTAGCTAACGTTGATAATCATAACATGTAATATTTACAGGAAAAGAACAGGGGTTTAATAATCTAATTACTTATATAACAACTTTTTAACAAAAAAGCTGCTTAAGCGTGTTTGTGACTAAAATTTGTATTAATAGTAAAGGAATGTCCTATTTTTTAGGAAAACAGAGAAAAAATCAAATTTTTTCGAAAAATGTGTACACATTTTTAAAATCATAGTGTATACTGTACCATAACAGATATAATTTTTATAAATTGTATTATAAAAGGAGAGGATTAATGATGATGAGTCCAGTAGAATTTTTTAAAACACTTCCTAAAAAGATGTGTCCTGAGTGCGGTCAGCCGGTAAAGGAGCAAGCAGAATCTTATTTAATGGAATGTGATCGATGCCTTTCTAAAAAAAGTGAATAATGATTAAAAAACGCATCGAGCGCCGGAAACTCAGATGCGTTTTTTTATTGTCTTAAGGTATAACAGTGCTCCTTTTTACACAACCTCAATATAACTTATATAAAAGGAGAAAAAAATGAAGGAAAATAATTCGAACGAAAAACATGTTAAAACGAATGAAAAATATGTCCCCGGCGATTCAGTTGAAAAGCACAAAACACTAGAAGATGCTAATTCCTATCTTGCATCTAAAGAAATCAAACAGCAAAATGAAAATTTATAAAGTGAAACGCTCATCAGAGGCCCGGTCTCTCAGACGTTGCCACAGAACGTGGCGGATTTCGTCTGAGTTCTGATAATAACCCCCGCCTTTTCTTCTTAGGTGGTGGCCCAGTTAATCTGCGATAAACGAAAGCTCACAGCATGCTGTGAGCTTTAAAATCATGACTATAAAATTTGTGGTAACTCTCTCATCTCTTCAGTTGTATCGTTTCCACATAACGGGCATTTCAAATCATCCGATGCAAAATCTTTCCGCATCCATCCTTTGCAGTTATCATCGCTGCATGAATAAACCTCCGTGTTCAGAAAAACAACTTCAGGTTTGTCATCTTGTCCTTTTTTATTAAAAAACATAACAAATGCCCCCTTTTTTTCTATAGTATGGACAAACAAGCAAGAAAAAATAGACGAAATGAGTAATTCTTTTTACAAATGGTGAAAAACTATCTATAAAAAGGTGGTGGCACGATGGAAAATAATAAAGGAAACAATTTGACGATTGCTGGTACAGACATTGATCAAGTAAAGAGATTAAACAGTCAATCCGGTCTTTCTTATAACGAAGTTAAACTGAAGATTGCCAAAGAATATGTAAATAAAACTGGATCTAAAACTATTTAAAGAAGCTGCTTTTTAGCAGCTCTCTTCTATTTATCGGTTCCATTTCTTGGTATCGCAATATCAATACTTTCTATATTATAAAAGGGATCTTCATTATTTTGTTCAAGTTCACCATAATTTAGCGCTGATAGCAACTCATTCCTTTCACTATAATCTGCATTCAAAGCGTCTTCATTATCTTTATGCATGAATTACCCTCCCTTCATATTTTCTTAGTTTTAACAAGTTGCAGTTCTTCATTCAATTTCACTGAAAAAATTCATAGAAAATATGTGAGATTTTTTAAACTTAACTTCACAGAGATATATGGCTTTATCTCTGTGAACCAGGATTCCAACACTTATTACAACTGTCAGTGTGACAAAATTGTCACTCAAATGCTTCTTTTGTCACTCAGTTCGATTTTTCGCGCTTTATCCTTTCGATACAATAAAATCAGCATATTATTTTGAGAGGGTGTTTATATGGAAAAATTATTACTAATTATTGCTATCATATCATTTGCTTTATCTGCATCAATCTTTATTTTAGTTGTGTTAAAGTATGGCATGAAAGGCAGCCTACAGAACCGTACAACTAAGTTAGCAAGTATTTTGTTCTTTGTTTATGTTATTAGTATCGGATCATTTTTAATCATTACGAATTAAGGTCGCTCCGTTCGATTGGAGCGGATACATTTCGATTCCTCTAAAAGGACGACTGAGTCCTTTTTCTTTTGTCCTAACATTTGTTCAGAAAATTATCATTTGTCTTTTTTGTTATTTTATGACATAATATCCTTGGCTAAAAAATTTTGAATCCGAGGTAATTATGAATTTAAACTACAATGAAATGAAAATTGATTGTCAAATAGAATATTTGCGCAAAGTTTTAATTGAAATTGGCTTAAATTATGGATTTACTAACCCTTTAACACTTCATATAAGTGAAAAATTAGACCAATTAATATACAGCAAACAGCAAAGTAAAAAAGAAAATCAACTACAAATTAATCATGCGAACGTTTAAAAATTCATCTATAAAACCCCACCAATCCAAAATTCTACAGGTGGGATTTTACAAACAACGCTGAACAAATTCCATAAATTTGATAGAGATTTCCTGCTCTTTACTTAAATTACGCAAAGCACTCCTTAGTGAATGTTAAAAAATAATATGACGATTTCCCATTCTGTTCTGCTTTTTGTCACTTTAAAACTATATAAAATGTACTTTAAACTGTTTTTAATGTGGCAATCTCTTTTCCTGCGCGTCAATTTGTCACTTTAAACAGCTTTTAATGTGACACTTTCACTTCTTGCGCATCACTTCGTCATTTTAAGCGGCTTCTCATGTGGCACACTTTCTCTTTATACGCATTTATTCTGCAATTAAGCTATTGAATATGAATAGCTCTCTTTGCAACCTTGTAAACCAGGATTTATAGATTTATATTCTTAGTCTGTTCATTCTTTAAATGCGTTTTTTTAAGCTGAATTTCATAGTATTCTCGAGTTTCGAGTGTAAAGCACAAATTTATCAACAGGTTGCGATTAATTTATGAAAAAAATGTCGTAAATAGTAGGAAAATTTATAATCTTCCTAGTTGATTTAATTTTTCATAAAATGGTACTATTAATTCGTAAGCGGTTTCTATTCTTTGCAATTCCCACCAAGACGGTACATAGATTACTATTATATAGGAGGAATTCGATGAGTCAGTTAACTGTAAGTTTAAAGGAAAAGGTAGAAAAATTTTTATCAGGTAAGAAAAAGCTTTATATCAATGGAGAATTTGTCGAAAGTAAAACAGGAAAAACTTTTGAATCATATAACCCGGCAACAGGTGAAGTGCTGGCACATGTTTATGAGGCTGGAAAAGAAGATATTGATCTCGCTGTAAAAGCAGCGCGCGAAGCATTTGATACTGGTAAATGGTCAAAAATTTCAGCTTCTCAACGAAGCAGACTGATGTACAAATTAGCAGACTTAATGGAAGCAAACAGTGAAGAATTAGCACAGCTAGAAACATTGGATAATGGGAAACCCATTCGCGAAACAACGCACGGGGACATTCCTTTAGCTGTTGAACATATCCGCTATTATGCCGGCTGGTCTACAAAAATGGTTGGTCAAACAATTCCAGTTAGCGGACCGTTCTTCAACTATACTAGACATGAACCAGTAGGTGTAGTCGGCCAGATTATTCCTTGGAACTTCCCGCTTCTTATGGCTATGTGGAAATTGGGTGCTGCACTTGCCAGCGGATGTACAGTCGTATTAAAGCCAGCCGAGCAAACGCCACTTTCAGCGTTATATTTAGCTGAGTTAATTGAAGAAGCAGGCTTCCCTAAAGGTGTGGTCAATATCGTTCCTGGTTTCGGCGAAACAGCCGGACAGCCGCTAGTTGATCATCCTCAAGTGGATAAAATCGCATTTACAGGATCCACTGAAGTCGGAAAACAAATTATGGCAAGCGCATCGAAAACATTGAAGCGTGTGACACTTGAGCTTGGAGGCAAATCGCCAAACATCATTCTGCCTGATGCTGACTTATCAAGAGCAATCCCTGGTGCCCTCAATGGCGTCATGTTTAACCAAGGCCAAGTATGCTGTGCCGGTTCACGTGTTTTCATTCAGAAAAAACATTTTGATAATGTCGTAGCGGATATGGCAAGCCATGCGAAAAATATTAAGCAAGGTGCCGGAATTCATGCTGATACAGAAATTGGTCCGCTCGTATCTACAGAACAGCAAAACCGCGTGCTTGGATATATTGAAAAAGGCGTAAATGAGGGTGCTGAACTGGTAGTCGGCGGCAATAAGCCGCAGGATGACGGATATTTTGTTTCCCCTACGATCTTTGCAAATGTTAGTGATGACATGACAATTGCAAAAGAAGAAATTTTTGGACCGGTTATTTCAGCCCTGCCATATGACGATCTAGATGAGCTGATTGAACGGGCCAATTCTTCAGAGTACGGCTTAGCTGCCGGTGTTTGGACACGTGACGTTGCTAATGCCCATTATATCGCAAACAAACTGCGTGCCGGAAC
Source organism: Cytobacillus horneckiae (assembly GCF_002835735.1). Classification (GTDB taxonomy): domain Bacteria; phylum Bacillota; class Bacilli; order Bacillales; family Cytobacillaceae; genus Cytobacillus; species Cytobacillus horneckiae. The sequence goes on along the minus strand of NZ_PISD01000019.1, from coordinate 115,788 downwards.
TGTTTGGGTAAACTGCTATAATGCCTTTGATGCAGCTTCACCATTTGGAGGATATAAGCAGTCAGGAATTGGCCGTGAAATGGGATCCTATGCACTCGATAATTACACTGAAGTAAAGAGCGTTTGGATCTCAATGAAATAATACTAGCTGACAGTTTTCTGTTTTCGCAAATGACAGGGCACTACTCTATGAGTAGTGCCCTGCTTTACGTTAAATTTCTTTCAATGATGAAGCCAGCCTATTATTTGGCATACTTCACAATACTGTTTCTTAACAATTCAACGACAGCTTTGCCCGCTCTTTCATTATAATATTGCGCAAAACGTTCGTCGGCAACATACATATTTGCGAGTCCGATATGGGCTTCCGCAGAATAGCTATTCCAAGAATATTGTAGCCATTCTTTATGTTTCTTATAAACATTTTTCGCCGCCTCAGACTCTAAGTCACCTGTTTGTGAGAGGTTTTCAAGCTCAATAAAAAGTTCTGTTTCAATGGATTGCATTTTGTTATAATCATCTTCACTCATATTCATCCACTTCTTGTTGGACGCTTCAACTGTCTCCTCACCGTATTTCTCTCTAATTTCTTTTCCGTATTTACTTTCATTTTCCGCTAGCTTTTCTTTTTTAAAGCCTGCAAACTTTTCTTTGTTTGACATGCTAATCTCTCCTTTATGATGGCGCAAAGTTTTTTCAACAGTTTGAATTAGCTGCTCAATTTGCACTCTCTTTTTAACTAATTGCTTATAATGTGACTGTAACGTTACTTGGACATCAAAGTCAGGGCTAGATAATAGTTCTTGAATATCTTCAAGCTTCATTTCTAAAGATCGATAAAAAAGGATTTGCTGCAAACGATCGATTTCATTTTGGCTATATATTCGATAACCTGATGAATTGATTCTTGCAGGCTTTAACAACCCAAGTTCATCATAATATCGAAGTGTTCGTGCACTAACACCAGACATTTCTGCTACCTTTTTGATTGTATATTCCATCGTTATTACCTCCTGACAAGATTTATCATAAGCTTTGACGCAGCGTGAAGGTCAACAGCTTTTCTTCAACTTTTTTATAAGTATTATAATGAAAATAAAAAGAGATCATTCTTAAAGAAGAATCATCTCTTAACAATTTATCTTTATGTAGTGCCAAGTTTCAAGTTTAGTTTGAAGCTGTTGGCATTGGCTTGCAAGGTTGAATGGACAATAAAGATCTTGGTTTTGTAAGGCTGACTTTTATTCCAGCTTTTTTTAAACGGTTCACTAAATCTACGATCTGTGTTTTTTCCATTTATAAAACTCCTTTTTTTCCTGCCTTTATATTATTTATAGTATAGGATAATTATGAATAAACTATGAACAATCGCTAGAAATTCGTTTAATTTTATTGCAGATTTGTGAATTTTCAAGGAAACTTTTATGATCTTACTGTTCGATGATTTTATACCCCTGCAAGTTCAATTACAAACGTAATTATCTATATATAAATATTCAATTCTTTAGTTTATATATTCGCTTTAAAGCGGTAACTTCCTGTATTATTTTTCAATTTTTTTGATAAAGTTTATCAATGATTAACACTCAGGTTATGGTTAATGTTATAATTTGAGGGATTATGTTTTGTGGAGGAATTTATATACATGTTAACAGTTACGAATGTCGGTCTTCGTTATGGCGACCGCAAACTTTTTGAAGATGTAAATATTAAATTTACACCTGGCAATTGCTACGGGCTTATCGGGGCAAATGGAGCTGGGAAATCAACATTTTTGAAAATATTATCAGGTGAAATTGAATCACAATCAGGCCAGGTTAGCTTAGGACCGGGCGAACGGCTAGCTGTTCTAAAGCAGGATCACTTCGAATACGAAGAACATGAAGTGCTGAAAGTTGTAATAATGGGTCATACGCGTCTTTATCAAGTGATGCAGGAAAAAGATGCAATTTATATGAAAGCTGATTTTTCTGATGAAGATGGAATGAAGGCTGCTGAGCTAGAAGGTGAATTTGCAGAGTTAAATGGTTGGGAAGCGGAGTCAGAAGCAGCAATCCTTCTAAAAGGATTAGGGATTCCAGAAGAGCTTCATGCTAAAAAAATGGCAGACCTCTCAGGCGGAGACAAAGTGAAAGTTTTACTTGCACAAGCATTATTTGGTAAGCCAGATGTTCTTCTTCTCGATGAACCTACCAACCATCTAGATATTAAAGCTATTGCATGGCTAGAAGAGTTTTTAATCAACTTTGAGAATACAGTTATCGTTGTCTCCCATGATCGTCACTTCTTAAATAAAGTTTGTACACATATAGCTGACTTGGACTTTGGTAAAATTCAAATCTATGTAGGAAACTATGACTTCTGGTATGAATCAAGCCAATTAGCATCAAAAATGGCTTCTGATGCTAACAAGAAAAAAGAAGAAAAAATCAAGGAACTTCAAAACTTTATCGCGCGCTTTAGTGCAAATGCTTCAAAATCTAAGCAAGCCACTTCGCGTAAAAAGCTATTGGATAAAATCAGCTTAGATGACATTAAACCATCATCAAGACGTTATCCTTACGTTGGATTTACACCAGACCGCGAAATCGGCAATGACTTGCTGCGTGTTGAAGGCCTAACGAAAACAATTGAAGGCGTTAAAGTATTAGATAATATCAGCTTTATCATGAATAAAGATGACAAAATTGCATTAGTTGGCTCAAATGAGATCGCAAAAACAACTCTGTTTAAAATCCTTTCAGGCGAAATGGAACCAGACGAAGGCAGCTACAAATGGGGTGTTACTACGTCACAGGCGTATTTCCCTAAAGACAACTCCAAGTACTTTGAAAACAGTGAATTTAATCTAGTTGAATGGCTTCGCCAATTCTCTCCAAAAGATGAAAGTGAGAGCTTCCTGCGCGGCTTCTTAGGAAGAATGCTGTTTTCAGGAGAAGAGGTTTTGAAAAAAGCAAGTGTTCTATCAGGTGGAGAAAAAGTTCGCTGCATGCTTTCTAAAATGATGCTAAGCGGTTCGAATGTGTTATTATTAGATGAACCTACAAACCACCTTGACCTAGAATCAATTACAGCATTAAATAACGGATTAATTAATTTTAAAGGGTCAATGATTTTCTCATCTCATGACCATCAATTTATCCAAACGATTTCAAATCGAATGATTGAACTAACTCCTTCTGGCATCGTTGACAAGCAAATGACATATGATGAATATTTAGAAGATGATCAGCTTCAAAAGCAAGTAGCTGAAATGTATAAATAAAAATACGAGAGGCATCCATTTGGATGCCTCTTCATTTACTATAATGCCTATAAAAGGTGGATTTTTTATTTCAAATGCTTTTTCGCGATCAAAATTAAAGAGCAGAGAAATAATCCTCTGCTCTTAACTATTATGAATTACCATTTGCGCCTTTGAATATAGCCATAATGTGATTGCTGAGCTCTTCTTCGCTTCATGAATGTAAACAGAACGATCGTTAGAAGAATAATAACGGCACCTGCACCTAGCATGATTGACTTGATTGGCAATGTCGTACTGCCCTCATCGGCTGTGCTATTGATTGCCTGATGGGCTGAAACAATTTCCTGCGGCTGTTCCTCTTTTTCGAGTTTAATCACTTGGACTGCCCGATCCTCATTATCAGTTATTAACAGCCTCCCATCTTTAGTTACTTCCTCATTAAAACCTGTTTTAGGGACTGTAACTGATATATTTGGTTCTTTGCTTTTATAAATCCTGTCATCAGCTTTATATTCTTTAGCTGGCACAAACTCCTTATTTACATAATTTGAAAAGCTGTAATCAAGAATATTCGCTGTATCTTTATAGATATCGCGTTTATAATCTGCCTTTAACACGATCGCCGTTAAATTTAACGCACCATTATTGGCAGATGAAGCCAAAGTTTGCTTTGCTTCGTTGACATATCCTGTTTTTCCACCTGTAATCCATTCATATGGGCGTTCCCCATTTAGCATTTGATGATGTGAAATCAGAGTCGTATCCCAAGACTCTCCTTCCCATTTTAACTCTTTCGTCCCAAAAATATCTGTGAAGGTTTTATTTTCGAGTGCATAGTTCGTAATCGTCGCCATATCTTTGGCTGTAGTATAATGATTTTTATCATATAATCCATGTGGATTGGTAAAGTTCGTGTTTTCTACGCCAATTTCGTTTTTTAAGTAATCATTTAAATGCTTTGAAAAATTTGCTGCATCACCGTGAAGATGCTCTGCAATTGCATAAGCAGCATCATTTCCCGAATTAATAAGCATACCCTGAACTAGTTTCTTTAAAGTCACTTTTTCATCTTTTTCAAGATATACCTTCGTTCCATCAACGCTCGACGCTTCTTCACTAACGATCACTTCATCATTTAAATTTCCTTTTTCAATTGTATAAATAGCCGTTGCGATTTTTGTTAAACTAGCAGGATACATGATGTCTTCAGCGTTTTTCTCATAAAGAACAGCTCCAGTTGTTGATTCCATTACAATCGCAGATTCACTTAAAATTTCAGGGATATCTTCCTCTGCATAGGCTTTATGAGAGAATTGGAAGATAAAAATGAGTACTATAAAAAAATAAAAAGCCTTTTTCATCATGACACATCCATTTCTAGTTCTTTTACCCTACCAAATTGTATCAAAAAAAAGCAAATTAGTTTGAATTGAAAATAAATTGTTATTAAAATGAAATGTTTTTGTCGCAAATTGTAATATAAAGTCGAGTATTGTTTCGGTCTCTTTTTTCGTTATTATTTAACATGGGCAAAAAAAAATAAGCATCCAATTACTGGATACTTATTAACTGCTTCCGCAGCCTGAGCCGCAGCTGGAACCTGAATCAGAGGAGCTTCCTGAACCGCCGCCATCATTTGAATCATGATGATTATGATTGCTTGAACAGGCAAATCCTGAGCAAGATGTTGTAGATGCATAGGCTTGCTTCGTCCATTCTTGAGGTAGGTAAGAGCTCATATGTCCTAAATAATCTTCGCTTTCATAAATTGAAAAGAAAATTGCTGCACCTATCGCCGTTTGACTTAACCATTCCTTATTAGAGTTTATTGCCGGAAGCTGATTTTGCCTTTTAAATTGATGTGCTGATTTGATTTCATATTTCAATTTATTTATTAGCATTATCTGTACGTCTGTCCACTGACTATTATTGCGAAAATATTTGCTCAGCAGCTTTTCATCACTTAAGTTTTCAAAATCGGCCAAAACTTCATCACTCAATGGTGATTGTAAAAACGGTCCCCAGATTTTAATTGTATTTTCGGAGGGTTTGAACAAGCTAATAAAAACCCAATCAAAAAACGCACGCTCATTAGGCAGCGGCTGCTCTTCCATATTTGGAGAATGATGCAAATAATCATCGTAAAAATTCTTTGCGAATTGTTCATACTCCTTTGTGAACATGAGCATTTCATGCCATACTGTATCTACCTTATCACTAAACATTGGAACAGATTTAAAAAGGCTATTTATAAGAAAATATCTCTTTAATTCATAAAATGCCCATTCGAATTCATGATCGGCCCATTTTGGATATTCCTTTAATACTCTCTGTTTAATATGTTTTACATAGGTTTCAGGTAAGGCATTTTCCAATTTTTCTGTTATGGGCTTAATGTCATCCAGTTCCGTACCTAACCTCTCCTCTAATGGTAAGTTTGCTAATGATTTACTATTAGAAGAGCCTTTCGTGGCAGCAATGATTATTACAATTATGATGATTGCTCCAAAAATTAAAAGTGTACTCACTTCATCACCCCTTAATTGTATTATAAGGGAACAGAGTTATGTTTTGACAGAAAAAAACGTCTTAACTTTATGCTAAGACGTTTTTTTATTAGCTATGCTTTAAATAACTTTCGTAAATATCATCTTTTACTAGCCAAGCAAAATCTGTTCGTTTTATATAATTTACTGCTTCTTGATAAGAACTGAATGTATGGTTTGTTCGCTTATGATTATCCTGCATATACCATGCACTGTCTTCACAATACACGAAGTAATGATGACCAGAGCGGCCTTCATATAGAACACCTGATGTGCTTTCCTTTAGATTCAATTTGTTTTTAGGCGCATCCATTCTTAAGGATTCCTCATGGAACAAATCGATGACATATTTTTGGAAAGCGTCGTTGCCCATTGAACATCCAGACGCTTTTGCATGCCCTCCCCCGCCAAATTGACTGGCGATTTCTGATACATCGACATCATCATGGATTGTTCTAAAACTCACTTTCCTGCCGCCCATATTTAATATCGTTATATAATCAAGATGCGGATATTCTTTACCTAGTTCATTACCCAATTCAGAGTGATAGGACTCTGCATGTACAACACCTGTACATTTTTCATCGATTGTAGTTTGGATTAATTCACGCTTTTTGCGCTTAATATAGCGTTCAATCTTTGCATCTTCCATTTCCAAAAGCTTCTGTTCGAATTCATCAAAATCAAACTTATCATTTTGTTCGATTCTCTTAATGACTTTTTCTTCAAATTCTTCAATTGAAAACATAAAAAATAAATCATTTAATTGCTTTGCCTTTGTGTTCCCGTTTTTATCCCATTCCCAAGTGTCATATTGCCTAACCAGTTCAATAAATTGCTCTAATGTTTTTGATTGTTCCATTAAAGAATTCTCAACTAAATGTTCATACAACAAAGAGGTAGCACATGTTTGTCTGCCATCATCATAATTCACACGAACTTTGCCCCAATCATAGTTATTAAAATGAAGGGCACTCTTATGATGATCGATTAGCTGTGCTTTTCCCCCTTCTTTAATGTAATTATCGATTCTTTTAGTGTTATCTTCGTTAATCGACAAATCAGTAATCAACAGGACAGCTTCATTATTTTCTTTTTCCTCAAAAAACTTCTCAACTTTAAAATCGAGTCCGCCTACTGAGTTATAAAACACTTGTATGTCTTCTCCGAAGGCAAGCTTACCGACGATTCCGCAACCAACACCATCGAGATCATTGTGAGAGTATAGCTTGTACATATATTCACCCGCTGTTCTTAAAATTTCATTATGTAATCCCCCATATTAAGAGGGTATGTATATTATATATGAAATAAACCCCGCATGAAACTGCGGGGAGGATTATTTACAATATGAGAAAAGCAATCGGGGTTACAATTAATAAAGCCAGCACTGTTCTTTCAATCCAAATGAAGATGATTTGTGGAACAGTTAAGGGAATATCTGTTGATAAAATGCAAGGTACTAGCGCAGAAAAAAAGATAATCGCTGCAATAGAAACAACACCAATAACAAAGCGCGTAACTAACGCTGCTTCTGCAACAATTAATGAAGGGAGAAACATTTCTGCAATCCCAACTGCACTCGCCTTTGCAGCAAGCATTGGATCCGGAAGCTGAATTAATGCAGTTACTGGATAAAAAAGATAGCCAAGCCAATCAAAAATCGGTGTAAATTCAACTAAAACGAGGCCGAGCAGTCCGACTGACATGATAGACGGCAATATAGACATCGTCATTATAAAGCCGTCTTTAAAGTTCATGCGGATATTTTCTAGCAAGGAAGGGGCTTCTCCTGCTGCTTTCTTCCCCTCTTTCCATGCTGCCTTCAAGAGATTTCCACTTACTTCTTCCCTCTCCCCAGGCTGCCCCATATAATAGTCATCGCTCATCGTTCGCAACGGCCATATGCGTACAGTTATAGCTGTAACAGTAAATGTGACAATTAAGGTTATCCAAAAATAAGTATTCCATAAGTCCATTAATCCTAATGTTTTTGCGACAACGACCATAAATGTGACTGAAACTGTCGAAAAACCCGTGGCAATGATTGCCGCTTCTTTTATTGAATACTTCCCTTCTTTAAATAGTCTATTCGTTATGAGCAGACCAACGGAATAACTGCCTACAAACGAAGCAACAGCATCAATGGCAGAACGCCCGGGAGTCTTGAACACCGGCCTCATGATAGGCTTCATTAATACGCCTGCAAATTCAAGCAGGCCGTATCCTACAAGCAAAGCAAGAAAAACAGAACCAATTGGCACCAACAATCCTACTGGGGTCACTAATTTATCAAAGAGAAATGGCCCCATATTAGGGTTAAACAGCCAACTAGGACCAATTTTGAATACAATCATCACTGCAGTAATAAGACCTAGCACTTTTAAAAAAGAAAAAACAATCGTTACTTTATTACGTTTCCATGTCTTTGTAAAAAAAGGGTAAACCGAGCCTAAAAATATTACAAGTAATGCATAGTAAGGAACTATACCAGATATATATATTTGTATTCCTGTGACGATATGGTCCAGCATAATGGAAGATTGCCCATTTATCGTAACTGGAATAAAAAACATAAAAATTCCGAGAGCACTGTAAAGAAAGAATTTCAACACATGATTTCGTGAAACATTCGGTTTTATTATTTTTTCACCTGATCGGATTTCCCTTTCCATTGCAAGCAACCACCTTTTTCATTTATATCCTAGTCGTCCCGCATTGATGCAATATGGAAGTTTCTCTCCGTGGACTTCTATACTAATGAGCCGTTTTTTACGACGATTTCCCCTGATTTAATAACTGTGTCAGTGTGATTCATACCATAGTGATATTGCATTTGCATATAGTTCGGTATGTTTAGCATGATAATATCTGCTTTCTTTCCTTCTTCGATGCTACCGATATCAGCTGCTCTATTTATCGCATGAGCAGCATTTATTGTTGTAGCAGTAATAGCCTCCGCAGGTGTCATGCCCATATTCATACATGCAAGATTCATCATGAATGGAGTAGAGCATGTTGGAGAAGATCCAGGATTGCAGTCTGTTGATAATGCAACTGCCACACCCTGATCAATCATCTTCCTTCCTGCCGCTGCTTCAGCCATTAAGAAAAACGCTGTGCCTGGAAGCAGAACGCCAATAACTCCTTTCTCTGCCATCATTTTAATTCCTTTTTCGGAAGCTTTTAATAAATGATCAGCTGATATTGCTCCAACCTCAGCTGCAAGCTCTGCCCCTTCATATGGCTCAATTTCATCGGCATGAATTTTTGGAAGCAAGCCTACCTTTTTGCCAGCATTAAGCAGCTTTCTCGATTGTTCCGGTGTAAAAACCCCTCGTTCACAAAAAATATCATTGAACTCTGCAAGGTTTTGCTCAGCAACTTTCGGAAGCATTTCATCGATAATGAGATCAATAAAGGCATCTGGATTATCCTTATAGTGCGCAGGTACAGCATGCGCACCCATAAAGGTACTGACAATGTCAATTGGATGGATATGATTTAAACGCTTTGCAGCCTGCAGCTGTTTTAACTCTGTTTCCCAATCTAGCCCATATCCACTTTTTGCCTCCACTGTTGTCACGCCATGGATGAGAAAGCGATTTAATCTAACTAGACTTTCTTGAACAAGCTGTTCTTGCGAAGCTTCTCTTGTTTTTTGTGTCGTAGCATGAATTCCTCCACCGTTATTCATAATCTCCATATATGTCGAGCCATTTAAACGCATATTAAACTCTTCTTCACGGCTACCCGCATAGACAAGATGCGTATGCGGATCGACCAATCCCGGCAAAACAATCTTCCCTATTGCATCTATGACTTCAGCTTCTGTCAGTCTATCTTTATATTTCTCAAGCAATGCATTTGTCGTGCCGACACTTTCAATGCGTCCATCACTAATCCAAACTGCTCCGTTTTCTATAATGGATAGCTCACTCATTTTCGTTTTTGTTACCGGGCTGTGTGAGCCTCCTTTTAGGGTAATCAATTGATTGGCACTTTTAATAAATAATGGTTTTGTACTCAAGGTTCCTCCTCCTTTTAATTGTGTTTTACCGGATTAATTAATCCAGCATTGGAATATTTACACCTTTTTCTTTTGCTGTTTCAATTGCTTTATCATATCCGGCATCAACATGGCGGACGATCCCCATTCCCGGATCAGTCGTAAGTACTCTTTCAAGCCTTGATTCCGCCTCTTTTGTTCCATCGGCAACAATGACCATTCCAGCATGTATGGAGTAGCCCATGCCCACACCGCCGCCATGGTGAACTGAAACCCAGCTAGCTCCACCTACAGCATTAATCATTGCGTTTAATATCGGCCAATCTGCTACTGCATCACTTCCATCCTTCATTCCTTCTGTCTCTCTATTTGGCGAGGCTACCGAGCCTGAATCAAGATGATCTCTACCAATGACAATTGGTGCCTTCAATTCACCGCTTGCTACCATATCATTAATGATTTTTCCGAATTTTGCTCTTTCACCATAACCGAGCCAGCAAATCCTGGAGGGAAGACCTTGGAATTGAATTTTTTCTCTTGCCATTCTTATCCAATTACATAAATGTTCGTTATAAGCAAATTCTTTTAAGATGACTTCATCTGTTTTATAAATATCCTCCGGGTCTCCAGATAATGCAACCCACCGAAAAGGTCCCTTTCCTTCGCAAAATAATGGTCGTATATAAGCAGGTACAAAGCCTGGAAATGCAAATGCATCTTCCACACCCTCATCATTTGCAACCTGGCGAATATTATTGCCATAATCAAAGGTAACCGCTCCTTTTTTCTGCATTTCAAGCATCGCCTTTACATGAGTTGCCATGCTTTTTTTAGCATGCTGTACATAGCTTACAGGCTGATCGCTGCGTAGCTTATTTGCCTCTTCAATTGAATATCCGAGAGGAATATATCCATTTAAAGGATCGTGTGCAGATGTTTGGTCTGTAAGTATATCCGGAATAAAATTCATCTCTATCATTTTAGGCAGTACTTCTGCTGCATTTCCGAGCAGGCCAATTGATAATGCCCTACCTTCATGTTTTGCCTTCTCAGCCAGTGAAATCGCTTCCTCAATTGTATATACCTTCGTATCCAAATACTTCGTTTCAAGCCGGCGGTCAATATGATGCTCATCCACATCGATAGCAATGCAAATACCTTCTGCCATCGTTACAGCTAATGGCTGTGCGCCTCCCATTCCACCAAGTCCTGCAGTTAATGTGATCGTTTGTTTTAAGGAACCGCCAAAATGCTGTCTGGCCAATTCGGCAAACGTTTCATAAGTGCCCTGTACAATCCCTTGACTTCCTATATAAATCCAGCTACCTGCAGTCATTTGTCCATACATCATTAACCCTTTTTTATCAAGTTCATGAAAAGTATCCCAATTCGCCCACGCTGGTACTAGGTTAGAATTCGCAATTAATACTTTTGGTGCGTCACAATGTGATTTGAAAACAGCAACCGGTTTTCCTGATTGAATGAGTAAGGTTTCGTCATTTTCTAATTCATGAAGAGATTTTATAATTGCATCATAACTCTCCCAATTTCTCGCTGCTTTTCCGATTCCTCCATAAACAACTAAATCTTCCGGCCTTTCTGCTACATCAGAATTTAAATTATTCATCATCATTCTTAAAGCGGCTTCCTGAATCCAGCCTTTTGCATGCAATTCACTGCCTTGATAATTTTTAATAACTCTTGCTTTATGCGTCTCCACATATATCCCTCCCATATTCTTTATAAGTTAAGTTTAGCTAAGAATATTCGGAATATAAAGTTAACTAATGTTGGTTTTTTTATAAATTTCTTTAGTCTTTTATCATTACATTTGAAAATTTTTTATCTTTTTATTAGATTTTTGTTTTAATATAAAAAAAATCCAAGATCAAGCTCTTGGATTTAGGTGGTAGAAAAACTAGAATGGTTTGAGATTACTTTTCCGAAGTTCGACCATCGCTGCACGCGTTTAGTGACTCGATTGTCTCGCTTCTGGCTCAAGAGTCAAGCGGACACCTATGCACATCCAACAACAGCAAAGAGGAAACGATTCGGTTTAAGAGATTATTAAGAGCTGACCACAAATTCTAAAGGCTCATCCGTGAGAAACCTTTGTATGTTTTTAATCGTTATCTTATTAATTCTTGCGACTGCTTCAAATGTGGCTCCGCCAATATGTGGAGTAGCGATGACATTTTTAAGCTTTGATAATTCACTAAAAGAAGGTTCCTCCTGAAAAACATCAAGTGCAGCACCTTTTATTCTTTTTTCTTTCAATGCTTTGACAAGATCCTCTTCATTTATCAGTCCGCCCCTAGAAATATTTATAACGAAGACATTAGGCTTCATTAACGAAATTGTTTCTTTATTGATAAGGTGGCGATTATGATTTTTCAGTGAGGTTGAGAGAACAATATAATCTGAAGAAGCAAGCAGCTGTTTCAACTCAACAAACTCAACGCCAAATTTCTTAGCAGCATCATAGTCCTTATAGTTTCCATAGGCTGATATCTTCATGTCGAAGCCTTGTGCCCGCTTTGCTAATGCTTGTCCTATCGAACCAAATCCGATAATGCCAAGACGCTTATGATAAACTTCAGATCCCATTGACAATTCCCAGTGAGAACGTTTTATTTCTGCATCTTTTTGTGGTATATTTCTTGCAGCTGTAAGCATGAGGGCAAATCCTAAGTCAGCTGCTGACTCAGCATTTTGACCTGGTGCATTGGATACTTTTATTCCTTTCTGATGGGCATAAGCTACGTCTATATTGTCATATCCGGCACCAAACTTAATGATATATTTTAAATTCGGTGCTGAGTCTATCACTTCTTTATCAATTTTCACAATTGCAACAACGATAATGTCAACATCCCTCACTTCATTTAATAGCTCTTGCTTATCTATGCCGTTATCGCTATTTACAAACTTCACTTCCGCATTAAGCTGCTTTGCCTCATTTATCAATTGCGGATATTCTTCTATAAATGGATCTCTAATTAAGTAGAGCACTTTCATTAATGGAATCCCCCTTGTTGTTCTTTACCCAAAGATTTGTGCGGAAATACTATAAAGAGTGCCATTTCTATTTGACAATGATTGTCCATTCATCATCATGATTGGTGGCTGGTTGACAAACTCAAAGCCTTCTGATTCGATTGCTTGAGTGAATTCTATTTGCTCTGCAGGTACATCAATGCGTATAGTACCAGTGTGATTTTCTGCTAATCTATGTATGATTAATAAAGCAGCGGCTGTATTTGGAGCGATAATAGGACCTAACCGTAAATAGTCCCTGTACGCAATCGCCATGCCAAACCCTTTTACACTGTCCCCTTCTTTTAAAACGATGCATTCTTTTGCCTGCCTCATTCTATGAATGAGAAATGTTTGCCGCTTAGCACCAAAGGCTTGCTCATCTATATGGACAACATTTGTGAAATTTTCATTTTTCATTGCCTCTAAAGTATATTTTTCATTTGCTATCACTGACCGAAGGGGTTGATAACAAAAATACTTCTTAATGCTGGCAATGTTATTAAACCCTAGTTTTTTATATAGAGGTTAACCTTCGTCCGTTGCTATTAGGATAATAGGCATCGATTTATTGGCAAAATGTATACATTTTTGCATAACCTCTTTTGCCAGACCCATGCCCCTATAATTTCGTTTCACAATGACTAATCCAATAGATGCTATATTTGTATCGTATGGAATGATTGCCGCACTTGAAACCACTTCACCGTTCTCAGTTTTATGTCCAAACACCTTTCCACTTGAGAGAATGGTTTTAATTTCATCATAATCATAATCCCAGCCGACTGAGGTTGAAAGCTGAATCAGTCGTTCAATATCGCTCTCATTTAAAGATTCAAGTTGTGGTTTTTGTTGTCTTAACAAGGCTCTCTACCTTTCTACAATTCTATTTTTTTACGAAATTGACTAGGTGAACAATTCATTTTTTTAAGAAAAACCTTATTAAAATATTGTTGATTACTAAACCCGCATTGCGATGATATTTCTTTAATTGATAAAGATGATTCTTCTAATAGATCAATTGCGTGACGAATGCGAATATCTGTCAGTATCCCTCTGAAAGTTTTATGATAATTATTTGAAATCACGTAGCTAATATAGCTGGCATTCTTGTTAAACTTTTCTCCGATTTCCGTTAGATTCAATTGCGGATTTGCATAATTTTCCTCTAAATAATGAAAAACCTTTTTCGAAAGCTGAATTGGGTTTTTCCTCGTTATTACGTTTTCAATTAATTGGCCAATAAACAGAATAAGCTCTTCAATAATCCGATAAATAACAGGACAATATAATATCTCCTGGAAAAGCTGAAGATAATTTTTTTCAAAAGAAGGATTTTCTAATTTATTTGACAGCATGAATCGTCTTATTTGTGCCAGAATGCTAGTTAAGCGAATTCTAATGATTGCAGGATCAGGGTAAGGAGGATTCAAGTTCAAAAACTCGTCGTAAAGCCATTTTTTTAAACCTTTTAAATCAGATTGAGCTAATAATTCCACCCAAAGCTGTTGATCTTCTGGTGTTAAAAAAGGGTCGATCATCCGCCAGTCCCGGTCACTTCTATTATCTATGATTTGATTAAACCCGATATAAAAGCTAATTTCCATCCTATGTTTTAGAAGATGATATTGATCTTTAATTGGTTCATTGCCGTTTGAATCTTGTGCTACAATTACAATCGGCTCATGACTCATCGTTTGCCAGTCTCGTAAAAACCTGCTCCACTCCTGTCGCCAATTGATATCATCATGTGATGCAGCAAAGCATACAATCATTTCGGTTAATACAAAAGAAAACAACGGTCTTTTCCATTGATAACTTTTTAGAAATTGGTAAAGCTCAGGCAATATATGCACACTTTCTGATTTTAACCCAAAACTTTTAAGAGGTCGAATTGGCTCATCACTGTTCAAAAATAAATGGGTATAGCCAATGCTTCTTTCCGATTGTATTTGATTAGCCGGAAGATTTTTTTTATCAGCATGATTTTTCCGATAAATTCTTTGTACAGATTTCAATAATATTTCAGGTGATATTGGTTTTAACAACAAATCATTTACTCCTAAATCAATCGCGTTTTTTGCTCTTGCAAAAGTCGGTTCAATCGTAATAGCGCATATCGAGGGTTTTACAATATTTAGTACATTTACAATAAAATGATAATGTGCTTCATCTTCTATCATTTCGAGTTCAATGATAAGAAGATCAGGTCTAAATGTTTCTATTTTACCGATCAATTCTCCCGGAAGATTCACTGTCTCAACTTGCCATGATGTCATCGCTGAATGAAGCAGCCATCGTATTCCGTTTAAATCTGATTCATCACGACCTGCGACAAGGACTTTGTACATGCTGCCCACCCTTTTTCCTTCATTATCCGTAAGCTATATAAAAATGTAAATAAATATTCAGAAAAAAATATGAAAAAGAGACAAGTTCTTCTCTCCTGTTGGCATATCTATATAAGGACAAACTATAATGGAGGGAATCGTTATGCAATTTCTAGTAATAAAAAAGCGGTCAATCATCACGGTTTTATTAATCTTCGCCATCATTGTATCTGCATCTGTCTGGTATTTTTCTAAATCTGGTAGTGTTTCTGTTTTTAACTTAAATAGTGAAGAGGATATTAGAGAAATCCATATGGTGACGGGAGAGTATAAAACAAAAATGCCTGATGGTAGGGAAGTTGAGGTATACCGGTGGGATCCTGGGACGATATTTTTAGAACCAGGTGAAAAAGTAAACTTATCTATCTTAGGTGTAATGGGAAGTGAGCATCCCTTTTATATTGAAGGAACCGACATAAAAGGGACGGTCAAAAAAGGAGAGGAAACAGTTGTTCCATTGCAGTTTGATAAAAAAGGAACTTATGAGCTTATTTGCGATACACATTCGCATCATGGAAATGCTGGGCAAATGATAGCCTATATCGTTGTAAAATAAGTGCATGCTTTTTGTGAAAAAATAAAAGAGCTGCACACGTCTGCAGCTTCTTTTATCTTGCACCTATGCTTTTTTACACATCATCTATATCACCGCAATTGTTAAAATGAAAGCGAAGTAATGGTAGTTCTTAAAGAGCACGAGGCTGCAGCATGCTGATTAACAAAATGAATCCTACTTGAAGATTACTCTCGATTAAATTTTGATAATAGGTAATAGGAATACATTAAAGAACCCAACAACGGTAAATCCTTTTGTTATGAAGTGGAAAGATGGAGGGATGTATCCATGATTTTCCCTTTGATTACTTCCCTTTTTACTCTGATGCTTCTTCCTTCCTATCTATTTTCGTTCTTCCCCAGTAGATTGCATATCCTGTTACGATAAAAAGAACCAATATAGCTACATAACTTATAAATGGCGAAATACGATATAAATTAGGCATCAAAACTATAAAACCAAATAAATAAGGCACCAATAAAAAGTAAGCCTGCTTTTTGTTTTTGCGATATGATGACGTAAAAATTGCCATCGAACCGATAATACCTATAAGGATTACTATTATACTGATAAAAGCTAAGAAAAGATGATTGTCCATTGAAAGCCAGCTTACCGTGACATGATCATACAAAGCGTTTCCAACCTTTCTTATTTTTCCTAATTTTAACATTAATTATTGTTAAATAGACTCTCCTCGTTTTCGGTATTCGATTCGTGCTAAATCTGATATTTTTGTGCGTATTTTCGGAGTTGGTACCACAATTGTTGCATATGTTTCCGCTTGGTTTTTTCTCGATTTGAGTCCATTTTTTGTTGCCTCTCACTGTAATTTGGTTTCTTTTATCGATTTGATACCACTTTTTCTGAGTTCGCACTGAATTTTGGGTTCTTATTGGTTACTTTTTTCAAAATACTTCCACTTTCTTTATACTTGTTAAATATTGTAGAAGCACGTAAAAACGCATTCAGTTAAGAATGCGTTCATACCTTTCCTTTCATTTTTATCGAGAAATAAACATTTGCGTCCAGTAATGGCCGTAAGAACCACCTTTTACATAGCCGACACCAATCTCAGTGTACTGGCTAGATAGAATGTTTTTACGATGACCGTCACTATTCATCCAAGCATTGACTACTGCCTGTGCGCTTGTTTGACCCGCAGCAATATTTTCACCTGCTGAGCGATATGTAATCCCAAAGTCAGTCATCATTTTGAACGGTGTACCGTATGTAGGTGAATGATGATCAAAATATCTGCGGTCAATCATATCCTGTGATTTGAAACGAGCAACTCTAGATAATTCCCAATTTTCTTTAAGCGGTTTTAATCCAGCTTTTGCTCTTTCCTGATTGACTAGCTTCACAACTTCAGCTTCCATATTCATCGTCGCAGCTGCCGTCGACGGAATATTTAAACTTTGACCTGGATAAATAAAGTTTGGGTTTGATACTTGTGGATTCGCTTGAATAATTTCAGTTACACCTACTTGATATTTCACGGCGATTTTCCACATCGTATCTCCCGTTTTAACGGTATGTACCATTGATGCACTTGCATCTTGCTTAAATCCAAAGACTAGAGCTACAGTAAACAACAACATAAAAGAAAGCTTCATTAAATTTTTCATAGTTTTTATTAAACCAGAATATATTAAACTATGTAAGCGGTAATTGTTGGTCAACTTTCCTTAATACACTGACAGAGGAGATATAAAGCAAAACATGCAATATTAAACTGTCATCCTAAAAGGACCGCAATTAGATTCTTTTGGAATTAACCTCTAGTAATTCTTCTAATTAATTGCTCTTCTCCCCTATCCTTTACAATCACACCTAACTCATTTAGATCAGTTTTTAATTGATCCGCCTTCTTTTCATCCTTTTCTCTTAATGAAAGTCTGCGTGAATATAAGATTGATTGAATCGTTTCTCCTAAAACCATCTCTTCGTTTAGCCTCCATAATTGGAACAGCTTTTATAAGGATCTTCATTTTTCCATGGATAGAAATGAGACAAAAATGCATCTTTTACTTTCTCTGTCGGTATATCGATCTCTCTACTAAATATTTCCTTCCCTTCATTATCAAGCAGCTTTAATTGTTTTTCCTCGATAAAAATCGCAGATACCATATTTTTTGAAATAATTGTTTCTTCTTCCTTTATTACTAGCTTGATTTTGGTATCATCAATAAAAATATTAAGGCTTTCATTAAAAATAATTATCGATAAAATAAATCCAGCAATGATTCCAATAATCATTGCGATAACCGAAACCGAAAAAGAGTGAAATGAGTCAATCAACATTATCAAATCATTGGAAGATAGAATTGGAATTCTCTTTAATCCAGATACTATCACTGGTAAAAACCAGCCAACAATACCTCCAATAGCAGTTGGAATGACTAAAATTAATGCTCTTTCAAAAACAGTCAAACCTAATTTTGTGACATGATGGTTCATACAGAACCGCTCCCCTATTGAATAGTTAGTTTTTTATTTGATTAGTCAATCAAATAAGTTTAAATAAAAGCACATTTCGTGCTCTTCTCATCATTTAATCATACTCATCAGCATTTTAATTAACTCATGGCTATAGTTATAATCCACCTTGCTCAAATCCTTTAACATACTTTCCGAAATTGCTCCCTGGATTATTGTTGCAACAGCATCAGCATTAAAAACTTGTGTAAATTCCTGTTTATTTTTACCTTCAAGTAAAATATCCTTTAGCAGCATATATAAATGATCTTCTTCCTCTTCATCGGTTATCCTGTAGTATGGCGTCTCATCCGAAGTTTGTGCATTAAATATTATTTCAATTAAGGCAATATTATTTTTGTAATGAGTTTCCTGATAAATGATACTAGCTTCGATGAAAGCTTGGAGCTGTTCTGTAGCGGTGTTTTTACCAACGACTCTTTCGCTAATATAATCAAGTTGATTAGATAATAAATAAATCAGAGTATGATTAATTAAATCTGCCTTATCACTAAAATGATAAGAAATCAGTCCCGTACTTATTTTTGCTTTCCGGGCAATTTTGGTTAAACTGACTTTTACGTAACCAACCTCTTCTAATGTATCAATGCATGCGTTGATGATTTGTTCTCTTCTTGCTTCTACAATAAATGATTCTGCCATTGAACTTCCTCCGCTATAAAAAACTGATTATATAAATAGTAATTTGATTATACAATCAAATTACCAAATTCCTTTCTCAATGTCAATGATAATATTTTTTCCATTCCCTTTTTTAATGACATCTAGTTCTCCAATCATTATAATAAAATATGTCATTCAATTTGAATGCTATAAAATGATTCAAACAGAAAGGTTAAAAGAAGGTTTTAATATGAATGAAATGAATATCTCATTATTCAGAGCGATAAACGATTTAGGCTTTGAATACCCGTCTCTAAACACGCCTTTTATTTTTATTGCAGAGTATACCGTGATTTTATTAGCATTAATGACCCTGTTCTATTGGTTCACTAGAACAGAGAAAAACAGGTACATGGTGATGACTGCCGGCTTTGCTTTTATTTTGGCAGAAATCATAGGAAAATTAGCAGGAAAGCTACACTTTAATTATCAACCGTTTGTAGAGTTGTCAAACGTAAATTTTTTAATTGAAAAGACGGCAAATAATTCATTTCCAAGCGACCACACCATATTGTTTTTCGCATTTTGTGTAGCATTTTGGCTATATAATAAAAAGAACATTTTATGGCTGCTTATCGCAGTGCTTGTTGGAGTTTCGCGAATTTGGGTAGGCGTCCATTATCCATTTGATGTGATTACAGGTGCACTAATTGCTACATTATGTGCAATTGCTATGTATTTCCTGTTGCCGCGCATGCCGATTGTTAGACGTTTGTTAGATGTTTACGAGAATATTGAGGAGAAAGTGATCCCTCGAAAACGAAAACAAAAAGATCTTGATCAATAAAAAAAGTGTCCTTCATCGGACACTTTTTTGTTTTACAGGAAGTCAGCTTAAATTATTTCCACCAGCTATCATGCATGGAAGCCGGCAATTGTCGTTTATGCTCGGTAATTAAATATCGTTTTTCGACTTTTTCTGCTATTTCTGTACTTACTTTTTTACCTTCAAGATAGTCATCGAGCTCATCATATGTAATTCCGAGCTCAGTTTCATCTGCTTGGCCTGGAGTCTGATCGAGCAAGTCAGCTGTTGGCACTTTTAAATATAGTCGCTCCTCTGCACCAAGCTCTTTAAGCAATTGTTTCCCTTGCCGTTTTGATAATCCGGATAATGGCAGTACATCCGCTCCGCCATCGCCATATTTAGTAAAGAATCCTGTCACCGCTTCAGCTGCATGATCTGTGCCAATGACTAGCAGTCCCATTTGGCCGCCAAACACATATTGTGCAATCATTCTAGTTCGCGCTTTAACATTTCCTTTATGAAAATCCTTCAACGGCACTAAATTTTTAATATTATTGTAAACTGCCTGGACTTCGTCAACTGGCTGTTTTACATTATAAGTGTATTCCTTGTCTGCACCGATAAAATTTAATGCACGCTTCGCATCATCTTCATCATGCTGTTGTCCATACGGCAGTCTAATGGCAACAAATGTTGCTTTATAACCCTCTTCACGCAATTCTTCAGCTGCCAGCTGTGCTAGACGCCCTGCCAAGGAAGAGTCTTGTCCGCCGCTAATCCCAAGAACATAACCTTTAGCACCAGACTTCTTCAAATAGTCTTTTAAAAAATTTACTCTTGCCCGAATTTCTTCTTTTGGATTGATTTCAGGCTTCACATTAAGGGCTTCGATTATTATTTGTTGCATTGACATGATAACAGCTCCCCTTTAGTTGTTTTTGTTTATATTTGCCTTCACCTTCTGCTTTACTTCATCTATTAGATTAATTTTATTTTCCCAGCATAATGGACTTAAATCGACAGGGTACTCTTCAGGATTTAAAGATCTCCGATACTCATGCCATAACAAATCTAAATTTTCCTGAACATATGCTTGGATTTCTTTTAATGAAGGTGTTTCATAGACAAGTTCCCCATTCACAAAGATATCTTTATGCAAATCTCTTGCCTCAAAATTAGTGACAAATTTGCTAATATACGTGTGAACCGGATGGAACATTTTTAACCGTTCCTGTTCATGCGGTTTCTCTTCTTCAAGGGAAATATAGTCCCCCTCTGATTTATGATTTTCCTTATTTATGATGCGATAAACTCTTTTTAGACCAGGAGTTGTTACTTTTTCAGGATTTCCGCTGATTTTTATCGTATCTTCCATCTCTCCATGTTCATTTTCGATCGATACCATCTTATATACAGCTCCTAGTGCCGGCTGATCATAACCTGTAATCAGCTTTGTTCCGATACCCCAAGTATCGATTTTAGCACCTTGAGCTTTCAAATTCATTGCAGTATACTCATCCAAATCATTGGAAGCAACAATTTTTGTTTTAGTAAAACCAGCTTCATCAAGCATTTTTCTTGCTTCTTTTGATAAATAAGCTAAATCTCCGCTATCGATTCTAATTCCAGCAAAATTAATCTTATCACCGAGCTCTTTAGCAACTCTAATAGCTGTCGGAACGCCTGAACGCAATGTGTCATAAGTATCAACTAAAAAAGTGCAGTCCTTATGGGTTGCAGCATATTTATGAAACGCCGTGTATTCGTCTTGATAGGCTTGAACAAGAGAATGAGCATGTGTTCCCGCAACGGGGATGTCAAACATTTTACCTGCTCTCGTATTTGAGGTGGCATGAAAGCCGCCAATATAAGAAGCACGTGCCCCCCAAACGCCAGCATCCATTTCCTGTGCCCGCCTTGAACCGAATTCCATCGCAATGCCATCATCAAGTACCTCTTTAATTCTTGCAGCCTTTGTAGCAATTAATGTTTGGTAATTAATAATATTTAATAATGCAGTTTCGATTAATTGCGCTTGGGCGAGCGGCGCTTCAATGCGAACAATTGGTTCATTTGCGAACACAAGCTCTCCCTCCACCATAGATCGGATTGAACCTGTGAAAGTTAACGTCGATAAATAATCTAAAAATGCTTCTGGATAGTTCAGTTCTTCACGTAAATAGTCAATATCGCTTTTGGAAAACTTGAAATCTTTTATGAATTTAATAGCTCTTTCTAATCCGGCAAAAATTCCGTATCCATTTCCAAATGGAAGTTTTCTGAAATATATATCAAAAACAGCTTTTTTATTATGGATTCCATCTTGCCAATACGTTTGGGCCATATTAATTTGATAAAGATCTGTATGTAGTGTCATGCTGTCGTCTGGATATGGCTTATTCATTACAAAATACCCCTTTTTCTTTATTTAACAACTGCGTTCATTGATGTTTTAAAATGTTGCAGTGCCCACTCATGACCAATCTGATTAAAGCTTGCAGTTGCCTGTTCATAGATGAAAAGTTTAAACCCCAAATTGTAAGCATCTACAGCTGTATGCAGAACACAAATATCCGTACACACGCCAACTAAATGAAGCTCCTGTATATTACGCTCTCTCAGCTTGATTTCTAAATCAGTACCTGCAAAAGCACTATATCTAGTTTTATCCATCCATATTACTTGGTCTAAATGCTTATTTTCATTATATAATTTTTTTAACTGTCCGTATAATTCTCTGCCTTCTGTTCCATCAATATTATGCGGTGGATATAAAGCGTTTTCCGGATGGTAAGTATCATCTTCAAAATGCAAATCAACAGCAAATACGGATAATTCACCTTCATCAATAAACTGCTTAGTTATTTTAACAATTTCATCTTCAATGTCAATGGCCGGTTGTCCGCACGGCAGTGCTCCTACAACAAAATCATTTGTATAGTCGATATTAATAAGCGCCTTTTTCATCATTACTCCCACCCGCTTTCTTTAGTTATATCTTGCCGTATATATTGGTTTCACAACCTCTAATTCGTTAAATTTATATAGTTTCGTTGCTTTCTTAGAAGTTCTCTGTGTTGTTTTTCCTTCTACAAGCTCGATAAAAGGCAGCGCTTTAATCTTCCTCGCAAATGATTGCTCATTTAGTATCGCTGGATCAGTTGTTACTGTTGATAATACCGCCTGCAATTCTGAGTAAGTGAATTCTGCTGGCAGAAAATTTTTCGCAGCAGTTGTTTGCAATATTTCTTTTTTAATTACTGCTACTGCGTCCTCAATAATCGTTTTATGGTCAAACGCCAGTTCATATTGAAGCACATCATCCACATTAAAAAGTTCAACCTGGTCTGCATCATCACTTGCTTTTCTTTTTAATAAATGATGTTCTGGCACAATTGCATAATGAGCGTTTGAAATAATCCATCCTCTCGGATCACGCCCTGGCTTATCATAAACACCAAATTGTTTTTATATGTATACCTTCTATACCAGTTTCCTCTGTTAACTCACGAGAAGCAGCTTCATATGCATCCTCATCCGGCTGGACAAAACCGCCTGGCAATGCCCATTTGCCAGCTTCAACATTTTTTGATCCTTCTAGCGTGAATTCTGCTCGTTTTATCAGCATAATATTAAGCGACATGATAGGAGGCGTAAAAGGCTTAGAATCCTCTGTAACAATAGTAAAAACGGCAATATCTGCTGTGTAGCCATCTGGTGTACGATATTTTTTATTTGTCATATCTATATACTGTCACCGTCCTATTTTTATAATTAACAAAATGATAATTGTTAATTATATTTTACACAACCTAATAAATATTTCAACCTATTTAACTTTCTTTTACTAAATTCACAGGAAAAAGAATGCATCGTAGCGAAATAAACGTTAAGGAGGGAAGTTATGACTCAATTTATCTATAATCATCTTAAAACTGTTCGTTCTATTACAGAAAATTCGATCATGAGGATAAAAGAAGAATTCGCGGATTTGATTCCACCAGGCTATAACAACAATATTCGTTGGAATTTTGGACATATTGTCTATGTTCAGGAGCTTCTCGCTTTTCAGTTAAGTGGAATTGAGCAACAAATCCCCGAAACATTTGCACTCTATTTTTCGGCTGGAACAAAACCGGCAAATTGGATAGGCACACCGCCTACTATTGATGAAATTAAAGAAGAAATGCAACAACAAAATGAGAGGATTCAAAAAATTAATCAAAGCAGATTGGCAGAAAAGCTATCTGTTCCTTATACAAATAAAGGTGGAATCACATTTTATACAGTAGGTGAAGCAGTTTTATTCAGCACTTACCATGAGGCATTACATATGGAGACGATTAAAAGAATTCATCAAGAAAATAAAAATCGATCACAATATTGTTAACCTCTGTTGATATTAAGTTGACAATAAGACTTCATCCTTTTTATAATGTAAACTATAATTAATATTAAGTTTACATATGAGAGGGGATTCATTTTGACAAAAGATCAGCTTAAACTCAGATCACTCATCATAACAGCATTATTTGCAGCTATTACAGGTGTGATGGCACAATTATTTATTCCGCTACCTCTTGTTCCTATTACAGGGCAAACTTTAGCTATTGGACTAGCTGCCACCATTTTAGGATCAAAATACGGCACTTTATCTGTTCTTCTTTATTTAGCAATTGGGGCTGCTGGAGTTCCAGTATTTGCAGAGTTTTCCGGAGGAGTATCTAAATTGGTTGGACCGACTGGCGGATATTTAATCGGATATATCCCAACCGTATTCATAATGGGATATTATTTAGAAAAAACTTCATTCACTATTAAAAATGCACTAATCGCTAATATTATCGGCATGTTTATCACTTTAATCTTTGGTACCGCATGGCTAAAAGTTGCAGCAAATTTATCGTGGACAGCCGCTTTTATGGCTGGGTTTGCACCATTTATCATTGGCGGATTCATTAAGGCTGCACTTGCTTCATGGATCGGCATCCTTACTCGTCAACGTTTAATGTCTGCAAAATTGCTTTTTCACGAACAATTGAGTAAAAACAAAGACAAAATTGCTTAATAAACAAATGAAATAGAGAAGGAACTCTACTTTCTCAGGCTGAAGCGTGAAACTCATTACAAAATAAGAAGGATTTGAGATGTTCCGAGTCTAATCTCTCGCTTTCCGCAAAGCGAGAGATTAGACTTTCTAAACCTAATTGCATTTTGTTATTATCAGTTTCTCAGCACTCTAAGAAGGATATTTTCCTTCTCTATTTCTATTAAATAAATCGATCAGGCTTAAGCTTTCCCCACAGTGCATTTAGAGCAAATGGAGTACCCAGTAATGCAGGAATGATATAATAGCAAGCACGATAAAACATTAGCACGAGTAAACCAAGCTCGCCGGGTATGCCCTGCGCTTCAAATCCTAATAATATTACCAAATCAAATGAACCAATTCCGCCAGGCAGCATACTTACAATGCCCGCACATGCACCTAGGATGACAATTGGAAATACAGCAATTAATGAAATGGTAAAGCCCATAATATTAACAATTCCCCATATGCAAATAACAACAAATAACCATTCAAAAACTGATATCATCATCAGTTCAGTAATAAAATCTCTTTTAACATTCGATAAATCCCATAGCTTCCTCTTAAAAAAGAAGACAATTAGGAGAATAGGTGCATACAGGGCAATCCCCCAAGCAGCAATATGCGCCAATCTTAATTCACTAAACAACCCGTTGCTTGTAAACAGTACAAACCAGGATAAAATTGATAAACCGCATAAATAAAACAGCGATAATTTAGCAATGATTTTAATATATGGCGTACTATCTTTAATGTAAGGCCGATAATAAATCGTTCTAAGGGTGGCACCAGCTACCCCGCCAAAGCCAATTAAATTTGAATAAGCGTTGGCGGAAAGAGAATATCCTATTAGCTTTTTCGTCGAAATTTTTATATTCAGCAGCCGAGTTAAGATCACATCATAAAAAAACATCGGCACTAAAGCGATTAACCCTAGCAATATAATGAATAGTATATTAAATAATGACAGCCTGTCCAAGTAATGATCTAATAAAGACCAGTTGAAGTGGGTAAAGAAGTTTCTCGCTTCAAAAAAGATGATTATTAATATGATTAAAGGCACAAAATACTTAACAATTGTGATTAGTTTTTTATTTTTGAAGATGGACAAGATAAACCACCTTTTTTCAATTTTATTCATCATTAGCTCCCCTCTTCCTCACTCTCTATTTATATAACTTATTCCACTTGACATCAATTAAGAATAGTGAAAATAGTGCAATATTCTAATTATTAATTAAAGCATATACCCAAGTACAGCGCATAACAAGCCGCCAATATATGTAACAGCTAAATAAATTGCTGCAATTAGCTTATTTCTGGTAAGCCATTGTTGCATCACTTCTACAACAAATGTTGAAAAGGTGGTAAAGGAACCTAGAAATCCAATTCCTAACAAAACGTAAATATTTTTACTTACATCTAACGATAAAAGAGCACCTAACAAGAAAGAACCTAGTAAATTGACAGATAATGTACCAATTGGGAACTGCGAATTGAATTTATTTTGGATAAAGCTAGTTGCCATATATCTGATAATTGCTCCGCAAAATCCTCCTAAAGCTATAGATACTAATTGAATCATCATTGGACTGCATTGCCCTCGTTTCTCTTATTGCCAAGATTATATCCGCCAAAAGCAGCTAACAATCCTCCTAATGCACTAGCAACCATGTAGAAAACAGCACTTATATATAATGCATGGTCGATTAAGAGCATTGTTTCTCCGCTTAGCGCTGATAGAGTCGTAAACGAACCAATGGCGCCAGTCCCTACTGCCAATCGCAGTTTTTCCTTTAATCGATGACTAATGGCAGTTAATAATCCTAAAAAGAAAGCACCTACAATATTAACGATGAAGGTAGCAAGCGGAAACGGACTATCCCAAATTTGAACAACTACTTGGGAAATCAAAAACCTCAGAAGAGCTCCTATCATGCCTCCAATACCTATGTATAAATATGTCATCCTATCCCCTCCTATTACGTCAATACATTTTGCAATATAAACTTAAACCATTTTAAAAACATGAATAAGGTCCGATTATTTTGGAAACCTAAGTGTGAAAAAATAATAATGGAAAGGATGATTTACTTGAAATCAAAAATATTTTCCGTCGCTTTATCGAGTGCTATCTTGCTTTCAGCATGCGGCATGAATAATGGTAATAATGTGAATGATACTGCTAACCGTGCTCCTGATATGCATGACCCAGCAAGGGTAAATTATGATAACAACAATAATCGTAATGACCCAAGTATAGATCATAATATCCATACAAGAAATGTTGGTTTTGAAAATAATAACAACAACAACAACAACAACAACAATAATAATAACAGGATGGAAGTAGCAGACAAAGCAGCTGAAAAAGTGACAGATATGGAAGAGGTAAACAGAGCACGCGTCATCGTCACTGATAACAATGCTTATGTTGCAGCTACACTTTCCGGCGGAGAAGGTCAAGAGCTGACTAAAGACATTGAACAAAAAATCTCCGATCAAGTGAAAGCAGCAGATCAGGATATCGATCAAGTTTATGTGTCAGTGAACCCTGATTTTTATAACCGCATCGACACTTATGCAAATGATGTCCAAGCTGGCAAACCAGTTGAAGGATTCTTCGAAGAATTCAATGAAACTGTAAGAAGAATCTTCCCAGATCGTGAATAAAAAAGCAGGTTGGCTAGGCCAAGGGTCGAGCTTGGATTTATACTCCACGTTCTGTGGAGAGCGTCCGCATAACCTGCATCATGTGCAAGCATAAGGCAAACGCCATAGAGCTGCTAGTCTCTGTTAGGCAAAAATGCATGGTGCTGTATTGATTAAATACACTGTATTATTTGGGTTGCGCTTAAGTTAAAAAATAAAACAACAAGAAAACTGTCAGTATTTTACTGACAGTTTTCTTTCACTTAAATATTTAAGCTTCTTGAAAATAATCTTTGTAAAAACCACTGACTTTACCTGAATTATCAACGATAAAATAAAACTCTTCGGTTTCGTTTTTCACGTCATAAATTTTACCCTCAGTTAAAGCACGGTTCACAATATATTTAGCTGCATTTGTATGTATACATTTTACTTTCTTAATTGTTTCACGCTCTTGCCAATTTTCATGAATCATCTATGCCACTCCTTCAAGTTCTCTCCACTATAGTATAAAGAAAACGAAACAATGTCTGCAACAGGATTCTAATGATTTGCCAAAAAACCAGGAAAATTATTAATAATCTTCGTTAAATTGCTGATTTTCTCTTTTTCAAACGTATACATTTCGCTCGTGAAAATGTTTTTAAATGTCATATATACAATATCGCAAATGTAATCAATTCTAATAAATTCCAAATAATTAAATTGCTGTTGATCATAGACTATTTCAAAGAAGCTATTATCCGCCATTAATTTCATATGGTTGACCTTCTTTCATCTTTGGTGACATTTGTATATACCACCTTTATAGCCTGAATTAAACATGTATATTTTCGATTTTGACGTTGAGTTTCTTTAATGAATGAATGAGGTGTCTATAATATTCTTCACTTACCCTTCCTTTTGATCCTCGTAAAATTTCTGTTGCATAATGAATGGGCGGCGCCGCTTCCTCTAATTTTTCATACACATGAAATGTTAGAGCGCTCTTTATAACCGTATCATTTGCTACGATATCTACAAAGGTTGGTCTGTAGTAGTTATTATAGAAACCTTCTCTTTTAAACAAATATTCAACACCTTCATATGGAACCTCATAAAGAATGCCTTCAGTCCTTCCCCCATCTTCAATGAGGTCAGCTCGGCCGCCATCTGAAGTTGAGAACGTATATTTCATTGAATATTTTTCTAAGACAGCCACACCGATTACTTTTTTGAAAAAATGACCTACATTCGCATTAAGGAATCTTTCGGTATCCATGCATGAACCATAAGCAAAATAATGCGTTTTTTCAGGTCGATTCTTCATTAGATGGTCTAGCTTCCAATCGCCATATTTTATCGGATGAAGTCTTCCCCCAGCTTCATTTGCCACATAAACATAAGCAGTCTCTTTTCCTTTATCTGTATAAATAGTTAAACTAATTCGTTCGTATAGATTATTCTTTCGTCCTGGTACATAATCTTCCAGTTTATCAATCAACTCTAATTGCGCTAAGGTTACTTCATATAGCTCTCCAAATGCTTTTTCTTTATTATTTTCGCTGGTCAACAGTGATGGGTATCCTTGGCCAGAGTCAAACAACTGGCCATGCACCCACGCTTGTTCTGCTATTAAAGTACAATCGTTCATTAAATGATGATACCTTTCATTTTTACGTAATGTCCCATAAACGAATAGCTTAGCTGACTGAACCACTAATAAAGTCCTCCTTGACGTTAACAATTGATAAATTGACTTACCTAGAATTATTCAACATCAGCAGGCTAAGCACCTTTAATGACTAACTATCTTTACAGAACAGTAATATTATTAATTATTCAATAGCCGCATTGTGTTTATCAACAGTTTGTATAGCTTGCTCTCGTAATCGAAACTTTTGAATTTTTCCTGAAGCTGTCATTGGGTATTTGTCAGTAAACTCGATGTACTTCGGAATTTTGAAACGGGAGATCTTGCCTTTACAATATGCGCGAACATCATCACTTGTTAAGGTCGATTCAGCTTTCGGTATGACCCATGCCACTACTTCTTCTCCAAAGATGGAATCTGGAATACCGACAACCTGTACATCCAGGATTTCTGGGTGAGTATATAGAAATTCTTCAATTTCACGAGGATAAATATTTTCCCCGCCGCGAATGATCATATCTTTTAACCTTCCAGTTACCCGGCAGTAGCCATTCTCGTCCATAACAGCTAAATCTCCTGTATGAAGCCATCCTTCTTCATCAATCGCTTGGGTAGTAGCTTCATGGTTGTTATAGTATCCTTTCATCACATGATAGCCCCTCGTACATAGTTCGCCCTGCTCTCCTAGTGGAACTTCATCATTTGTACCAGGCTGAACAATTCTGACTTCTACATTCGGCAAAGCTCTTCCGACAGACTCGACGCGAAGTTCGATAGGATCATCCGTTCGTGTTTGAGTAATCACTGGTGAAGATTCCGTTTGCCCATAACAAATGGTGATTTCTGACACACCCATTTTTTCTATCACTGCTTTCATCACTTCAATTGGACAATTTGAACCAGCCATCACTCCAGTTCTTAATGAAGAAAGATTATAATTGTTAAACTCAGGATCATTGAGCTCTGATATAAACATGGTTGGCACGCCATGGAGCGCTGTACATTTTTCATTTTGTACTGTCATCATAACTTTTTTTGGACTAAATTCTTGTACAGGTACCATAGTACCGCCAACTGATACACATGCTAATGTTCCAATGACGCATCCGAAGCAATGAAAAAAAGGTACAGGAATACATAGTCTGTCGGCTTTATCAAGCTTCATGCAATGAGCAATATTGTATGCATTATTAACGACATTATTATGAGTGAGCATGACACCTTTTGGAAATCCTGTAGTTCCTGATGTGTACTGCATATTAATCACATCTTCTGGATCAAGCCCATTAAGTCGTTCATTAAGCACTGACTCCTCTACATCCCGACTTAACTCTATAATGTCATTCCAACTAAAGGTCCCCGGAAATTTATTATCGCCAAGTACAATGACATTTTTCAAGAAAGGCAATTTTTCACTCTTTAATTGCCCTGGTTCAGAGTTTTTTAATTCAGGAACAATTTCATAAAGCATATCTATATATGAATCGCCACGAAATTTTTCCATTAATAAAATCGTTGTCGTATCAGATTGCTTTAATAAATACTCTAATTCGGAAGTCCGATAATTGGTATTAACTGTGACAAGCACAGCTCCCATTTTGCCTGTTGCAAATTGAGTTGTCACCCATTCTGGCGTATTTGTTGCCCATATCGCCATATGTTCCCCTTTTTCTATACCAAGTTTTATCAGGCCCTTTGCGATGTTACGGCAATAATCATTAAATTCACTATAAGAAAGTCTCAAATCTCTATCCGCGTATACAAGAGCCTCGTGATCAGGATGCAATGCTGCTTTATCCTCTAATAATTGACCTACAGTTATACTTAGTAATTTAGACATTTATTTATTCCTCCTTTATTCAAGCTGCAAAATAAAACGCTTTCATTCATGCATTAAGCGAAAAGATAAAAAAATCCTAAGATTATATATTCTGATTTTTCCATCTAAATCCCTTCCTAATTTACAAACAATCAACATTTTTAACCATAACAAAAAATAATGTATGTCCATTCGAAAGCTCTTTTGTTTTTTCAAAGCCCATTTTTTCATATAAATGAATTGCTCGCTTATTAAAATTTGCAACTGTTAACCTTAATGGTTTATTTCCAAATTTCTTTATTGCATGATGAAAAATAAATTCCAAAAATGCTTTGCCATTTCCCCTGCCTGTTTGAATTGGTGCTAGACCTAAACCAATATCTACTTGGTCATCACGATATACACTATATTGGTGTCCAATTGGCACTTGAGCAGATTTTCCATAGCAAAAAAAGCCGAATAACTCACCTTCATTAAATACAGTATAATAGTTATTCTCGAGCAACTCTTTAAGCGATTCATCACTTAAACGGTTATTATAAAAATCATATGGCGGATCATACTTCCATTTCAGAATCTCTTCAGCAATTGATTTATTTATTGGTCGAAGGCTTAATTTCATTTTTTTACTCCTTAAAATGCGGCATGAATGTAATATTCTATATTAAGATAAGGGGACCTTTTGAAAGATATGTCTAAAATAAAAAACCGCAGTGAAAAAGCGGTTTAATGTTTGATCAACGTATTTAATTTTGTATTTCATTAATTATTTAATAGGGTTTGCGAATTTATTGTTAAAAGTTATTTTTAAACTGTGAGAGATATATCAGATTTAGTATGTGAGCGAGTTTTTGAGTATCTATTGATTTTATCTCTGTGAACAGAGTATTTTTCTACCGCTTCACGGAGATATATGCATATTATCTTCGATTTATCGAAGTAAAAAATCTGTTATAGAACTTACGAACTCAGGCATTAATGGTAGCTCAGGATTAAAATACGTAGCAAGGTTTTCCTCACGATCTCTTGGTGCTTGCTTTAAAACGTGATTCATTTCGTCAATGATGACTATTTCCGCATTGGATTTCGCTTGTTTTAACATTACTGCCTCACTTTGCGGTACTTGAAGGTCGTTTGTTCCATTTATGATTAAAACGTCCATGTTCAATTCTTTTATTGTGCTTTTCGGTTCATAGGAAAACCATGATATTAAATATGGCTGAACAGACGGTCTAAATAATGCTTGCAATTCATTCGAGACATCATTTACTGTATCTCCTTTAACTAACTTAGCAATAATCTCTTCTGTCTCTATCATTAATTCCGGTGGCAGCTGTTCCTTTAATTGATCTTGAAGGATTAAATCTGCTGACCTTGCAGGACCGGCAATAGAGATAAAACGATCTGCTCTTTGATTTTGCGCTGCTACCATCCCAATTAGCGATCCTTCACTATGACCAATTACATTGACTGAAGTGAATTGTTCATCAGTACTTGCAAATTTTATAAGCTGTTCAACATCTGATATTAAATTCTCAAATCTTAAATCTTCCTCTTTGACAGACAATTGAGCATTTTCGCCGATCCCTCTTTTATCGAATCTAATAGATGCTATCCCTTCTGATGCGAGACTTTCTGCCAACATTTTCAAGCTATCATTCTTCCCTGGTGCACCGATCGTATTCCCGTTTTTGTCCGTTGGTCCAGAACCAGCAACGATGATTGAAACTGGATATGGACCATCTTTTTCAGGTAATTCCAAGGCTGCTTTTAATTTACCTCCATCTACTTCGACCTCAATTTCTGAGTATGTTACTTCTTCCTTTTCATGTCTTGTTAATTCTAACGGAAAGGATCCGCCATTTTGCGTAAAAGTGCCTTGTAATTTTCCATTATCGTAGGCTAGCTTTATTGTAATTTGTGAACCACTTAGGTCAATGTTAATATTTGCTTCATTCCCGTTATACACCACATTCGAAAAAGGATAATCATGCATATTTTGAACAGGAACCGATAAGCTTCCGCCCCCTTCCTCTAATTTAAGAATAATGGGTAATGGAGATTGTGGTATGTCAATCGACCCTTCCCATGCACCTGCGATTTCGTTATTTACTGGCACTAATTCCTCCTCCTTATCATTGTTGGAACATCCTCCAAATAAAGCAAACAAACTAGTAAATATAATAACCAGAACAAATTTCTTCATAAAAAATGCCTCCCCTGCTTAAATACGGAGAAGGCATGTTAAAGTTTCAGAATTCGGAGTCATTCGTCCATTATTACTAATAATATCCATTAAGATTCAATAGTTTTTCGATCAAACAGCCCAGCTTCTTTTGCTGAACGAATCGCAATATATACGAACGGACCAGCAATCAGACCCATTACGCCAAAGAAGACATAGCCGAAATACATCGATAATACTGTCGGCAATGCATTGAGACCAATAGAGTCACCTAGTACTTTCGGCTCAATGATCCGCCTAACAATTAGTAATACTAATGCCAATATCATTAATTGAATCCCTGCCGCTGTATTTCCGAGTAAAATGACAATTAATCCCCAAGGAACAAGTACAAGCGCAGGTCCTACATATAAAGGAATAATATCTACAATCCAAATAATGAATGACATAAGCAAAGCTAAATTGGGAGAAATAAACAACAAGCATAGGTAACATATTAAAAATACACCAACACTCAAAATAAATTGGGCTTTCCAATAGCCAAGGAATACAGTTCCCATTTTTTGAGTTACATATCGAAGTTTAGTGGATGTTTCCGGTTTGAACAGTTTGAAAAAGTTATTTTTTATTTTAGGAAGCTCAAGGCTAAATAGGAAGAGGATAATCAAATAAAATATACCTACAAAAAGCATATTTGGTATAGCCTGAAGCCAATCTGCCAATAGCCCAAGAACATTTGTTGCGAATAGCATCACTTTTTCAATAATACTATGGGTAAAATTATTCAGTTCAGTAATTAAGAGATCACCTTCAGGGATGCCTTCTAAATATTGCTGCAGATTTTTGATCGTCTTATTAATGGCTCTCTCAATTTCGATTGCATATTGAGGAACAAGCAATGACCAATCATAAATCTTCCCAAAAACATATTTAATGCTTATGTATAGTACTAAACTGCATATGAAAACAAATAACAAAAATATTATTGTAACTGAGTAAATCCGTTTCTCACTTTTGAGGTATTTTTGACACATTCTTACAAATGGTTCAAAAATTAATGCAGTCAAAAGAGCTAATAAGACTGGCATAAAAGCTGAGAAATTAAAATAAATAAAGACTGCTGCTATAACTAAAGCCAAAATAATAAATGCCTTCCGAACCATTGATTTACTTAATTTCATGGATCCTCCTTAAAAAGTAGTACATTAAATCATTATAACGCATTCAACGTTTTATAAAAAATTTTTCATATAAAAAAACAATAATTTCTATATATATGCTTCGCTTTCATTTTATCACCGTATTCTATGAGCATTCTTAAATGAAATGGTGTAAATATTATATGGAACTCGATCTCACAGCCCTCATAATGGTTACAGATATTTTGACTATCAACATTAACGAGAAAAACCTCCTGACAATAACTGGAGGTTTCCATTCGATCTCACTGCGCTTTAATCAGCTACCGCATTTTCCCTTATAACTTATATTCGAATACTAATTCCTCTTGATTCGTATCATCAAACCATTCTTTTCCTATACATGTAAAGCCCAGCTTTTCCATTAACTTAACTGATGCTATATTATTCGGATCGGCTGAAGCGAATATTTTTTTTACTTTTTTATGTCTTTTTGCCAGACGGATACATGCCTTAACTGCCTCAGTGGCATAGCCCTTACCCCAGCTTTGTTTCCTAAAATGAGCAATGATTTCAATCTTTTTAACTGTCGCATCAATATTAAATCCAGCTGCGCCGATGATTTCACCTGAAGATTTCTCCTGCAGGCAATAAACTGACAGACCATATTCTTTATGACAATTTTGATACCATTGGATAATTTGAGGAATCTTCTCTTTGGCAATCCCACCGCCGCTTAATTTCATGACTTCATTGCTGCCCCATATTTTAATAAATTCTTCTGTATGCTGCTGATCAAAAACTTTTATCAGCAATCTTTCCGTTTCATACACAACCATTCATTGTCACCCTCTGTGAGACAAATTTTTATGTTTACCTATATGTAGAGCCATACAATGAAACCTCACCGCTGCTAAGTGGCGGTTGAAAAGTCACTTTATACGGACGGTCTCCACGCCCGTTTATTGCTTGATTAAATATGATGGCCACCCCGCCTATTTCAATTTTTGCGCTAACTTTATTTTGTTTAATAACCGGCACATCAAATAAGGTCGCCCATGCAATGGGAGCAGCGTCAATATCATTCACCTGAAAAGTAATCGTTTCAATGTTTGTATGTACAAGCTTTTCATCTAATATCCCTTGCTGCTTAAATTCTTTGTACCTTGCTTCATCATCCTCTGCCCATTCTATAAAAAATGGAAATGGCATTGAGTGCTGTTTTTTTAAAAACAACATTTTCCATTGAATTAATTTCCCATCTGATCTATTACGTCTGCCTGGTAATATCGGCAGCACATCAAAGCCATTTTCTTCAAAATCCCTTTTCAAGCTCTCTATATTATTCGTTCTAAAGCAGATTTGCCCGATTCCTTCACCGTTTGATAAATCGGTTATTAGTTGTGAAATTAATGGATTATCCGATTGAGAAGCAATTGCTTGATTTTCTACTGCTAGAAATTCAATATATGAAGATTGTAAATACAGAAGGCTGTTATAAGTGCCCCAGGTTTCATGTCTGCCGCCTTGTACAGCTTTGTAATGATGCTTTTTAAACTCTTCGATAGCTTTATCCGGTTCTCCTTCTATAAAATGTACAATATGATCAAGTTTAATATCCAAATAAAACCCATCCCTTCTCTTATTTAAATATCCCAGACTATATTTAACTGCCGGATACCTTCTTCAATTGCTTCATTTGATAAGCCGCCAAAACCGAGCAATATAAGAGACGGCCTCTTTTTCTCATTTCCAATCCAATAACTGGATGTTGAGTAGATTTTGATATGAATGGATTCAGCCTTAGCAATTAACTCATCTTCATTTCTGCCCTTTACATCAAGGAGAACATGAAGACCAGCCTTCTCTCCAATTACTTTTATTTTGTCGCCGAAATGTTTATCAATTGCTTCGATTAATGTTTTATGTTTTTGATAATAGATTTTCCTCATCTTTCTCAGATGTCGATTAAAATCACCGTGGTGGATAAATTGCTGTAAAGCTCTTTGAAAAATTGGCGATACTGCTTGATTATGTAATTGGTAAATCTCCTTGTAGTTTTTAATTAACGAATTAGGCAAAACAATATAGCTAATCCTTAAAGATGGTAAAAATGATTTTGAAAATGTGCCGAGATAAATGACGCGATCTTCTGAGTCTAAAGATTTTAACGAGGAGATTGGATGACCCTCATAGCGAAACTCCGAATCATAATCATCCTCAATAATGTAGCTTTGCTGATCTATTGCCCATTGTAATAGCTTCAGCCTTTTTTGAATCGAGAGGACCATTCCATAGGGAAACTGATGAGAGGGTGTAGCATAAGCAACCTCGGCATCAGAGCGAAGTAAATCTTCAATTGATAAACCGTCTTTCTCAATCGTTAAAGGCTTTATTTTACAGCCATGCTGCTGAAAAACCGTTCGCACACCATCATAGCCTGGGTTCTCCATAGCAACTTTTTTATCTGCTATTTTAAGTAAATGACAGACTATATCTATGGCAGACTGTGTACCAGCGCAGACAACAATTTGATTAGGATGACAGGCAATGCCTCTAGATTGAAATAAATAATGCGAGATTTCTTTTCTTAATAAAATATCTCCCTGTTTCTCTCCATAATTATAAATTTCAGTACTCTGTTCATTCCATACATCTCTCATAAACTTTTTCCACTGTCTAAATGGAAAATGATTTAAATCAATATCACCATACTGAAAATCAATCTTATATTTTCGCTCCTCTAATTGCTGATCATTTTCGACCTCTCCAGGTGCATTCTTTTGTATCAGGTCATCTAAAGGTAACACAACCAGTCCAATTCTCGGCCTGCTTTCTACATACCCTTCCGCCAAAAGCTGCTGATAAGCATTTTCAACCGTTGTTTTACTAATATTTAGATGTTTAGTCAGCTGTCGGATGGATGGCAGTTTTTCATAAGGAGCGATTCGGCCTTCCTCAATGGATTTTTTTGTAAATAAATATAACTGTAAATACAAAGGACGCTTATTATCAAAAATGGGAGTAAGTTCCATCAAGCACCTCTTCTGACCTCTACAATTAATTATAAACTGTCTATTTTAAAAGGGTCATATTATTCTTATAATTCATTTTAACATAGATGTAAGGAGAGATTTATATATGAGACAACAAAAATTAAAATGGGTTGACCAAGAACAAATTGAAGAATTGATTTAGAATGAAAAAACCGGATTTCTTGGATTGAGCACAGAAGATATTCCATATGTAGTTCCATTAAATTATGTTTGGTATAAAGAGGCGATTTATTTCCATGGAGCTGAGGAGGGCAAAAAGATGGATATCATTCGAGTAAATAAAAATGCATGCTTTACCGTTTGCCGTGAATTGGGAACAATGACGAATCCAATACCTGCAAAAACGGACACTGCGTACAAAAGTGTAATGGTATTTGGTGATTTACAAATTGTTGAAGATTTATCAGAAGCACACGCGGCGATGCAAGCCATTTTGAATAAATATGTACCCGGCTATTATCATACCCCTCTTTCAAAAACACATGTGGAAAAATATCAATCCTCTCTAGGCAGCAAAACTAGTGTCATAAAAATTATTGCTAAAGAAATTACAGCCAAAGAGAATCATTACGATGAAGCAGTGTCATTTTATCCGGGCCGAAGCATAAATATGGATATAGGTAATTAAGGTGGAAATTACCAATGTTTTTTTCTTGTATTGACAGCCTTATCGCTTTTCAAATCGAGTAATAACCTTTACAATAAACGAATAGAAAGAAAATTCAATCCATCTTACCTAGGAGGTATGTGTCAAATGAAGATTATGAGTAATGAACAATTGGTCGTCTCGTATCGTGATGCATTAAAGTCAGGGTCAGAAAAGGAATGGATTAGGATTCTCAAAAAGGAAATTCAGAAAAGAGGGCTAAAGCCTTTCAAAGATTAGGCAAGGCTTGAGCGAGAGTGTTTATTCACTCTCGCTCATTTTAATTCATCCTCTTTCACTCTCGCTTTTTACGACAATTTTATTTACATTCATAATTTGCTTTAAGTCATGTTCTGAGAGTACACCCATTTTTTTGAAAAGGATGGAGTATTTTAACACCTTATTTCTTCGATCAATCATTTCAATCACTCCCGCTTTTATGATATATTATGCCGCTTGTCAAAAATGTTGCATAAACGAAACTTTTTATGTATATTATTTCTATTTTGCTTTAGTATTTGCAAGTTGCGATAATATATGTTCAAGCGATTTATCCGAGTAAGCTTTCGTCTACATGATATCAGCCGTTTGTAAAAAAACAGAGCGGAATAAAATTCCGCTCTGTTTTGCTTAAATTAAGCTTCAAATAGTAGTGATTCAGGGTCTTCAATAAGTTCTTTCACTCGTTTTAAGAATGTAACTGCTTCTTTTCCATCTACGATACGGTGATCATAGGAAAGAGCTATATACATCATTGGACGGTTTTCCATTCTTTCTGCATCAATAGCTACAGGACGAGTTTGGATTGTATGCATGCCAAGAATACCTACTTGTGGACCGTTCAAAATTGGTGTAGATAGCAATGATCCAAACACACCACCATTTGTTATCGTGAATGTTCCCCCTTGAAGATCAGAGATTGCAAGTTTATTGTCACGTGCTTTTTTGCCGAGATTCATAATGTCTTTTTCAATCTCAGCAAAGTTTTTACGATCTGCTTCTCTAACAACTGGAACAACTAAGCCTTCATCTGTTGATACCGCAATTCCGATATCATAGAACTTTTTGATGATTAATTGGTCGCCATCGATTTCAGCATTTAATAGCGGGCTGCGTTTAAGTGCTGCTACAACAGCTTTTGTAAAGAATGACATAAATCCAAGTTTTACATCGTTTTCTTCTTGGAATTTATCTTTGCGTTTTTTACGCAGGTTCATTACGTTCGTCATATCAATTTCATTGAAAGTTGTCAGCATTGCAGATGTTTGTTGAACTTCCACTAAGCGTTTTGCAATCGTTTGACGTCGACGTGACATGCGAACACGCTCTACTGGTTTGTCGCTGTTATCTTGAGCTGCAGTTGCAGGCTTAGAAGCTGGAGCACTTTTCGGTGCTGCCGGTTTTGATGCTTCCTGTTTCGCTTGATTAGGGTCGAATGCTGCTACATCTTGAGAACGAACACGTCCTAAAGGATCCGCCGTAGGCACTTGACTTAAGTCAAGTCCTTTTTCTCTAGCTAATTTTCTAGCCGCTGGTGAAGCAACAGTGCGCTGTTTATTATCTTCTTCCACAGAAGCAGATTCAACTGGCTTCACTTCCTCCGCAGGTTTTTCTTCTGCTTTTGGCGCTTCTTCCTTCTTCTCTGCTTTTGCTGGTGCAGGTGCTTCCCCACCTTCACTTACAATCGCAATTGTATCTCCAACATTTACTGTATCGCCTTCGTCGGCTTTTAATTCTGCTAATACACCGCTATGCTCTGAGATGATTTCAACATTGACTTTATCTGTTTCCAATTCAACGACATAGTCGCCCTTATTCACAATGTCACCTGGTTGCTTTAACCATTGTGCTACTGTACCTTCTGTAATAGATTCCGCTAGTTCTGGAACTTTGATCTCTGCCACAATAATTTCCTCCTCATTACTTCCGTGTTAACGCTTCTTCAATGATGCGAGCCTGCTCTTTTTTATGAACAATAGGATCGCCTTCTGCAGTACTGGAACGACGGCGTCTGCCAATATAATTCACTTCAACACCCTCAGGTGCGATATGTTTTAATCTTGGCTCGGCAAAATTCCATGCACCCATGTTTTTCGGCTCTTCCTGTACCCATACAAGCTCTTCCAAGTTTGGATAACGGCCAATCACTTCTTTGATATCTGCGAATGGGAATGGATAAATTTCCTCAACACGTACAATATGGAACCAGTCTTTATCCTCTATACCTTTCAGCTTCTCTGCTAAATCAATAGCCATTTTGCCTGATGTTAAAACCACTCTTGTCACTTTATCTGTTTTTTCGCCTAATCCCTCTTGTTCTAGAATTGGTTTGAAAACTCCATTAGATAGATCCGTTGCCGTTGCAGCTACGGTAGGATTTCTTAGCAAACTTTTAGGTGACATAATGACAAGTGGACGAACTTCTTCTTTATTAAGAATTGCAGCTTGCCTTCTTAAAATATGGAAGTATTGAGCTGCTGATGAAAGATTAGCAACAGTCCAGTTGTTTTCAGCTGCTAATTGCAGGAATCTTTCTAGCCTTGCACTAGAGTGCTCAGGACCTTGCCCTTCATAACCATGAGGCAACAGCATAACTAATCCTGATTTTTGTCCCCATTTTGCACGGCCGGCAGAAATAAACTGGTCAAACATTACTTGAGCAGAGTTAGCGAAATCTCCAAACTGAGCTTCCCATAATACTAGTACTTCCGGAGCTGAAACATTATATCCGTATTCGTAACCTAGCACAGCCATTTCAGATAATGGGCTGTTATGGACTGCGAATGAAGCTTTTGCAGTAGAAAGCTGATGTAGTGGAGAAAATGATTTACCTGTCTCACCGTCATGCAATACGATATTGCGGTGGGCAAACGTTCCACGTTCAGAGTCTTGACCAGTTAATCTGATTGGCGTTCCATTTGACAAGATAGATGCAAAAGCTAAAGTCTCTGCATGACCCCAATCGATCTTACCAGCTTCTTCCAATCCGTCTTTGCGACGTTTCAGGATTCTTCCAAGCTTATTAAATACTTTAAATTCTTCAGGCCACACAAGAAGCTCATCATTGATTTGTTTAAGTGTTTCTAGTGAAACAGATGTATCGATTGCCGATAATCCTTTTTCGACTGTTTCAGGAGGATTCATCTCTTCGACATCTTCTTGCTTGTCTGGAACCTTCTTATATGCTTCTTGAAGCTTCTCGCTAACTTCCGCCTGAATCGAAGAAATCTCGCTATCTGATAAAGTAGATTCAGCCTTCAGCTTGTCAGCGTAAAGATCTTTTACAGTTGGCCGTTGATGTATGATGTTGTACATCAATGGATTTGTTGTCATTGGCTCGTCCATTTCATTGTGGCCAAAACGGCGATAGCCAATGATATCAATCAAGAAATCTTTATGGAATTTTTCCCTATATTCAACAGCTAATCTTGCAGCAGCAAGAACAGCCTCAGGATCATCTGCATTAACATGGAGGATAGGCACTTCATATCCTTTAGCTAAATCACTTGCATATCTTGTAGAACGTGAATCATAGGATTCTGTTGTAAATCCAATTGTATTATTAGCGATAATATGGATAGAACCGCCAGTGTTGTACCCATTCAGCTGACCAAGGTTAAGTGTTTCTGCAACAATGCCTTGACCAGGGAATGCGGCATCACCGTGAATAATAATAGATAAGGCTTCATTGTATTTAACTTCTGGATAACCTGCATTTGAACGCTCATCTTGAGAAGCTCTAGTGTATCCTTCAACTACAGCACCAACAAACTCCAAATGACTTGGGTTATTCGCAAGTGTTAATTTTGCAACTGTCGTGTTTTCTTCCTTAATTTGCTTATCTAAGCCAAGATGGTATTTTACATCGCCAGTCCAGCCATAGCTGATGCCAATTGAACCCTCTGAAGGAACTAAATCCTTATTTGGGGCATGCTGAAATTCCGCGAAAATCATTTCATACGGCTTGCCAAGTACATGTGCAAGAACATTTAGGCGCCCGCGGTGTGCCATTCCAATATTGATTGCTTTCGTACCATTTGCGACAGAGCCAGCCACGATTTCATCAAGCATTGGCACCATTGTATCCAGTCCTTCGATAGAGAATCGCTTTTGCCCTACAAAGGTACGGTGCAGGAATTTTTCAAATTCTTCAACTTCTGCAAGTCTTTTATAAACTTTTGTTTTCTCAGGCTTTTGTAAATTTAGCTTCATGCTATTTGTTTCTACTTTTCGGCGTAGCCAGTCTTTTTCATCCATGTTGTCAACATGTGTAAATTCAAAAGCAAGCGTGCCCATATACACACTTTTTAAATATTCAAATGCTTCTAAGCCATTTCTTAAAGGAATACGGGCATCCGTACAGATTAAATGCGCAGGTACAGCGCGCAAATCCTCTTCACTTAACCCATAACTGCTTAATTCAAACGTTTCTCTGTCAAATTCTCTTTTATTTAATGGATATATGTCTGCAGCTTTATGCCCATTTGAACGAATCAGATCCGCTAAACGAATAGCTGCCAACGTTTTTTCAATTCGACCTGGACTAATGCCCAAATCAAGAGATCCGTGATTTGTAGGAGCTACCCCTTCCTCTTTCAACGGTGATCCATTTACCTCGAAATATTCTTTCATTTCAGGGTCAACGGATGCTGGATCTTCTAAGTATCTTTCATAAAGCTCAATCACATAGCCAAGGTTTGGGCCATAGAAACTTTGCTCTAAAGGTCCCCCACCATCAAATGGCTTCTTCATGGAAAATTACCTCCACAACTCTTTTTTAAATGATATTTGAATAATAATAAATGTTTTATCCTCTTTTTTTGTAAGTCAAGTTGGAAACTAATATTATGAATAATAATATTTTTCAGAGGACAAATTGTTTCCTAAGCCATTTTAACACGTTAAAGGTCTATA
Source organism: Cytobacillus horneckiae (assembly GCF_002835735.1). GTDB lineage: Bacteria > Bacillota > Bacilli > Bacillales > Cytobacillaceae > Cytobacillus > Cytobacillus horneckiae. Next base: position 72,961 of record NZ_PISD01000019.1, on the reverse strand, counting down.
TACAAAGGGGAAAACCATAAAATATTCAAAAAATGACTAATATTTTTAGAAAAAATACTTATATTAAAAAAATGAATTAATTTATGGTCATTTCCCTCCTCAAAAATGGAATAAAGAGGGAAAACAAAAGGAATTGAACTCAATCCTTGGATCCTTTTATCAAAAAATAAGACCATTGCCCCTTTGAACCTACTTAAGTATATATCAAACTTTCTGAATTTAGTAGCGATGTGCATTTAGCTGCTCAATTGAATATGATATGAAGTGAAATGGGAAATTAAAAAGAAATTGAGGTGATGAGATTGGATTTGTCGAGAGCGAAGCAGATTTTGAAGTCAAAGGAATCATGCCATATTACTTTTGATGGCACACGAGTAGTCATAGATGATATTTTTGAACTCTCAAATATGGCAAGAATCCATGATAAAGAGAACAGAAGTAATGAACAAGTCGTTTCTTTAAGCAACTTAATAGAGGAATCACAGCCGGAAAATTAATGCTCAGACTTTTTAAGTTCTATCGTTTTCACTTGATTTGTTTTAGGATCAAATTCGATAAATATTAGTAAGCCAAATTCCGTATCATTCTCTCTTATCCAAAGCTTAAATTTTTCCACAACTTGTTTTCCTTTTTGTTCCCTGCCAATATGCAAGTAGTCAATAATCTCTGCATTTGGATATTTTTCCTTAGCCGTTTTCATTGCCAATCTACCCCATTTTGCATATGCTGGTGCATCATTCTCAGCATATGCCTTTTGAATATTCGGTATAGATATCGGTTGAAATGATGTAATTACAAGACTGCACAGTATAACCTTGAAAATTAATTTCATCCTCATTTTGGATTCGCTCCCCACTCATTTTTCAAATAGGTTGCAACAAATCAGCTTAAATTATTCAGCTTATATCGATAAGATTGTTACTTATTGACATGACGTCAATTTTATTGACAAATTGTCAACACTCTCATATAGTCTATAAGAGAATCTATAAAAATAGCAATAAATTAACCATTGAAGGGGGCAAGAAATCATGGCAAGTGAAGATATGGATAATCAATTTGGAAGGAAACTAAAAGAAGTACTTAATGACCAATCCATTTCTCTTAGGAAACTAAGTGAAAAATGCAAAATTGATTCAGCAACACTGTCTCGATTAATTAATGGCAAAAGAAAAGCGACGCCTACTCATATTGAACGCATAGCAAATGCACTAGACATTTCAAGCGGTGAACTGTACAAAGCGGCAGGCTATAATATCAATCATCATTCTGAAGATTTACATAGTTTAATAGACGAAATAAAAGCGGATTTAACGATGGCCAAGCTCTATGATAATGATTTATCTATTTCAGTGATTGAAAAAGAGCTAACACATTACAAACAATTTGCTAATACATCAGAAGGAAAGGAAACGGTAAAGAATCATTTCAAAAGCAAGCTTGAGAAAGCAGGAAGTGCAGGACCGCTAATTACGGAACTGCAAAATATGTTTAGTAAATTTACGATGAAACAGGGGACTATGACGCAATTGACTTTAATGGGAGCCGCGCTCATCTACTTTATCTCTACAGTTGATTGCATTCCTGACTATATTTTCCCAATTGGCTATATTGACGATGCCATCGCGATTAAAATCGTCTCTCATAATCTAAAACTATCATAAAAAAAGGAAGTTGATCATTGAAACGAAATAGCTACACAATTGATTACCCGCTATTAATCATTTTGTTTTGCTTAATAAGCATAAGCCTTATATCAGTCTATAGCGGCTCTGGTCAATATTACAGTTCTGATCCGTTCTACTTTTTAAAAAGACAATTTATTTGGTATGTAATCGGGCTTATCGTTATGGCAGCGGTTGCTAAATTTGACTACGAATTACTGGAAAAATGGGCAGTTCCACTATATATTATCGGCATGATATTACTGATGCTAGTTCATTTCTTCGGAGTTTTCCGCAATGGTGCTCAAAGATGGGTAAATTTAGGTATATTTGAAATACAGCCCTCAGAGTTTTTTAAAGTTATATTAATCCTATTCCTCTCTGTTACGCTTTCAAAAATAGGTCGTCGGAAGCTTTCATTTACTGAAAGTATGCCTATTACAGCAAAAGTTGCTATATTTTCATTATTCCCATTTTATATGATATTGGTCCAACCTGATTTGGGTTCTGCTCTTATCATAGCGGCAATCACGCTTTCTTTAATTGCTGTCTCAGGCATTTCATATAAAATGGTTTTACTGTTAACTTCTGCTGGAGCAGGTTTAGTCGGGATGTTAGTATATTTGCATAATCATTATTTTGATATCTTCATTAAAATAATTAAACCGCATCAGTTAGAAAGAATTTATGGTTGGCTTGATCCTTATGGCTACGCTTCTTCCTACGGATACCAATTAACCCAAGCAATGCTTGGCATCGGCTCTGGACAGATGAATGGATGGGGATTTACTCAAGGTGCTCAGGTACAAAGCGGTCAAATACCAGAGGCGCATACAGACTTTATCTTTGCGGTCATAGGTGAAGAATTTGGTTTTATCGGTGCCTCAATATTGATCAGTCTTTATTTTCTTCTTATATATCGAATCATTGTTATCGCCTTAAATGCGAACACCCTTTTTGGCTTTTATATTTGCGCTGGCTCCATTGGGCTCATTTCCTTCCAAGCCTTTCAAAATATTGGCATGACAATCGGCGTCATGCCAATCACTGGTATCACTTTGCCATTTATAAGCTACGGTGGCAGCGCACTATTAACTAATATGATAACGATTGGCCTTGTATTAAGTGTTAATTTAAAATCTAAACGTTATATGTTTAGCAATAACGCAGCTTAAAAAAGAGAAGCGGCTGCTTCTCTTTTCTTTCAGCAATTAAACCAATTGCTACCAAAATAAAGAACAATAATCCGACTGCTCCTTGAAGAATGACTTCAAGCAAAGCTCCTATCGTTAAACCAATACACATGGAGGCAGCATAATATAATCAAATCGCTTGTCTCGACTGTCCCGATACACCCTCGGAGACGAGCGGTCACCTCTCCAAATCTACTGAATTTTTTCATTATCACTTTCTCAAAGCTCTGAGAAGCCAATTAATTTTTGCTTCTGCAGATTTAGTTTTGCTTCTCTATCGCATATTTTGCTAATAATTGAATAGTCATATCATCCATTGGCGGATTATGCAGGCCTGCTCTAACATCACGATAGTAACGTTGAAGAGGGTTTTTCTCGGATAAACTTTTAGCTCCAACAATACGCATAGCAATATCAACTGCTTTAAATGCAGCATTGGTCACTTCTAGTTTAACTGCACCTAATTGCGGGCTCATCTTCGCCTTTTCTTCAGAATTCGCTTGATCCCATTGCTTGGCAATAGCATAGAGGAAGCTGCGGCTCTTCATCAGTTCTAACTCAATTTCCCCTATCTTTTGGCGAACGTTCGGTAAATCTATAATCGTCCCTTGGATGCTGGATGGTGAATAGGCTTTTGCAAATTCAATAGCATATGTATGAGCAGCTTGTGCAATCCCTAAATAACACGCTGGTATATGCAATAGCCACCCATTAGCTCCCTTTTTACCTGGTGAAATGTATTCGACTAAGGCGCTATTGTCCACCATTACATTTTTAATGATTAAATCATTGCTTGCTGATCCCCTCATTGATATACTATCCCAAGTTTCTTCAATTGAAATTCCATGTGCACTCCGTGAAATCAAAAAATTCCCAACCTCCTCCGACTCTTTAATCGTTGCACTAACAAGAAAGTAATCGAGGACTGGAGACATAGTCGTAAAGGATTTTCTACCGTTAATTATCCAATTATCACCATTTTTAACAGCGGTAGTATGCGGTTTGCCGCCTCTAGTAGGACTTCCTGTCTGGGGCTCAGTTGCTGCACTATTGATTAAAGCCCCTCTGCTTACTTCTTTGCCAATAAAATCTAATTGTTTCTGTTTCCAGCTTTTCTTTTCAAATAGGTTTTTAATGATTCCCATATGCCAGCCAATAGATAATGCTGTCGCCCCGTCACCTTTTGCAATGCTTTCCTGCAATCTTACAAGTTCATATAACGAAATATCACGTCCGCCATATTCCTGCGGCAATGTTAATAAGGTGTATCCAGAATCCTTTAATTCTTTTATATTTTCGAATGGAAAGCTGCCCTCTATATCAGTTTGAGCAGCCCTTTCTAAAAAATGTTGTTTTAATTCTTCCATTATATTGAGTCGTTGATGTTCAGTATCAGCTAATTGAAATTTCATTATGCAATCATTCTCCCTTCTCCGATCAGTTTATATGTATATATATACTATTATGAAAGAACACGACTAAAAACGAAACCTTTTCGTCTGCATAATAAAGATTCCTGCAAAAAAATAAAAAGAGCGTCATGCGGCGCTCTTTTTACTTTTTAAATAATTCAACTTCTCCTACTTTATTAAATGTGTTCAAATTATGGGCAGTAACTTTAGCTGGTGAAACAGCATAGAGTTGATCGCCGATATAAAGAGTACGATTGATTGAATCTTCCCAATTCTCATATCCGCTTCCATTATTATGATGCGTAATCCTTGACTTCAATTGAAATCCTTCATTTACATCAACCCCATATATTAATGCTCCTTGAAAAGCAAATGTTGATGAGTCCTGAACATTTTTTGTTTCTTCGTAAACTGAAATGGGGAAGGCGAATAATTCTTTGCTTTTATCAAATAGCAGTGCTTTATGATCGTAGTTTAATTCGGAATAAGTCCCTCTGCCGCCAATTATTTCTGTATACTTCTCTTTTGGGTTTGATAAATCACTGACATCAAATAATGAAAGCTTCACACCTTCAGTCGTAACAATTGGCGGTGCGCCCGGCTCCTTGCTGACAGTCACCTGTGTGTCATATCCAAAGCCAATTAGATGGTTTTCATCATAAGGATGAAGATAGTTACTAAACCCAGGTATTTTCAATTCCCCTAGCACTCTAGGAGATTTAGGTTTGCTCGCATCAATAACAAAAAGCGGATCTGTTTCTTTAAATGTAACAATATAAACTTTATCTCCCATAAATCTGGCAGAGTAAATTCTTTCTCCTCTTGCCAATCCTGTTAACTCTCCTACTTTTTCAAATTGCTCATTAAATATATACAAATCATTGGAAGAAGGACGCGCACTATCCCTCGTATCCCCTTTAGTCATCGCTACCCTAAAATGCCCCTCATACTCATCCATTGAAAATTGATTAAGCAGTCGGCCTTCTAGTTCCTGAACGCCTGCTAATTCCATTTCAAGTTCATTAATATTCAATTTATATATGGTGGTTGTTTCATTCGTCTTCTCTTTTGCAAACAAAGGCATAATAGGATAGTTTACTGAAGCCAAGTAAATATTACTTGCTGACATATACATTTGGTTGCCGCTGCCAAGAAAAGATGTTAAGGTCATTTCTCTTGCAGGCTGGTTCAAGTCAATTGCGGCAATATTCGTGAAATTACCTTCATTCGGCTCGGGTATAATGTTTATTTCCTCTATTGGTATCGGTTTTATATCGTTGTTTACACTTGAATCTTTATATCTTGGACGCAAATCAGCACTCTTTTCATCTTCTAAAATCCATATGTCAGGGTAATGACTTGATGCAACAAAAATATTACCATCCATTAACCGTGATGATATATAATTCCCTTCGATTTCAAGCTCTCTAGTTAATTTCGGATTGCTTTTATTAGTGATATCATAAATTAAAACAGCAGTTGCTTGATACCATTCCTGCATCATTCTTTTTGACATTTTTCCATTCGTATGAATCGCTTCTTCATATTTACTTGCGATTACAATCAACTGATTATCATATATAAAAAGCTGAGAAGGTGAGACATTATTTTCAAATGATATCGTTTTCTCCACATTCATCTGTGAGCTAGGCACCGCCTGAATAATATTTAGAGTGGCATCTGTTAGCTGATAAATATAAAGCCCATCAGTTTTCACAATATCGCTTTCATCAATCCCTGAAACTTGAATATTCGTTTCCGAATGCTCTTTACCTGACATGCTATTCATCTGATGATCAGAAGTATTTGTAGTCAATTCAGTGGATTGCTCGGCATTTGCAGCACTATCTTCCATGACTATTCTTCCTGATTGTTTCTTTTGATTCTTTATCATTTCTAAAAAAATCTTGTTCATTTCTTCAATCGAATTTACTTTGTCGATATTTTCTTTTTGAGCAGTAGATATTGGCTGCTTCTTGCTAAATACATCTATTGTTAATACATAATAAAAAATTGCTATTGTTGCAATTAGCCCGAATATCCAAAGCCATGTTCGCCTATTTCTATTCAAGGTATTTCACCCCCATTTTTTACATAGACGTAAACCTCCTTCCTTTCGTTACATATTCATCCTTTTTTCTCCAGTGAAACCAAAAACATATTGTTGCATTCAGGTGTTAGTTTATTCAATGAAGTAAAGCCTGAGGTAATTAGTGATGTGATTTTACTATGTTTGACGGCAGTGTTAAAGAGGTATGTTATGAAATGTCATATAACCTAAAAGGTTATTTACAGTTATCTAGCGGAGGTGATATAAATCTTTGAAATGATGGTTAATCCAAATCGCTTGTTTCTTCCAATAAATCATCAATCTCAATATGCATCATCAATTTGTCTATTTTATCATCGGCCATTTCAGATGTAGTTTCCAATAATTTGTCTATATCCATAGCGATGACTCCCATTAAAATCCCCCCTTACCTTCATTATACTATCTTAGTAATATATATTCGATTACTTTGAGCGAGGTATGGGGGTTTATCAAGTATATGAAATACATCTTTATTTTAAAATTATCCTTATATATTTTTTGGAAGCGTTTAACAGCTGATATTTTCGTGATATATTCTTGCAAAATTCTCTAATTTCTATAAATACTTTCATGAGTGAATATTGTATGTCATTTATATTTTCAGTTTCATGAACATTTTGTGACCAAATTCATCGATTGTTCATGAACATTTTGTGACACCTATCACAAACAATTGTTTTTAATCATTTATGATACTAACATAAGGTTACAGACGCGATGTTTGCGTTTCCAATTAAATAATGTTTTTTAAGAATGTTAGAAAGGGGTACATCAATGAAATTGAAAAGGGCTCTCTTGTTGGCGATTATTACCATTGCCACTGTGTTAACAGGCTGTGAACCATTAGCTGTTTTAGATCCTAAAGGACCTCAAGCAGAGGTTCAAGCAAATGATATTGTCATGTCCATTTGGCTGATGTCTGGAATTGTCATTGTCGTATTTGCAATGCTAGCTTACATGTTATTCAAGTATCGAGCATCGAAACAGAAAAAAGATTATGAACCACCACATATTGAAGGAAACATTTGGGTTGAGGCAATTTGTGTCGGTATTCCTGTATTAATCGTTGCTTTCCTTTCATTTGTATCTGTACAAAGTAACTACAAAGTTGAGGCAACACCTCCAGGATATGAAGATAAGGAACCATTAGTCGTGTATGCATCATCTTCAAACTGGAAATGGCACTTCAGCTATCCGGAAGAAGATATTGAAACTGTAAACTACTTATACATTCCGACTGATAGAGCGCTAGAATTTAAGCTATACTCTTTCGGACCAATTACAAGTTTCTGGATTCCACAGCTTGGCGGTCAAAAATATGCAATGGCAGACATGGTCACTACTTTGCATTTAGCTGCTGACCATCCAGGAGAATTCATGGGTCGTAATGCAAACTTCAGCGGGAAAGGATTTGCAGAAAATACTTTTGATGTAACTGCGATGTCTCCAGTTGAATTTGATGAATGGGTTGAAGAAGTTCATAAAACTGCTGATCCAATTACTGAAGATAAATTTGAAGAGTTATTAGAGCCAGGTCATTTAGGAAAAATGACTTTCACTGGTACACACTTAGACTTTAAGCCTGCTCCTGAAGGAGAAAATTCAGGTCACCAGCACCACCACGGTTCTAATGACGACGAAGAAGAAAACCATGATAATCATGAGGAAAATGAAGATCATGAAAATCATGAAGATCATTCTGACCATAGCGGTCACTAAAATGTAAATTTGCCAGAATAATAGTCTGAAAGGAGTTATAAGGATGGAGTTCTTTGAACGTTTTGCCATACCACATCCAAGCCCTGCTATTTATGCATCGATGGTAGCAATCGGTTTAGTTACGATTGCAATCATTTTTGGATTGACATACTTTAAAAAATGGGGTTATTTATGGCGCGAATGGTTAACGACAGTAGACCATAAACGTCTTGGTATTATGTATTTAATTTCAGCAATTCTTATGCTTTTCCGCGGCGGTGCGGATGCAATTATGATGCGTGCTCAGCTTGCAGCACCAGAAAACAAGCTGCTTGATGCACAGCATTATAATGAAATATTTACAACACACGGGGTTGTAATGATCCTATTTATGGCGATGCCATTTATCATTGGTTTCATGAACTTTGTGGTTCCATTGCAAATTGGAGCACGAGATGTTGCATTCCCTCGCTTGAATGCACTTAGCTTCTGGTTATTCTTTGCAGGTGCGATGTTATTTAACATCTCATTTGTAATCGGGGGATCTCCTGATGCCGGATGGACATCTTACTTCCCTCTTGCGGATAATGAATTCAGTCAGTCTGTTGGAACCAATTATTATATGATTGCCATCCAAATTGCTGGTCTGGGTACATTAATGACAGGTATTAACTTTATGACAACGATTTTAAAAATGCGCGCACCTGGCATGACTTTAATGAAAATGCCAATGTTTACATGGTCTGCGTTAATTGCTAACGTTATTATCGTATTTGCTTTCCCAGTATTAACTGTTGCTCTTGCAATGGGTACACTGGATAGATTATTCGGAACACATTTCTTTGCTTCAACAAATGGCGGTATGGACATGCTTTGGGCCAACCTCTTCTGGGTATGGGGCCATCCTGAAGTATACATTTTAATCCTTCCTGCTTTTGGTATTTACAGTGAGGTTATTTCTACATTTGCAAGACGTAACTTATATGGATATAAATCAATGGTTGCATCAATGGTTATTATCTCACTATTATCTTTCCTTGTATGGGTTCACCACTTCTTTACAATGGGTCAAGGCGCTTTAGTTAACAGCATCTTCTCCATTACAACGATGGCCATCGCCGTACCAACGGGTGTAAAAATATTTAACTGGCTGTTTACGCTATACAAAGGAAAAATCGAAGTTACGACACCTATGCTTTACTCAATGCTATTTATTCCATTGTTCACTATTGGTGGTGTAACAGGTGTAATGCTTGGAATGTCAGCAGCAGACTATCAATATCATAATACAATGTTCCTAGTCGCTCACTTCCATATGGTTATCATCCCTGGTGTTGTCTTTGCGATGTTGGCTGCTCTGTTCTACTACTGGCCAAAAATGTTTGGTTTCATGCTTAATGAAAAACTTGGTAAATTAGGCGCATGGGTAATTGCTATCGGCACCCTGCTTGCTTTCATGCCTATGTTCTTCTCTGGTCTGGACGGTCAAGCACGCCGGATGTACACATACTCTGAATCAAGTGGATTTGGTATTTGGAATATGATTTCATTTGTAGGAGCTCTAGGTCTTGCAATTGGATTCGCGTTAATTGTTTACAATATTTACTACAGCTTCCGCTATGCTTCAAGAGATATCGGATCTGACCCTTGGGATGCTCGTACTTTAGAATGGGCTACACATACACCTGTCCCTGAATATAACTTTGCAACAATGCCACAGATTGAATCTGTTGAGCCATTCTGGGATGACAAGAAAAATGGCAAGAAATTATTTAAAGATAAGATTGAAAAGATTCATATGCCGAATAACACAGGTATTCCATTTATCATGGGTGTTCTCTTCTTCATATGGGGATTCTCGTTCATATTTGCAATGTGGATTCCGTTAATCATCTTTACACTTGCAATTTTCGGATGCATGGCATATCAATCATTTGAAAATGATCACGGACGTTATATTTCTGTTGAAGAAGTGGAAGAAACAGAAAATAAACTGGGAGGTAAACGATAATGAAAATAGATCACTCTCTCCCTCTTGAATATAGTACAGAACAAAGCCGGTTAAGAATTTTAGGATTTTGGATTTTCTTAGGCGCTGAGATTATGCTTTTCGCAACACTGTTCGCTTCTTACTTTATATTAAGAAACGGTACCGGTGATGGTCCATCTGGAGCGGAAATATTTGAAATTACACCAGTGTTGATTGAAACACTATTGCTCTTAACAAGCAGCTTTACAATTGGGTTAGCTGTTCATGCTATGCGACTTGGCAATAAAAAAGCAATGATGGCATTCTTCGGAATTACCCTTGTACTAGGTCTTGCCTTCTTAGGCGTTGAAATTTATGAATTTGCACATTATGTACATGTTGGGGCTGGATTGCAAACAAGTGCATTTACAGCTATCCTTCTTACCACATTAGGTACACACGGGGCTCACGTAACATTTGGTTTATTCTGGGGATTGTTTATCCTAATCCAAGTGAAGAAAAGTGGTTTAACGCCTGAAACAACGAATAAATCATTTATCTTCTCTCTTTACTGGCATTTCTTAGACGTCGTTTGGATCTTCATCTTCAGCTTCGTCTACCTGAAAGGAATGATGTAATGATGAAAGAATTATTCCCTAGAAAACAAGTGATGGGATTCGTCTTCTCACTTGTCCTAACTGCAGTTGCCCTATTGGTTTATTTTATGGATATGTCATTCGCAGTCGGTATGACAATCCTGCTTGTTACAGCATTCATTCAAGCAGGCCTGCAACTCATTCTCTTCATGCATGCGGGTGAGTCAGAAGATAAAAATGCTATTTATATAAGCATATACTACGGTATGATAATTGCGATCTTTACGATATTAGGTTCCCTTCTTACAATGGTTTGGACCTATCAAATTCAATAATATAGATATATGTAGAGGAGCGTCTTTCTAGGCGCTCCTATTTTGTTTTTACTGGAGATGTATGTGTGATTGGAGCAGCAATAGAGCGTTCTTCCCGCTTTGTCTTCTCCAAAACCTCCTCTGTTGCGAGAAAAAATACTCCCATTAAAAAAACAAAAATAGCACCCATAACTGTTCCGATCCCGATCCCTGTAAGCGCGCTGGAAACGTTTCCAAAGAACCCTAATGAAAAGATGATGATTCCAGCAATTAATAATGTACCGCCATAATATTTCACTGCATTTAACATTGATTGTTTTGTTTTCATTTCCATCATCCTCCTATAAATCCATTATCCACCTCGTTCACAATTTTGTCAATATTTTTTCGAAAAATAGACATATTTTAGACAAAAGTCCCTGTTGACACCCTTTATTTTCTGTGAAAATATTTTATTAATATAAGAATTAAATTCCTGTTTTTAAAATGTGAAATAAGTGTGTGTTTTTTTGACGGAGAAATCCGTGCGAATTAAATATATGCTTAAATCGCAAAAGTTTTAGATAAAAACCAATAAAAGAGCGTTGAGTTTGCCCAACGCTCTTTTACATAAGATTAAATTTTGTTCCTTCAGGATATAAAATGATATATTCTTCGTCTTCAGGATGTAAATAAGCGATCTTTGCACTCTCAAGTAAATTGTTATTCTTTAGTTCCTCTATTATAGTTCGAGCAGCCTTTTCGACATCTACTACGTAGTTGAAGATATTTGCAGTACCACTGCCTATATCGCCACCATCACACAAACCATTGCCTGTCCAACCTAAGCATTCGTTCATTAGTTCTTCAACGCAATGTCTAAGTTCCAGTACTGCTTGCATTTCATTTTCTTTATAGCTGTATTGAACCACTAGTTCTTTTAATTCATCTTCTTCTAGATACTCAAACCCTTCGTTCACTTTTTCTTCAGCAAGATCCTCCATTACTTTTTCCGCGCTTTGAAACATTGGCAACTTCTTTTCTTCTATTTCGCCGGTATCCCCTACTGTTCCGTAATGAATAATTAAGGTTCTACCATCTTGCCAAACTTCCCAATAAATCGTTTCGTTTTCTCCTTGCTTCATTAATTTAATCAAACAAACCCCACCTATGTAATAAAGTATTCTCCTTTAAAGAAGTAAAATGCAAGTTGACAGACCAAATGACAAGAATTAGATACAGAATAATTAAAATTAATTAGGGAGAACGATAACTATTCCCGTTATTTTTATGAGATCTAACCATACAAAAAAATAAGCCATACTCTGAGATTACGAAGAAAAAAGCGAATAGTTTGTTCCGGTTTTATCCCAATGAAAGCGTACTAATGAGCAGGTTCACAGAGATAAAAGCTATTTATCTTCGTGAAGAGCCAGAAAATAAGCGTCCTTGCATACTGTTACGAAACCCTTTTATCTCTTAAAGAAGTGCGGCTTTCCTGTCTAATCACTAATCTTGGTGCCGTCGTCAATAATGTGACAGTTATAATGGAGCAAAGGACAAAAGTGCCGAGCATAGTCAAACCATTTGCGGTTAATGAAAACAACACTGGTGAAGCAATTCCTGGAGCGAAGTGTTCGATGAATATTACCCCAGCGAGAAAATGCCAAAAATAGCGTGCTACACTACCGGCAAAGACAGCAAGGACAATCCATACTACTGCATTCCCCTTTTTTCCGCTTCTTAAATGTTTTTGTACTATCGGATAAAATAGGCCTGCAAAGCCAATAAAAGAAAAGGCAATAAAATATTCCATGATTGCCTGAACTGGTGTAACAATCCACGCATCCCCTGTTACTACCTGCAAGGTTCCCCATAAAAACCCTGCAATTAAGCTTATTTTTATTCCCCATCTCATTGCTAAAATGAAGATTGGTACCATGGCAAATGAAATCGATATCGACGGTGAGAGCTTAATGGATGGCACAATCAAATCCAAAATAAGTGCAAATGCTGCAAAGAAAGAAACTTCAATCAATGCTACAAGGCTAATCTTTTTGTTCATAAAAAAACTTCCTTTCAGTAGAAAATTACGCATACCTCAAGGAAGAACTAATTTAGTCTAAATTGATCAAAAGACTATGTCCACATCCCTACGCTAGTGCTAACTAACAGGTTCAAAGGGTCAGAATAAATATTCACTCTCAGCATAATGCTCCCCTTGTGGTCTACGCTACTATTCAATTATGTAAATAATATAATAAAACAGTCCAATTGTGAAGTGTTATTTTTTCCCTCCTTTTACATGAACATATACTGTCGAAGAACGAAAAACCCGATTATAATGGAAATATATTTACATTTTTAATTACTAACCTTTCGTCAGCATTTAAAGTGAACAAATTATACGCATATTCTAAGGGAGGTTATGATTTGAATTTAAAAATTAAAAAATCTACATTATTTGTCTTAATACCATCATTAATCCTCATCATTTGTTCAGCTGCTTACTTTTTGACACAAAATAATGCAGTAAAAACAATCCCTTTTTCCACAGTTGAAAATGTAATTCAAGCCGAAAATGGTGAAGTTGTTACTATAAAAGAATATAAAAACGGTAAGCTTAATATTTCAGCAGGAGCAAATGATTATATTTCCCATGTTCCTCCACAAAGCGACAAGGTGGATCAATTGGTAAACCATTATCCGATTGACTATTCTTATTCGTCTTCAAACCCATATGCTGGCTGGCTGATAGCAATTTTTATCGTGTTTATGCTCGCTATTGGTATTTATTTATTTAAATCTGGCAAAGTTGGCGCAACAAATACAATGAAGCAAAGTGTAGCAAAAGCGAGGCCCCTTCCTTCAATTAGTTTAGATGATGTTGGCGGCATTCAAAAAGAAATGAAGGAAGAAATATTGCAAACTTTGTCTACAATAAAAAACCGTGAAGAGGCCAATGAATTAGGGATTCATCCGCCACAGGGTATATTATTATACGGACCGCCTGGTACTGGAAAAACGTTATTGGCCCAAGCGATTGCAAAAGAATTAAATGCATCCTTTTTCTCTACAAGTGGATCTGCTTTCAATGAATTATTTGTGGGAGTAGGAGCATCTCGTGTCCGCTCTTTATTTGATAATGCTCGAAAACAGACGCCTGCAGTTATTTTTATTGATGAAGTGGATGCTCTGGCAGGAAAGCGAAAGCCTCATGGCGGAGAAGAAAGCGAAAAAACTTTGACAGAGCTTCTCGTTCAACTGGATGGCGGCCATTCCAACGAAGGAATCTTGTTTGTCGCAGCTACAAACAGGCGTGACATGCTTGATGAGGCGTTTTTACGGCCTGGAAGAATTGATTTTTCATTTAATGTACAGCTCCCAGACACTAATGGAAGAAAAGAAATCATTGATATTCATACAAAAAACCGGTTACTGGCACCTGATGTACTTGGTTCGCTTGGCACGCTTGCTGAGACCACTTCCGGATTCTCTGGAGCTGATATTCACTCCCTTTTTGAAACGGCTAGCAGGAAAGCGATTATGAATGGCCAAAATATCATTACAAAAGCAGATATTGATTTTGCATTAGATCGAACAATACTTGGCAATAGCAATCATCCTCTACAGGATGACGATACGAAAAAAAGAGTAGCTGTACATGAAGCAGGTCATGCGCTAGTTGCAGCTGTTACAAAACCTGGTTCCGTGAGGAAAGCAACCATTATACCACGCGGTCAGGCACTTGGTTATGTTGCACCTATTCCAAAGGAAATGCATCTATCTACTTCTTCTGAATTGCTTGATCAAGTGGCAATGATTCTTGCCGGTGGTGTCGCTGAAAGAATGGTGCTCGGTGAGCATAGTATTGGCGTAAGCGGAGACGTAAACCAAGCAAAAAGTATTTTAGAACAAATGGTAGATACGGGGCTATTAGAGGATGGATTCACACTTACCTTTAATAATCGGCAAAAAGAAGAACAACTTAACCATTTATTCCAAAAAGCATTGCAGCGTTCTGAATCAATTATACAATCTCACAGACAACAATATAACCAGCTCGTTGATTTTCTATTATTAAAAGAAACATTAGAAGGAACAGAAGTTCAAGAAATTGTTAATCAGCATGAATGCAATTAAACAGTTAACTAAACCTATTTAATGCTGTAAACAATTCGCACACCTCTCCAAATCCAAATCAAATTTAATTATTTTCATTTTATCTACACGCTGAAACCGGTTTTATTAAACCGGTTTTTATTTTTTATCGAAACTTTCAAAACAAATAAAGGGTTTTTTCGACATATTGTGTAATTATAATATGAAAATATTATCATCTAAAGGAATGGTACATTTGTATGAGTTCATAAACAGCCTAATTCTTCATTTTTTTATCATGATGATTATCCCATTAGTAAAGATTATTATTCCAAAAAATCAGTATCCTTTAAAATCTGAATTAATTTTTTCATTCTTTATTGTCGTTTCATTGATATTAACTATAACTTATCCAGTTGAAATCTCTGATACTACCTCTTTTGATTTAAAGTTTATCCCTGTTTTTATTGCTTTTTTTTATATTAACAATAAGACCGGTATTTTTACTGTTTGTTTATTGATTTTACTAAGAGTTCATGATGTCCACAGTTTTTTAGTTCTGTTGATTAACTATTCAATCATCGTTGTTCTCTTACTTGCAATTAAAAGATACTATGTGAATGGTTCCCTTTATACAAAACTAATGATCGGCCTTCTGTTTTATGTACCGATTTCTATTACTAGAATGGTGACATTTATTAGCAATCATCAATATGTTAATATCCAAAACCTTGCCATTTTTTCTTTTATGTCCATTATTGCATTAACGGTTATTATATATTTAATTGAGCTTGATGAAATGCAAAGAGAAATGAGAAGAAAGCTGCAATCTGCAGACAAGATGAATGCGATAAGCCAACTGGCAGCTTCAGTCGCCCATGAAATTCGCAATCCAATGACGACTGTAAAAGGATTTATGCAATTAATGCAGAAAGATCAAAATTTAACAGAGTCACAAATGCAGTACATAAAAATTTCTTTAAAGGAATTAGAAAGAACAAATCAAATTATCGGAGATTTTCTTTCTTTATCAAAACCTACCTACATACTAAACGAAAAAATTCATTTAGACCCATTAATTGATGAAGTGACAAATTTCATGAAATCGTATGCACATTTTTCCAATGTAAGCTTAGATTATCAATCCGCACCGAACCTTTATATAGATGGCAACCCTAATGAATTAAAACAAGTATTAATTAACTTAATTAAGAACGCTATTGAATCGATGGAAAATGGCGGACAAGTGGAAGTGACGGTGCTACAAGAAGAAGACATTGCTATTATTAGCATTAAGGATAATGGGATAGGCATACCTGAAAAACAATTAAAAGAACTTGGCCAGCCTTATTACTCAACGAAGTCCAGAGGTACTGGATTAGGTCTAATGATTGCGTTTGATATTATTAAAAGAATGGAAGGTACATATCAAATAACTAGTAAAGAAAATACTGGGACGACTATTTCCCTTCATTTCCCTGTTTCCACCTAATGTCACAATTTGTTTAAGTTCAGGTAAAAAAATTAGGAAAAAATGTCTATTTTTGCGCTTTCCCAAGAAATATTTCCACCTATTATATAGTCAGAATCACCTCCGAAACCTTCGAAAGGTGATTCTGACTTGCCTGTTATCCACTCCCTGCCATGGATTAAAGCAGATAACGGGACAATATTTACTTTAGAGTGATATTGTGGCAAATAAGATTTTAATACTGACACCATCATTGGTCCTGTAATGCCAACATGTCCAATCGCAATCGTTTCTTTATTATTATCCAGCTCAGAAAACAGAAGTCTTGCCTGTTTATCTATATGTGCTCTTGTATATACATCATCAAAAAATAAGTTATTTTCAATGTATGGCAGTTGCAATTCCTCTGCAACCTTTGGTATCACACTATTTTCGGTTGTTTTACTGTCTAAATAATAAAGTCCTTTCTCTGCGCATACTTGCAGAACAATCCTCATAATTCTCTCATCTTCAGTAATTTTTGAACCCATATGATGATTCATCCCTACAGCATGAGGAACATTGTCAATTGCAGCTTCCACGCGTTTTCTTACTTCCTTGTCACTTAAATCAGCTGTTATTGCACCTGGCCCGAGCCAGCTTTTCTTACCCTTCTTCGGTTCCATGGGCATATGAACGATGACTTCATGCCCTTTCTTCCAAGCAGTTTCTGCATCAATTACAGTAGAAGGCATGAACGGCATCACTGCCACTGTTAAATGTACAGGCAGATTCAACATTTCCTCCGTGCCTTTCATGTAATTGCCAAAATCATCAATTACAATTGCAAGATCATGATTTTCAGAAGCAGCATATGTGTGACTTCTTACCAGATTGCTTAACACCATTAAACTAATCAATATCATCGCTATTTTTGATTTCATCTTTTTCACTCCTCCTAGTTAAGTTTCCCTAACAAGCGGAATTTTACAAAAGATGAATGATTAAGCGGATAATTTTTTTTCAGTCGTTCGATTTTTTCTTTTACTTCTCATCCATGCAATAATTATTGCTCCTATCAATAGAAATCCAAGATATCCGGTGATTGGATACAAAGTGCCGACCAGCGTCGTAAAGCCTACAAAACTTAAAGCAAAGCCTACTAAGCCAACAATTGTCACTAAACCTTTAAATTTTTTACCTTCCGGCTTCATCCACCTTGCCGAGAAGCTATAAATCATTCCAACAGCAGTGTTAAATATCATTGCTAATAATACAATCGACATAATTATGCCAGCGACAGGAGATATTTCATTTGCAATATATAACATTGGAATATCAAGGGTACCCACATCTTCGATTCGTGTAAACATGCCAACATTAATTAAAATGAGCATTAATCCTAAACCAAGCCCTCCTATAATACCGCCCCAGCCGGCATGTTTTTCGTTCTTTGTTGTGCCTCCCATAACAGCAAGCATAGCCACACCGCATGTAATATTAAATGAAACATATAAAACTGATCCAAGCAGCCAATTTGACGCAGCAGAACTTCCTTGCTGAGCAATGCCATCCAGATTTGAAAAACTCGCCTCTGTAGTGAATAAAGCATAACCGGATAGTATCATTACCAAAATAAGTAAGAACGGAGTGATACTACCAATAATTGTCATTACACGGTCAACATTAAAATAACAAGTGAGAATTGTCATCGCGACCATAATAAAGCTCCCAAATGCCTGAGGAATTCCGAACTGCTGTTCAAATGTTGACCCTGCGCCGGCAAACATAATCACTGCTACGCCGAATAAGAAGAAAGTGATAATGAAATCAACAACCAGACCGAGATATTTTCCACAAATATGATTGACAACTTCTTTATGAGACTGTGTTTGAAGCCGGCTTCCGATTTGCGTAATATTCATGCCTAAAAAGGCGAATAAAAATGTTGCAACAATTGTTCCTATAAACCCCGGCCAGCCAAATGTAGTGAAAAACTGCAAAACCTCTTGCCCGGAAGCAAATCCGGCACCAATGATGATTCCTACATAAGCACCTGCTATTTGAATAACTTTTTTCATCGCTGCACCTCTAATTGATAGAATTTTCTGATTTTTATTTTTGAAAAGTAATCAGCTGCTTTTTTTCATATTTGCAGCTGAGCTACTTCTATCTTTTAACAATAACGTTTTTCATTTACTGTAAATTGTTTAATTGTCTCCATATCTGGCTTATATCCGATTCCTGGCTCTTCTGGAATATAAATATAACCATCGTTAACGACTACTTCAGGAGTAATGATGTCCTTTTCCCAATAGCGGGATGATCCGGCTGTGTCACCAGGCAGAATAAAGTTATCAAGCGTTGTTATAGCCACATTATGAGCTCGTCCAATTCCAGATTCAAGCATGCCTCCACACCATACCGGAATGTCTCTTTCCATGCAGTAATCATGGATTTTCTTTGCTTCGGTTAAGCCGCCGACTCTGCCGATTTTAATATTAATAATTTTACAGCTTCCAAGCTCTAGTGCTTTTCTCGTATCCTCCAAGGAATGGATGCTTTCATCCAAACATACTGGCGTTTTCATTTCCCTTTGTAGCTTTGCATGATCAACAATATCATCTGATGCTAATGGCTGTTCAATCATCATTAAATTAAATTCATCCAGTTGTTTTAAATGGTCAATATCTGTCAAACGATAAGCTGAATTTGCATCTGCCATTAGTGGGATATTAGGGAATCTTTCTCTTACTTGTCTGATTACATCTACATCCCAGCCTGGTTTGATCTTAATCTTCATTCGCTTATAGCCTTCAGAAACATAGCGTTCAATTAATTGCATTAAGTCTTCTACTGTTTCTTGAATACCAATGCTAATACCTACTTCAATTTTGTCATTTTTGCCGCCTAAAGCTTCAGCAAGAGTGATGCCTTGACGTTTAGCAAAAATATCCCATACTGCCCCCTCAACGGTCGATTTAGCCATATTATTTTTTCTATAAGCGGAAAATAGTGCTGATACCTCATCTGGATGTTCAATCTCCTTATTTAGTAAAGCAGGAATAAGATAATCTTCGAGCATATGCCAATTTGTTTTGAACGTTTCCTCATTGTACCAAGGTGTATCGAATGCTACAGATTCTCCCCAGCCAATATTACCTTGTTCATCTTTTGCTTCCAATAAAATAAACTCTTTATCTTGGAAAGAACCGAAGCTTGTTGTAAACGGTGCTTTCATTCTCATTTTAAGATGTCTAAGTGTTACTTCTGTCAGTCTCATGTTCATCCCTCTTTTTCAAGTTTTAATCTATCTCTTTTAATTAAATTCATATAGATAATTTCATTCTCTTTCGTCATCGAAAATGCTGTGTATCCTTTACTGAATAATGTTTGGAAGATGGCCCTTGTATTTTTTCTCCATTGTAATGCAAGTGCAGGATTTGCGACCTTTAGTTCATTGAATTGTAAAGGAATCGGTATAGATACTACATCATCACTATCATCGATATGACGCATATCCCCATCTATATTTGTAAGTATAGGGAACCCTGCTTCCGTTAACTCCCACCGGAACGGCCTGACAGGTTCTGAATAATTATGGAGATTGTCGTTTACATGTTGACTGCGAATCCACCACTCGATATTAAAGCGGTCACTCGGTAATCCTTTATTTATTCCATCTTCCATTTCACCATAGCAATTAACAGCGTAATCATTGCAAATGCCTTTTAGTTTCGATAGATTTAAATAGCCGTTCCTGCTTTGCAGAGGATCAAAAGTCCAGCGGATTAATTCGTATCCAAGCCTTATCGCTTCCTCCTTTTGCGCTTCTTTAAGCAATGCACCTATTCCTTTATCGCGATGGTTTTTATGGATGCCCAGCATATGCGAGCACAGGAAGCTTTTCCCTCTATCAAATCCAGGAAAACCATAACTAAAGCCTACAAGTTCACCGTTGTAAAAAGCGCCGAGCATGATGCCGCCATTTTTTACCGCTGTAATTGTTTGATGAATGGGAATAGGCTCCATTTCCCATACCTCAGCTTCTAATTTCTGTACGACTTTCATGTCTTCTATTGTTGTTAGAGATTTCACTTCAAGACCTTGTTGCATTGGTTACTCACCTTCTTTTGCTTGTGTGTTTAAAATGGTCTTTACTAAAATTTCAATGCCTGAAAAAATTGCTTCTGAATTAAAGGTCATTTGCGGATGGTGGAGACCTGGAGCTAATCCACAGCCTAACCCGAGCATGGTTGCTTTTAATTGCGGTCGCTTTAATGTATAAAAATGAAAGTCTTCTCCGCCTGTTGTTATAATTGGCTCGCTTAATTTTTCTTCTCCAAGCGTATCAGCAATAGCTGTTGCCATAAATTGAACCGCTTCGTTATCCACTTCTGCTGCAGCGATATTAGCTGCTACATTCCAATTTATTTCGACATCATGCAGGTTTGATAAATAGTTAAAAATAGTTTCTACTTTCGCAGACAAAGCATCCATCGTTTGATTATTTTGCGCTCTTAAATCAAGGCTGAAAGCCGCTTTACCAGGGATAATATTTCCGGATTCCCCTCCAGATAAAAATTTGGTCATTTTAGCTGAATAAGGAATCATTGGGTCCAGCTTGATTCGATTTATTTCTTGTACCATTGCTGCGCCGACTTCGATTGCACTATGTCCTAAATGAGGCCTTGCTCCATGTGCATCTTCTCCAATAATCTCTCCATCAATGAACTTGCTAGCACCGTGATAAATGGCGGGAGCTGAATATCCGTCCTCTAGCTCTTGAATAGGTCTTAAATGAACACCATAAAGGAAGTGAACATCATCAACCACACCTTTTTCTACTAGTTTTAGTGCGCCTGTTCCTTTTTCCTCAGCAGGTTGGAAAATGAATTTAATTCTCCCTCGATCTGCTGCACCGATTCTTTTTAGAACAAGCATCGCTCCAATGGCCATTGTCATATGGGCATCGTGTCCGCAGGAATGATTCGCCCTAAACTCTCCATTTACCTCCTGCCACAATGCATCCATATCAGTTCTTAAACCGATAGCAGTCTCGCCTTTACCAATCTCAGCCACAAGGCCGGTACAATCATCAAACCTTTCGAAATTTATTCCTTCTTTATGCAAAATGCTTGCGATATAATTTGTCGTTTCATACTCTTTCCAGCTCACTTCAGGGTGAGTATGTAAATGCTGAAATACCGTCTGAATCACCGGTTTTAATTCATCTAGCTCTTTCATCCTTATCACCTCATTAGAATTACAAGTTAATATGGCTCAAAATAATCACCGTATAGCTGATCATAAAGATGATTCCTTTCCTTAAAGCCACTTTGATTTTTTAAAGTTGCACCTGCGACGATCGCATTTAAGAATGAAAATAACACAGGTGTTGAATCTATTGTTGATTTTCCTGCAGGATATATAGGAAAAAGTAAATTTGCAGATTTTTGCAATGGAGATAAAGCCGAATCAGTTATTCCTACAATAAATGCACCCTGCTTCTTCGCAGCTTCAGTAAATTTAATTGTTTCTTTCACATATCGATGAAAGGAAATGGAAATAACCGTTGTTTTATCGTTCATAGAATGAAGAATATGCAATAAATCATCTGTATCAGAACGAATTAATCTTACTTTCTTCCTTGTTAGCCCTAAAGTAAATGAAAGCCAGCTTGCAGCAGCAAATGAGGTGCGTGCGCCAGTAATAAACACTTCTTCCGCTGAATCAATTGCCTCAATCATTTCCTGAAAATCTGCTTCATTTATTAAATCAATGGCAAGAGAGATTTTTTCACAATCATTATTCATTATTTTTGCATGAAGATGCGGATCATCTGCCAATGGTTGTTTCGCTTTTACATAGGATTGCAATGAGCTTTTCTCTGTCAAAAGTTGCTCCCTGACACCCTTTTGCAATTCTGTAAATCCCGATAATCCGAGTGCATAACAGAACCGAATCACTGTTGTTTCACTCACTCCAGCTTTTTCACCAATCTCACTAGCTGATAAAACGGCGATGTCTTTTGGTGAATCAAGCAGGTATTTCGCAACCTTTTGCTGACTTTTGGAAAGATGATTATATGCTGAAGTAATAACTTCTTTTAAAATCATGATTATCACCTTATTTTTTGAAGTGTAAACTGAATATGCAATATATTTGA
The DNA here is from genome assembly GCF_002835735.1 of Cytobacillus horneckiae. Classification (GTDB taxonomy): domain Bacteria; phylum Bacillota; class Bacilli; order Bacillales; family Cytobacillaceae; genus Cytobacillus; species Cytobacillus horneckiae. Next base: position 50,324 of record NZ_PISD01000019.1, on the reverse strand, counting down.
AGTGTAAACTTCTTATTTTACTTAAATTATCACAATATTAAAGAAAGTTCAACGCTTTATTGCGAAAAAATATATTCCTGGTTAAACTATTGGTTCAAAAAAATTAAAATAAGCCTGTTTTTCTAATAAAAAAAGGCTATCCTGAATAAATCAGATAGCCTAACGATGTGACAACTCATTTCAATAATAAATGAAGAGTTTGGGAATTCTATTTTCACTATATTTTTACTCTAGATAAGCCTGTTTCTATCCCATTATTTTCTATGCATTTTAAATTCTAAAAATAGATCATTATAAAACGCGAGCATTCTTTTGCCGAGATTTTCATATACTTCAAGGTTATCTGTCGTTTCTTCATCAGGATAAAAACGTTCATCATTTACTGTCTCTTCATCGAGATGCTTTAAAGCTTCGCGATTAGGGGTCGAGTAACCAACATAATCGGCGTTTTGGGCAGCGATTTCTGGATCAAGCATAAAATTGATAAATTGATGAGCTGCTTCTGGGTTTTTCGAAGTTTTTGGAATGACCATATTATCAAACCAAAGGTTAGAGCCTTGCTCAGGAACAACATATTCAAGTTTATCATTTTCCCAAATTGCATCCTGGGCAATGCCGGACCACAATACCGCTACAGCTGCCTCTTCATTTTGCATTAGCAGCCGTATTTCATCGCCTACAATGGCCTTTATATTAGGGGTTAATAAATCAAGCTTTTCCTTTGCTTCCACTAAACGTGCCTTATTCGTTTCATTTAATGAATAATTCATGCTGTTTAAGCTGAAGCCGATAACTTCCCTCGCACCATCGACAAGCAAAATATCATTTTTCAAGGATGGATCCCAAAGATCATCCCATTCTGAAAATGAAATATCACCAACTTCATCAGGATTATAAAGAATCCCTACTGTTCCCCAAAAATATGGAATAGAATATTTATTATTTTCGTCAAATGACAAATCAAGAAATCTTGAGTCGATATATTGCAAATTCGGGATCTTCACATGATCAATTGGCAGCAATAAATCCTCTTCTTCCATTTTTTCAATTGCATATTCTGAAGGAACGGCAATATCATAAGAAGTTCCACCTTGTTGAATCTTCGTAAGCATCGCTTCATTTGAATCAAAGGTTTCATAAATCACTTTAATGCCTGTCTCTTCCTCAAATTGATCGAGAATATCCATATCGATATAATCGCCCCAGTTATACACCGTTAACGTATTATCTCCAGTATAGCCTTGAGCGGTGTTGAGCCGATTAACAATATATAATAATCCAAAGGATACGACAAAAACAATGATTAATGCACGTACAAGCTGTTTCATTGTCTTACCCCCATCCCATTCGGTTTATTTGCCTTTTTTGTAATAAAGTAATAACCAATCACGAGCAGCATAGTAAATAAGAATAACAGTGCAGATAAAGCATTAATGCTTAAAGATACACCTTGTCTAGCAAGCGAATATATTTCTACTGACAATGTAGAGAAACCATTACCTGTAACAAAGAATGTAACTGCAAAGTCATCTAGAGAATAAGTTAAAGCCATAAAAAACCCTGCAAATATCCCAGGAGTAATATAAGGCAGGATGACCTTCGTCAACACATCAAACCGGCTCGCACCTAAATCGAGGGCTGCATAAATCATACTGGTACTCATTTCTTCTAATTTAGGAAGCACCATTAACACAACTATTGGCACACTGAAAGCTATATGTGCTAACAATACTGAAATAAAGCCTAATTTAATTCCGATCATCGTAAAGAAAATTAAAAACGATGCACCAATAATAACATCTGGGCTGACAATCAATACATTATTTAATGAAAGGAGTGCATTCTTCGTTTGCCTTCTTCGTGCATAATAAATCGCTAAAGCACCAGCTACACCAAGAATAGTAGAAATGGCTGCGGATAATAGTGCAACAACAACTGTATTTAATACAATTATTAGTAATCGTGTATCCTGAAAAATCTCCGTATACCATTCTAGAGTAAATCCTTCAAAGTTATACATATCTCCGCCGCTGTTAAATGAGTAAAATATCAAATAAAATATTGGCGCATATAAAATAATGAAAACAGCGATCAAGTAAAGAGAGGAGAGTTTAAATTTGGTCATTACATCACCCCGCCCTTTCTCTTACCAGTAATAAGCATAATAATAACCATTGCAATGATTAAGAATACCGCAATTGTTGCCCCCATGCCCCAATCCTGCGTAACGAGGAAATGCTGTTCTATCGCAGTTCCGAGCGTAATTACTCGGTTTCCGGCAATTAACCTCGTAAGCATAAATAACGATAAGGCAGGTATAAAGACAATTTGACATCCAGCTTTTACGCCATCAAGTGTTAAAGGGAAAGTGACTCTTTTAAATGTTGTCCACCCAGAAGCACCAAGGTCCTTGGCTGCGTCCACAAGGGATGGATTGAGTTTATCCAAGGCGTTAAAAATCGGCAAAATCATAAATGGAAGAAAGATATACACGGAAACAAACACAAAACTAAAGTCCGTAAATAGAATTTGCTTGCCGCCAACACCCATGACCTCTAAGAAATTATTTGCTGCACCATAAGTGCCAAAAATACCGATAAAAGCATAGGCTTTAAGCAATAAGTTAATCCATGATGGCACAATGATTAATAATAGCCAGAGCTGCTTATGCTTTGTCTTTGTCAATAAATAGGCTGTCGGATAGGCAATGATAAAAGTAAAAAACGTTATTAGGAATGCATACCAAAACGAACTGAATGTCATTTTTAAATAAACGGGGGTAAAGAATTTTTGATAATTTTCAAATGTAAATTCACCTTCAATATTAAAGAATGAATAATACACAACTAGTAAAATCGGTGTAATGACAAATAAGGCAATCCATAAAATATAAGGAATTAAATAATAATTACGTGATTTAGCTTTCATAGCTGCCCTCTTCATATGCCTCTAATCGCTTATCAAATTCTTCTTCTGTTTCACCGTATCTCATGACATGGATTGCTTCAGGTTCGAAGAATAAGCCAATTTCCTCGCCAACAATCGCTTTTTTAGTAGAATGGACAAGCCACTCATTTCCGTCTTCATCATAGCAGCTGATCTCATAATGGACGCCTCTAAATAATTGCGAATCTACTTTTACACGTAGTTTTCCATCTACAGGACTTGAAATTTCAAGGTCCTCTGGTCTAATAACGATTTCGACCTCTTCGTTCTTATTAAATCCTCCATCAACACATTCAAACGTTTTTCCTGTGAAATTCACCACATAATCATCAATCATAGTCCCGCTTACAATATTCGATTCTCCGATAAAGTCTGCAACAAATCGATTGATTGGTTCATCATAAATATCATTTGGACTCCCACTCTGCTCAATATTCCCATTATTTAGGACGAAAATTTCATCTGACATCGCAAGTGCTTCCTCTTGGTCATGTGTGACAAAAATGAATGTAATACCGAGATTTCTTTGCAGTTCTCGAAGCTCATATTGCATTTCAGTGCGAAGTTTTAAATCGAGCGCAGATAATGGTTCATCGAGGAGAATTAATTCTGGTTCATTTACGATTGCTCTCGCAATGGCAACACGCTGTCTTTGCCCTCCTGACATTTCCTTAATCTCACGGTTTTCATAGCCTTCCAAATTAACAAATCTCAACGCTTCTTTTACTTTTTGCTCAACTGTTTGGTTTTTCATTTTTTTAATTCTCAAACCAAACGCAACATTTTCAAATACATTTAAATGAGGAAATAAAGCATAATCCTGAAAAACAGTATTTACCTGTCTTTTGTTTGCTGGCACATGGTTTACGTTTTTGCCATTAAAGGATATCGTTCCTTTAGATGGTTCTATGAAACCTGCAATAAGCCGCAAAATTGTTGTCTTTCCGCACCCGGAAGGACCAAGCAATGTATAAAATTTTCCCCGCTCAATTTCAAAAGATACATCATTTAAAACTGCTGGGTCATTGTCATATTGTTTCGTTACATGCTCAAAACGAATAATTGGTTGTTCAGTCATTCGAGTCTCCTTTAAATAAGTTATCAATAAGTAATTCTAGTTTAAAAAACCAACATTATCAATATAGCATCACATAAATTCTACAAATTATTCTCCTATTGCCTTCAGTGCATATTTATTGATTCTATTGAAATAATAAGGAAAAAACAGGTGACTTGCTTTGATGTATAAAATGAAATTTATTAGTATCGCCTATATTTTCCTTTTGGGAATCGGCTTATTTGCCCATGTGGAAATTATCCCAGCCGTATTATCAACTGCTGGCAGAGATGCTTGGATTAGCATGCTACTAGCTGTCTTCCCATTAATGCTTATCATACCGATTGTTTATAAACTAGGGTCTGTTATCCAGAATAAACATTTTATACAAATTTTTTATCAACAATTAGGGACTTTTAGGTTCTATGCATTATTCAGTCCTATCATCATATACCTTATTATTTCCGCGTTTGTTTCCGCTAAGGAAATTATTTACTGGTCGCAATTAAGCTTTATGCAAAATTTCTCAAGCTTTGTCATCGCTGCTGTGCTTCTTATTGCATGCCTCTATTGTGCAAGATCAGGACTTGAAACTATGGCAATAATTAGCAGCATTTTATTGCCTTTAGTTGCATTTTTAGGTTTTTTTGTCTCATTTGCCAATATGAAAAAGAAGCATTATGAATTGTTGCTGCCAATTTTGCAAGAGGATTTATCAGCTATTTTTCACGGTTTAGTATATACCGCTCTTCCGATTATCGAGTTAGGGCTGCTGCTTTTTTTCTTGCCTGTATTAAAAAAAAGAATAAGTAAAAAACAGATTGCTGTTTTAGGTTTTATCATCATTGGATTAATGTGCGGACCTACCATTGGAGCTATTGTAGAATTTGGACCTGAACATGCAGCAAATTTTCGCTATCCGGCGTTTGAAGAGTGGAGAATTATTTCTATTGGGAGATATATTTCGCACACTGACTTTTTTGCTATTTTCCAATGGCTTTCCGGTGGAATTATAAGAATTAGTTTATTTATATATATTGCAACTAGATTAATTAATAAGGGTGAAAATAAAAAACTTGCCATCGATATCATTTTCATCCTTCTTCTTATCGCGTGCGTTGTACCATTAGACCAAGATCATTTTTATAATTTTGTTTATCATTACTTTTTACCAATCTCTTGCTTTGCTGTTTCATTGCAATTTTTAATCGTCACAATTTACGTATTGAAAAATAAAAACAGATGGAAAAGTGGGTGAGCATATTGAACAGGAAAGAATCGATTTACACAATTGAATCATTAAAAAAACTTTTCAATTACTCATCTGATATTATGATTAAATCGATACCGGTCAAACATGTACCTCATGGACAAATCACGATTGTTTTTTGCAAGTCAATTGCTGATACGAAAATGGTGCAATCGCTTGTTCTTCCCTATTTATCCGAACAGCGATTAAAGGATGACGATGCATTATATAACTTTATCCAAAGCGATTATTGCTTTAAAAAGGACATGGATGAAAAGAAAATTACTGAGGAAGTATTTGAAGGTAAGCTTATCGTAATTTCAAGCTTCAGAGAAAAAGTATATATTTATGATGTGAGAAATCCTCCTTCGAGACAGCCTGAGGAATCCGTTGTAGAAGTGTCTATTACAGGTCCGAAGGATGGATTTACTGAGGATTTGAGCACGAATATCGGTTTGATTAGAAAAAGGCTAAAATCCACTTCATTTGTAACTGAAGAATTCACAATCGGGACAAGATCAAACACTAAAGTATCCCTTATTTATTTAAAAGATGTCATGAATCAGGAAATTTTAAATCAAGTCCGCAGCAAGCTTGGGTCAATAGATGTTGATATTCTACAGAGCAGAGACGAACTGGCAGATTTAATCATCGATCAGAAATCTTCGCTTATGCCGCTAACCAATTTTACGGGCAGACCTGACTTTGTAGCAGAGTCACTAACCCAAGGAAGATTTTCCATCGTTATGGATGGCGCGCCAACTGTGATTATCGCTCCCATTAATCTCACTTTTTTAATGAAAACTGCTGAAGACAGTAATGTCAGTTTTTACTATTCTTCAGTCGAAAGATTAATTAGAATAATGGGCCTGTTTGTTAGCATATTTTTGCCAGGATTCTATACTGCATTGGTCACTCATAATGTGGGACAGCTCCCATTGCCTCTCATTGCAACAATTACAATTTCAAAAATGGGGCTTCCGTTCTCGACACTGTTAGAAATGATAACTATGTTTATTATGTTTGAGTTGTTTAAAGAAGCTGGCGCCCGTTTGCCAAAAGGTATTGGACAAACAGTGGCCGTGATTGGCGGTTTAATTATTGGAGATGCAGCCATCCGGGCTGGTATTACTTCTCCTACCTTATTGATTGTTGTAGGTATTACCGCAGTAGCTGGATTTACACTTGTTAATGTTAGTTTAAGTGGAAATGTGTTTTTTCTTCGGATGGGTGTACTCCTAATCAGTTACTTCTTCGGGATTTTTGGATTCATATTATCCATCATTTCCTTATTGATTCATCTATCCACATTAAAGTCATTCGGAATGCCATTTTTAGCGATTGTTAAAGATCAAAACTGGTTTGAAATTTTGAAATCAATCATTAGATTTCCCATTTCCCTATACAGAAAAAGAAATCAAACATATGAAGTAACGGATGATACGAGAACTGGTGATGAAAAATGAGAAGAAAGAAGTTTGTCATTCTATTTGCAATATTGTTGTTATCCGGCTGTGGGCATATGGTGGAAATTCAATATCAGGCATATGCTGTTGGAATTGGAGTTGATTATAAAGAAGAAAAGTTTCATGTTTATCTGCAATTTATGGACTTTTCTAATTTGGCAAAAACAGAAGGCAGCTCGATCAACATAGAAAAGCCTGTATGGATAGGCGCCGGTAAAGGAAATACAATAGACGAGGCATTAATAGATATTTACAAAGGAATGCAAATAAAAGTCAATTATGATCAAATGCAAATATTTCTATTCTCAAAAAATGCAATTGATCACAAATTGAATGATATCATAGAGTCCCTTGATACAAACTTTAACTTTCGCTTAAGCGGGTATGTTTATGGAACAGAAGAAAACCTACAGGAAATCCTTACTTCAAAAATGCCTTTTTATTACCCGTATATTACTTCACATCTAGCGCAGCCGCTTGATACCCATTCTTTGGCTTCAGATTTACCACCACTGGAAACCGAAGAAATGATTATTAGATCAACTGAAAAAACGAAAATGTTAATCATACCAAAGGTAGTAATGAATAAGAATATCATTCATAAAGATACTCATATACTCCCGGTTCCAGTCATAAAAGGTGCTTATTTTAATAGAGGGTATGACTATCTCGGCAGCATAAATAAAGAAGATTTAACTGGATATATAAAATTTAATTCAAATTCAGAAAGAAGCTTAATTCATTTATATTATGATGAAAGTGACTCTACGCCCATCAGCATCGAAGTACGCGATCCAAAGGATAAAAAATCAGTTAAAAAAGAAGACGGTCAAGAACGCTATCAATTAACAATAAAAGTGTCTGTCATTTTAAGAGAAGGCGCTGAGAATAGAGATCCATTAAAAGTAGAAAAAAGATTCATTGAAGAAGTAAAAAAAGATGTAATGGCATCAATTAATAAAGCGAAGAACATCGGTGCTGATATTTACCAATTTGAAGATTATTTATATAGGCATGAACATAAATTATGGGAAGAAAATAAACATGACTCTATGTTAGAGTCTTTCATAATTGATGATATCACTGTTGATATTACCTATGTAAAAAGCATAAGTAAAATATATGGAAAGTAAGAAGCTAACAGACTTCCTGTTAGCTTAAGTTGTAAAGAAACTCGTTTTTTAAAATGTTGAACTGGAACCATTTTAAGCGGAGTTAAGCAGATAATGGTCTTAGTTTGCGGATTTGGAACCGAAATTGAGCGTAGTTAAGCAGAACATGGTCTATTCATATAATCGTACCCCGTTTCACCACCGATTTTCTATTAGTTACTTTTCTTATCTAAATTGGGGTACAGTTCACGCTAGGCGTCTCCAGACTCTCGACAACCTCACCTCTCTCCCCCAGGGATCGAACGGACACCGTTTCAAATCCATTTGAATTTTATTCGCATCACTTTCTCAACACACTGAGCTAACATACCTCCTGTTAGCTCATTACTTTATTTCACTAAATTTTTTTACATTTAAATGGTCCTTCATCATGAGCTTTTCCAATTCTGTATCTCTTCCAGTAACGGGAATCTTCTTGTTTTTTATTGTCCGATAAATCGTTTGAATAGAGGAAGTGCTCTTTTCTACTTTCCATTTCCCGTTCTTGTTAACAAGTTTAAGATCAATAATGCCTAAGTGGTTACCCCAATATCCCGCTTGAACAATCGCTGGTCTACTAGTATTTACTAAATTTAGACCAGGTCTTGAAGGATAGACAGAATGTGTATGTCCATAAAGGATGGCATCGATGCCACTCACTTGACTAAGGTCTGATACAGAATTTCCTTCTTTTTCTTGCAATCCTTTATCAGCATCCATGCCCACATGAGCTAGGGCAACGATAATATCTGCGCCTTCCTCCTTCATAAGGGGCACATAATGCCTGGCTGTTTCTGATATATTCTTTACTATTAATTTATCGCGAAAATACTCTTTATCCCACTCTGCAACGATTGGGGTAACAAATCCGATGATGCCTATTTTCAGCTTTTGTTTTACGCCTGATTCGTCTGTCCATTCTTTGTCTTGAATGATATATGGCGGCAGCAAATTAATATCATCTATTGGATTGGTATTATGGTCATCAATATAAATATTTGCATTAACAAATGGAAACGCCGCTCCTTGCAAGCTTTGCATCAAAAAATTCAGGCCATAATTAAATTCATGATTACCAACTGTTGCACCATCATAATTTAAATAGTTCATTGCTTTAATTACTGGGTGCACCCTCCCTAAATTAAAAAATCTGCTTCGATAAGCATACTCACCTAGCGCGTTTCCTTCTAAAATATCACCTGTATCAAACAGTAAAGTATTCTCATATTCCTCCCTTATTTTTTTTATAAGCGATGCCGTCCTTACTAAACCAAAATCTACTGTTTTCTCAGCTGACTGGTATTTATAATCAAGAATATTTCCATGCATATCTGTTGTCTGCATTATTTTGATATTGATTACGGACGCATCATCACCCGCAAAAACCGTTAGATGCCAGGAAGATGGCATGACAATATAAAAAAAAATCATGAACCAAATGAACATTGTCTTAACCTTCTCCACACTCTCACCCCATGCATAATAATGAATCATTATTTTGCCACACTTTTGCATAATTCATGCTAAAAAGAAGTGTGCTTAGGTTAAATAGCATCAAAATTAATCTAGAACAAAAGTAGAATATTCTGTCCCCTTCTATCATAGTTAGCTTATAAAAGGTAAGAAATTTTTGAAGAATACATTTTGAGATATGAAAAAGGAATAAAATATTATAAAATATACATTAGGGTCTTGTGAAAGGATGTATAAATTGCTCAAAGTGTTGTTTTCAATCATCATATTGACTGTAACCGTTTACCCTTCGTTAAATCACCAAGTCGATCTAAGCGGTTTCACACAAAGTAACACAAGTGAAGAAATTCATGGAGAAGAATTGCCTTTGTTGTATCACTCATCATATATCGCAGCAAGTTTAAGTGAAGCGGTTGAACTGCAGGTTACGGCTTATATTGAAGGCCCTAAATTATCAATAAAGCCTCCTCTTACTGTGGATCAATATGTGCAAATACCTGGCAAACAGCCATTCAACATTCCTGTACAATTTCAATCCAGCTATCTTTGATACCCTCTATTAAGTACAATCGTACTTGATTTCAGTACATATGGGGGGAAAGAAAATGGAGAATGTTAAAAGCTTCTTTTATAATAGCGGAATAAAAAGAGTCTTAATCTTTGCTATACTCGTATTTGTGTTATTTTTAATGAAAAGTATGATAAATGTAATTTTAATTACCTTTATTATCTCTTTTTTAATGGACAGATTAGTGAATCTCGTGCTTAAACGGATGAACATCAATCGGAAATTTACAGTTATTGGGCTTTTCTTACTTATCATTGGTTTATTGTCCATAGGTATAAGCAGATATTTGCCAATGATTATTTTTGAAATCTCGCAATTAATTGGACAAATGCAGTCTTTCTTTAGTCAAAAACACGACAATATCATTTTGAATTATATAACCGAAATGTATGAACGCAATGATATTTCGTCCTATTTGGAGCAAGGCGTCACAGTGCTCTTAAAATATTTCTCTGACATTAGTTCATTTGGCGTCCAGTTATTGATTTCATTAATATTAAGTATATTTTTTGTACTAGAAAAACCAAAATTGATTGAATTTACAAGCAAGTTTAAGGATAGTAAGGTTGCACCTTTTTATAATGAGATTGCCTATTTCGGATCAAAATTCGTGCAAACATTTGGAAAAGTCATTGAAGCGCAATTTATCATTGCCCTTGTCAATTGTACATTGACAACTTTTGCTTTATGGATAATGGACTTCCCTCACCTCATGGGGCTATCCATTCTAATTTTCTTCTTAGGATTAATTCCGGTTGCTGGTGTCATCATATCCTTGTTTCCATTAAGTTTAATCGCCTATACGATTGGCGGCATTATGCTCGTTGTCTATCTTCTTATCGTTATTATGATTATCCATGCTATCGAAGCATATATATTAAACCCTAAACTAATGTCATCAAAAACTAATTTACCAGTATTCTATACATTTATCGTGTTAATATTTGGTGAACATTTCTTTGGTGTCTGGGGATTAATTGTCGGAATACCTGTGTTCGTATTTCTTCTTGACGTTCTAGGCGTCCAAGGAAATGAACCTCTTAAGAAAAAGCTTAAAAAAGCTTAAAAACAGGACTGCAGCAATGCAGTCCTGTTTGTTTCTATTCCATTTCATACTCGTTTTATCGATGTTAATTCTTCATTTTTAAATGTTAACTGATACACATCAGGCATTGTTAATCGTTGCCAAAAATGAAAGTCAAAAGAGGAATCAAATTCGTTGAGGATTAACGCCATTAAATTGCCATGGGTTCCGATTATTATATTCTTACCAGCATACTTTCTTATTATTTGTTGGAGTGCTGTCACACCTCTTGTTTGTGCTTCCTTGTTTGATTCCCCGCCAGCTAGTTTATAGTGAGGATTGACCCATGCTTTAAGTACCTCACCATGAAAATCATCTGCTTTTTTCAATGAAATGGTTCTTTCTTTGAAATCTTCAATTAATATAACCTCTAAATTTCGGTTAATTCCCTCAACTGTTTCAACTGCTCTTCTATAAGGACTTGATATTACTACATTTATGGCAATCTTACTAAAAATCTTAAGCAGAGCTTCAATCGCCAATCTTCCTTTTTCAGATAACGGTCTGTTCCATTCATCTGTTGAATAATTTGAATGTGCATGGCGAACAAGGAATACATTTGTAATCGTCATTCTTCCTATTGCCTCATTTCTTCTTAATTAAAGTAGGATTTCTTCAATTCATATTGAATCGGATTTGCATGCGTCACATAAGTACCTGCAGCTAAATCATGAATACCGTGCTTATCATTACGAATGATCATCATCATTATGCTAGCAACATTGACGAGTCCAAAAGTTAAAATGGCGAATGCGTATTTTATTAACACTTCTCGAATCAACATTTGGAAGAATATCAATCTTTGACCATTATTGTTGCATACACGTATTCGGCAAATTCTTTTCCCTATGATATATCCGCTCCAAAATATAGGCAAAATTGTTAAATAGCTATAATATAATAATTCCCAGTACCATTGACTAGCCCATTCTATATTAAAATCACCCGTTAAATAAAATATAATAATAGCAAAAGGGATGTGAAACAGAATGAAGTCTAAAAAATTCGCTGCTAATCTAATCCAAAAACCGGCATAATTTGCTTCTTCTCGTTGTACTGTCATTATTATCCTTCAGCTACTTTAAGTTCTTCTATAATCGATTGTCCTTTTGCTTTTTCATCATCTGTCCATTGCCACTCTTCATATAAGCGGACCCTGCCATCCTCCAATATTTCAGGAGAAGATTCACAAGAACCACCGCGAATTTCCCCTGCTACATTGACATGATTATATCTAAAAGATAATTTGCCATTCTCATGTACTAGGCCAATGAGTGTCCCCTTAATAATTTCTCCGCCCTCATAAGCGCCTAACAAGATATTGCCTTCTTGCTTATAATGAAAAAATGTTTGTGAAGAGACTTCCCCATTATCGGAATTTTGTACAGCTGTAAATGTTTTATCATTATAATTCATCGTTGTTCTTCCCCCATATTCTTTTTAATCTTACGTTTGCCTCTTTATATTGCAATTGATAAACATCAGGATTAGATAAACCCTTCCATTTTCCATAACCTATATTATGATCGTATGTTTTTAATAGTAGCGAGAGTAAGTTGCCATGGGTTACAACAAGAATATGCTCACTATCACTTGCTAACGCTTCATCAATCACGGCACCTATTCTTTTCATTGCTTCCCTGCTGGATTCTCCGCCTTCTAATTTCAAATCTAAATCTCTAAATGAATGCTCCAGAAGCTCCTGCCAATTTGTTAACGGAGAAGCGCTTAATATTCTCTCCGATAGCCTTGAATCTATTTCAATATTGATTCCACTAACATTGCTAAAATGCTCGATTGTTTTTATTGCGCGCTTAAATGGGCTGGAGATAATTTTATCGACTTTATGTTCGCTTAACAACTTACTCAATAATAATGACTGGTTTTCCCCATTCCTAGTTAATGGTGCATGTGGCTCCTGTCCTTCTGCTTCGCAGTGCCTAATTAATATAATTTGTTTTTCCATATTTCCTCTCCAATTAATGTATTTATATGTAAATTCCTTCATCATCAATCATACACAATTCAGACAGAACTTTCAGTTATTATAGTCAAAAAAATAAAAATCACGCTCTATATTTCAACGTGATTTTTAAACAGTCTTCTCATCTGATTTCATTTCCTTTGTTTTTTTATCGATTTCCCTCAATCCTTGATATATTGAAACGCCCGCATAAAAGAGTAAAAACACACCTGGAAGGATAAGCAGCAACGCACTGCCTTCTTTAGATTGGGCAAAATCAATAAAATAACCTGCATAAGGTATCGTAAATCCTGAATAAACAGCCGTTACATTTTCTGCGAGTACCGGTTCAATATCTGCTGTATTATTATTATCACCCTTTGTTTCATACATGACGTGGCTTCCATTATTCTGCACGTCCGTAATTCTATGTGTAACAAGAATATCATCCTTCGTCTGGAAGGTGATTACATCACCAGCTTTCAGATTTTTCTTTTCATCACCCTCTAATGGACTTACTGCAATAATAGATCCAGTTTGAAAAGTGGGCTCCATTGAACCGGATAGCACTGATTTAAGCTGATGGCCAAAAATGAGCGGCTCACCGCCTGAAGCTTTTGAAGAAATGACAATGAATGACAACGCGAGCACATTGATAAATAATACTGCGGTGATAATTGAACTGAATATTTTTAAAATCTTTTTCATTGTCCCTCTCCTTCTGAAGATTGCTCATCTACTTTTTCATCTTCCTGATTTATTTCTTCATTCTCTTTTTCATCCGTTTCTTCTTCAACAGGTTTTTTTGCCTCTACCGCTTCGTCTAATTCTTCGTCTGGATTTTGAGGCTGTTCAGTACCAGCTTCCTTTTCATCAGGTTTTACTGTATTAGGCTCTTCAGTTTTCACTTCCTCTTCAGAGCTCTCTTCGTCTTTTACAGTTTCTTCTTTTTCTTCCTCTTCGGCTAATTCATCTCCCGCCTCTTCCTCTATCTCCCATTCTCCTGCTTGTACTGCAACTGCAACGGTACTAGAGGTAGTATATAAGGCATTGGTCTCTCCTTTAAGATAGTTAGTCATCGCAAGGAATAAGAACCATACAGCACCAAGTTTCACTATCAGCTGTAATCGCTTGTTATTTTTCCATAATTGCAGGAATCGATTTGAACTCATTTTGGTGCCACCCTCTTTATCTAGACTTTCAAAGTCAATGCTATTTATTTATGTATTTTTAAAATATAATAGGGAAACTAGCTGCTTACTTTTCCCCAAAAAATTAGCAGCTAGTTTCTATCATTCTAGTATACGCCTACTGCGTTATATGCCTGCTGGACAGCTTTGACAGCGTCAGAATTGCTTCCATATAAATCAGTGGCTGCCTGAATAGCCGCTTGTCTCATCATTGCGAAATTTGAGCTTGCAGTGAGGTAATGAGAGAGCGCTCTGTAATAAATTTGTTCAGTTGCCTCTCGCCCTACTCCTGTAACTTGTACGCCATAATGCTCCCCGCCTTCAGAAACTAGATATGCCGCTTTATTATTTATACTGCTGTTAATATGAACACCGCCGTTATCCAATGTTCCAGTATACCGCTTGCTCCAATGATCAGGGTATGGCTCTTGTGTTCTGTTTTCAATGAGGGCGGCAGGATCTTCTAGAGAACGCAGTCCAATTGCTCCATTTGCCATGATATCTTCACCAATGATCCAATCATCACGATCAACCATTGCACCGAAAATATCTGCAAATGATTCATTTAATGCCCCAGACTCATTGCGATAAATTAAGCTTGCCGTGTGCTGTATAACGCCGTGTGACATTTCATGAGCGGCAACATCTAATCCGCCAGCTAAAGGATGGAAGCGAATGCCGTCCCCATCTCCATAAGACATATACACACCGTTCCAGGAAGCATTGTTCCAGTTATCGCCGACATGTACTCTCGAAAGCAGACGCTGGCCGTTATCATCTACAGAGTTGCGGTTAAAGGTATTTTTAAAATAATCATATGTTTTTTGAGAGTTCGCATGAGCATCAACAGCTGCGCCATCACGGAACATCTTGCTTACACTTGTCACGTCCTCATTCACATTATTATCATAATCGTAAGTGATGACACCTTGGCCTCGTGTTTGGTCGTGGAGTCTGAATAATCCGTCAATATAGCTTGCTTCAAACATCTGCTTCCCGCCGAATACACCATATCCAAATGCAGTTACTTCATGTGCGGCATTAAAGCTGTCTATAACTTTACCAGTAGCTGTGTCAATAAAATAATGCCAGAAGCCGACTTCTGGACTGCTAGTAGAAGCAGTTACAAGGAAAGTACTGTAAAATTCATCTTTGTATTCATAAATATATGGTTCTAGATTAATTTCACCATCGTAACTAGATACTTCGCCAATCTCCGCCTCAATTCCTGCCTTTGCTATATCAATTGCTTCTTTTTTTGTAATTGAGACTTTAGTATCAATTTTCTCTTGCTCTAAATTGGGTACGACTTTTCCAAAATAAGCCGTCACTTTATTGTCATGATCCAGCGCCAATGTTTGGTCGGCACCATATACAGGGATTCCTTTATATAACTGGTTCACCTTGAAATGATGAGTCCCCGTTTCGTTATCACTAATCTCATCTTTAATCTCGAAGCTTTCTACTGCTTCAGACTTCATCATTTGGAACTTTTCACTATTTTTTGCTAAATACGCCTTCGCTGCTTCCTTTTTGCTTAACCCGGCAGGTGCCTTCCAATCTTCAATGATATATGAAGGTGTTTGTACATCATCATGATATTTTATATGATTTGACTCCGCATTTGCAGTGACTCCACTCAATGCACTTAAAGCCATCGATAAAGCAAATGCAGTTGAAACCACCTTTATTTTTATATTCATACTATAACCCTCCTATTCTATTAATAGTGATTAAAGGTCTTCCCCGTCACCTTGAGTTGCATTGAATGTCCATTGGAGTGATAGATTGTCTCCTTGAAATTGGTTTTGATCTTCACCGTTATCAATAAATTCGAACTGTACCCAAAGTTCATTAGTATCCCCCGGAGCTAAACCGCTGTTTTGCTGCCAAAACGGATCCCATAAATCCTTTTTCACTACATCCGGATCCATATTTTTCAAATCATATAAGGTTGTTTCGAAAATTGGCTCGCTCTCTTTGTCCCAATTCCATAAGAAATTAACCCTGATATGCTTTCCGAAATCATCTACATTATTATTAGCTGCGTCTGCAACGGTATAGTCAGTAATCAGGTTTATGTTAGCAATATTTAAGCTTCCATTATTCCCAAGGACAAATTCCTTTGTCACAGAGTCGCCCGGCTTAATATTTTCAATATGAACGATTGCTTCCGGATTTACCGACAAATCTAAAGTTCCAGCTGCAAAAGTATTTTGCGTTGTGACACTATCACTAAAATAAGCAAAAGTTCCTCCACCGATTAATGCAATTCCTAGAGCTGCTGATGCAACACCCATTCCAAGTTTTTTCTTGATACCCAACTGTATTTCCCCCTTTTCTTTTAACTTTCATTCAATCTAAGAAACTAGCCAGCCCATCTCCCTTCATTTCATTATTATCTATGTAATATGACATTGGTGAATAATGGTATTAAATACATATTTAGCGACTAATAGGTTTATATGTAAAAGGTTACTTTGTTTTGAATTTTCAGATAAGTGAAGGATGTCCCATATTAATCTAGTAATATTACTCTATTTACTATGCAAGATTAGGAGGATAGGTACTATAGACTAAACAGGATAGACTAATGACAGAGTGGGATTGCTTATATGATAATAGTCTATTTGTATTTATTCCAATATGAGTCGATTGAACGAGGATTATTTATGGAAGAAAAAAGTGTGTAATGGTTTTTATGATTTAATGTCAGTTCCACGTTCTGACACTGGCTTTCTTTTTCCCTCCTACTGTGCCATCAATCAGTTTTCGATTTTTTCATTCAATGGATACTAAAATAAAAAACTGACAGAAAAGTGTTCTTTTCTGTCAATCCCATTTACTTTCCGGTAAATTCAGGCTTTCTTTTGTCTAGAAATGCTTTTACTCCTTCTTTTACATCGTCAGCTAAAAACAGCTCTTGAAATAATTCGGCTTCTCTTTGAATGGCTTTTTCAAATGGCAGCTCTATGCCTTCATCTACGGCTTTCTTTATGTTTCTAATTGCGGCAGGGGAATTTCGAGCAATTTTACGTGCCAGCTTTAGTCCAGCTTCCAACCCTTCTCCTCTTGGCACGACTCTGTTTACAAGTCCGATTGTTACAGCCTCTTCTGCACTGATATGTTCTCCTGTAAACATTAATTCTTTCGCTTTTGCTTCACCTATTAGCCTTGGAAGCCTCTGTGTGCCTCCAGCACCAGGCAATAGTCCCAATGTGCATTCTGGAACCCCGAGTAGTGCTTGCTCTTCTGATATTCGGATATCGCAAGCGATAGCCAACTCGCAGCCTCCGCCTAAGGCATAGCCATTAATGACCGCGATTACAGGCTTCGGGGAAAAGTCGATGCGGTTAAACATGCCATGTGTTTTTAAAAACTGCGGCACGAGGTTCGGATTACCTATTTTGTGAGGAAAGCCTTTAATATCTCCCCCCGCCATAAATGCCTTTTCGCCGGCACCTGTCAGAAGTATGACTAATACTTCATCGTCCATGTTCAAGTTAGCAAACGCTTCATCTAATCCTTGAATGACCTCAGGTGATAATGTATTCATTGGTGGATTATCAATGGTAACGATTGCAATTTTATCGTCTTTTTCAATATTGATGACTGACAATAAATTCACCTCTTCTTATTGTTATTTAGGCTGCATGCGAATGGCGCCGTCTAAACGAATCACTTCGCCATTAAGCATTGGATTTGTAAAAATAGATTCTACTAAATGAGCATATTCGGACGGCTGTCCTAGCCTTTGCGGAAACGGAACCATTGCCCCTAGCGCATTTTTTACTTTCTCTGGTGCATTTCCTAATAGCGGCGTTTCAAACAAGCCAGGTGCAATGGTACATACCCTTATTCCCAGCTCTGCAAGGTCCCTTGCGATCGGAAGAGTCATTCCGACGATTCCACCTTTTGATGCACTGTATGCAGCTTGGCCGATTTGCCCTTCAAATGCTGCAACTGATGCAGTATTGATGATTACACCTCTCTCACCATTTGCATCAGGATCGTTTTGTGCGATTTTTTCAGCTGCCAGGCGAATAACATTAAATGTACCAAGTAAATTGACATTGATGACTTTTTTAAAGCCTTCATATTCAAATGGCCCTTTTTTACCGAAGGTCTTTTGTGCATTGCCAATCCCTGCACAGTTGACAGCAGCAGTAATCTTCCCAAATTTACTTGCAGCTTGTTCAAGCGCTGACTTTACGTCATCCTCCTCATAAACGTTCGTATGGATAAATAATGCATTTTCCTCACCTAATTCGTTGACAAGATTTGTGCCGCGATCATCATTTAAATCCAGTATGACAACTTTCCCGCCTTTGGCTGTTACATTTCTTGCAGTTGCCTCTCCTAAACCTGATGCGCCCCCTGTAATGACGACCGTACTGTTTTTTAATTCCATTACTCTCTCTCCCTTTATGATGGTATTCTTTCTATAATTGTTGCATTTGACATGCCATGACCTTCACAAACAGTCATTAAGCCAAATCTGCCTTCAGTACGCTCAAGTTCGTGTAATAGCGTAGTCAATATTCGTGCACCGCTGCATCCTAATGGATGACCAAGTGCAATCGCACCGCCATTTGGATTGAGCTTATTAAAATCGGCGCCTGTTTCTTCCGCCCAAATAAGCGGCACAGGAGCAAACGCTTCATTCACTTCATAAACATCCATATCCTTTAAAGAAAGCTTTGCTTTATTTAATACTTTCTTTGTTGCTGCGATTGGGCCAGTCAGCATGAGCGTTGGGTCTGAGCCTACTACCGACCTTGCTGTGATTCGAGCGCGCGGCTTTAAGCCTAACGCCTCCGCCCTTTCTCTAGACATGATCAGTACTGCAGCTGCTCCATCACTTATTTGACTGGAATTGCCGGCATGTATCTTGCCATTTTCTTTAAACACTGTTTTTAAACTGCCTAGCTTTTCCATGCTCGTATCGGCTCTCGGTCCTTCATCTTTTGCAATGATTGTTTTACTACCATCCTGTAAAGTCACCTCTACAGGAACGATTTCTCTTTCAAAGCGACCCTCCGCTATAGCATTTACAGCACGCTTATGGCTTTCTAATGAAAATTCGTCGAGCTGCTCTCTTGAGTAGCCCCACTTATCAGCAATTCTTTCAGCCGATACACCTTGATGAATAACCTCATATTTTTCATAATAGCCGCTGCTATGTTTTGCACCTTGTGAAACCGTTCCAATTGGAATTCTGGACATACTTTCTACACCGCCAGCGACAACAATATCCATGTCACCAGCTAAAATGGCTTGAGCAGCAAAATGAATTGCCTGCTGGCCAGAACCGCATTGCCTTTCTACAGTCACACCAGGCACCTCAATTGGATAACCGGCAACTAACGAAGCAACTCTTGCAATGTCAAACGCCTGTTCACCGATTTGCTGTACACACCCGAATATAACGTCCTCTACTAAACTGGCAGAAATACCGGCACGCTTTACGACTTCTTTAAGAACTCCCGCAGCAAGATCCTGCGGATGCACCCCGCTCAAGCCGCCATTTCTTTTACCTATTGGTGTCCTGACAGCTTCAATAATGACTGCCTCCCGCATACTCTTCACCTCTTTTTTTATAGATTAAAGGCCTATATTTTTAGCAATAATATTCTTCATTATTTCGTTTGAACCAGCATAAATCGGCATGACAGCAACATCGCGATAACGGCGCGCAATCTCATATTCTTCCATGTAGCCATATCCTCCATGCAATTGAAGGCAACGCGATGACATTCTTCTCGCCATATCGGTAATCCACCATTTTGCCATTGAAACTTCTGTTGCAATATCCTCCCCGTTCATATGGCGGCTGGCTAAGCTATCAAGGAATGTTCTGCCGATTGTCAATTCTGTCGTCATTTCGGCAATTTCAAATTGGGTGTTTTGAAATTTGCTGATCGGCTGTCCAAAAGCTTCCCGTTCTTTCACATAATCAATTGTTGAACTCAGCATCTCCTGCGCCAGTGCGAGCGCACCTTCTGCACAAATGATCCTTTCCTGCTGCAATTTTTCCATTAAGTAATAGAACCCTTTGCCCTCTTCACCTAATAAATTTTCTGCAGGCACTCTTACATCTTCAAATATAAGCTCGGCAGTATCCTGCGAATGTCCGCCTAATTTCTTAAGCTTTCTGCCTTTTGAAAAACCTGGCGTATCCGCTTCTACCATAATCATGCTTATGCCGCGGTGTGCAGGTTGAATTTTTGTATCCGTTTTCACAGCAACAAATATTAAATCAGCATTGATTCCATTGGTAATGAACGTTTTTTGCCCGTTGATGACATAATGATCTCCGTCTTTAACTGCTGTTGTATTAAGCCCCGATAAATCTGAACCTGTTCCTGGCTCGGTCATCGCTACTGCAGTCAGCATTTCACCACTAACGAACTTAGGCAAATATTTCTTCTTTTGCTCCTCTGAACCGAATATTTCCAAATAAGGGACAACAACTGTACTATGTAGACTTGCTGTTCCTAAACCTGATCCGACTCGTGCAGTTTCTTCTGCTAATATTCTATTAAATCCAAAATCTAGTCCTAATCCACCATAGGCGGGGTCCACTTGAGGGCAAAGAAACCCCTGTTCTCCCATTTTGTTAAATAATTCACGCGGGGTATAATGATCTTCCTCCCATTGTTGAAAATAAGGTGTAACCTCTTTTTCAATAAATTTGCGCAGTGAAGTTCTAAACATTTCATGATCTTCATTATAGATTTCTTTATTGTGCTTAAATGGATTAAATGCAGTTCTTCCCTTTTTATCACCTGTTTTTGTCGCCATGCTTTTTCTCCCTTCTTTCTGCTGATTGTCATTTCATTTTTATAAAATAATATAAATCTATACATTTTTTTATATGCAAAAACTATGCCATATATAAAGATGAATTTTAAGTTGGCAAAACAATCTATTTGTGCACAAAAAAACACAAAAGGATACACAACTGTTTCATTGTGTATCCTTTTGCGGACATTTTATTCTCATACTTCATAATGCCATATCCCTGTTTTTTTAGTTTTATAAATTAATTGTTTTTCTTCGATATAATCCAAGTAGCCAATAATTTCTGACATAACCAAGCTGAATTCTGCCTCGTATTTGTCGCGATAAAAAGTCTGCGCAATCTCACTTGCTGTTGCAACACCACTCCTAATGATTGAAACAATTTTTTCGGCCTTTTCATCCATCCCTTCCAGCCGGCTGTTTATCAGCTCATATGGATGATGAATGGTCCGGCCATGCCCCGTATAAACTTTATTAAAATCGTAGTTTAAACATTTTTTTAACGAGGAATGATACTCAATTAAGGTTTTTCTCCTATTGCCGTCGCGATCCGGTTCAACTAAAGCATTGCTTGAAATATGTCCGATTAAATGATCTCCGCCAAATAAAACTTTTCTATCTTCATCAAGAAGAACGATATGATCAGGCGAGTGCCCAGGCGTTTCTATTACACGCATGCCTAGGATATAATCATCTTCTCCTAAAGTTCGGATTTCACCAACGATTTTTTCATTCTTCTTCGCTTCGCCTAGCTTGCGAGTTTCCTCCACTCTTCTTTTGCCAACAGCTCCACATCCCATTTCATCATAGAGCTGAGAATAAAATTCAATTCGTTTTTGAAAAAATTCTTCCTCGCGCTGAAGGCGGTATACTGCATCCTTATGGGCAAAAATCGGAACAGTATGGACATCTAATATTCTTTGAATCAGTCCTATATGATCTTCATGTGAATGCGTAAGAATTATCTGGCTAATATCTCCAAGTGAAAAATTATGTGTTTTAAGTGTTTGCAAAAGCAAATCCCAACAGGCATCATGATTAATTCCGGCATCAATTAAAGTCAAATTCTGATGGTTCTCTACTAAATAGAAATTAAAACTTTTAAGGCTCCCTCGGTTTGGTAAAATCATTTCATGAATAACCGGATCATTATTTATTCTAATCAGAATAATCCCTTCTCTCTTTAAAAAATCATTTTCTCTGTTGTCATTAAATAAGCAAGAATGATGCCATTGTTATTACTTAAGTTTTTTTATACATTATAGTATAATAAGTTTAAATAAACTTGAACAAAAAGTAATAAAATTTTTCACAATGTTTATAAACTATGAACCCTGAGGTGAGGTTATGGAAGTGCAAAACAGCTCTACAAAAGATAAAGTACTGCATTTATTAAAAAAAGAAACGTCCATGACTGTCAACGACCTTAAGGATAGGCTAAACATTACACATATGGCGGTAAGAAAACATTTAACAGTTCTTGAAAATAATGGTTTTGTTTGCTCGAGAGAAAATAAACAAGCACTTGGGAGACCGACACAAATCTATTACTTAACAGAAAAAGGTGAGAAGTTTTTCCCTAAAAATTATGAAGGGCTATCACTGGAATTTTTGCATGATATAAATGAACTGTACGGCAGTACTGCAATCGAACAGTTATTTAAAAAAAGAGAACAGCGGTTAACCGAAGAATATTCGAAAAGAATGGATCATAAAACGAATGAAGAGAAGATATCAGAATTGGTTAGTATCCAAAATGAAAAAGGCTATATGGCAACTGCCATGAAAACAGCTGATTCATCATATGAATTAACCGAGTATAACTGTCCTATTCTCGCAGTTGCCCATTCTTACAAGACTGCATGCCACTGTGAAACACAGTTATTAAAAACTGTTTTAGAAACAGAAAAGATAAAAAGAGTCAATTGTAAAACAGATGGAAACGAGCATTGCAAATTTCAAATCCATTTTAATTAATAAAAAAAACACTTTTGGAAAAATCCAAAAGTGTTTTTTATTATTATTTTGTAGCAGCGAAAAGCTTGTTTACTTCATCCCAATTTACTATGTTAAAGAAAGCTTGAACATAGTCAGGACGTTTGTTTTGATAGTTAAGGTAATAAGCATGCTCCCAAACATCCAGGCCAAGCACAGGAGTTTTTCCTTCCATTACAGGGCTATCTTGGTTTGGTGTGCTAGTGATAGAAAGCTGGCCGCCTTCTGAAACAAGCCATGCCCAGCCAGAGCCAAACCGACCTGCAGCAGCTTTAGCAAATTCGTCTTTGAAAGCATCAAAGCTTCCGAATGCTTCATCAATTGCAGATGCGATATCCCCAGTTGGAGCGCCTCCGCCATTTGGAGAAAGAAGTGTCCAGAATAAGCTGTGATTAGCGTGCCCGCCACCGTTATTGCGAACGGCAGTACGAATGCTTTCAGGTACAGCATCCAAGTTAGCAATTAATTCTTCAACTGATTTGCTTGCAAGTTCGTCATGACCTTCAAGTGCTGCATTTAAGTTATTGACATATGTTGCATGATGACGATCATGGTGAATCATCATAGTTTGTTCATCGATATGTGGTTCTAATGCATTATTTGCGTATGGTAACGCAGGAAGTTCGTGTTTTGCCATTGGTAATTCCTCCTAATATGTAAGATTTGATTACAATTTTATTTTAATAGAGTTCAAAGACTTTTTCAACTAATAAGTATAAAAAGTAATCAAAACAAAACATTTTTTAACCATGTCGATGATATTAAGCTGCTAACTATTCATCACGGATATGTTTAAACCAAATAACAAAAAAATCCTGAAGGCACAATGGCCTTCAAGATTTTTTAGTTCAATTTTGCTGATCGCTCCTGTTCAAGCGTTTCTAAACGACCTTTCACTTGTTCAGGGCTTAGCTGATGTTCCTTCACATACAGATTTTCTGGATGTACACGGCACTCGTGCGAGCAGCTTCGTAAATATTTAAATTCATTCTCGACTGTTGTCATAAAGCGTTTATCACATTCAGGGTTTGCACAATTGACATAACGCTCGCAAGCTTCGCCTGTGAAATGGTCTTTTCCGACAATGACATGTTCTTTCTGATTAATCGGCACACTTATCCGATCATCAAAGACATAGCATTGGCCATCCCATAGCTCTCCTTTAACTTCCGGATCCTTACCATAGGTAACGATGCCGCCATGAAGCTGACTTACATCTTCATAGCCCTCTTTAACGAGCCAGCCTGAAAATTTTTCACAGCGAATTCCACCAGTACAATAAGTGAGGATTTTTTTTCCTTCCAGCAGTTTATTATTTTCACGAATCCAATTTGGCAAATCACGGAACGCTTCAACTTCAGGTTTTATCGCCCCTCTAAAATGGCCAATGTCATATTCATAATCATTGCGCGCATCGATAATCACTGTATCTTCCTGCTGCATTGCCTCAAAAAATTGTTGCGGCTCAAGATATTTGCCTGTTGTTTCATTAGGATTTACATCATCTTTTAAGCTTAATGTAACAATCTCTTTTCGAGGACGAACATGCATCTTTTTAAAAGCATGCAGATCTGTTTCATCAATTTTGAATACCATATTTGCAAAGCGTTTATCCGCTTTCATTATTTTCATATATTCATTAGTTTGCTCAACTGTGCCTGAAACAGTGCCGTTAATCCCTTCTTCAGCAACAAGAATTCTGCCTTTTAGCCCGATTTCTTTACATTGCCGTAAATGATGCTTAGCAAATGCTTCAGGGTTATCTATTTTTACATACATATAATATAATAATACTCGATAAGGCTTTTTCACTGACATGCTTTCTTCCACCTGCTTATTTTATTTCTTTGACTTTTTCCAATAGCTCGGCCGGGCTATCCGCCTGGATAAACTCTCCGTTAACCAATGCATACGGTGCCTTCTTGCAATCTTTACATTTGCTTTGACATTCATATTGCTTATATTGAACCCCTTTACTATTGAGAAAAGGGCCGAATTCGGAAAAATCATTTTCCGAGTAAAAACGGTCTAAGTTTTTTTCACAAAACTCAATCATTAATTGCTTTTCTTTTGAAAATAATTTTTTTAATAGGCTCATTTTATTAACATCCTTTTTAGATGTTTTTCTACCATAAGGTATCATTAATCCGTATATAAATATATCATGTTATTACAGAAATAATCAAACACGATTAGTGCCTACTATTATGGAATTGCCTTCATGATTAATGACCTGAAAATCTGTCATTCCCCAAGACTGTACGGCTAATGGCGAAATTATTTTATCTGGAAAAAGTCCATTCATTCTATTAACGCCTGCCCCTTTATTACCATAGCCACTTCCTTTTAAATAGTGGTCACTCTGCTGATATTCAATTTCGTAAGATAAGCAATGCTATGTAAATCCTCATAAAATCTCATAGATGATGTTAAATTCTGACGAAAAATTCAATCTAAAGTTCATTCTCCCCTCCTTATCTATATCCTACAATATTGTGCATGCATTGTCGGGCTGAATGAATGCAAACTTGATAATCTTTTATTGAAGGGAGGTCATTATATTATGGAATTGCTGTCACATATGAATCGGGCGATGCAATATATTGAAGAACACTTGACAGAGGAAATTGAATACAAAGAAGTCGCAAAAATTGCGTTATGCTCAGAGTACCATTTTAAAAGAATGTTTTCATTTTTAGCCGGTATGACTTTATCTGAATATATTAGAAAAAGGAGGCTTACACTTGCAGCGGTTGAAATACTCAGCACAAGCAACCGCATTATAGATATTAGCTTGAAATATCAATATTCATCACCCGACTCCTTTACTCGTGCATTTCAGCTCTTACACGGATTTACACCTACTGATGTAAGAGTAAAGCGTCCAAGCTTAAAAGCTTTTCCGCCTATGACCTTTCAATTAACTATAAAAGGCGGGATAGAAATGAATTATCGCATAATAGATAAAGAACCTTTTAAAATCGTAGGAATTGGAAAAAGGGTGCCCATTCAATTTGAAGGTGTTAATCCTGAGATAAATAAAATGTGGCAAGCTTTAAAAGCAGAAGATATACATTATTTAAAGGGACTATCAAATATTGAACCGACTGGACTTGTTAGCGCTTCGACCGATTTCTCTGAAGGTAGAATGGAGGAAAAAGGTGACCTCTATCACATGATTGGCGTGGCAACGACGGAGGATTCACCATCACATTATGATTGTCTTGAAATCCCTGCATTGACATGGGCTGTATTTGAAAGCGTCGGTCCGTTTCCACAAACTTTACAGCATACATGGGGCCGAATCTACTCAGAATGGTTCCCATCCACAACGTACGAACAGGTTGATGGTCCAGAAATATTGTGGAATGAAAGCAAGGATTTAACTTCAGCTACGTTTAGAAGTGAGCTATGGATACCTGTGAAAAAATAAATTCTAGTAGGGCTTTCTTCTAAGAGAAAGCCCTTTTTTCCTCATGGGATGATTAATGTTCGGCAGGCTGGTTCTCGTTCATTAAGAAAAATAGCGAAACGTTAGCCAGATCACGAAACCTATTCTACGTCTCCAAGGACCCCTAGTCATGACATTATGGTTACCAAAGCAATATCGTCATGTCTTGACTATTATTCATAGAATCATCTTAAAAGTAAGATAATTGGATTATTGCAATATTTAATGAAAAATATACTCTGGAAAATTCTGTTTAGTTAGCTGTGGAGTTGTTAAGTATATATTTACTATGTAATAACTGTTAGTGATTTTTTATATTTTCAGATTTCCACAAACAATCCAAAGAAGTCAGATTTGACAAAGATTTTCACGCCAATATTTTTGCCAAAGTTAAGTTAAATTTACCATTTTCACCTCTTTACTTTAAAGGCAGTACATTTCACCTACTAAAGCAATGTTTTATTGTAAAATTATGAACATTCTACTAATATGTATAAAAAAGGAGAAAAAAAGATAAGGGGGCAACATTATGATATTACATACAGAAATTAATGGAAATGGCCAGCCGATTGTACTTATTCATTCTGGAGGCATGACGGGAGAGACAGAGTATATCGAACAAAGTCAGTATTTCGAAAAGAGGAATTATATGGTCATTCGGCCGGATTTGCGCGGGCATGGGCAATCGGTTGGATCCCTACAAAATTATCATACAAAGCTAGCGGAAGATCTTAAAGAAACTTTGGATTCGCTACATATAGATAAATGTCATATTGCTGGGGTCTCTTTAGGTGGGCAGGCGGCATTATTGTACGCAAAAAAATATCCTGATAGAGTGAAATCCTTGACGTTTTCGGGAATTTTTCCAGTGCAACCTGACAATTGGGCAGAGATATTGACTGAGGATGCTAGACGCTTTGAGGAATCTTTGTTTTCAAATAAAGAAGCTGTCTCCTACTTAAATCAAATACATGGAGATAATGATTGGATTTCACTCCTAAGGTCTTTCCATGAAACTGGAGATGTAAAGGAGATACAATTACCAACTATGTGCATTGCTGGCGGTGATGTCGATAGAGAGTTTGAAGCTGCATTAAAATATAAGGAATTTAATCAGCGCATTAACATGGCAATCATCCCTTTCGCCGGCCATTTGGTTCATCGTGATCAGCCACAGATTTACAGCAGTACTTTGGAAGCTTTTTTGAAACAAGTAGAATCATAGAAACAAATCCAGCCTGAAAAGCTGGATTTGAATTTCTATATTCCAGTGATCTCGTCTAATAATACATCTAAGCCATTGTTTAATGGTGATTGGTCCATCATTGATTTTATTTTTGGCGCTTGGTTTTCAAGGTCATTAAGAGCAAGGATAAAAGAACTTGCATCAAGCCCTTCCTCTTCCTGCACGACGGCAAACCCATTATGCTTAAATGCATTTGCATTTAAAATTTGATCGCCTCTGCTTTGTTTTTTTGATAATGGAATAATAAGCATAGGGATATTCAACGCTAAAAATTCAAATAAAGCATTGGAGCCTCCACGAGTAATTACATATTGTGTGGCCGCCAATATATGAGCAAGCTCCTCATGAATATATTCGAACTGTTTGTATCCAGGATAATCGTCAAAGTCCGGATCACTTTGCCCTTTTCCACAAAGATGAACAATCTGATAGCGTTTCGTTAATTCTCCAAGAGATTCCCTGACCACTTCGTTTATTCTTTTCGCACCTAAGCTGCCGCCCATAATCGTAAGTATTGGTCGATTTCGTTGAAAGCCGAGAAAAGAAAGGCCTTCGTTTACAGAACCGTTTAATATCTCTTTCCTTATTGGTGAACCAATTGCCCTCACCTTCTCTATTGGAAAATATTGTGCAGCTTCTTCAAAGGAGGTGAATATTTTTGATGCAAACCGCATGGATATCCTGTTGGCCAGCCCTGGAGTAATATCACTTTCATGAATATAGATTGGTATTTTCAAAGAACTGGCGGCAACAATAACAGGTACTGAAACAAATCCGCCTTTTGAGAATAATAAATCAGGCTTAATTTTTTTTAATATTTTTCGTGCTTCTACAGTTCCCTTTAACACGCGAAATGCGTCGATTATATTTTCCATATCAATATATCTTCTTAATTTCCCGCTGCTAATACTATAGTACGATAGGTTTGTTTTTTGAATGATTTCTTTTTCTATTCCTTTATGAGAGCCGATATAATAAAGCGCAAAGTCTTCTTTTAGCTCATTGATAATGGCAAGGTTTGGCGTTACATGTCCCGCTGATCCTCCGCCTGTAAATACAATCTTCTTATTTTTCATAAGCACTGCCCCTGTATTTTCTTTTATTATTAACTGTGTTAAATTTGACTGTTGATTTCACTGTTCCGAAGCATCGCTTCTTTCGCTCATAAAAATCAACTTTAACATAGCCTCATTATATAGAAAATACGCCGCAATGAGGAGGATTATTTTCTGCACTCTCAGGCCAAGCATTATATGTTGGTTAATTGAGTAAATACAAAGGGCAAAGAAAACAAAATGCGCTCTATCAATTGATGAACAACACGGTAGTACGTTAATAGCGGCAAGATTATTGTGAGAATTTTCCGCAACAATTTCCTGCTATAGTTTTTAAAAAATTGTTTCATCACTTCCCAAGCCCTTCCCACGTAAATTTTATTTCCTCTAATTCAGCTTTTGCTCCTCCAACATCTCGTGCAGAGACGAAGCCGATCGCCCGATTAATGCTTGATTCCATCTCGTAAAGCTCGTTTCTTTCAACTGAGAACTGAATGCGTTTTTTGACAATTTCAAAAGCATCCTTTACATTGCTGATATTGGTTTTTGCTTCACTCCAATGGCCGTTATCAATCTCTGTACTGACAAGCTCTACATAATACATGACATCATCTTCCTCTGTGAATGACTGCTTTAAATATTCTCCAGATTTCATCACACAAATAAATATTGCCAATATGAATAGTGGAATCACTTTATAGAGGATAAATTCCTTCATATCACTTTAATCCCTTAAAATCTGTTATATCGATTGGGTTTTCCATTTTGTCATCAAAACCGTCTATGAATAGCGAACCATTAGGTGCAATGACTGCCAGGAATACCTCAGCAAATTCGTTAAATCCCTTCGCTGCAATTTGCTCTTTCAGCCAAGCTTCATCCTTGTTCAATTGCTTCAAATTGCTTTTTACGATCTCGCCGTCATAAATTAACTCTGTTGCTATCCCCTTATACTCCGGCCTCACATTTATATCTTTTGGTGTAAGAGGTAAATATTCCGCCTTTTTTAATATTGATAATTGACCATCTTTTTCTACTACGGCATATTCCACTTCATTAATATCAAACACGCCCTTTTCTCTTAGCTGTTCCTGTAAATCAGATAATCGAAAGCGCAATTTCTTCATCACTTCATCCATAATTTCACCATTCATAATCACAATCACTGGCTCGCCATCAATATAAACAGATGCCTGCCTCGACTTAACTGTCACCTTTTGAAATATGTATACCATTACAGTCCAAGAAAGTAATCCGACCCAATTAGGCCATGCATCCGTTGCAATATCCGTGGATAAATTAGCCGCCATCGAGCCAATTGTAATCCCAAGAATATAATCAAAGAATGTAATCTGACTTACTTGCTGCTTTCCTAAGAAGCGGGTAAAAATAAGCAAGGTACCGAACGCAATAATAGATCTGACAAGCACAATTGCAGTCTCATTCACATAACCCACTCCTAGAAAAATTATTTTTAGTATTTACCTTTAGTGGAAAAATATCCAAAATAAATAATAAAGATAATGCGACCGATATTGTGCTCAAGCGTCTAAATAGTAAAAATGATTTTGAAAGGGGGAAATGTAAATGTACTCGAAGAGAGAAAAAGAACAAATAGTAATGGAGCTGTATGAAGCGCATAGTGAAGCTTTAGTTAAATACATAGGATTATTAATCAATGACTTTCATAGAGCTGAAGATATTACACAAGAAACTTTTTTAAAAGCCTATCGGGGAATGAATACATTCAATCATAAGTCTTCATTTAAAACATGGCTTTTTACGATTGCCCGTAATTTAGCCTATGACTACTTACCAAAACAGCAGCGTAATCATATTTTGCTGAAACTTTTATCAAAGCCACCACAGCTTACAGTGTCTATTGAACAGGCTGTTGAAATGAGTGAAGAAATAAAAGGACTATATCATACACTGACACATCTAAAAATCACCTACCGTGAAGTCATCATCTTACGAAAAATCAAGGAGTTTTCGACAAAGGAAACTGCGGTAATTTTAGGATGGTCGGAAAGTAAAGTGAAATCGACATTATCGAGAGGGTTGAGAGAATTAGAGAAAATGATATGTGAGGAGGAGCACTATGAAGAGCTCTCATAAAACGGATCATCTTTATTTAAGTCATGAGCTTAAAACAATTGATAAAAATATTGAATGGCATCAGCACCGAAAAAAGCGGCTGGAAGAAAAATTAAGAACAAAGCTGGCTCAACAAAGAAAAACAAGCTTTGTTCAAAAATCGATTCCTGCAGGAATAGCATTGGGATTTGTTTTGTTCACGTATGTTTTCATTGTGAACCTGTTAAATCCCTCATCATCATTGCCTTCTTCGGCGTCATTAATAGAAGGAGTTCACTATACTTATGAAATGGAAAAAAGTAAAAAATTACCGGTGTTAACACAAGAAGGAAGGGAAAATTCAGTTTATCCTCTTGATGCGTCCCAATCAATAAAGTCGCTTTCTGGTGAGCCGGAGATTTTTTTATACTTATCTAATATTGGAGGTAAACAGACGATTTATTCACAAGCTTTTTATAGCACTACTATTGCAGGACAAACTATATCCATTCATACAACTCCACACAGTGAGACTGTAGATGAGCTAGTTACAAGTCATTTACCTCATAAAAAATTTCCAGCTGAATCATATACAGCTGAAGAAGTAGATATTGCAGGACATCGCGGTGTCCTGCAAATAAACAACGATCGTTCACTTCCGCGATTAACAGTCATTACTGATAAAAATGTATATTATTTTTATTACACAGCTGATAACGGCCATCCAGATACTTTAATAGAATTAGCCAAAAAATTTAAATTTGAGAATGATTGGTAAATAAAAAACTGCTGTGCTTATTCAGCCAGCAGTTAAAGTAATAGATGCAATGAGCTCGTTCTTTAAACAGTTTGATCATTCTTGATTTCCTATATATTGTAAAAACGTGACTGTTAAAATAATCATTTTAAATGGATAAAAGAAGTAAAAGATACTCCTTTTTTTTACTAAAATTAACAATTTAATAAAGTACTGAATAACCCTGTGATTCTATCGCTTCTACCCTACTGCATTTTATTAAGAATTCCTTATATAATTAATTAAAAAATGTCATGAAAGCCAGATATTTCAGCTTTCATGACACCTGAGCCTTATTAAAAATCCATCTCGAGCATAACTGGGCAATGATCGCTTCCCATAACATTGCAATGAATGTCAGCTTCGATAATTTTGTCCTTTAATTTTTCAGAAACAATAAAGTAATCAATTCTCCAGCCAATATTTCTTTCTCTCACTTTAGCCATATAGGACCACCAGGAATAAACATCTTTCCTGTCTGGATAAAGATATCTAAAAGAATCAACGAAACCGGACTGAAGCAGCTCATTCATTTTACCTCTTTCTTCAAAAGTAAAACCAGAATTACCTATGTTTGAACGTGCATTCTTTATATCGATTTCTTCTTTTGCAACATTTAAATCGCCGCAATAAATCACCGGTTTAATTTTATCAAGCTGCAATAAATAGGCTTTTAGCTCATCTTCCCATTGCAATCGATAGGAAAGTCTTGAGAGATCTCGTTTAGAGTTTGGCGTGTACACATTTACAAGATAAAACTGTTCAAATTCTAAAGTAAGAATGCGGCCTTCCTCTTCTGTTTCGTTATCGCCAACTCCGTATTTGACAGATAAAGGCTGCTTCTTTGTAAAAACTGCCGTCCCTGAATAGCCTTTTCTAACTGCGTAATTCCAATATTGATGATATTTTGGTAAATCCAGCTGTATTTGGCCTTCTTGCAGCTTAGATTCTTGTATACAAAATATATCTGCATCGACTTCATTAAAATAGTCGAGAAAGCCTTTTTTTACACAGGCTCTTATACCATTTACATTCCAGGAAATGAGTTTCATGTTGCTGCCGCTCCTTGTCATAACTTAATAGAATCATAGCGTAACATAGAATATATGTTCTTGCAAAAGCTTATGTGCCAAAAAGAATATAAGAAAAAATTGCTAGCACTGGAAAAATGATAGCCATAACAAAATAGTTATTTTTAGAAAGCTTTCTATCTCTGTCACCAAGAATTTTCGCTAAAACCCATTCCAAACCGCGCATAAAAATAAAAATGAGGATGATGGCAACGATGATCTCTGTCCGGGCTAAATTCAATATATTCGGCAAAAAGATTGCTGCAACGAAGCCTATACAAAAGGCTAAAAATTCAGATAATGTACTTTTCGTTTTAATAAACCAATCTAGTATACTCACCTTTTCCCCCTATGTAGTGTTTTACTATTATTTTACATGATTATGTTTTTTGATGAAAGCCAATCTGTTTGATATAGTTCTTATATAAGTGGGTGAACACAGTTTCTCGTTTACCATTTTCAAAAGTTAAATCATGCTGGAGGTAGTATATTGTTACTTAATTCGTGACCCTACTGCCAGTCAGTTAGAAAAGGAGGTCATCATATGGCAGATCATCAATTTCATTTGAAAGCACATTGGCCAGGTTTAAGAAATGACGTAGGTGAAATTGAAAGCGGCCAATTAAAAACAAAGGTTTCTATTCCACCAGAGATGAATGGTCCAGGAGTCGGTACAAATCCTGATGAAATGCTGCTTGGAGCAGCAGCAACTTGTTATATCATCACTTTAGCAGCCATGATGGAAAGAAGCGGTCTCGAGAAAAAAGACTTATCGATGGATTCTATTGCAATAGTAAATGATTCGAATGGAGTAATTACATATAAAAAAATAATCCATAAACCAAAAATTGTGCTTTTAGATGGAGCAAGCGACAGGGAACATTCACTTGCGCTTAAGCTCGCCAGAAAAGCAGAAAGTTCGTGTATGATTTCCAGAGCCATACAAGGTAATGTTGAAATGGAGCTTCACGTAGAAATTATTTAAGGTAAACCATCAAGCCGATTGAAATGATTTCAATCGGCTTACTTGATTTTATGATACGGAAGTCTCTTGAATCCAGCGCTTTGTGACATCGACAAATTGTTTCGCTGCCGGCGATAGATTAAATCGAGCAGCAAGACCTAGCACCCTAAAGCTATCTTCTGTAAGCGGAATGGCGCTGCACCCTGAAGGCATTGATTCAAGCAGCATTTCCGGTAATATACTTACTCCGAGATTATGTGCAACCATAGATTTTATTGAATCCTCGGCCATCAGCTCAAACCGTATATTGGGCTCAATCCCCTTGCTCTCAAATAGGAATTTGACTTCATGATAGCCTCCATAGGTAGGCATAATAAAAGGAACGTTTTTTAATTGTTCTAATTCAATCATCGATTGCCGTGATAACGCATTTTCTTCCGACACAATACATAGTAAGCGGTCCTTTTTTAAGGGAATAATCTCAAAGTGATTAGAATGATCCACATTAATAAAACCACAATCGATTTTTCCGTTTAATAGCCAAGTTTCAATTTCAAAATAATCACCTTCTATAAGTTCAATTCTTATATGAGGGAACTCCTTCTCCATTTTATTAATGATTTCTGGCAACCATTTTGAAGAAACACTTGTAAATGTACCGATTTTAACCGTACCTTTTGTCAACCCTGTTATTTTCGCTGCTTCCTGCCTCAATTGCTCATCAAAATGCAATACCTTTCTAATATTTACTAAAATGACATAGCCATCATTTGTTAATGAGATGCCCCCTCTATTCCTATGTACAAGCGGAAAACCAAATTCCTTTTCAAGGTTAGCGATTGCATGACTGACGGCAGACTGTGTTAAACCAAGGCTTTCTGCAGTTTTAGTAAAGCTTCCAACTTCAGCTACTTTGCTAAATATTTCATATTTCACTAAGCTCATATTCTCTCCCCTTATATGAATTTTATTAATGTAAATTATGAAAAAGATTCGTTTTATTAATACTATGTTCTTGATTATAATACAAATGAAATAGATAAGGAATGGAGAATGACGAAATGAGTATGCGAGGAAAAGCAACGATATTACTAGTGATTGTCAATTTTTTTTGGGGGCTTTCCTATATATTTATGAAAATGGGTTTAGACACGCTGCAAACCTTTAATCTAGTAGCCTTACGATGCAGTATTGCATTTTTTGTTGCCGGATTCATTTTTTATAAATATCTATTTAACATAAACTTAAAAACTCTTATATCCTCGGCAATATTAGGATTTCTCTTGTTTTCAGTCTTCTCTTTTGTCACTTTTGGCTTAAGCATGACAAAAGCTTCCAATGCAGGATTCTTATTAAGCTTAACGATTGTCTTCGTGCCAATTATTCAAAGCATTCTTTTGCGTTCACTCCCTTCTTTACCGATTAGAGTTGGATTATTAATTACCATATCTGGAATTGGTGTAATGACATTGAATCGTACTTTCAGTTTAAATCCTGGCGACCTATTATGTATTTTATCAGCGCTAGCTTATGCCATTCATATTCTGGTTATAGAAAAAGTTACGAAACGCCATGAAGCACTAACTATCGGGATTCTTCAGTTGGGATTTGCCGGGGTGATTGCCTTCATTATGAGTTTTATATTCGAAACCCCATCATTGCCTTCCACTGCTCATTCATGGCTAGCTATTTTAGGGCTTGCTATTTTATGCAGTGCATTTGGTTTTATATGTCAGGCTGTCGCACAAAAGTATACATCACCTACACAAACAAGCCTTATGTTTTCGTTAGAGCCTATCTTCGCCGCACTCCTTGCCGTTATCATTCTCGGTGAAAGTTTTGGATTAAGAGATACCATAGGCGCAATGATTATTATCTCTGGTGTGCTGATTGCTACCTTGGCAAGCCAGCATCCTTATAAAGAAACAACATGATCGAATGATAAAAAGCTTGAAATACATAGCTTTTATGGCTAACTAATTTAATACTTTTCATTTAATACTCAAGCTATTAATTTTTGGTAAGATTCATTCCTGATACGCTATAGATAAACAGGCGATAAACCTTGCTATGTAAGAGTTTTTCGGCTGTTTTTTTATCATTATCTAAACTCAATAATGATTTTAGAATAATATGGAAATGCGTAAAGAAAATCAATTCTTTTTCAGTATTGTAGTTGTAAATCCCTTTGCTATTGATATTAATAATTTGTTTTTGTTTACATATTTTATACTAAAACAAATTTAAAAACTTACCTTAAGAAAACATAAACAAATTCCCCTTTGAAGCAGGAATTATGCAAAAGCTAGTGAAAAGAAATTTTTTGATTATGGAGGAAAATAATACTTGACTCATAAGAAAAGAAATTACAAAGTCTATAAATGCTCAAAAGAGCAAGAAAAAAGTTGCAGAGGGTGAAAATGATTATGAAAAACAATGTTCAAATATTGCCGATAATTGCTTCTATAGGGATTGGCGCAGCTGCCTATAGTATGATGACAGGACGAAGTGGGCAACTTCAAAATATGATGCCTCAGCTATCCAATTTAAACACTCAGAACGAAAATAGCAAAAATCCCCCATCTCAAACAGGACCAACAAGTCAATGATAACTTGATAAGGATAAAGCTGAGAAAGGAATGTTTCTTAGCTTTATCGCCAGTTTAGAATTAAAACAAATGACAAAACCATGAAAATCCTCTTTAAATGATTAACTACACTATTTGCCATTATGCTTTTCACAGGGATACAGCCGATCAAAAACGGCCCCCTGAAGACACACCTTATGATCAGCACAATGAGAATAACTGGAATGAAATGAAAATGATAACTTTAGTAATTCTGACCTTGAAGATCCAATAGAAAACACAATTGTTAAGATTGACAAGAACAATCAAGATGAAGAAAATTTGATGCAATTAATGAGTTTATCATAATGATTATGGTGAAGCTTAATGAAGAATATTTTGTAGCTATGGAGGAAAGTTAAGGATAAAAGGATGTTATCCAATTGATAGGACTTCTAATTGCCTGTCTTGCCTTTAATGCTATAGCTTTCACCACAAATAAGCGATTAACAAAAAACCAAATTATCCATATTTGGATGTTTACTATGGCTTTTCAATTAATTGTTGATCTGTTTATGGAACAAAAATATCAGGGCTATTGGTATTTTAGCAAGGATGTTGAATGGAAATCGATACCTGCTTTTACATTATTGATTCCTCCAGTGAATATAATTTTTATTAATTGGTATCCGTTTGACGCATCTTTTTATAAGCGAATACTATATGTCTCATTATGGGCTATAGCAATTACCTTTTATGAAAGCATCACCACATTGCCAGAACCATGGGGTTATTTTAATCATGGATGGTGGAAATTATGGTACTCAGCAGCGATTAACCCCTTTTTGCTCATGATTGTTGTTCTTTATTATAATTGGATAAGGAAAATGGAAAAAAACAATATATAAATCTTATTGGTATGTCCATCGGAAAACATCAAAGGTGATTTATCAAAGTTAGATAAGAGCGCCTCTAGGAGAAATCCCGGCCGCTTATTAGGTAATCTAATCCTACTTTTAATTTCCTTCTTAAATTTTTACATTTTTAAAAAGTGTAAAAGATTTGCAAATAATAAAAACACTGACTCAAAAAATAAAGGACTTGACCTTTTTTCTTTTGTTTTCAGGCACTGCTATTACTAAGCAACCCCCTTTGATCCACTTATTTCTTCTACACGAAATGAATCATAGAGCTGCATTAGTTAAGTTTGCAATAATAAGCACTTTGTGTGTGCTCTACAAGCTTATACGATTTACACAATGAATTTTTGTAAACAGACCTGCGCATTTTTTAAGCTGTGAATAGCTTAAGTTAGGAACGCGGGAGAAATGATTCTCTTTTATTTTCATAGATTATAGATTTTCTACTAGTTTGATGAAAGTATCCTTGTGATGAAGTGTAAAATTGTTCATGCAGGATACATCCTACATTTTAATTTTGTCACCTGTGTATTATAAGATGATTTTTCACCTGCATAGTCTTTTTCAAGATTTAAATAATATAGCTGCCCCTTTGCTGATAATTCTATTCTCTTTTCTAACTGCCTATAAATTAAAAGTTCGTTACTTGGAAATCATTTTCCACACGCTTTATAGAGGAGATTTTTTAATAGAAGAGAATTTATCATTATACAAAAAAAGGAGGCGATTTTGTGCTTGACCCTTCTGCACTGCCTGAATGGATTCAACCGCATTCTGTTAAGTGGTATGATCAATTAAGTCATTTGAATGGCCGGTATGCTTACCCTTGGCAATCTACTTATGAACTTCCTAATGGTGAAACGATATTTGACAGCAAAGTAAAAAAATTAATTGTTAACAAAGAGGTGATTGATATTGGCTGTGGCGACGGTTTTTACACCATTCAAAATGGTTTGTACGCAAAAAAAATAATCGGATTTGATATTACAAATACTTTTATTGAAAAAGCAGCTGAAAATAAAAGCGACCATATATCATTTATTCAAGGTGATTCAAAAGATGGGTTTCCTTTCAAAGACAGCTCATTTGATTTTGCCTATAACAGGAAGGGACCTACCTCATCCTATCCATTTCTAAAAAGGATATTAAGAGAGGGCGGAACTGTTTTAGGCCTACATCCAGGCGATGATTTGGGCAAAGAACTACCAAATATATTCCCTGGTTTTTTCCCTAAACTTTCAGGAACACCAATACTTGATAAACTAAATAAAGTGCTTTCTAAAAGTAAATTTCTAGATTACTCAATCCACACACACCATTCATTAGAATTTTTACATACGCCCATCGACGTAATCAAATATCGCTGCTTTGGCCAATCACCGCAAATGATTCAAGCTGTCATTGCGGAAAGCTTTCAGGAAGTTACTCATCTATTCGACCGTTATTCATCAAAAAAAGGCTTAGCAGTAACTTTTTCGCGATACATTGTCAATATTAAGGTGTAGCCTCCGTACTTTTTTAATGGCTCACCATAGACTACATGCCAATGAAGATGCTTAGAATCTTGATAGTTTCCGAGGTTAGTGAGGACGCGGGCTGCTCCATGCTCCTCGCTTACTTTTCATGCTACATATTTAATAACAGTAAATATTTCTAATAGCAGATTATCCTCCTGTATGGTTAGCAGAGAATCGATATGTTTTTTAGGAATGGTGACAATATGCACCGGATAGAACGGTTTTGTGTGGTAATAAGCCAATACATTCTCGGTCTCATATACTTTTTCTACTTCTGTTTTGCCACTCAGCACTTGTTCACAATAAAAATCCTCACTCATCATCTTGTTCCTCCTTTAATAATTCATTTAAATACCTTTCTCTATTTTCTAAAAAATAGCGTGTAATTTGATAATGATCACTTTCTTCATATCTTATAGAAGATATTTTTCCATGATCAAAACTTAATATATCTGCTCCAGGATAACCTAAAAGAATAGGTGAATGGGTGGCAATAATAAACTGGCATTCTTCTTTTTCTGCTAAATCATATAGCACACGTAAAAACGCAAGCTGTCTTGCAGGTGATAAAGCTGCTTCTGGCTCATCTAATAAATAGATGGCTTGTCCTTTAAAGCGATGTAAAAAAAGTGACAAAAAGGATTCGCCATGTGATTGATGATGCAATGACTTACCACCATAATCCCGAAAGCCCGTGGTATCTACCTCGTCTAAATGCGAAGAAAACTGGTAGAAAGATTCAGCACGCAAAAAGAAGCCATTTGTCACTTTTGGCATCCAAGATAATCGGATATAATCTCCTAGTGCCGAATCGGAAGCATGTACTTCATATGTATTATTCCGCCCGCCGCCAGCTGTATTAAATTCGCATTTATCAGCAATCGCTTCTAGCAAGGTGGATTTGCCTGATCCGTTTTCACCTACAAAAAAAGTAACGTTAGCAGCTATTTCTATTTCATCCATTGTCCTAATTGCAGGAATTGAAAATGGGTAGTCTTGCTGAGAAGGAATACGGTCATGCAGCTTTGTTACACGATTTAAAAACATATGCAATCACCTCTTAAACTGAATATTTGGATTGATTTCTACTAAAGATTGAATAAATTGCCCTTTGTTTATTGGAGATATGGCAGTAGTTTCATATTTTTGATAAATAATTTCAATTTTATTAATGGATAATGCAGGATCAATAAATGGATTTTTTGTTTCTCTTAAACTGTGAATTTCTATTATATTTATTTCCTTTTTGAATGGTCCGTAATGAATATGAAGCTTTTCTCCATTTATCGTGTATCCTGTTTTAAACCATATCCAAATAAGTATGCCTGATAAGGCAAGAGTAATGATTAATGAAAATATATGAGTTTGAAGAAAGAAAATTGGCGGCACGGACATCAATAAAATCATCATCCAATATACAGCAAAAAAGCCTGGTCCTTTTTTAGATCGGTAATACATATAATCCCTCCACTTATGCATATATTACCACTTATTACACTTCTACACTAAAATTAATGTCACTTTATATGGTAATATAAACATATCTTTCATCAATCGAAATAATAAAGTTAAAAGAAGGTCTTCATATGAATAAACAAAAGCTGCTAAGTCTTGTATTTGCTTTCTTGCTGGCTGCAACTGGCGGGCTTATTTTTCACCTATTACATATCCCGGTAGCCTGGCTCCTTGGCTCAATTGCGAGTATCATGATTTTTTCACTAATCACTAAGAAAGAATTGTATTGGCCACCTTTCCTTAGAAATTTAGGAATTGTCATTATAGGCTACTCAATGGGGCTATCTTTAACTAAAGAAGCGTTGATTTTTATCAGCCATCAGCTTCCTTCAATGTTTATCATGACGGTTCTCATTATTTTATTCAGTGCAATGACAGCTTTGCTCATCTCAAAATTTACTGGAATAAACTATCCATCTGTATTAATCGGCAGCATACCTGGCGGCCTCTCGCAAATGATGATTCTTGCAGAGGAAACAAAGGGTGTAAATGTCACTGTTGTTACTTTTCTGCAGGTGATTCGTTTAATTATGATTATCTTTCTCGTTCCAGTTCTTATTTTTGGACCGATTTTTGGAGAAAGTCAATCTTATGTGACAGAAGCCGCTGCACCCACTTGGAATGGGTTGTATCCAAATATTATACTCTTTATAATGACAGCCATTTTCCTTTCGATTATTTTTAAGAAGATGCAGGCGCCTACTCCCTTCTTGCTTGGACCTATTATTGGTACTGCTATCCTTGGGTTAATCGGATTCAATGGACCGGAACTGCCAATTGGATTGCTAGATCTATCACAAATTTTAATTGGGGTAAATATCGGCTTAATGATGCACCCAGAAAACTTAGATCATAAAGTAAGATTAATTGGCCTTGCCACTTTATTCAGTACACTGTTAATTTTTGGCTCTTTATTATTAAGTTACCTTTTAAGCACCTTCTTCCACTTCTCAGCAGCGACCAGCTTTCTAAGTTTGTCGCCTGGCGGAATGGATCAAATGGCAATTATTGCTCATGAAGTTGGTGCTGATTTATCTGTTATTACCGGATATCAATTATTTCGCCTTTTCTTTATTTTCTTTGCAGTACCTCCTCTCTTAAAATGGGTGTTTAAAACGACGAGTAAAGTAAGTCGTTCAAGTGAATAAATACCTTTCATTACTGTAAAGCTGTTATATTTATAATAAATCTTTTCAATAGGGGTGTATTTTTAATGAAAGTGATAGAAACTGAGAGATTAATCCTTCGTTGGTTATCAAATGATGATGCAGATTTTATTCTCAGCTTATTGAATGAACCTTCTTGGCTGCGATTCATTGGTGATAAAGGTGTGAGAACTTTAGAAGATGCTGAAGACTATATTTCAACAGGACCGATGGACATGTACACTCGATTAGGCTTTGGTTTGTACTTGATTGAATTAAAGGACGAAAGGATCCCAATTGGCATTTGCGGATTAATAAAAAGAGATTCTTTAGAGGATGTCGATATAGGCTTTGCTATGTTATCTAGCTTTCAATCGAAAGGTTACGGCTATGAGGCAGCATCTGCTACGTTGACGTATGGAATCGAACAGCTAAGTCTTAAACGGATAGTAGCTATCACATCTATGGACAATCATGCTTCTTCCAAGCTTCTTGAAAAGATTGGAATGAAATTCGAAGGAAACATTCTACTCGATAATGATTCTGAGGAGCTTAAATTATATGCTTATGATTGTTAATAAATGAATATATAGTCCATAAATACTTTAACTCTTTAAAACAGTATCCTGTGAGGATGCTGTTTTTTAGTTATGAGGCTTAAAATTCACTTGATGCTTACTCTAACAACATAATTACATTTATCCCATGTCTAATTTCACAGTCAGGCTGCTCTTCTATTTTCCGACGCATTTTTCAAAATTCGTTATAAAGTGCATGTTTTTGCGGAATAACGTCTTGTTTTGAGAGCTTTTGTCAGTTGGCAGGAAAATGAATGTAGTCTTGCTGAATAGCTATTTATAGAGATTTGTTAGTAGTTCGGAATCCCCTTCCGAAACATGAAAAATTACACTATGATGAAAGGGAGTTAATCATGAATCAATTTATGCAAGCATATACCATTAATGAGGTATCAAAAAAATTAAATGTTCCACCTGGCACGCTGAGACAATGGGAAAAAGATTTAAAAGGGATTCTCATTATTCCACGATCAAAAAATGGGGCCAGATTTTATACAGACGAAGAAATAAACCTCTTAAACACAGTCAAGGAAATGCGTAGTCAGAACTTAAGCCAAAAAATGATCCGCAATCTTCTTAAGCAGCATCTAGACACGCAAACGAACGATGTGGAAACAGATGGTACAAACGATTCCTCACTAGATCCTATACAGCAGAAGCAATCCCTTCAGCTGCAAGACAACAACTCAAGTTTGGAACAGATGATGGCTGCAATGGAAGCATTCAAAGAAAATCTACTTCATGAGATTAAAGAAGAAATAAGAACAGGTATCAAAAAAGAAGTGATTGAGGAAATGAAGAAAGAGATTTCGAAAAGTTCTGTTCATACTGTAAAAAGTTTATCAGACTCTATCTATAAATCCAATGAAAAAACGAAAGCAGAATTAAAAGAAATGACAGATGAATTTCAAAAATCTTCAAAACAAAGCTCCGATGCATTCGAAACGTTAGCAAAGCGGGTTGCGAAACAATCGAAGCGTACGACAGATCAAATTCATTATATTTCTAATAAAATTGAAGAATCTTCAGAAGCTTCATCCGAGGAATTCAAAACGATGATTCATTATATTTCCAGTTCTGCTGAATTAACAGGCACAGAGTTTAATGCAGAAATTAGTTCTTTAAAAGAAAGCATCAACGCAGATCGTAATATTTATTTTGAAACGTTGAAGAAAGAACACGAGGAATATTTACATCGTTTAAATGACCGGGAAGATGCCTTTCAAGATATGATTGTGTCATTCCGAAATGCAGCAGCTGCTAGTGAGAAAACTAAAATATGGTGGCAGTTTTGGAGATGATTATACACCTTGCTAAAGGGGCACTCTAAAGAGAGTGCGCCCGCTGCACGGTATCCTACAAATGATAAGGAGACATTTATAATGAAATCACAAAAGGATGTACATTCATTAAACGAATTGCTAATTATGATGGACTTAGATTATGACCGTGTGGACTTTCGACTGGATGAGCTTGAGTTGCAAATGGAGCACCTCCGTCGAAAGCTTGAAAAATTCGAAAACAAGATCCAAAAATTAGGTAATGATTTCGCAAAATAACTTGTAAGCAAAATGATCTGCCAGTTCAAATTGAATATACTCTATCCTGTTTCCACTGGATGTACTATTTCCATTTTTTTTGAGTATGCTCTGAAAAAAATATTTTCCGTTTTCATCTTTTGTTTGCCAACTATAGGTGATTGGGTTTGCATAAAGCCTATCAAACGGATCAATAGGTTTCTGTGTTTCTGCTGCTGCTGAATCAGCCAAAAACCTTATCCATTCATCAGGAACTGCTGCCAAATTCAGGACTATGATTATCAATTTCTGTTGTTAAAACAATTTGTGGATCGTATCTGACTTCCTTGTCGGATTGTGAAAAATACCGACCTGTTCTTTAGGGCGAATTCAATTGATTCGACCTTGTCCTTTGGTGACAAGTTCCAGACAAAAAATGCGGATGAAGCATCCGTCTTCCATAAAACGACGCCCCCTCCCTGCTGCCTATGGACAATATCCCAATTTCCAGTCAGCCAATTCCAATGTAATAACAGCATACTATATTCTTCATCAGTTGTTATGAAAGGTGTGAATAAATTTTTATTCTCTATGATGATTCGGTCTTGATTAATTTTTACATCTGTCATATTAATCGTTTCTGCCATCTCTCTTGTTAATTATGCTTCACTGGGTATCTTATTTTTCCCGATTTGAATATATGCGTAATAAGAAGAAATACCGATTATTAATCGTCCCGCAACAATGAAAAAAATAGTCCTTGGTCTCATTTTTTTCTCACCTCATCAAAAATCGACTCTTCTCCTGCTAAATAATACTGTTTTCCATTTGCCATCATAAGCAAACCTTTCTCATTATTCTCAACATAAATCATCATTTTAAGATTAGACCCCATTTTAGGTTCCGTACCACTTACTATGTAAGTAAACTGTT
This sequence comes from Cytobacillus horneckiae, assembly GCF_002835735.1. GTDB lineage: Bacteria > Bacillota > Bacilli > Bacillales > Cytobacillaceae > Cytobacillus > Cytobacillus horneckiae. The sequence continues at coordinate 6,028 of NZ_PISD01000019.1, read as the reverse complement.
CACCCTCTGTGTCCTCATTTAAAGCAGGTGCGTAATACCAAGACTCTAAATCATGATTTTCGAGTTCAAAATTTTTTATCACTGCTGAAACATTGCTTTTTAACTTTCTTTTGTCCAAAAGGTGACCGGTGATGTTTTAGGATAAATGAATGCAGGCCAATATTAAGCAGTAATAATGCTGCAAACAAATAAGTAGAAAAAAAATCCCAGCCGTGCGAAATACCGATAAGTTGACCAATTTCCTTTTCTCGTAAAAATATAGATAAGCCACACTCCTAGTGGAAGAATAGCAATTTTAAACTCCTCATTAAAAATGAAAAAGTCCCCACTCACAATACGATGATAATTTTGAATAATCTTGGTTTAATCTTCAACTTTTTATTGCGTTTTGTACTTAGTAACCCCATCACGAATCATCCGATGCAGACGAGAAAAACATGTATGAAATCAATAGAATTTAACAATTGATTGCCTGCTCCCTTTCGCAGTTTAGCATGGAATGTTAAGGTATTTTAGGATAAAATATGGTTATATATGATTGAAGGGATGAAATAACTTGTTAAACATCGGTGATATTATTTTTCAGCTACTGTCTCTCGTAATCCTTGTCGGCGTTATTTATTTTTTCGTGAGCATGATACGTACACAAAAGCGTTCACGGCGCAGCAACCAATCGCTTGATAAAAAGCTTGATAAAATTATAGACTTATTGGAAGAACAGCAAAAGAGATAACATAATGGAGAGTAAGAAATGCGGCAGACAATAATTATAATCATTGGAATTTGTTTTCTCTTAACTGGGTGTACTGGAGATACAACAAACCAGTCTATAAAACCTCGTTCACTAGAAAATAATAGTAATTTGCAAGCTCACTTTATTAATGTCGGACAAGCTGATAGCACACTTCTTCAGTTCTCAGATAGCGAAAAAGAATATAATATTCTAATAGATGCGGGTGATTTTAACAGCAATGAGGTCATAGAATACTTACAGGAGCAGAACATTCAACACTTAGATCTCGCCATCGGTACACACCCGGATGCAGACCACATTGGCCAACTCGATAAAGTAATTGAGTTTGTAGACGTTTATGAGGTTTGGTTATCAGGAAACTTAAGCACTTCTAAAGTTTTTCAGCGCGTTTTAGAAGCAATTGATCATTACGAAGTGGATTATTATGAGCCCCGTGCTGGAGAAGAGTTCGAGATTGGCCCACTTAGGATTGAAGTACTTTATCCAGAAAAAATAACGGGTAATACTAATGAAGAGTCTATTTCCATGAAGCTTTCCTATGATGAGATCAATTTCATATTTACAGGAGATGCCAGTAAAAGCAATGAAATGGAAATGATTCAGGCCGGATTTGATTTAAACGCCGAAATTCTTCATCTTGGCCACCATGGTTCTGCCACTTCAACGAGCGAGGATTTTCTCAATCACGTAAATCCCGAGGTTGCAATTTATAGTGCTGGAAAAGATAATTCTTATGGTCATCCTGATAAGGAAGTCATATCTGCAGTTAAAAACAGAGACATTTCTTTATACGGAACTGACGTTGATGGGACAATCATTATTCACACAAATGGAAATACATTTGAAGTCGAAACTATGCCAAGTGATACTGACTCTGAAACTCAAGTTGAAGAGGCAAGCAGTTGTATCAATATTAATAGAGCGAGTGTAGATGAACTTCAAAATATTATTCATATTGGTAAAGACCGGGCAAAACAGCTCATTGAACAGCGTCCATACGTTTCGTTAAATGACTTAGAGAAAATAAACGGCATTGGCGAGGCAAGAATGGCAGATATACTTGATGAAGGTCTAGCCTGCTTAGGAGGTTGATTAACTTTGTACAGCGCTTATTTTGATCGCAAAGAAGGAAATCAAGCAGTTATTTTAATAGAATCCTTAAAAAAGCAAATTACAGTTCATGCGGAAAAATTACCAGAAGATTGTTTCCCTGGTACTTGGCTTAAGATTGAATTGCAAGATGGTCAGCCTTCTCACATCCATATTGACAAAGATAAAACAGAGAAAGAGCAAGCGAAAACCGCCGGCCTGCTTGCAAAGCTGCAATCAAAAAAAGGAAAAAGCAACTATAAAAAATAAAGCTTTGTTTAAGCCTTCAAACTAATATAAGCGTATTCAATTGTCATTTCGAATACGCTTATTTTTTTCGATATGAAAATAAATTTTAATTTATTTTTGCAAAAGCTACAAGTGTTCCTTTATCACAAGAGATAAAACCGTTCTTTTCGTAAAAATGGCGTACATCCGGGGCTTCTTCTGTTAATAATACTTTTTGACGAACATCCTTATATTTCTTTACAACAAGTTGCATCATTTCCGTCGCAATGCCGCGATTTTGATAACTATTTAACACTAAAATGTCCTGTATATACAAAATAGTTAAACCATCGCCAACAACACGGATTAACCCAATCAGTTGATCGCCTTCCCATGCAGTTAGGACAAATAAAGAGTTTACTAACGCTTGCTGTAATTGACTTAAATCTTTGGTGTAGGCATTCCATTGCACATCTTCATACAGCGCTTTTAAAAGTTGTTTATCAATTTTCTTTCCTTCCTTGAACGCAACATTCATTATTTCCCCCTCCCTCTGCAATAAATCTCCTATATGGACTTTTAATTCTATCATTATCACTAAATACCTTGTTCTCGCTATACAGATTTAAAAATTAAAAACGGATCACATGTGATCCGTTATAATTAAATATCTATATTTTTCCCATAATATATCTCATCAATTTCCTTTTGTATGCGTTCAGCAATTTCCTTTGCCTCTTCATGAGTTAGTGAATCTTTCGTATAGCCGAATAAATATTGATCTAAGTCAAATTCTTTAATTTTACACTTCGTATGGAATGTATGAGCCTGATATATATTCACATCTATCATATCGTATTCATCCTGCACTTCTTCAGGAATGTAATTTTGAATCGAGCTGATATCATGATCGATATAGAGCTTTTTTCCTTCCTTATCGCGCGTAAAACCGCGAACGCGGTAATCAATCGTCATAATATCCGTATCAAAGGAATGGATTAAATAGTTTAATGCTTTTAATGGAGAAATCTCTCCACAAGTTGACACATCAATATCAGCGCGAAATGTACTTATCCCTTCAGAAGGATGGTATTCCGGATAAGTATGAACGGTAATATGGCTTTTATCCAGCTGCATAACAACGGATTCCGGCAACGGACCGGGACTTTCCTCAAATGATTCCGTAGGCACCTCAACAATAGGGCCTTCAGATATTAGATAAGTAACACTAGCTCCTTGCGGTACATAATCTTGTTGAGCAACATTCAATACATGTGCACCGATAATATCAGTGACCGCCTTTAAAATTTTCGTTAGCCGTTCTGCGCTATATTCCTCATCAATATATTCTATATATGCCTCCCTTTCCTCTTTCGTTTTTGTGTAGCAAATATCATACATATTAAAGCTCAGCGATTTTGTCAGATTATTAAAGCCATGCAATTCAATTGTATTTTCTGATGTAGAACTCATCTATATTCCCCCTTGTAAACAATCATCTTCTCATTATCATACCCTTCCTTTTCTGCAAAAAAACAAGCGCTTTTTTTATTGGGTAAAAAAGGATGATGCAAAAGGATTGTCCCTAATGTTTAACAATCCTATAATGTAGGAAATAAAGAGTAATATAAAAGGTATGAAAGGAACCAACAATTGAAAAAGTTTCTATTATTGATACTCATCGGTTTTGTCGTTTATATTTCTTGGCCAACAATTAATGAAGCAATTAATGAAAAAGCAGAAGGAACAGCTATACAGCAATTCAAATCAGACATACAAGACACAGATTTCCAATCTATTGCACAAACGATTGCGACTGGATTTAACAGTTTCATTATGGACGTGGAGCAGTTGATTAAAGATCGCCCTGCTAATGAAACAGAAACAGAGCGCATTGAGAAACCTGAATTAACTACGCCTGATGAAAAATCAATATCTGTATATAATTTAGAAATTGGTGATAAACGTTCAGACGTTGAAGAAACGATTGGTCACCCGCAGCGTTCTACGCGAAATGAATACGGGACTACATGGCATGCCTATCATGAAAATTATCAGCGTTTCATTATGGTTTCTTATGACGAGAATGAGATAGTCAATGGATTATATACAAACCAAGATTTAATTTCTTCTAGCAATGGCATCAAGTATGGATTAACTAAAGCTGAAGTCGCAAATATCCTTGGCGAGCCGCTGGCCAGTATCCGAAAAGGATTAACCTATTATCAGTTTGCGTCAGATAGCGATTATGATGTATTTGAATTAGATGGCAGCTATGTGACTGTTTTTTATGATGTTCACAAGAACAATACGATCACATCCATTCAAATACTTGCCGAAGAAATGGAACAGAATAAAGCAGGTTTTTATGGAGAGCCAACACAAGAATTAAAAGAAGGGTTCGAATTTCAGTTATTCGACTTAGCCAACGCAGAACGAGTCAATCATCAAATTCCTGTAATGACATGGGATGATCCTGTTAGAGAAACAGCCCGTGAACATAGTGCCGATATGGCGGCCTATAATTATTTCAGCCATGACAATCTTGAGGGCCAGTCACCTTTTGACCGGATGAAAAGCGATGATATTCGCTTCAGAACTGCTGGAGAAAATCTAGCATATGGTCAATTCAGCAGCATTTTTGCCCATGAAGGTTTAATGAATTCTGAAGGGCACAGAAAAAATATTCTCAAAAAAGACTATCAATTATTAGGCGTTGGCGTCGCATTTAATGATACGAACCAGCCATATTTCACACAAAACTTTTATACAAAATAAGAATGCGGAGACAATCGTCTCCGCATTTTTTTTATAAACGAAAATTAATTAATAGGCTAATCATTTTTATCTTCGTGAGTTAATTGCTAAAATAAACAAAGAGTATAAGAAATTTTTTAGAAAGTAGCTGATCGCAAATGTCAAATATTAAATATTCAGTTTTAGATTTATCCCCGATATTACAAGGTGGTTCACCAGCAGAATCATTGCAAAATACATTAGATTTGGCGAAACATGTTGAAAAATTGGGCTATACTCGCTTTTGGCTGGCTGAGCATCATAATATGCCCGGTATTGCAAGTTCTGCAACATCAGTTGTCATCGGTCATGTTGCAGCAGGTACGACTTCGATTCGTGTTGGTTCAGGAGGAGTCATGCTGCCAAACCACTCCTCTTTGGTGATTGCAGAACAATTCGGTACTTTGGAATCGTTATTCCCTGGCCGCATCGATCTCGGTCTTGGACGTGCGCCTGGAACTGACCAATTAACAGCAATGGCTTTAAGAAGAACACGAAGAACAGATGCGCAAGATTTCCCTGAACAATTGGAAGAATTGCGCACATATTTTGATCCATCACGAGCGGAAAATCCACTTCCTGTCCGAGCGATTCCAGGTGAGGGATTAACTATACCGATATGGCTATTAGGTTCCAGCGGCTATAGTGCACAATTAGCTGGCGAGCTCGGCCTTCCATTCTCATTTGCCAGCCATTTTTCACCAGATAATACGCTGCCTGCGATTGATTTGTATCACCGTAGTTTTCGCCCTTCTGAAGTGTTAAGTGAGCCTTATGTAATGGTCGGTGTCAATGTAATTGCTGCTGACACGGATGAACGCGCTAAATACCTTGCAACATCTATGCAGCAATCATTTTTAGGCATGATTCGCAACAAAAGAGACGGTTTAAAACCGCCTGTAAATAATATGGATGAGTTATGGACGCCATATGAGAAAACAATGCTTCAACAACAGCTTGGGTCTTCTATTATTGGCGGCCGGAAAATCGTTAAAGACAAACTGGAAGAATTTATTGCAGAAACAGGCGCAAATGAATTGATTGTAAATGGTCAAATATATGATCATGAAGAACGCAAGCATTCCTTTGAAATTGTATCTGAAGTAATAACAGAATGTTAAACCTAACCGAATGCCGGTCATGAACTGCACCCCAATTGTT
>NZ_PISD01000018.1 GCF_002835735.1 Cytobacillus horneckiae | reverse complement strand
TATACTTTCTTATCTTTTAAATAAGATCTTCCTATCCTCTCTAGCCTCTAATAAAAAATAATGGCCAACCCTTCACTCCATACCATATCTTATGCAGCCAAAAAATAAAAGCCAAAGCCAAGTAGAACCTGACTTTGACTTTTTATAAGCTAAATTATTATTTTTTATCGTCGTCTTTTACTTCTTCGTATTCAGCGTCAACTACATTATCATCCGCTGACTTTTGAGAAGCTTCGCCTTCTGCACCTTGTGCAGCTTGTGCTTGTTGTGCAGCTTCTTCATAAAGTTTCATCGTTAATGCTTGCACAATTTCTTGTAAGGCATCTTTCTTCACACGGATTTCCTCAAGCTCATTTTTCTCAATTGCAGCTTTCAATTCATCTTTAGCAGCGTTAGCTTTTGTCACTTCAGCTTCATCCACTTTACCTTCAAGGTCTTTAAGTGTTTTTTCTGTAGTGAAGACTAATTGGTCCGCTTCATTGCGAAGCTCTACTTCTTCCTTGCGTTTCTTATCTGCATCTGCATTCTCTTCAGCCTCTTTTACCATTCTTTCGATTTCATCATCAGAAAGGCCAGTAGAAGATTTGATTGTGATTGCTTGCTCTTTATTTGTTCCTAAATCTTTCGCACGAACATTAACAATACCATTTTTGTCAATATCAAAAGATACTTCAATTTGCGGTACGCCGCGCGGTGCTGGAGGAATATCGCCTAATTGGAAACGGCCAAGAGTTTTGTTGTCTTGAGCCATTTGGCGCTCCCCTTGCAATACATGTATATCTACAGCTGATTGGTTATCAGCAGCAGTTGAGAATACTTGTGATTTTGAAGTAGGTATAGTTGTATTACGGTCGATTAATTTAGTGAACACTCCACCCATTGTTTCAATTCCTAGAGAAAGAGGTGTTACGTCTAAAAGTACAACGTCTTTTACGTCTCCAGTAATAACTCCACCTTGAATAGCTGCACCCATTGATACAACTTCATCCGGGTTTACACCTCTATGAGGCTCTTTGCCCGTCTCTTTTTTGATTGCTTCCTGTACTGCTGGAATACGAGTAGAACCACCAACCAAGATAACTTTGTCAATTTCAGAAGCTGATAAATCAGCATCTTTTAATGCTTGGCGAGTAGGTCCCATTGTACGTTCTACTAAGTCAGCAGAGATTTCTTCAAATTTTGCTCTAGAAAGAGTCACTTCCATGTGAAGCGGTCCTGCTTCGCCAGCTGTGATAAATGGAAGAGATACTTGTGTAGAGGTTACACCAGATAAATCTTTCTTTGCTTTTTCAGCAGCATCTTTTAAGCGCTGAAGTGCCATTTTATCTTTTGATAAGTCAATTCCGTTTTCTTTTTTGAATTGTTCTACTAAATAATCAATGATTACTTGGTCAAAGTCATCTCCACCAAGACGGTTGTCACCTGCTGTAGACTTAACTTCAAAAACACCGTCGCCAAGTTCAAGAATGGATACGTCGAATGTACCGCCGCCTAAGTCATAAACTAAAATTGTTTGATCTTCGTCTACTTTATCCATTCCGTAAGCCAATGCTGCAGCTGTAGGCTCGTTAATAATACGCTCAACTTCTAGGCCTGCGATTTTACCAGCATCTTTAGTTGCTTGGCGCTCTGCGTCATTGAAGTAAGCAGGAACAGTGATAACCGCTTTAGTTACCGACTCTCCTAAATAATCTTCCGCATATCCTTTTAAGTATTGAAGAATGATGGCGGAAATTTCTTGTGGAGAATACTCCTTGCCTTCTGCTTCAACCTTGTAGTCTGTCCCCATATGGCGCTTTACAGAAAGAATTGTATTGGGGTTTGTAATTGCTTGGCGTTTTGCCACTTCCCCTACTTGACGTTCTCCATTTTTAAATGAAACAACAGATGGTGTTGTTCTATTACCTTCTGGATTAGGGATAACTTTTGCTTCCCCGCCTTCTAGCACGGCTACACAAGAGTTGGTTGTCCCTAAGTCAATTCCGATAATTTTGCTCATTTCTCATACCTCCATAAAATATGTAGTTATTGATTGACTTTTACCATTGCTGGACGAATTACACGATCTTTCAACATATAACCTTTTTGGAATTCTTCAACAACAATATTGGATCCAAATTGATCATCCTCCACTTGCATTACTGCTTGGTGAACATGCGGATCAAATTCTTTTCCAACAGCCTCAATTTGCTCAGCGCCTTCCTTTTTCAAGGCATCGATCAAACTGCGATAAACCATGTCCATTCCTTGTAGCAATGATTTTACATGCTCATCATCCGCTTGAGTTTGCATCGCTCTTTCGAAGTTATCGATTGCAGGCAGCAAATCCGTGATTAAGCTTTGTGCTCTATATTTTTCAGACGCTTCACGGTCTAATTTCGCACGGCGTCTGCTATTTTCAAAATCAGCATGCAGTCGTAAATAACGATTTTCTGCTTCTTCCAGCTTGCTTTCCAGTTCAGTTACCTTTAATTGTAACGCAGCGAATTCTGCATCGCTTTCAGAAGGCTCCTCATTTGCACCCTCAGTTTGAACGTCAGCAGCTTCAGCGAATACTTCCTCCACTTGTTCGGAACTATGCTTATTTTCTGCTTGAGTCATTTCTTCTTGTACTGTTTCTTTTTCTTCTGCCAACTTTTTCACCTCCCTCAAATCGATGTTTCTTTCAAGTTGTTTTACATCACTAAAGGGGTGGAAATAATGATTCCACCCTTATTCAATATTACCAGGGTCACTCATTTTGATACAACTTAGAAAGCTCGGATGAAAGCCCTTTACTAAGGTATTGCAGCAGGCTGATCACACGCGAATATTCCATTCTTGTTGGTCCTAGAATTGCAATGGTCCCCAGTTGTTCAGCACCAATCGAATAGCTTGCTGTAATTAAACTGCAATTGTCCATTGCAGTATTGTTATTCTCTCTGCCGATTTTCACACTGATACCCGCTTCATTTTTTCTAATAAGTTCATAAATACCATCTTCCTGCTCAATCATATGAAGCAAGCCCTTCACCTTGTCGAAATCATGGAATTCCGGCTGGCTTAATATATTCGTTTTACCACCGAAGAAAAGCTTTTCATTCGCTGGCATTTTTATCGTATCAACAATCGAATTAAGCATTAAGTCATAGTGATGGATATGATGGCGCAGAAGCATTGCTACTTCCTTATAAATTTTATTGTTTAAATGATCAAGCGAAACTCCTGTCAAGCGGTCATTCAAGATGTTGACCATCTTTTCTATATCATCAGGGTCCAACGACTCCGGTATATGAAACATGCGGTTTTCTACATGCCCGGTATCAGTTACGATTATGGCAATGGCTGTATGATCGTTTAAAGGAACAATCTGTATTTTCTTCAATTTATTTTCTCTTACAGCAGGTCCTAAAACAATCGATGTATAGTTTGTCATCTCAGATAAAATTTTTGCTGATTTTTGAACAATATTCTCAAGTTCATAAATTCTTTCTGCAAAAATCGATTTCACTTGATGAACCTCTCGTTTATTGAGACGCTGTGGAGATAATAAATGATCCACATAATATCTATACCCTTTTTCAGAAGGAATTCTTCCGGATGAGGTGTGTGTTTTCTCAATAAATCCAAGTTCCTCTAAATCAGCCATTTCATTCCTTATCGTTGCCGAGCTAAAAGAAATCTCGCTTTTCTTGGACAAGCTTCTGGATCCCACCGGCTGTGCAGTTTGAATAAAATCATCAACAATTACTTGAAAGATTAACAATTGACGATCTGTTAACACAGTTATCACCTCTGTTAGCACTCTTTAATACTGAGTGCTAAATCTAATAATAAATTATCAAATCAATGCTTAAGTGTCAATCATTTGAGCATATTTATCTAGAAGAAGATTGCTTATCGCTTGTTAACAGATAAATTGGCGCCCTTCCTCTATATTTGAAGGAATCAATGATGCTTAGTCGGGAATTGAAGCCCGATTGGTTCAACAATCTTTAGTGGCAGCACTCCATAGATAAAAGCATCACTTTATGAAAGATTGAAATACTTCATTCCCTAAAAGACAGCCTTTTCTTGTCAATTTTATTTCGTCGCCATCTACTTTGAGAAGGTGATTGTTCATATGCGCTTGAATTTCATCCCCAAATAATCGGAGCGGATCATCATTAAACTTCTCTTTAAAATGGCTAATGGAGACCCCATTAATTTTGCGAAGACCGAGAAACATCTCTTCTTCCATTTGCTCTTTTATTGTCGTTTTATGCTTATCCAATATTGGCAAATCACCTGATTTAATCGGTTCCATATATTTCTTTAATGGACCATGATTTGATGTGCGATATCCGTTTACATAGCCGTGGGCACCTGCGCCAAAGCCGTAATACCACTCGTTATTCCAATAGGTTAAATTATGTTTGCTTTCATATCCCTGTTTTGCAAAATTGCTGATTTCGTATTGCTGATAGCCACGCTTGTCCATTTCCTCCATTAGCAATTCATACATTGCTGCTTCCACATCTTCTCCAGGAGTTGGCAGCTTTCCTTTTCTCATCAGGTTATAGAAAACGGTTTTTGGCTCAATAATCAGCGAATAGCCTGAATAGTGCTGAATATCAAGAGTAAATGATGTTGATAATGTTTCTTTAAAATCATCTATCGTCTGACCAGGAAGACTATAAATCAAATCTATACTTATATTTTCAAAACCTGCTTTTTTAGCTGCATCTACCGATTGAAAAACATCCTTCGCACGATGGACCCTGCCAATTCTTTTTAAAAGCTCATCATTAAAGGTTTGGACTCCCAAGCTGAGCCTGTTCACACCTGCATCATGGAGCAGCGAAAGTTTTTCATAGGATAAATCGCCTGGATTTGCTTCAAATGTATATTCATAATCCTTCGCAGCCGGCAAATAGTTATTAATCGTCTTTAATAGTTTATCCAACTGCTTTTCATTTAACGCTGTTGGTGTCCCACCGCCAATAAAAATGGTATTAAACTTTTGGCTTTCAGTATTTCGGAGCGTGAGCTCGATTTCTTTATCCAAATATTCTAGGTACTCGTCCACCGGCTGACCCTTTAAAAATACTTTATTAAAATCACAATAATGACAAATATGCTCACAAAACGGTATATGAATATATGCCGCATTCATCATTTCTTCACACACCCTTTATTTAAAGAAGGAATGTTCCCCCCATAATTTCTCGCATTTTTTTAAAACGCGTTGCTTTCCATTAATTCATTGCATGGTTTTACTGCTATCAACTTTTATATATTTTATTGCTAAAAAAATAGGCTAGCATATGCTTTATGAGAAAGCATACCTAACCTATTATAACAAAGCAATGATTTACTTTTTCGTGTTAGTATCATCCATTTTTAATACAGCCATAAATGCTTCTTGAGGCACTTCAACCGAACCTACTTGCTTCATGCGTTTTTTACCTTCCTTTTGCTTTTCAAGTAATTTACGCTTACGAGAGATATCCCCACCATAACATTTTGCCAAAACATTTTTACGCATGGCTTTAATAGTGGAACGGGCAATGATTTTTTGACCTACAGCGGCTTGGATAGGCACTTCAAATTGCTGGCGTGGAATTAATTCCTTTAACTTTTCAACAATCACTTTTCCGCGCTCATAAGCAAAGTCTCTATGCACAATAAAACTTAGTGCGTCAACCTTTTCCGCATTAAGTAAAATATCCATCTTCACAAGTTTAGACGGTCTGTAGCCAATTAGCTCATAATCGAAGGAAGCATACCCTTTAGTATTTGATTTTAACTGATCAAAGAAATCATAAACAATTTCTGAAAGAGGAATTTCATACGTAATATTTACGCGCGTTTCATCCATATATTGCATATCAATAAAGTTGCCGCGTTTTTGCTGGCATAATTCCATAATAGCTCCAACATAATCATTTGGTGCCATCATTGTCGCTTTAACATATGGCTCTTCTACCCGATCTATTTTTTGAGCATCCGGCATATCAGAAGGATTATCTACTTTCATTTCTGTTCCATCTGTCATTACTACATCATAGATAACACTTGGAGCAGTCGTAATTAAATCAATTTTGAATTCACGTTCAATCCGTTCCTGGATAATTTCCATATGCAGCAGCCCAAGGAATCCGCATCTGAAACCAAAACCAAGAGCTTGTGAAGTTTCAGGCTCAAATTGTAATGCTGAATCATTCAATTCAAGTTTTTCAAGCGCTTCGCGTAAATCGTTAAATTTCGCACTATCAATTGGATAAAGACCGCAATAAACCATTGGATTTAACTTACGATAACCTGGCAGCGGCTCAGTCGCGCCGTTTTTCGCATTAGTGATCGTATCACCGACGCGCGTATCGCCAACATTTTTAATCGCAGCTGTTAAGAACCCAACGTCCCCTACGGAAAGCTCATCAAGCGGAGTAGATTTAGGTGTAAAGACGCCAACCTCGGTTACTTCGAATTCCTTGCCAGTTGCCATCATTCTCACTTTATCGCCGACTTTTACCGTTCCTTCCACAACTCGAATATAAGCAACAACACCGCGGTAAGCATCATATAGCGAGTCAAAAATCAATGCTTTTAGCGGAGCATCAGGATCGCCTGTTGGCGCTGGTACCTTTTCCACTACCTGCTCAAGGATATCCTCTATGCCGATGCCGGCTTTTGCAGAAGTTAACACTGCTTCTGAAGCATCCAAGCCAATAACTTCTTCGATTTCATTGCGTACACGTTCTGGGTCAGCACTTGGTAAATCAATTTTATTAATAATAGGCAGTATTTCTAAGTCATTATCAAGAGCTAAATATACATTGGCTAAAGTTTGTGCCTCAATTCCCTGCGCTGCATCTACAACAAGTATTGCACCTTCACAGGCTGCAAGGCTTCTCGAAACCTCATAAGTAAAATCGACATGCCCCGGCGTATCAATTAAATGAAATGTATAGATTTCTCCATCAGTTGCCTTGTATTTTAATTGAACTGAGTTTAGTTTAATTGTTATTCCACGCTCACGCTCAAGATCCATTGAATCCAATAACTGATCTTTCATCTCTCTTGATGTCAACGCATTTGTTTTTTCCAGAATCCGATCGGCTAAAGTAGATTTACCATGATCGATATGAGCGATAATGGAAAAATTTCTAATCCTTGCTTGCCTTTTAAGTCTCTCTTCTCTGTTCATGAATATATTTTCACTCCTATATAAAACGCAGTGCGCCTCTTTTAAAGTATATCGGCGCTAAAAAGCTATTTTATCATCTATATCTTTAGACATATTATCTTTCATCTAAAGGATTATTATATGTATTTAAAGTGTATTTCTATAAGACAATTCCCTATAAAGACATACATATTTTTGATTATATCAGTACCCTATCGAAGATTCAACGACTATCATAATCGCTTAAAATGAGCAAAAAGAAAAATAGCGACTGCATTGTCGCTACTTTTCTTTTATTAGACCTGAAAGATAGTCTATACCTTTTTCAGCTATGGATTGGGCGCCTTCAGAAAGTCCCTTGCCCATTGATGAGAAAAAATTATACACTTGCATATCCTCTAGTTGATTTTTTTTCGCTTCCAAATCATGGCTGGATACTTCCTTACCGAGAAGAGACGCTTCAATATCGCCTTGATCTGATTGCTCTACTGTTAATGCACCCCCATAAGCGGAGTCCTCATATCCTCTCATATTATGGATGCCATCGTTCGCTTTTTGCATTCCAAACAATACCGCCACAAACATAAGAGATACGAGGAGAAATAATTTAAACATGAACATCTTCATTAATATCACCTTTTGTTTTTTCTAGTAATTTATATGACTTTACTAGAGAAGATAGACCGAATTTTTATCTTGTATAAAAACCGGTATTTTCCTGGTTAACACTTTTATGAAGAGCCGCATTCAAACCATTCGCTAATAGATTGGCCATATCCTCAATAAAAACATCCACTTCCTTTGGTGTCACCATCAAATTATGGCCAATTGGCGAGAGCACTTCATAAATCAGTCTTCTTTTTTCTTCCTCTGGCAATGTCCCTACTATTCCTAAAAATGTTTGCCTTTGTTCTTCCTCCGGCAAATCTTCTTCAGTCAATTTGCGTTTTTCACCAAAGTTCATTCCCGCTGGCGCAAGTGCCCTTGACGGCTTATCACCTTCACGAAGTTCTTTCCCAAAGTGCTTTAGGATAAAATCGATTGTATCGCTTGTGATAGATACAGCATCAACCACTGTTGGTACTCCAATTGCAATTACAGGAATCCCAAATGTTTTCTCGCTTATTTCTTTTCTTTTATTCCCTACTCCAGAGCCTGGATGAATGCCTGTATCAGAGATTTGTATCGTTGAATTCACTCTCTCAACCGATCTCGCAGCAAGCGCATCAATAACAATGACAAATTCCGGTTTTGTTTTTTCCACAATTCCAAATAGAATATCGCTCGTTTCAATCCCTGTTAAACCCATTACGCCAGGAGCTATCGCACTTACCGGCCGATATCCTTCCTCCACACTTTCAGGCTGCAATTCATAGAGATGCCTTGTAATTAATAGATTCTCACAAACCTCCGGCCCCAGTGCATCTGGTGTAACATTCCAGTTTCCAAGACCAACGATTAAGCAGGAGGCATCCTCTTTTATACCAAGATTTTTTATGAATAGCGCCATTTCTTTAGCAAATACTTTTTCAACCTCTAATTGAAGATCGGTATCTTGCTGTCTAATCCCTTGTACTTCAAGTGTTAAATACTTCCCTTCCTTTTTTCCTAACACCTCTGCTCCCTTTGCCGTTACTTCAACATAAGAACGCTTAATTCCATTCTCTTCTTTTTCTTTTATTATGACACCCTCGATATGTGAGAGATTTTCTTCTTTTTGAATACCGCGACCTTCAAGCACTAACTCACGCGCTTCAACTGCTAAATCCGTTCTTATGCTATATTTGCTTAAATCCAATCGTTCGTTCATCCAAACACCCTCACAATCAAATATTATTTAAAAAGAAAAGTTTTTTTTGCACGACTAATTATCATAGATAAAATTAAAAGCCCATTCATCACATAACAATTATTAGAACCGTTCCAGAAGCTTGACATATACCTATTGATTCAAAAACAGCTATCCAATAAATTAGTAGATACAGTTAATTTTAGCTTTACCGAACAATGTAAAAATCATTCATCATCATTTCCGAAGTCTCCGTAATTTAAAAGGTGAGTATTGCATTATCCGCTTGTGTTTGATAAAATATCACTTGTTCTGAAATTTGTTAATGATGAATGCAAATGTCGAGTTGATATAATCTCGATGCTTTTTTTGTAGGAGGTGAATGGAATGCCAAACATTAAATCTGCTATCAAACGTGTAAAAACTAACGAAGCTCGTAATGCACATAATGCAACTGTAAAATCTAATATGCGCTCTTCAGTGAAAAAAGTTGAAGCTGCTATCGTTAATAACGACGGTGCTGTTGCAACTGAAAATTTTGCACTTGCTTCAAGCAAATTAGATAAAGCTGCTGCAAAAGGACTTATCCATAAAAATGCTGCTGCTCGTAAAAAATCTCGTTTAATGAAAAAAATGAACTCTTTAAACGCGTAAGTTTAAAGATTCACAGCTATCCGATTGGATAGCTTTTTTTATTTCCAGGCTATGCTGCTTTTACATACCAGCAACATTTGTGACGAGTTTTCGAAGGAAAAGTAATTCTTCACCATTTTCTTCACAAAAAAAGCAATCCAAATACTGGATTGCTTTTTTCTTATTTACTTTCTAATGCATTGCGGTTTAATTTAAATAAAAATAATTCAATGAGCAGCGCCTTATTCATACCGCCGGTTTTCATTTGATAATCTGAGTCAGCTAACAAATTCATTATTTGCACAAGCTCTTCATCACTGAATAGCTTCGCCTGTCCTGCCGCGAGCTTTACTCTGAAGGGATGCGCCTTAATGTACCCCGCAATTTGATTTTGCCCATACCCTCTTCTTGCTAATTCCTTTACTTGATAGATCAGCCGGAATTGATTCGTAATCACTGCGAGGATTTTAATCGGCTCTTCATTAAGCTTTAATAAATCATAATAAATACGAAGCGCTTCTTCTATATTTCGATGAACAATTTTATCAACTAAAGTAAAGATATTTTGTTCTAATGAACGTGATACAAGCTGTTCCACTATTTTCACATCAATCCGTTTTTCATCCTCAGCATAGAGGGATAATTTATCTAATTCACTTGTTAGCATAAACAGATTGGTACCTGCCAGGGTTAGCATCAGTTCTACTGCCTCTTCATCAATTTGGACGCCATTTGCAGCTGCCCTGTCGCGAATCCACACCTTTAATTCAGATTCATTAAGCTTTTTCGCTTCAAGGACGGAAGCTGATTTTTTAATTTGCTTTGTCAGTTTTTTTCTTTCGTCTAATTTTTCATATGCTCCTGAGAAAACGATAATCGTATAGGGTGCAGGATCTTTTAAATACGACTCAAGCCGAGATAAATTATGCTCTACTTTTGCTTTTGACTTTTCAGCAGTTAAGAAGAAGGGATTATGTAAAAAAATCAAGCGGCGTTCACCGATAAAAGGAAATGTTTCCGCATCTTCAAGCGCCGTTTCAATCGAGGTCTCTTCTAAATCATAAGAAGAAAGGTTAAAATCAATTTCTTCAGGACTCAAAGCATGATTAATCAGAAGTTGTTTCGTTTCATTTATAAGATATGGTTCAGTTCCATATAGTAAATAAAGAGGGGTAAAGCTTTTCGCTCTAATTTGCTTCCATATATCAAAAACCAATTTTTGCTCGCTCCGATCTATTTTGCTTAAGTACTATCTATCCTATAGAAGCTAATCCAATTTGACAAGCAGAATTAAATAAACATTTTTTGTTTACAATAAAGTGAAACTTCCATCAGTAGCAGCTTTCCATCATTCACGGCTTATCCTAAATTGTCGTCTTTAACGGTCGTACCTACCCGTTAATCTGCGTAAAATAAACAAAAGAAAAGGCACTTAATAAGCGCCTTTTCCAAATCTATATAGAACGCTTCAACGACGAGGCCTAGGATACTCTCGTTGTAGCGGTGCACCCTTGTTATAGATTATATTGCACAAGCTGTCCCTTACTTATTGCTGACAACTCTTGTAAGGATAGGAAAAGGAAGCTTAGAAGTGTAGATTTTTTCTAGTAAATCACTTATACTTAATAGGAAATAGGAGGGTTGACTGTGAACGAATTTGAAAAAAACGTCCAATCAAAACGTCACGACATTGGTGACTCAGCAATGGGATTCATTGCCTCTTTCGGATTCTTTGCACTACTGTTCATTATTGCAACAGTCATTAAAGTTATCGGAGCTTAATCGCAAATTTGCGAAAATTGACTGAAGAGTTTAATAAAAGCAGACAGCTTCTTATGAATACAGCTACATATTGTTAAGACTTTTATTAAACGCAATCATTCTGGAGACTGCATTATATGCAGTCTTTTCCTTTTTGTTTTGCTTTAGACCTTTCTAGTTAGCTAAAATATCTTATGGCAGGACTGCGGAAAAAGTTCCTGTTTTTCCAGAGAATTTATAGGTAATTGCACCATGCAAATCCGTCCGGTAGATCATGACATCGAATTGATCGAGACGGTCTAATACCTCACTATGCGGATGACCATAGCGATTCTTTCTCCCCGCTGATATCACTCCTACACTTGGCTGAATATGCTCAAGAAAAGCCTCGGTCGAAGACGTTTTACTTCCATGGTGGCCAACCTTTAATATATCTGCAGTGAGGTGAGGGTACTTCTTAATGAATTGCTCTTCCCCCACTTTTTCTAAATCCCCGGTAAATAACCACCTAAAACCACCTATTTTTGCAAAAAGTACAATCGAACCGTCATTTTTTGATTCTGCCTGTGCAACAATTGGCATGAGAGCAACAAATTGCGCCTCCCTGAATCCCCAGCTTTCTCCTGCACCTATTGTCCTTAAAGGTATACCTTTTTCCAGTGCTATCCTCATTAATTCCTTTTCCAGCTGTGACAGTTCTGCTGTAATTGGCATCACAATCTCCTTCACATGAAAAGCCTTCACAATTGCTTCAGCCCCACCAATATGATCTGCATCTCCATGAGTCAATATTAGTTTATCAATCGTTGTAACTCCCTTGCTTTTTAAAAAAGGCATCACAATCTCCGCTCCTGGATCAAATTTTTTCTTCCTTTGCTGCCATACCTCCAACGGAAAAGCAAGACTGCCTCCCGTATCGATTAAATAATTTCCTTGATTATACGGAAGTTTAATAAATATGCTGTCTCCTTGACCAACATCAATGAAAGTAATTTCTCCATAAGGTGTGTATACTTGCGAAACATAATGGATGACAACCACAAAACCTGGTATAAAAGAATATTTTATGAACTTCCTCTTCCCCTCACACTTTTCCCATAATATAAAAAAAAGGATTGCTGCAGCGATATAGAGCATCACGATAATCGGATGAGGTCTTCCTAGCGTTAGGACTGCAAAAGGGAGGTCAGCCATTACTTTTCCGAAATCATCCAACCAGCCAAGGAGTGTATTAATAATGGTCAACAGAATAAAAACATGACTGCCAAAAAGCAAATGTAGAAGAAATAAGATGAGTAAGGAAGGTAAAATAATCACTGAAAACAACGGAATATAGAGGATATTAGCTAGAATGGAAATGATTGATACTTCAAAGAAATAGTAAAACAAGATAGGTACAGATGCTAATTGGCAAACAACAGATGTAAAAAATATCGTTTTCATTGGATGCATCTCTTTTTTTAATAATATGGGCGTACTGAGAATAAGGAAATAGGTTACGACGAAGGATAGCTGAAAACCGACATGAAAAATAATATACGGTGTGAAGAGAATGTATAGTATTAAAACAAAGGAAAGTACATCCTGAGTTAATATAGATGGTATATATTTTCGGATAGCCAATACAAGCACCAGCATCAATACCGCTCGTACAACGGATGGTGCTGCACCAGCAAGTATCGCATAGCAAGGTAGAAAAACAACTAAAAAATGTATCATGCTTTCCCTTGTTATTCCAATTCTGATTCCTAAATAAAATAACATCCCAGTTAACAATCCGACATGTAATCCGGATATAGCTAATAGATGGACGATTCCTAGTCTTTCATAGGCGAGCAGGCTAGATTCATCAATCAACCCTCTATCTCCAAAAATAAGTGCGACGGCTAGCGGAGCTGTATGAGAGGGGAAATTTGTTCGAAGATAATCAATTCCTTTACTTCTTAAATTTTGAAAAAAGGTTACAAGGGATGAGTCTTCCTTTTTACATTGTTGCAGTGATAACTCATCGGCTGTCAAGATCCAGTAAGTTTGCTTATGATATAAAAAGTTTCGATAATGAAACCCATTAGGGTTGGTCGCAACGGCAGGCTCTGCTAAACTGCCCTTTAAGCTGCAGCCTACGCCTGCGCTTAGTCTCTCATTTAATAACCGCTTTTCTTCCATAGACTTTATTTTATACCGCAAAATAAGCTTCTCACCTGCTCTAACCTCCTTCACTTCAGCCGTTAATAAATCACCATTTATATCCCAATCACGTAAAAACAGGATGTGAAACTGATTTGTTTCTGATGCTATTTTTGAAATATTGAATCTTTCTGCAAGCTCTCCTCTAATAAAAAAAGCAAGAAAACATAAGCATAGAAAAAAGAATTGTTTGTAAGATAGACGTTGAATCCGAATGATAAACAGAAGGAAAATGATATGGAGGAAAATAAAAACTGATGAAAACAGCGAAGAAAGTAAACCAGAAACACTAGCAATGGCAAAATAAATCCATTTGCCTCTCAAAATCAAACCACCTTTCTAAAGGTAAGTTCCATAAGCAAGCTGAAATTCACCTCGCTCATGGAATTTCCCACTTTTGAATATGAATAATAGAGCTTGAATTGACGATGACATTCCGGCACTTTATATAGGATTATATTAAAATCTATTCTGCTGAAAAAAGCTTATCAGCTTCTTTCTTTAATTCAGCTAACCCTCCTTTATTAGCAGCATTCTTTTCAAGCTCATTGAATACTCTATCTAAAAATTGCTGTTTTTCCAGTGAATGAAGCTCAACTTTCATTTCATTTTGTTCAACTTTTTCTACAGATACTCCTGCTTGTCCGAATAATTCGATGGCATAAGGATGATTTTTATAATCCTGTGCGTAATATACTTTTTTAATGCCTGCTTGAATAATGGCTTTGCAGCATTGCAAGCAAGGAAAATGCGTCACATAAATTTCGGCATCTGTTGTTGGTACACCGAATTTTGCGCATTGTAATATCGCATTCATTTCTGCATGAATCGTTCTCACACAATGATGATCAATTACATAACAGCCTTCATCAATACAATGTACCCCTCCAGCTATGGAGCCATTATAGCCTCCAGCGATAATTCGTTTATCACGGACAATCGTTGCTCCTACAGCTAGTCTTGTACAAGTACTCCTCAGCGCAAGCAACTGGCTTTGCGCCATAAAATATTGATTCCATGAAATTCTTTCCACTTTTCTCTCTCCTCTTTCAATACATCTATTTCTTCATTTAAGTTTAATCCCCCGGCTGAACATGGTCAAATCACATTAAAAGACTATCCCTCCTTAATGCCTCTCATCATCAGTCTTGGATTACTTTTGATAGTTTTTTATTATCGGTTTCATAGAGGACAGGTGCTTAACAATCAGACTATTTAATTTTTATTGAATCTTTAAGTTTTTCGAAAGTCTTGTCACCAATACCGCTAATTTTCTTTATATCTTCAATTTGCTGAAATGGTCCGTTTGCTTCTCTATACTCAATGATGGAAGCTGCTTTTGAAGGTCCTATTCCAGCTAGCGTTTCGAGCTCTGATTCAGTTGCTGAATTTATATTAATGATACCATCATTAGCTGATTGGCTCCCTGCAATTTCCTGCATCGTATAGCCATCAGCTTCTTCGCCAATGACAGGGATATATATGACCATTTCATCCATTACCTTCTGTGCAAAGTTTACTAGCATTTCATCTGCATTTTCAGACAGCCCTCCAGCGCGATTAATCACATCAATTACACGCTCTTGATTGGAGGCAGTGTACACACCAGGGCGATTAACAGCCCCTTTTACATCTACAATAATTTCGTCGATTTCTTCCTCTTCATCCACTATGTCTGTTGATTTTGTTTCTTCAAGAAGCAATTGTTCTATAGAAATAGGTTTATCTTCTGGTTGTCGTAAATAAACAAGTACCGCAGCAATGACAGCAATAATTCCGCCGCAAACATAAAGCCAATTTTTCTTCATCAGCGTATTGATCATAAAACGATTCCTTTCTTTTAGCATAAATCAGAGCACTATTTCATACTTTTATAGGAGTAATTCTTGCTTGTGAAGGAGGGAAAAACTTATGAAAATCGGCATGATTGGCACAGGCAATATGGGGAGGATTTTGGCAGAAGCAATGCTTGACAGCAAAGCCGTATCCCCTTCTTCCATGACAATCACAAACCGGAGTGTCAAGAAGGCTTTACAGATTAAAAAGGTATACACTGAAGTAAATGTTGCTGCTGATGCCATCACAACAGCAAAAAATGCATCGCTTATCTTCATTTGTGTAAAACCTCATGACGTTTATCATGTCATTAAGAGGATTAGTCCTTATCTTACAAAGGACAAATGTGTAGTCTCCATAACTAGCCCTATTAGTGTAAAACAGATGGAATCAGTCGTCCCATGTTCAACTGCCAGGGTGATACCAAGCATAACTAACCGCGCTTTAGCAGGTGTGTCATTAGTTTCCTTTGGAGAACAGTGCGAACAAAGCTGGATTCAAAAGATTAAATTATTATTTGAGCATATATCCATACCAGTGGAGATTAATGAAGAGATTACGAGGGTTGCTTCAGATATTGTTAGCTGCGGACCAGCTTTTTTCAGCTTTTTAACTCAGAAGTTTATTGAGGCCGCTGTATCAGAGACCGAGATCGATGCTGAAACAGCAACTAAGCTTGCGAGCGAAATGCTGATCGGACTTGGCGAGCTGCTGCGACAAGGGCACTATACATTACCTACTTTGCAGGAAAAGGTATGTGTAAAAGGCGGAGTAACTGGAGAAGGAATTAAAGTAATGGAAGCTGAAATTGGAGAAATGTTCGAGCACTTATTCCAAGCAACACATGCAAAATTTGATGAAGATATAGAAAATGTTAAAAAGCAGTATACAACTATTTAATTCTCCATCTCCATTGTTATTCCCTCTAAAAAAGCCATCTCTTTTTGAGATGGCTTTTCTTATTTACACCTTTGCACAGATTAATTTTTTGTACAAACAAAGAATATCCGCTCAGGATTTTCCTCAATTGGCCCGTCATGAAAATCAGCGCTAACTTGAAGTATTGTAAATCCACATTCATTCAGCCACGTCTGATAAACCTCTGGAGAAAATGTGCGTTGATAATGGAGCTCATCATAGCGGTCATAGCGGCCGGATTCTTCATCCAACACAAAGAACGATAATTCATGCTCGGCACTATGTTCATGCTCACCGGCAAAGCTTTGCCATATATAACTTATTTCTTCATCGTTTAAAACATAGGTTTGATCGATAAATAAATAAGCCATTTTATAAAGTGAATGAACATCAAAAACAAATAAGCCTCCATTGCTTAAATGATTATACACAGCGTGAAATGTGGCAGCCACTTCTTCTTCAGTTTCTAAATAATTTAGTGAATCACATAATATACAAATCAAATCATACTTTCCTAAGCCGTCTAGTTCCGCCATATTTTGCTGAAAAAACTGGATGGATGCTTGCTGGCTTGCTGCTTTTCCCTGTGCCACAGCCAGCATATCTTCAGAGAGATCCACACCCACTACATCGTATCCCGCTTGTGCGAGCCGAACAGAAAGCTCACCTGTACCACATGCAAGATCAAGCAATCTATTTCCCTGAAGTTGATGTTTTTCCGTTTGTTTCGCTAGAAATTTCACCCACTCATCATATGGAGCATCTTTCATTAACTCATCATACAAATAGGCAAATTGTTGATAGCTCATTATTGTTGAAGCTCGCTTTGAATATCTTCTACTTTGGCATCTCCCCAAAGACGTTCTAAATTATAATAGCTTCTTTCATCACGATGAAAGACATGGGCGACAACATCTCCAAGATCAACCAAGATCCATCTGGCTTCATCAAACCCTTCCAATCTTTTCACTTCATAGCCATTCTCTTCAGCCTTATCCTTTATTTCTCTTGCAATCGCCTGTACTTGTTTATCTGAGTTACCGTGACAAATGACAAAATAATCCGAGATTAAGGAAATCCCTTTCATATTTAGTGCGACAATATCCTCCGCACGTTTGTCATCTGCAGCTTTTACAGTTGTCAGCAATAATTCTTTTTCATTCATCTAATCAATCCTTCCTTATTTATTACTAAGTCGTTATACATATCAATTGTTAACGGGTAAACTGGCTGGCCCTTTTTTAATAAAAACATGATTGAATTTTGTACAGATGTCACTAATGCAGCATGAAGATCTGTTTTCGCAAGTCTACGCACTTCATCAACCCCAGGGAAATGCCTGCCCGGTTCTATATAATCGGCTAAATAAACAATCTTCTCCAATAAGGACATGCCTACGCGACCAGAAGTATGAAATCTAATCGCATCTAATATTTCTTTATCATTGATGCCAACAGCCTTTTCAACGAAATAAGCACCTACTGGAGCATGCCAAAGTTCACTACTAAAATCAAGCAAATCACTAGGCATCTGTTGTTCAATAATAATCTGCTTCATTTGATCCTTCGGATGAAACTTTGCATAATCATGGAATATAGCAGCTGTTTCGGCTTTCTTCTCATCAGCTCCATATTTTTCTGCCAGCAAAATAGCTGTTTCCATTACCCCAATTGTATGTGTATATCGATGATCTGTTAATTGTTCTTTAACGATTTTTAAAGCTTGTTCACGATTCATATAACCTGTTCTCCTTCATATATACCCGCACTTCATCAGGCACCAAATAACGAATGGTTTTTCCCTCTTCCACTCGTTGTCTAATTAAACTTGACGAAATTCCGATTTCAGGAACATCTACATAGATTATTGGATATTTCGAATTCAGATTATAATCGGGCCTTTTCACTCCGATAAAACGAACTAGGTGCAATAATTGGTCAATTTGATGCCATTTAGGTAAATATTCAACCATATCTGCACCAATAATAAAGTAAAACTCTACATCCTTTTCTCTCTCAGTTAGGATTTTCATCGTTTCTGCTGTATAGGAGGGGCCTTTTCTTTCCAGCTCTATCGTCTCTATCCGGAACTGCTTATGAGTCGAAATTGCCCGCCTCAATAAATTGACTCGATCTGCATTACTAATCTTATTAGTTTTTACTTTATGAGGAGGTTCCTGATTTGGCATAAACCAAATTTCATCTAATTCTTGGGTATGCAGCACTTCATTGGCAATGATTAAATGACCAATATGCGGCGGATCAAAAGTGCCGCCAAGAATACCGACTTTTTTCACGTTGTTTCACCCCTCACCTCTAACTACGGCAATTTAATTTGCTTGTTTTCTCTTGATTCTTTGTAAAGAACAATGATATTGCCAATAACCTGTACAAGCTCTGCTCTAGTACCTTTTACTAGTGCACTCGCCACTGTGTCTTTATCCTCGTCACAATTTTGCAGTATGCTTATTTTCAAAAGCTCTCTTGCTTCAAGTGCATCTCTAATTTGTTTCACCATATTTTCGTTTACCCCGCCTTTTCCAACTTGAAAAATTGGGTTTAGATGATGTGCCTGTGAGCGTAAAAATCGTTTTTGTTTTCCTGTTAACATTGTTAACCTCCTAGTTGTTGTAACACATTTTTCTTCATCCGTTCGCTGTCAGGCAAAATGCCTGTCCATTTTTCAAAGGCAAGGGCACCTTGATATACAAACATATTTAAACCATTTTGTACATTTACGCCTCTCTGTTTTGCTTCATGCAAAACAGCGGTCTCATGTGGGTTATAAATAATGTCACTGACAAACGCATGTTGATTTAATTTTTTTAATGACAGTGGCTTTTCTCCAATGTGAGGCGACATTCCAATCGATGTAGTTTGGATAATACAATCATATTGCGCCAACAGCTGCTCTGCCTCCTGTATTGTCAAAAGTGTTGATTTTACAGGATATGGACATTCCATAGCCAGCTTTCTCGCTTTATCCAATGTGCGATTGCAAATATCGATTTCCTCTACTCCTGCTTCAGCCAGCGCATAGTAAATGCCTCTTGCTGCGCCGCCTGCCCCGATGATTAACATTTTTTTCTGATTGAAATCTTGCAAATCTTCCTTTAAGCCAGCAATATAGCCTGTACCATCCGTATTGTACCCAACGAGCTTTCCAGCTTGATTAACAACAGTGTTGACTGCACCAATCGCTTTCGCCAATGGATCTATCTCATCTAATAATGGCATAATTGCTTCTTTATGCGGTACAGTTACATTGAATCCAGCTATTCCAATAGCTCTAAGACCTGCAACAGCCACACGCAAGTCTTCACTTTTTATTCGCAGCGGCAAATAATAGGCGTCCAGTTCATTCAATTGAAATAACTCATTATGCATCGCTGGAGACATCGAATGTGCAATTGGATCACCGATTACAGCAAAAAATTGTTGCATCTGTTTCTCTCCCCTTGCCTTTTACTATATTAAGGATTTTCTCAATAAAACACTCACACCTCTAGGTACATATGCAGCCACCTTTATGCCGCCCTCATTAATCGTCATCCATCCTAATCCTGAAAAGACCACATCCGTCTTCCCTTCTTTGATTGAAAATTCATGACGGACAAGCTCTGGGAATGTCCCAAGCTGATCTTGACGCGGAGGCGTAAGCATTTCACCTACATGCTTATCATATAATTGATTGGCGTTCTCTGTTTTCGTTCGATGGATATTTATTTCGTTAGATAAGTGACAGCTAAATGACTTTCTCCCTCCGCTAATAAAATCGAAGCGGGCCAGGCCGCCAAAATACAAAGTTTGTCCTTCATTCAGCTGATAAACTTTCGGCTTAATTTCTTTCTTTGGTGTTATTACTTTTAAGTCTCGCTTGTCAACGAAATGAGCCATTTGATGGTGATTAATAATACCCGGTGTGTCCACTAATGCTTTGCCGTCAGCTAACGGTATTTCAATCATATCCAATGTTGTTCCCGGAAAATGTGAGGTTGTGATAACATCACCCTCACCGGTCACTTCCTTCAAGATGCGATTAATAAATGTCGATTTCCCTACATTAGTACAGCCGACCACATATACATCTTTTCCACGTCGGTACTGATCAATCGCTTCTGCCACTTCAGCAATTTGCTTTCCCTTTGCCGCACTGACAAGAAATACATCTTCAGGCTTCAGCCCTAATTGTTTCGCTTCTTGTTTCATCCATTGAATGAGTTTATTATGTTTAACAGACTTTGGCAATAAATCAACTTTATTACCGACAAGCAGTACTTTATTGTTGCCGACA
Source organism: Cytobacillus horneckiae (assembly GCF_002835735.1). GTDB lineage: Bacteria > Bacillota > Bacilli > Bacillales > Cytobacillaceae > Cytobacillus > Cytobacillus horneckiae. Next base: position 48,017 of record NZ_PISD01000018.1, on the reverse strand, counting down.
AATCGGTGCAGGCCTGGAAGCCAGCTCCCATTAAAGTCAAAGATATCAACGATTTTGACAATCAAAGCATCCTTTTGACCAATTCCGTTTAAGATTTTGAGAAAATCATCATCTGTTAAACTTACATCCTGGACTTCATTATAATGCTTTAAGCGAAAACAGCGCTGGCAAATAATTTCTTCCTTTTGCAAAGCAGACAGCGGCGCATATCCAATTTCATCACGTTGTTCCGTTTGAATTTTCACACCGCATCCGATACATACATATTGTTCTGTCAATTCCTTAATCCTCCCAGCTAATCATACCTTTTTTTCTAAACCAATTAAGAATTCTTCGTTCAATTTTACGGTTGAATCTAGTCATAAAACCATCAGTTTGTGCGACCGGAACGACTAAAATGGTATTAAATCCGCTTCTATTTCCGCCTAATACATCTGTTAAAAGCTGATCTCCTATGACGACCGTTTCCTTCTGAGTTAAATTCATTTCACGAAGCGCTCTTTTAAATGCACGCCCCATCGGTTTTCTTGCCTGATAAATAAATGGTATATTCAACGGGTCTGAAAAAGCCCTTACCCTGCTCTCATTGTTATTGGAAACAATCGTTACCTTTATATCGCTCATTTTTAATTCTTCAAACCACTTAATTAATTGCGGAGTAGCATGTGGTCTATCCCATTCTACAAGCGTATTGTCTAAATCTGTAATGATTCCCTTCACACCCTGCTCTTTTAATAATTCAGGTGTGACCTCAAAGACGGTTTTCACATGCTGGTCCGGCAAAAAGTTTTTTAACACTATTATTTACACCTCAATCTTTTTAATATCAAAATCTGCACTTTTTATTTATACCCGATAAAGTGAAACTTCCTTCAGTGGAGGTGTTTCTAAATCCCCCACTGAAGGTTAGTTTTGGCACGCAGGAGACGGGTCACTCAGACGTTGCCACAGTAAGTGCGTATTTAGTCTGAATTATAAGAAGCGGGCTTTTACGGGCATATACGCCACCTAAACTTTGAGGTGGCGGTCTTAGTGCTCGTTAATCTGCGATTAGTAGATCTCATTGATCAAATCCGTCTTCTATTTTCAAACTCTTACTACCTTTCCTGCCTTGCAACAACACATGTCTCAAATAAAGCAAGGTAGTCGAAATTATCTGCCCTTCAATCAGACTCAAATCAAGGAGGCGACGCACTGCCCTTTTGTTTTTTACTCTTTTATGTCCCATTTTTATTAGATAACTAATCAATACTTGCAGTCTTACAATTCCTCTAGTCCCGTTTAGGTGAGATTTATGTTAATTGTAATTCATTAAGATAACTGAGAATGGTAATTATTTATTATCCTGCCCTACTATGGCATATTCGAATATTGCGGTCAATCCTATTTTAGCCATTCATACCGATTCAGTTTATTTATACATAAAATATTTTTCGACAATTTTCACTCTAAAAAAATTGTGGATAACGTTATGCACATTATACACTGCTCAGCTTACCACTTAGTGGAACATATTAACAAATTAATAACAAGTTATCCACTATTCGCTGTGGATAAACGAACGATTGTTCTATTTCTTTCGTTCTGCTAAAGTTATACTTACAGCTAGGAAACCTACATCTTATGAAATAAATTGATTAGCTAGAACGAATCATTTGATGGAGGTGAGAGTCCAACATGCGAAAATTATCTGATGAGTTATTAATTGAGTCCTACCATAAAGCCATAAAACTACAACTTTCCCTGGACTTTATCCGTCTCATTGAGACTGAAATTCACAGGAGATCTTTATCAAATAGAATTAAAGCTTCCTCTTAAAGGAAGTCAGCCCAAATAAGAGGGCTTTTTCTTTTTGGCTATCCGGTTACGTGAACTGAAAAACTATGGCATTCGCTAAGTAGACTTGGCGAATGCCAAGTTATTCTATCTTTCACACAATATGACCTATACATTCTCCCACTTTCACCGGTGCAGGTGCTTGGATGGAAGGTAATAACTGAAAGGCATCCTTTTGAAAAAGTAATATAACTGTCGAACCAAAAGAAAAATATGCCATTTCCTCGCCTTTTTGCAATGTTTCATTTACATGTGTTCTTTCAATAGAATTTACGAACATTGCGCCCACTTTTACAATCGCTAATTCTCCACCGTCAAATTGCACTTCTGATATTTTCCGATAATTTTTAGATAACGTATCTTTTCCGAAGGCAAGACCCCACTTATTTACAGGATATGACTTTTTGCCAAGTGTCCATTGCCTTTTAACTTTTCCAGTTACCGGACTATGAATTCGATGATAATGGCTAGGACTTAAATAAAGAATCATAAAAGTTCCACCTTTATACTTTTCCGCCTCTTCATCTCCGCCCAGCATTTCTGCTATAGAGTAATCTTTTTCTTTTACTGTTATTTTACGATCATTATCAACAAGACCAATATCCTCAATCACAGCATCGACAGGGCTTACAATTGAATCCTCATCCACGTCGATCGGCCTGGCGTCTAGTTTTAACTTCCTAATAAAAAATTCATGTAAGGTTGCAAAGCTGCTAAGTTCATTTTCAATTTCACTTTCATTAATTCTATATGTTTTTGAAAATGGGGCGATTGCAAATCTGCTTAATTTTGACCTTGCAAATTTGTACAAAAGCGAAGATGTGAACCTCCCATTTGTTAATTCAATCATTGCACGGTAGATGGACTGCTTCATATTTTACACCTTTCTTTACTTCGTTCATATTTATCTTATTATCGCATCATTGAATTAAAAGTGACAAGACTACATCAATTAATGATTATATTCAAATAAAGCGAACCTTCAATTAGTAAGATATTTCTCTACTCTCACAAATCAATTAGAGTTTTTACGAACAATTTTATCAAAGTTTTTTCCGCTCTTTCGCATTCTGGTCTAATTGCCGTTAATCTGCGATAAATCAATAGAATCATGTTACTAAACAAATGTGATGATTCCATGAGTGCTATTATATCATTTGAAAGAACAACTGGACTATTAAAATTAGAGGATATTTGGAATCTCATCCATTTTTATTTGCGAGGCTCTATGAAGGTAAAGCAAAATGGACCAAAAAAATCTCATTGAAAAAATTCAATGAGATCTTAAATTGTTACGACTGTGTTAAGCTTAAAAATTCTTCTACATCATCAATGCATAATTGCACTGCTTTTTCCCAAAAATCAGGTTTAGTTAAGTCTGTCTGCAAATGCTTCTTCGCAAGGTCTTCTACTTTCATAGAGGCGGTATCTTTTAAAAGGGCAATGTACTGCTCCTCGTAAGCTGCTCCCTTTTCTTGCGCATAAGCATAAATACCAAGCGAGAACAAATAGCCAAACGTATATGGAAAATTATAAAACGGTACGCCGGTAATATAAAAATGAAGCTTTGATGACCAGAATGACGGATGATACTCATCGAGCGCATGACCATAAGCTTCCTTCTGAGCTTCAGTCATCAGCTCATTTAATCTTTCAGCGGAAACCATTCCTTTTGCTCTTTCATTATAATATTTTGTTTCAAAAAGGAAGCGCGCATGAATGTTCATTAGCAACGCTACAGAGCGCTGAATTTTATCTTCAAGCAGTGCGAGCTTTTCCTCATCTGTTTTTGCATTTTTTACTGACGCATCAGCAACAATCATTTCTGCAAAAGTTGACGCAGTTTCAGCCACATTCATGGAGTAGTTGCGATTTAAAAAGTGCAAGTCTTTCATTGCGTAAGTATGAAAGCCATGACCCAATTCATGCGCCAATGTCGATACATTTGAAGCCGAACCGGAATACGTCATAAAAATTCTCGACTCCTGGCTTTCGGCAAAATAAGTATGAAAGCCACCAGGCTTTTTACTTGGGCGGTCTTCAGCTTCAATCCACCGGTTTTCAAAAGCTTTTTCTGCAAAAGCCTTCATCTCTTGGCCGAATTGGCTAAAATGCTCAATGATAAACTCAGCACCCTCTTGGTAGGATACCTTTGTTTCAGCGCTTCCAAGCGGAGCGTCTAAATCATACCAGCTAAGCTTTTCCACCCCTAATAATTCCGCTTTACGTTCTAAAAACTTCACAAATGGCGCTTTATTCTTGGCAATGACGTCCCACATAGCATCAAGTGTGTTCCGCTCCATTCTATTAATTGCCAATGGCTCCTTTAGCGGGTCATCCCAGCCTCGTTTTTTATAAATATTTAATCGAAAGCCAGCGAGATGATTTAATGTTTTTGCAAAATATGGAGCTTTATCCTGCCATGCTTGCTCCCATTTTGTAAATACAGCTTGCCTTACGTTTCTATCTGGATGAGAGAATTTATTTGCTGCTTGTCCAACAGATAAATTCTGTTCTGCTCCATTCTCGACAAAAGGAATTACCATCGTACCAACAACTACATCATACATCTGACCCCACCCATGGTAACCATCAACACTTAGAGATTGTATGATTGCTTCCTCTTCCTGAGACAGCTTCTCCTGTGCTTTTTCACGTCTTTCATTCAGAATAAAGGATATTTCTTTTAATTCATCCGTTTGTAAAAACGCTTGCCATAAATCATGCTTAATCTTTGTAAGCTTTTGATCAAACGGCAATAAACTTGTGTTTAAGTCTGCGCTTAACTCTGTCACCCTTGCTCTTAATGGTCCGGCATTTGTATCTGCTGTATTTTCCGCTTCCAAACAAGATACATAGGCTCCGGCCTGTCTTATCTTCACCCCTGCCTGCTGAAATAAAAACAGGATTTGAGTGATTTTTTCTCTATCCTCTTCGTTATTTGCTACATCCCAACTATGTATCGCCTGACTTAAGGAATCAATGCGCTTATGGACCTCCATTAAATAAGCTTGAAATTCCGCTGACTCACTTCCCCCTAGAAAGAAGGTATCCAAATCCCATACATCAGAATATATAGCAGCTGTCATTTTATCTCTCCCTTTCAATATGTACTAATCCTATTATAGGAATTTTATTCTGAAATTTCTATCAATAATTTCGAAGGTGACATCTATTTGACATGCAGGTTGTACTCCATTACCTTAAAGTAAGTAGAATATTGGCTACAAAATAAATGACATATCTTGGAGTGGTTTAAAAGATGAAGTGGAAATATTCCGTCGGCTTATTGCTATTCTTTCTTATTTTTATGACAGGTTGTTCTAGTTCAGATGAGAAAGAGACAAAGAATACAGAGGCACCCCAACAAACAACCGAAGATAATCGTAAATTTGAAACCGTTGCGGCTTCCCCTAAACAGCTTGAGCAATTACAAGGAATTGGCTACCCTGGAAATGATGATGGTTTATATATTGCTACAACTGATGGATTAAAAATCTATAGAGAAAATAAATGGTTCGAAAATACTGCTGAAAATCACAACTTTTATGGCTTCTCAGCAGTTTCTGATGGTTTTTATACTAGCGGCATGAAAGCAAATGCTTCTAAAGACAATAACGCAGCTTTAGGGGTGAGTAAGAGCACGGATAAGGGAGCTACTATTCAGCCAGTATCTTTAAGCGGTAAAGAAGCCTTTCAATTTTTATCGGCCGGCTATAAAACGGAAACATTGTATCTTATCCAGCAAGAAGATTCAAATGAGTTAGCTCAAGGCGTTTACATTTCTAATGATGGCGGAAAAAGCTGGGACCCATTAGCATTGAATGGAATGGACGCAAATACTCTTGGAATGATTGCTCCACACCCTGAAGATAATGAAATAATGGCTATGGCTACGCGCAGCGGGATCTATTTATCTGAAGACAGCGGTGAAAGTATGGAGTTGATTTCAGACCCTGTAATGGTAACAGCACTTGCATTCTCCAACGACACGCTTTTCTACTCGTCCGTAGAAAATGAAAAAATCAAGCTAAACAAACTTGATTTAGAATCACGCAAAATAGAAGAAATCGATATACCTTTTCTTAAATATGATAACCCAATTACTTTTATTACCGTAAACCAAAACAGTGAACAAACAGTTGCCTTTTCCACTTATCTTTCTGATGTATATGAAACGACAGATTTGGGTGAAAGCTGGAGTCTATTATTAAGCAATGGGCGCATTGAATAATTTGATTGAAAAAAGGCGATCCAGAACTGACTTCTGGATCGCCTTTTTTGCACCTTACTATGCCTTTGAAGTGTCAGCAGGTGTTTTCACCGTTTTCACTTCATAAACTCCACCTTCGGATTCAATAATATATTCCGGTTTTGGCTGTCCAATTTTTGCTTTATGACCAGCAATATGTGCATCACTTTTCTCCCAAGCTTTCCAGTGGTCTTCTGATTCCCAGCGCACAAGAACCACCACTTCTTCATCACCGCGGCGAACTTTTTTCACCATAATTGTAGAATCAATAAATCCATCCTGTTCTTCAATGATGCCTTTATTGCTAAAACGATCTACAATTTTAGTCGCGTTGCCTTCAGTTACAGTAAATTTCCTCATTTGTACGAACATATCATTCACTCCATTCCTTCACTTTGCCTGTAAAGTATTATAAATGATAATGATTATCATCGTCAAATAAAGTACCTGCGCCGTTTTTCAAAAGGCAAAAAAAAGGAGCCAAAAGGAGAGACCCTATTAGACATCTTACATTTTAATCAAATAAATAATTTGAATGAGTTAGGACTCATTTTTCCTTTTCTCTTTTTCCGCACGGTAAAACTCATGAAACATTTTCATTAATGCCCGCTTTTCTATACGGGATACATAACTGCGCGATATTCCTAATTCCTTTGCGATTTCCCGCTGTGTTTTTTCTTTCTTTAAATCGAGTCCGAAGCGACCAACGATTACTTCCTTTTCACGATTATCCAGAACATCAATGTACTCCCTTACTTTTTCTAACTCCATATTTAACTGAATTGTATTAATCACATCTTCAGATTCTGATTTTAGTACATCGATAAGAGAAATTTCATTCCCTTCTTTATCCTGGCCAATTGGATCATGCAGCGAAACGTCCTTTTTTGTTTTTTTTAATGCTCTTAAATGCATGAGAATTTCGTTTTCGATACAACGTGCTGCATAGGTTGCAAGCTTTGTCCCTTTACCTTCAGAATAGCTCTCAATCGCTTTAATCAAGCCGATTGTGCCAATTGATATTAAATCTTCCGCATCCTCGCCAGTATTTTCAAATTTTTTTACAATATGTGCTACTAGCCGCAAATTATGTTCTATTAGCATATTGCGCGCATGCGGATCCCCAGCCGCCATTTTCCGTAAGTATTTTTTTTCATCAGCAGGCGACAACGGCTGAGGAAAGGCATTATTCTTTACATACGATACGAGAAATACAATCTCTTTAACCAAAAAACCGAGCGCTGTAATAATTCCAGACATTTCGCCACCCCCGCTTGTTAGAACTTTCGCTTATAAAACATTTCTATGTAAGCAAGGAGTTGTTTTTGTCTGTCCATTGGATTTATTTTTTTAGACAACCTTTTTCTTGTTTAATTAGTGAGAGAGGATGAATGGACGCAGATAGTTATTTTCGGTTAATATTAACCTATAAGATGGATGAGAAGAGGGAAATAGACATGGCTGCAAACCGTCTCGTACTGGCATTGGTTTTTTTTATCATTACTTTAGTTAGTATTGCAGAATTAATTTTCAAAGATTTTTCATGGAAACCGATATTATTGTTTATCGTTTCCTTTATTTTAATCGCATTTCTTTGGAAGCGCGGAGAAAAATAACAAAAATGAAACTTCCAAAAGCGGGGTTTTCCTTTATCCCCACTTATCCTTCAAGACTCTCTCAGGGAGTCTTGAAGAAGGGTCTTACTGGTCATTAACCCGCGATAAAAGGGATAAGGAACACCAATCGGGTTTCCCTTATCCCCTTTCAGCTATTCTACACTAACCTCAGCTGCCACAATGCATCCGACAGCACTGCACACAATTAAGCCCATAACGATTACAAACATGGTATCCCGCTCCTTAAATAGAATATGAAGGATGGCTTCTTCGCCTGAACAAAGTAGGCAGTACCTTTCATACCTTAAACGTACCATACTCATTTAACCGTCAACATCTTTAATTGCGAATTCTTTGTTAAATTTTTCTTTTTTATACTTTCTTGAAAACAGCACACTAAAAATGATAATATGCAACGACATTTGAAACCTCCTCAAATCACGTTAGGTGGTATCTTTCTCCACCCAGAAAAATAACCTTCTACCTTGCATTAAAAAGAACATATCTCCTCCACCTTTCTCTATTTTTTATAATTAAAGATTAAAACGGGTGATACATATTAAATTGACGCTGTTTGTTTTCTTCTAGCATTTGATAAGCTTTTTCTTCACGCATCATGTCTTCCACTGTCCGGTTTCTTTTTCTCACAGTAATAGTAAAAAATAATATATTGAGTGTCATATCTACACCTCCTCATTCTATCCATTTTTGGGCACAAAAAAGCCGCTAAGAGAACAGACTCCTCCTGCGGCAATATGGGCATAAAAATGCCGCAGGGAATACGATTCTCCCTGCGGCATGGATAGACATCGTTAAATTAAGCGATCCATTCCAGATAGGTCGAAATCGTACCATATTGAGTTTCATTTAATAACCTTGCTGTTAAAATGCATTGATTCATCATTGTTTCCGACCTCCCTTTCTAGAATTTTTCACTTACATTGGTAAGTATATCCATGATTAGCCGTTTTGTAAACCACTTTTTTGAAAATTTTTAAAACAAGGTGAATTGACTGCGTAAATAGTACGAATATTAATTAATTTCACTCACATACTTTTGCTGCATACGAATACAAACCATAGCCAGAAAGACTATGTTTTGTATTTAAACAGCATTGATTAGTTGTCTAACGCTTGTTTCAAATCTTCGATTAAGTCTTCAGCGTCCTCTAAACCAACTGAAATTCTTACTAATCCGTCTGTAATTCCAAGCTCATCACGACGCTCTTTCGGAATAGATGCATGCGTCATTCTTGCTGGTACCGAAATTAAGCTTTCAACTGCGCCTAAACTTTCTGCAAGCGTAAAGTATTTTACGCCTTCCAGAAGCTGATCAGCATTTTTTTCACTGCCGACATCGAAGGATACCATTCCACCGAATCCTTGGGCTTGCTTTTTAGCTATATCATGATTTGGATGAGTCTCAATCCCAGGATAATACACATTTCTCACTGCTGGATGGCCAAGAAGGAACTCAACGATTGCTTTCGTATTGCGCTCAGTTTCTTCCATTCGAATACCTAAAGTTTTAATCCCTCTCATCAATAGCCATGAATCTTGAGGTCCTAGAACGCCGCCAGTCGAGTTTTGAACAAAATGTAAGTCTTCTGCTAGCTGATCGCTGTTTACAACAACTAAACCAGCTACAACATCACTATGGCCGCCAAGATACTTCGTTGCACTATGAAGGACGATATCCGCACCTAATTCAATCGGTGTTTGCCAATAAGGCGTTGAGAAAGTGTTATCAACAATTGTTAACAATCCGTTCTCTTTAGCCAAATTTGCTGCGGCTTCAATATCTGTAATCTTCAATAAAGGATTTGTAGGCGTTTCGATATATACCGCCTTTGTATTCGATTTGATGGCCTCTTTAATATTTTTTAAATCGCTGCTGTCAACAAAAGTAGCCTCGATGCCAAATCGATTTAGCACTTTTGTGATTACGCGATATGTGCCGCCATATACGTCGTCAGTTAAAATGACATGATCACCGCTGTCAAACATCATAATGACTGCTGTAATGGCTGCCATCCCTGATCCAAAAGCAAAACCGGCTTTGCCGCCTTCAAGATCTTTAATTAGTTCTTCAAGCGCGTGTCTAGTCGGATTGCCTGTTCTTGAATATTCAAACCCTTTATGATTGCCAACTCCGTCCTGCTTGTAGGTGCTGACTTGGTAAATCGGCACAGAAACCGCTCCTGTTGCTGGATCACCAACAATGCCGCCGTGTATCAATTTTGTTTTACGTCGCATGTTAAATGCCTCCTTCATAGATTTTCTTGCTTAAATAGCGTTCGCTGCCATCAGGAAAAATGACTGCAATATTTGTTCCCGGTACGGCATCCTTTGCTTCTGTTAATGCTGCATGCAGTGCAGAGCCCGATGAACTTCCCGCAAGAATTCCTTCTTTAACAGCAAGTTCTTTTACTAAATCAAAAGCATCCTTATCTGTTACCGTATGAATGCTGTTAAAATATGCTGTGTTCATATAATCTGGCAGAAACTCCATTCCGATTCCTTCAGTTTTATGAGGTCCCGATTCTCCGCCATTTAAAATTGAGCCTTCTGGTTCAACAATGACTGTTTTAATTTTATCATTTTTTTCTTTAAGATATTTGGCGCATCCCATAAAAGTCCCGCCGGTACCTGCACCAGCTACAAAAATATCAACCTGACCATCAAGCTGCTCCCACAATTCCGGTCCAAGGGTTTGGTAGTAAGTGTTCGGATTGGCTGGATTCGCAAATTGCTGTGGACAGTAAGCATCAGGGATTTCATCTAGAAGTTCCTTCGCCTTTGCAATCGCCCCAGTCATTCCTTTTTCAGTCGGCGTATGAACAACAGTGGCGCCTAATGCTCTCATTAGTTCCTGTTTTTCTATACTAAACTTTTCAGGGACACAAACGATGACACGCACGTCCTCTTTAACGGCAGCAAGAGCAAGCCCTATTCCAGTATTACCGGCAGTCGGCTCAATGATTGTTCCGCCTTTGTTTAGCTTTCCGCTTTCAAAAGCCTCCTTTAGCAGTTCTTGACCTAATCGATCTTTAACACTGCCCCCAGGATTCATAAATTCTAATTTAGCAAATAACCGGACACCTTCAGGGAGGTCGAACTCGGTGAGTTCAACAATTGGAGTTTGACCGATCAATTCATGTATATTTTTATATACTTTCATAGACTCCCATCCTTCATGTTGATTATTTGTTTTTGATTCCATCAACAATCTTCATAACAAGATTAGCCGAATGAAGTGCTGCTGTTTCTAAAAATTGGTCAAATGAAATATTTGATTCTTTACCTGCAATATCTGATAAAGAGCGGATAATAACGAATGGTGTTTTAAATTGATATGCCACTTGCGCAATTGCCGCTGCTTCCATCTCAACAGCTTGAAGATCTGTAAACTTATCATGTATAGCAGCCGTTTGAGCAGGATTGCTTATAAAGGAATCCCCTGTTGCAATCAATCCTCTGACTACTTGAATACCTTCTATTTCTCTCGCACTTTCTTCCGCAATTTTAATAAGGGTTTCATCTGCAGTAAAAGCGGGTGGCTGCTGTGGTACTTGGCCATATTCATAGCCAAATACCATCGCGTCCACATCATGATGCCTAGCTTCAGTTGAGATCACGACATCACCAACATTTAGTGCTGGGTTAATTCCTCCCGCTGAACCTGTATTAATACAAAAGTCAGGCTTGAACTTTTCCAAAAGAATAGTAGTAGACATAGCTGCACTTACTTTTCCAATTCCTGATTTCAGCAAAATTACTTCTGCTCCATTCATTTTTCCTGTAGTAAATTCACAGCCGGCAATCATTTGTTGTTCCTTATCTTCTATATTCTCTCTTAGCAAAGTTACTTCTTCTTCCATTGCGCCGATAATTGCGATTTTCATTTCATAAACCTCTTTCCTTAAGCCTTCACACCTTCCATAATCCAAACGAAATCATTGCATCTATTAAACGATACAGAAAAACCGTTATTCACCATCATTTCTCTCAGTATCGGTATAGTTGTATAATATTCCCGCTGCAAATCTTCAGCAAGATTATGGTATCCTTTTTCAGTTGCGTCAGCTATAGCTTTTTTATACGCTTCTACATTTTCATACATTGTATCCGCAAACACTATTTTACCACCTGCGGGAAGAAGTTTTCCATAAAGTTCGATTGCTTCCGCTTTTTCTTTATCTGTCAGGTGATGAAAAGCGTATGAACTAATAATTGTATCAATTTGCTCATCCACTATAAAATGCATAAAGTCGCCATTTATAATATTGGCTCTGCCTTCTAACTTTACAACAGCAATTTCACGCATTGATTTCGATGGTTCAACCCCCGTTATAGATAAACCGCGCGCAACAACTTTTGCAGTTAAATTACCAGTGCCAGGGCCAAATTCTAATACATTTCCTTCTGCACGGTCAGCGACCTCTTGTAATAATTTATCATAGTATAAAAAAACGTCTTTATATTCTTCATCATGACCTGTTACTGTATCATCATATGTTTTAGCCCACTCTTCGAATAATTCAATAAATTCATTCCCCACTGTTATATACCTCCTGATAGGTAAACACCATAACTTATAATTCCTATGAGTATACTATGAATTACAATAAAACATGTTCCCAATTTACCATATGCAATGAAAAGTTTCAAGAAAAATAAAGCAGACTAAGCTTATGTTATATACGTTGCCAAGGCGGCATTTTCTATTTAAAATATATTTGTTAGCCATTCGAAAGGAACGATAATAATGAATTTTCACTTAGACACGATAGAAGATAAGATCGAATTCTTTGAAGCGCTTGATTTAAAAACATTAGAAAAAAAAATCAATGATCAAATTGAAACAAATAAAGCCATTCTGCTCTCCGTTCACCACGTTTCCCATCAAATGCATTTAGATGAAAATGGCCGCTGTTTTTATTCGGCAGTTGTTCACTTTAAGGCCAAAAAATAAAAGAGCGGAAGTCTTCTAATAGACTTCCGCTCTTTTATTTATATAGATAACAACAAAGCTTAGACTACATTTAAATACTGCTTAATTCTTCAACCTTTGTCGGCTTCCAGCCTTGTCCGTCTACCCATTCAATATAGACGCGGTAAATTTGCTCTTTTCCCGGTGAAAATACAGTACCTACTGAACGGTTCACTCCATCATTCCCTAAAAAGTAAACAGTCATTGAGGATTTATCCAAACCAGTTGCATAAGTAATTGCATTAAGCATCTCATCCCAATCAGCCGAGCTGGAGTCATAGACAGCTGAAGGATGTTCGCCCGTTTGCGTTGTACCTACTGGTTCCCAGGCAGGATTTTCAATCGTTCTCACGACGTTGCTATCGCTTCCGCCCTCTGTCACAATTGCTTCATCTTCCACATTTTCTTTATTCTCTTCTTCTGTGTCTTTTGATTCAGACGCATTTTCTTCATCTGCATTCTCGTTCGCTTCATCTTTGGCATTAGCATCTTCTGCTTGGTCATCTTTTTGTTCTACTTTATTTTTATCTGCTTGTTCGTTTTCAGTAGCATTGTTTACATCATTATTGTTCCCGCCTGAAAAAATGATGACTGAAACAACAATAATCAATAAAAGGACAACGCCAATTAAGCTATTTAAGATAATATTCGTTTTCTTTCTTTTTGCCCGCTTGTCATATCTTGATGATTTATTATAATCATTGTTCAAAGGAACTCTCCTCCTTTTTTACTCATTGGATGATTGCATAAAAGTTAAACTTTCTTCAGTAGGGTTATTACTGCATGTTAAAGCGCGATAAACAAAAAATAATAATAACTGTCAACATTTTATCATGTCTTTATAAAAACATGAAGGAATAACCCATGCTTTACAGACGGGAATTCCTTCATAAATGTTTCATTTAATATGATTGTGACTGGTCAAATTCATATAAAGCGGTGACCATATCAGCAAATAACGCAGTCGTACTTTGATCATTTTCCAATGCTTCAAGCCTCACTGTCACTAAAGCATATTTCGGATCTTTATGAGGAAAATAACCGGCAAACCATTTATTTTCAATCTCTTCTTGCCCTTGTGAATGACCTGTTTGGCCCGTTCCAGATTTTCCGGCAACTTCATATGGAAGATCGTTTAATAATCTTCCTGTGCCCTCTTCATTCACAACCACTTCACGCAGCAGCTTCTGTAAGCTCATTGCTGTATAGGGCTTAATATAATCTCCCTCTAGTGGCATTTCTTTAAATTGAAGCATAGAGGTACGATTTTTATATAAAACCGCCGATGCCGTCCGTACCATTTCCTTCTCCCCACCCCTGGCAATTGTGGCCATCATGTTTGCCATTGCTAACGGCGTTCCCCTTACCTCATATTGTCCAATACCTGTCATTGCCACGAAGTTAGGATCCTTTCGATCTTCCTCATTTAGAAAAACATGCCCTTGTTCTTCATTATATAACTGTTTAAAATGTTCAAAATGATATATATCACCCTCCCAGCCGACTGTTTCCGTTAAAGAGAGCTTTTTTGCATATGTTTCAATGATATTAGGGTCAATCTCCATTAATTCCTTAGCCAAAGTACCAAATGTATTATTACAACTGACTGCAAAGCTGTCAGAAAAATTCAGCATTCCATGTTGATACTGCTCGTCCGGTTCGCCATTTATTTTTTTGCTGCAATCAAACAAACGGTTCGGATCGGTTAATTCATAGTCAATTGCGGCAGCGGCAATCACCGTTTTAAAAACGGAACCCATTATCTGCTTTTTAAGCATAAAATTTTTTGTTCCTACCTCTCCCTCTGCAAAAGGGTCCTTTTTATTCATACTTGGTCGCGATACCATCGCCACAATCGAGTTGGTTTCTATATCTAAAAGGACAAGTCCGCCCTTTTTAATGCCATGCTTGTCAACTAGCTTTTCCGCGATTGTCTGCACCTCATAATCTAAAGTTGTTTTAACATTCAGCGGATAGAATGGATTTGCTGGATCAACATATTTTACATTAATCCCAAATAGCGGACCACCTTTCGCATCTACATGGTAGATTAGCTTCGACTCCTTTTCCGCCAACAAAAACTCATCAAAGGTTCGTTCCAAGCCAGTAACACCTAGTAAAGCATCATTCGGCAGTTCTTTATCATCGTATCTCGTTCGATGCTGAATATCCTTATTAGCAATTCCTAACAATTGTTCAGCCGGACGATTAGCGAGATGATATTTCTTTTCAACAGCAAATACACCAGGTATTTGAAGTGCATTAATCTCCCTTACTTGCTTGTCTGTTAGCTCCAGCGGTTTCGGCGTGCCAAACGTAACAGGCTCTTTCGCTTTCTCGACAGCATCACGCAACGCGTATTCAGAAGCACCTGTTATCGTCGACACCTTTTCAATATCCCAATCCATTTTGGATAGAAAAGGAAATAGAATGAGAACAGGCTTATATTCTTCCGTCAAAGGTTGCCCATTTCGGTCAAGGAAACTGCCCCTTCCTGAATCTATCACCATTTCTTGGGACCTTTGCTGTACACTAGCTTCCAGCAAGTTAATATTTCGCTCTGTAAAATGATTCGTGTCGACAAGCTGAATTTGTACTAGCCGGCCAATCAAGCCGACGAGCACAGTTATAAATAAAGCTACAATAATTATTGCTCTTTTTCGCCACATAAAAAAAACACCTCGTCAAAAGTTTTGACGAGGTTTAGACTTTTCAAACAAATATGAATCATTTATTATTAATTAATTGTTACAATACGGACGTTCATTTCGCCGCCTGGTGTTTGTACTGTTACTTCTTCACCGACTTTTTTGCCGATTAAGCTTTTTGCAATTGGTGAATCATTTGAGATTTTTCCTTCAAATGGATCAGCCTCTGCACTTCCTACAATCGTGTACGTTTCTTCTTCGCCGTCAGGCAGCTCGATAAAAGTTACAGAACGTCCTAACCCTACTGCATCACCGCTTAAATCATCTTCAGCAATAATTTTAGCATTGCGAATCATATTTTCAAGAGTAGTGATTCTTCCTTCAACAAATGCCTGTTCTTCCTTTGCAGAATCATACTCTGAGTTCTCTGATAAGTCTCCAAAACTTCTTGCAATCTTAATGCGTTCAACTACTTCTTTTCTTTTTACCGTTTTTAAGTTCTCCAGTTCTTGCTCCAATTTCTCTTTACCTGCTTGTGTCATTGGGAATACTTTTTCAGTAGCCAAAACATTCACTCCTTGTCGTTTCTTCGCCTCAATTGGGCAATATTATGTATTGTAAGCATTGATTATAAATGCACTTACAGCGCGTCCTAGCGTTTTAGGGGCGCGCTTTTTTTGCATGCTTTTTTATACCTTAACATTTTTCTATGCTATTGTTTCACAAAAAAGACTTTTGTTCAAGAATTGTTTGAATTTTTGTGACCATTAAATCAATTGCCACATGGTTGTGCCCGCCTTCCGGAATAATGATATCTGCATATCTTTTGGTCGGCTCAATAAATTGATTATGCATCGGGCGGACAACATTCACATATTGTTCGATAACCGAATCCATTGTACGACCGCGCTCTTTTATGTCTCTAAATAAGCGGCGAATAATCCTTAAATCTGCATCTGTATCAACAAACAGCTTAATATCCATTAAATCTCGCAAGCGTTCATCTTCGAGCACCAGAATGCCTTCAAGTATGACTACATCTTTCGGCTCAACCATGATGACTTCCTCTGACCTTGTATGCATTGAATAATTGTACACTGGCTTTTCTATCGCTTCATAGTTGATCAAAGCCTGGATATGTTCAATCAATAGGTCATTATCGAATGCCAGTGGATGGTCATAATTTGTTTTTAAGCGCTCCTCAAAAGGGAGATGCGATTGAGTTTTATAATAATAATCCTGTTCAATCATTAAAATTGAGTGTCCTTTAAAGCGGTCATAAATGGATCTCGTAACACTTGTCTTACCTGACCCTGAGCCACCAGCCACTCCAATAACAACTGGTTTTCGTTTCATTTCTATCATTCTCCCTTGCCACTACACTCATTTCAAATAAGCTTCACCAGATGTTTTTATATAACTGTTGTCCAATATACACCTTTTTGCTATGATTGCCAAACATCTGCTACTTATACAGTAGGTAGGGCATGTTAGTACTTTTTCAAGTTTATTTTTTTCTGCTGATGGCAACTCCATCTCCAATTGGGAGAATGACAGTATGATACTCTTCATGAGTCATCAGCCATTGGTTGAAGTCATTGATTTTCCTCACCATATTACGTATCCGCTTGTTGTCAATTTCTTCTTCAAAAACTAAACCTTTGAATAGGACGTTATCGGTAATGATGAGTCCTTCGTTATTTAAATATTTCGAGTATAGCTCAAAGAACCGCTTATACTGGCCCTTTGCCGCATCGATAAAAATTACATCATAAAGACCGTGTTCCTTCACTTCCAGCTCTTTCTCAAGTGCATCGCCTTTAATAATCAATATTTGGTCAGCCTTCCCGCTTTTGGCGATAAACATCTCAGCCTGTTCATATCGTTCAGCATCTCTTTCTAATGTAACGATACGGCTCTGTGGACATTCATAGACCATTCTTAAAGCCGAATAACCAATCGCCGTTCCTACTTCCAATATCGTCTTAGGCTGCTTAATGCGAAGGATTTGCAGCATCGTCTCAATACCTTCAATTTCCATGATGGGCACTTTATGCTCTTTTGCGTAGCTTTCCATCTCCATAAGCAAGTCATTGCGTTCAGGAACCATCTCTTCTAAATATCGCTGCAGCTTATCATTTAGCAACTGCCGTCACCTCAACTGTTTATTGACACTAATTATCTGTAATATCGCATTCAGCGATCTTTTATACGCCTAATGAAGCAAGAAAAAAAGCGTTCACAGCAGTTAAAATAAAGCACCTGTATATGGCGCATAGTTTTATCCACTGTTAGAGACGCTATCACATTCATTATGAAACAAATATTATATGATAAAAATACTTGTGTTATTTTAACATAAAAAAATGAGGAAAGCTATTTTTTTATGCTCTCCTCATCATCTTTGCTTAATTATTATTACTTGTAATATGTTCGTTCTTTTTCACATTATGTTCGTCCAATGTTTTGGAAAATAACACTTCTCCAGATGGCGTTGCCAAGAAATAGAGATATTCGGTTTCTTCAGGGAATAACGCGGCATCGATTGAGGTCTCTCCAGCATTCGCAATCGGACCAGGCGTTAGTCCATTATATTTATATGTGTTATATGGAGAATCGATTTCTAAATCCTTATACAAAGTCCTCGCTTTATGTTCTCCATGTGCATAAAGCACTGTCGGATCGGTCTGTAACGGCATATCTGTATCTAAGCGATTATAAAACACGCTGGCAATTTTATCGCGATCCACTTGTGCTGTAGCTTCCTCTTCAATTAATGAAGCCATCGTCAATAATGTGTGTGGCGTGTATTCTTGAGCCTCCATTTCAGCCCAGTACTTCTCTATTACTTCATTCGTTTTTTTCAGCATTGGTGTGATAATTTCTTCAATTGTCGGCTCTTCAGAAAAATAATCATAAGTTGCCGGGAATAAATATCCTTCTAATGGGTATTTAATATCCTCATCTAGAATTTCATCTGTTAAAATACTAGGATACTTTTTCATCATTGCCTTTACGAAAGAATCATCATTAAGTTGTTCAAATACTTCTTCTGCACTTTGATTTGTTTTTTCAGCGATAATACCAGCTATTTGCTCCAGCTGTTTTCCTTCTGGCACAGTGATTTTGAACACCACTTCCTGTCCAACATTTCCCGTTTTTAACGCTGACATAATTTCACTCATCGTCATTGATGGCGATAATTCGTATGTCCCCGCCATAAAGCCTGATTCATTCCGAAGCTTAACATAATATTTAAATACTCTCGCATCTTTTATTATTCCATTATCCTCAAGAACTTTGCCAATTCCTGAAACGGATGAACCAATTGGGATTTCTACAGCCTTCTCTGTTTTATTTTCCGCATCAACAGGCTTGAGTGCCGAATTTAAATAGAAATATCCCCCTACTCCAATAATCCCAACTATAATAACTAATATAATTGCTGTAATCATTACAATTTTACGAACCACTTTCGCTTCACCTTGACGTTCAATCAAATTTTTTCGCATAAATTCCTTCTTATTATGCTTATCGTCATTTGACATCAGTCTACCTCCAATCATAAGATCTGATTTCTGTAATTTTTCACATAAAATAAATCATCGATAATTATGGGAAAAATTTCTTATTAACCAGCCAGACCTCTACATCTCGGATTATTATACTATATTTTCACCTGACAAGTCGCACGATATGGCAAAAATCTATGAAATCAGCGTTTTTCCGGCAAAGAATGTAAATTTCAATCGACATTTTTTTGGATAAGAATAAAAAAAGCACCCATTCGGGTGCATTTTTTCCGCCTTATTCCTCGTCGTTTTCTTCAAGGAATGTATTAAGCATTTCCTCGATCAAATCCCATTCTTCATCGGTTTCAATCGGCTTAAGTTCTCCGTCTTTATCATCATCGCTCGGAACGAAAGCTGATGCATGAATTTCAATTTCTTCTTCATCATTTTCGTCTGCTCCGATTGGATAATAAAGAACATACGATTTGCCAAACTGCTCTGAATCAAATGTGAATAATACTTCACATAACTGTTCGTTGCCTTCTTCGTCTACTACTGTAATATTATTTTCTCCGTGATCCATTTCTTTCACCTCATTAATTCTGACTATCTAAGTAGCCTTGTAAAATCATGACAGCCGCCATTTTATCAATCACTTTTTTTCTTTTTTTACGGCTGACATCCGCTTCTAAAAGCACTCTTTCAGCGGCCATTGTTGTTAGACGCTCGTCCCAATAAATGACTTGAAGTCCAAATCGTCTTTCAAGTTCAGCACCATAAAATTGACTGGCTTCACCTCTAGGGCCTATTGTACCATTCATGTTCTTAGGAAAGCCAACAACAGCCTTGCTGACATCATGTTCTTTCACAAGCTCACCAATTCGCTTAAAACCATACTGCTTTTGCTCTTCATTAATTTTAATCGTTTCCAAGCCTTGCGCAGTCCATCCTAGCGCATCACTTAGTGCGACGCCAACCGTTTTAGAGCCGACATCCAATCCAATAGTCCGCATTATTATCCCTCACGCTGCCCGTTTAAATAAGATTTAACAAGCTCTTCAATAATTTCGTCCCGTTCAAGCTTGCGAATCACATTCCGAGCATCCTTATGGCGGGGAATGTAAGCCGGATCCCCGGAAAGCAGGTAGCCTACAATTTGGTTAATAGGATTATACCCTTTTTCCTGAAGGGCATCATGGACGTGAAACAACACTTTATTCACATCTTGTTCAATCGGTTCCTCAGGAAAATTAAATCTCATTGTCTTATCAAATGAGCTCATTTCTTACACCTCACTTTTGTGACCTGTGCGATAAGAAAAGCGCTAGCGCCATCCCTTCATAAGCTGTCCAAATTTTCTTGTTGCAAAAATGAAACGCTGGCTATTAACCAATTGAAAAGAAATCTTCTCAGTCGGTTATGCTCAGTATAAGAGGGCTAAGTGCATATCTGTCAACTTAGGCTCTTATACTGTACATTCGCTAATGGTTACCCTTATTCTACACTACTTTGCAAGGGATTCAAATCGATTTAACCCATTCCTCTACAAATTGAAGCGCAGAATCTAATTTTGCCGGATCTTTTCCGCCAGCCTGTGCCATATCCGGTCTGCCGCCGCCACCACCGCCGCAGCGAGTAGCAACTTCTTTAATTACTTTCCCAGCATGATACCCTTGCTTAATTAGATCATCCGTTACACCAGCAATTAAATTGACTTTACCATCATTTGCACTTCCTAATACAACAACAGCAGAACCAAGCTTTTGTTTTAAATCATCAGCCATATTGCGGAGATTATTCATATCGGTTGCTTGAACCTTAGCCGCAAGCATTGTAATACCATTTACCTCTTTTGCATGATTTACAAGGCTTCCTGCTTCAATATTGCCCAATTTTGCAGCTAAAGATTCATTTTCTCTTTGAAGCTGCTTCATCTCCGCTTGTAAACCATCAATTCGAGCCGGTAGATCCTTCGTATTTGCTTTTAATTTTCCAGCAGCATCTTTCAGTATGCCGATTTGCTCTGTCATCATTTTATACGCAGATTCACCAGTCACTGCTTCTATACGTCTTGTTCCTGCACCAATTCCACTTTCTGATTGGATTTTAAATAGCCCTATGACTGATGTATTTGGCACATGGCAGCCTCCGCAAAGTTCCAGTGAATAAGCACCGATTTGAACAACTCGGACAATTTTACCGTATTTTTCACCAAATAAAGCCATTGCGCCCATCGCTTTCGCTTCGTCAATATTCTTTAAATCAATTTCGACATCCAAGCTCTTCCAAATTTTTTCATTAACTATTGTTTCAATTTGTTCAAGCTCTTCCGCAGTTATTTGGCCAAAGTGAGAAAAGTCAAAGCGTAAGCGATCTGGCTCTACAAGGGAGCCTGCCTGGTTAACATGAGTTCCCAGTACATCTTTTAATGCCTGGTGAAGCAAATGTGTTGCTGTATGATTTTTTATAATTCTACCACGATTCGTGCGATCAACTGTTGCAGTTACGTGCTGTTCAAGCTTCAAAGACCCTTCTAATACAGTTGCACGATGAAGGTTTTGGCCATTAGGGGCTTTTTGAACATCCTTAATCTCTACTTTCACGCCATCAGCTTCTAATAAGCCTTTATCAGCGATTTGTCCGCCGCTTTCAGCATAGAAAGGTGTTTGATCAAGGACAAGTTGAATGATATCGCCGGCAGCTGCTTCTGATACTAGCTGTGCATCCTTCACAATTGCTACAACTTTAGAATTTGCAGTCAATTGATCATACCCTACAAATTTACTTTCAGCTTTAATTTCACCAAGAACGCCATCCTGTACTTGCATGCTATCAACATCTTGACGAGCTGCACGTGCACGCACGCGTTGCGCTTCCATTTCTTGTTCAAATCCATCATGATCGATGCTCATGTTTTCTTCTTCCGCATATTCTTCAGTTAATTCTACCGGGAAGCCATAAGTATCATAAAGACGGAATACATCTTGACCACTAATAACTGTACTGTTATTTGATTTTTCCTTCTTTATCACTTCAGAAAGAATCGCTAGCCCTTCATGCAAAGTTTCATGGAAACGCTCTTCTTCATTCTTGATTACTCTTTGAATAAATTCGGTTTTTTCATTTACTTGCGGGTAAAAATCAGCCATCACATCACCGACCACAGGCACAAGTTCAAACATGAAAGGACGGTTAATGTTAATTTGCTTTGCATAGCGAACCGCTCTGCGCAATAAGCGGCGCAGAACATAGCCACGTCCTTCATTAGAAGGAAGCGCGCCATCACCTACAGCAAACGCAACTGTTCGAATATGGTCAGCAATAACTTTAAACGCGACATCCGCATCATCGCTTTCTCCATATTTCACATCAGCAATTTTTTCTGTCCCTTGGATAATCGGCATAAATAAATCAGTGTCAAAGTTCGTACGAACATTTTGAACGACTGATGCCATTCTTTCTAGCCCCATCCCCGTATCAATATTTTTCTTTGGCAGCGGTGTATAAGTGCCGTCAGGGTTATGGTTAAACTCAGAAAAAACGAGATTCCATACTTCTAAATATCTTTCGTTTTCTCCACCAGGATATAATTCTGGATCTTCCAGGTCATTTCCATATTCAGGTCCTCTATCATAAAAAATCTCTGTGTTTGGCCCACTTGGTCCCTCTCCAATATCCCAGAAATTACCTTCCAGACGAATAATTCTTTCCTCTGGTATACCAACTTTTTCAATCCAAAGCTTATATGCTTCATTATCTTCCGGATGGATCGTTACTGACAATTTCTCAGGGTCAAAGCCAATCCATTTAGGGCTTGTTAAGAATTCCCATGCAAATACGATGGCTTCTTCTTTAAAATAATCACCAATAGAAAAGTTCCCTAACATCTCAAAGAAAGTATGATGACGTGCTGTTTTTCCTACATTTTCAATATCGTTTGTACGAATGGATTTTTGCGCATTAACTATTCTCGGGTTTTCAGGGATAACCCGTCCGTCAAAATATTTTTTCAATGTTGCTACACCGCTGTTTATCCATAATAGTGATGGATCTTCATGTGGAACAAGTGACGCACTTGGTTCTATAGAGTGACCTTTTTCTTCAAAGAAATCCAAAAACATTTTGCGAATTTCAGCACCAGTTAAATGTTTCATTATGTAAACCTCCTAAATAATATTTAATACTGTTGATTAGACATTTTCTCTAGACAACATAAAAAGCCCTCATCCCTATGCAGGGACGAGAGCTAACTCGCGGTACCACCCTGATTATGAGAAAAAATGCGTTCTCACCTCTCAGCACCTTAACGCGGTGAAACGGCAGGAATTAACTGCACTCCGGATTAGCGTTCTGTTATCCTTCATCCAGGAATTCTTCCAGCCTAGGAATTCCCTCTCTAAGAAATGGTCTATAACATACTTATTCCTTCTACATGTTCACTTATAAATTCTATATAGTCGCATTATAGCTAGTATTTTAGCGATTTGTCAATATTGCTTTTTAAGAGCCCTGCGTTTGCGTCCTTGATTTCTTTGAAAAATGATTCCGCGCATGCAGCAATGTTACTTTAATAACGGCTAAAATGGGCACAGCAAGAATTAAGCCGATGATTCCGCCTGCCTCTCCACCTGCCAAAAGTGCTAGCATGATGATAAGAGGGTGCATATGCAAGCTTTTGCCGACAATAAATGGTGATAATATATTCCCTTCAATAAATTGCAGGACAAGAATGATAATAATCGCGATAACTACCATTTTAATCGACATCGTAAAAGCAATGATTATCGCCGGTACGGCACCGATGATTGGCCCAAAATATGGGATAATATTTGTGATAGCAATAATGAATCCAAGCAGAAGGGGGTATTTTAAACCAAACGCCCAAAATAAAAGGGCGCTGATCACACCAATAACGAGACATACTAATAATTGCCCTCGTATATAACTCCCTAATGATTTGTCAATATCACGCAAAAATAAAATTCCTTCTTTTCGCCATTTCCTTGGTGTTAAATACCAGACCGCTTTTTTCACTAGGACATGATCCTTTAATAAATAGAAGGAAATAAACGGAATGACAGCAATAATGACTGAATAGTTTAAAATCCCAATCAGGAAATTGATTACCTTTGAAAGCAAGCGGTCAAGTGCAGCTTCCACATTTTGTATTCCTTCATCCACCCTAACTTGAAGCGTTTCCGGCCATGTCGATGTTTTATTTTGTATCGTCTGAATTAAGTCACGATATTGATTGGCAAATTCAGGTGCATTATCAACAAGGTCATTCAGTTGATGAATAAATGCAGGAATACCTTTATACAGTGCAAGACCTATCCCGCCAAAAAAAATAAAATAAATGATAAATGTGGCAATTCCGCGATGAAGTCCTGAAGCATGCAGCTTTTCAACGATTGGATGAAGCAGATAGGTAATAAATGCACCGATAACAAAAGGGATGAAAACAACTAGTGCGATCTTGACAATTGGCAGCCATAATTCCTTTAATTTAAAAAAGATAAAAAGTACGATAAAAACAAGAAGCAGAAACCCTAAACGATAAAACCATTTCAAGCGAATATCCAATATCATCCGCCTCCCTCAATTTATTGTGGGATGGTGTTAATGGAAATATACATAAAAATCTCACCAGCAAATGCAAAGGGCCATTCTTATTGAATGACCCTTAAAAAGCTAAAACAGCTTATTCATTTTTCTTTGGATTCTTTTAATATCTCTTTTAGAGATTAAATTATTTTTTTGAACATACCCGTATGCAGCAATACCTGCACCAATAACAGCTGCTGAGGTTAACATTTTATTCATGACTCTCACCTCTGTCTAGTTATTTTAATTGGGTTAAGATGAATATCTGCGCTCATCCTCATCAAATAGATCATCCAATGAACTCAAGGATCCATCTTCCTCAACTTGGTGGGTCTTGATGATTCCATCCGCAAGGGAAAGTTCAATAAAACATCCCCAGCAATAATATTGATTGATACCGATTTTACCGATATCCTTACTACGACAGTTTGGGCATTGGAGCATGAAATGACACCTCGCATTATTTTACATTGACGATGATGGCATCCTTCCCAATCGCGGGCGGTTCTTCGGTTTTAACTACCTTCTTTCCTTCCAGCACATCTGAAAAGAAGCCATCCGATAATTCATACCCTACGATTGTGCCCACTTCCTCATGGAAATATACATCCTCAAGTAACCCAAGCCTGTCTCCTTCACGTGTCATCATCATCTTCCCGGCTAAACGATTCTCACCGGCGACAGTAAAGGTTTGATCTTTTGTAAGGGGATGCATGATGGAACCTTTAGGAATCATCACCCCATCCCAGCCGAAGGAAGAAACATCATTAATATCCAAAAAATAAGTCTTTTTAAAAAACGAGCCTGTTTTCACTAATAATCCCTTAACCAATCCATCATGTGAAATCGATAGATCACATACTTCTCCAAGACAATTGCCGCTGTCTACTTCTATCACTGATAGCCCTTTTAATAATGAAAATGTCCGCAAAAGTTTACCCCACCTTCTTCGAACATTTATATCTTTTGCGAAAAAGCTCGATTAAATGATGATAAACGATTACCAATTTGTTATTTTAGCAAGTAGCGCTGTTGATGAAAACGTGCATTTCTCTCTCCGCCATCAGATAATTCTTCAGAAAATGGATGCTCATTCTTTTTTGCATTTTTATTTTTCTTTAACTTCATTTTTTTCATTTTGCACACCTCATTTATTAGACATTTGCTCCGCCACAGCCA
This sequence comes from Cytobacillus horneckiae, assembly GCF_002835735.1. Taxonomy (GTDB): domain Bacteria; phylum Bacillota; class Bacilli; order Bacillales; family Cytobacillaceae; genus Cytobacillus; species Cytobacillus horneckiae. The sequence continues at coordinate 22,377 of NZ_PISD01000018.1, read as the reverse complement.
AGATGGAAAAAAGAAACAGCCTCATGTAAAGACTGCTTCTTTTTAGCTATATTCTTTTTCAAGGAAATCATACGGTGTGATATTTTCCATTCCAATCATAGGATCGACCTGCATCATCTTTTCTTCTATTGTTAATCCTTCATCAACTTCCATCGATGGTACGGGATGAGAATTATCACCAATAATTTCCTCCTGAAGCTTTTCTAGCAAGCCCGATAGCCGTGATTGGTCATCGGAACGTTCAACACCTAATCTTAATGCCTCTTCATCACCGCATAAGATTAAAAATTGCTTGCTTCGCGTGATGGCTGTATAAAGCAAATTGCGTCGGAGCATGCGATAATAGCTTTTTACAATCGGCAAAATGACAATTGGAAACTCACTGCCTTGTGACTTATGCACCGAACAGCAATAAGCATGTGTGATTTGATTTAAATCCTGTCTTGTGTAGGTCGCCTCTGCGCCATCAAACGAAACGACCATCATATCCTGTTTCTCTGTATTTTCTTTCGCATAGAAAATGGAAACAATTTCACCCATATCACCATTAAACACGTGGTTTTCAGGCTGATTAACAAGCTGCAGCACTTTATCGCCTATTCGATATTTCACATCACCGAAAGCCAATTCCTTTTTTGCTCCGTCTGGATTTGGATTAAAAATATCCTGGATGATTATATTTAATTTATCAATGCCGGCAGGTCCTTTGTACATCGGTGCTAGCACTTGAATATCCTTAGCTAGGAATCCTTTATTTTTGGCATTTTTCACAACCTGCTCTACAACCGTGCCAATTTGATTCGGGTGACATTTTATAAATGAGCGGTCCTTTTGTTGTATCGTAATATTTCCGGGAACATGGCCTTTTTTCATTTCATGGGCAAGCTCGATAATGGATGATCCTTCTGCCTGGCGGTAAATATCAGTCAGCATTACCGACGGAATCCGCTTAGACATAATTAAATCCCGCAAAACTTGACCAGGCCCTACTGAAGGAAGCTGATCCTCATCTCCTACAAGTATGACCTGCATATTATCAGGGATAGCCTTAAATAATTGATTCGCCAGCCAAATATCAACCATAGATGTCTCATCAACAATGATGATTTTCCCTTCTAACGGATTTTCTTCATGTCGGTCAAATCCTTCACTACCATTCCAGCCAAGCAGCCGGTGAATAGTCACAGCTGGCAAACCAGTAGATTCAGTCATTCTTTTCGCTGCCCTGCCTGTCGGTGCAGCAAGAAGAAACGGGAACGGTTCTTCCTTTTTATAAGCTTTTGGTTCCATTGAGCAGCCATGCAGCTCCGCATACAACTCCACGATCCCTTTTATGACGGTCGTTTTCCCAGTACCTGGACCTCCAGTAAGAATAAGCATTGGTGACATTAATGCTTTTTGAATGGCATCTCTTTGTGATGAAGCATATTGTACGCCCAATCTTTCCTCCAGGTTTCCGAGCGCCATTAAAAACTCTGATTCAGGAAATTGTTCATCATATTGTGTCTGTTTTAAAATTCTTTTTATATTTGATACAATTCCTTTTTCGGAAAAATAAAGTGAAGGCATGTATAGCTTTTGCTCATCAGCCATTATTTTTCCTTCTTCACCAAGCTTAATGATTTCGTTAGATATTTCATCATACATGATCGGATCATTCTTATTTTCCTCTAGAAGATTTTTCACCCCTTCAAGAAGAACCTTTGCTTCAGTATACACATGACCAGCCTGCATGCTTTCCTGCTCCAATACATATAAACATGCCGCCCGGATTCTGTCGGGATGACTGCCGGATAGTCCAAGCTGATATCCTAACTCATCAGAGCGGTGAAAGCCTATTCCCTCAATATCTTCTACTAGCTGATAGGGGTTTTTTTGAATCGTTTCGATTGTCAGTTCTTTATATTGCTGATAAATCTTCATTGAAAGCTGCGGTCCAAAACCATACTGATTAAGGGCAATCATCGTTTGCTCAAGGCCTTGATGCTCCATTAAGGTATCATATAGCGACTTCGCTTTTTCAGAAGATAATTTCGGCACGTTCTCCAAAACAGACGGATCATTCATAATCTTGCTAATTGCATTTTCTCCTAAAACATCAACGATGCTTTCAGCCGTCTTTTTTCCTATGCCTTTAAATAATTCGCCTGATAAATAATTCGCTACCCCTTGTTTTGTCTGTGGGATATCTTTCTGATAATGGCTGGCATGAAGCTGCATGCCGAACTTTGGATGCTCTTTTAATTCACCATAGAAAATATAGGTTTCCTGGGGATGAACCTGAGGGAAGTATCCAGTGACAACGGCTTCCTTATCATCATAATCATGATTGGTCTCCTCAACACGGATGCGTATCACAGTATACATATTTTGCTCATTATGGAAAATCGTAACAAGATGCTTTCCCTTTATAAATTTCTTCTTTTGCTCAGCAAAAAGATCGAGAGAATCCTGCTCTTCCACCTATGCTCCCTCCTTTTCAAAATATCTCCCTGTCTTTCTTACTCTTCCTCGCCTTTTTCTATCAATTTTTTCCCATATCCAGCAAGCAAATGGTCTGGTTGGATTTCAAGCGCACGATCAAAATGCTTCTTTGCCTGCTTTTCATCTTCTTTAAACCCATACGCTACACCCAAGTTATAATGAGCATCAGCATGATCAGGGTCAACTGCTACACATTTTTTTAGTTGAGGAATGGCTTCATCAATCAGTTCTAATTGCGCTAAGCATAATCCATATTGAAAATAAGCTTCAGCATCCTCAGGATTTAATTCTGTACTTCTTTGCAAATAGGGCAATGCCAATTTATCTTGTTCTAGCTGCACGAATGACATGCCAAGCATGAAATAATTGTCACCGGTATTGATACCTTTTTTCATCGCTTGTTCATACATATTTTTAGCCTGATCGAAATTTTCCTGTTCAAAATAAAGATTGCCTGCGCTGTAATAAGCCGCACCTGCATTTTCATCTATCTCGATCGCTCTTTCAAAAAATTTAAGTGCCTTTTCGACTTCACCGACAGCAGAAAGGACGTTTCCGAAGTTTATATAAGAAACAGGATCTTTTGGATTTTCTTCAATTGCCTCCATAAAGACTTTTGCAGCATCCTCCCATTTTCCTTCTTGCATATATTGAATACCTAATTGGTTTTTTTCCATCTTTATCTACTCCATTCAACTTTCTCTCCTGAAAAGTATAGCATATTTATATCGTCGCATTCACTCACGTCCTATTAGAATGATTTATTCAGATTGTATAGTAAAAAAAACTGACTTGGAATTAACCAAGCCAGTTTTTAATCAGCCTACATATGCAAGCTGTTTACCATTATTAAATACTTTATCAATCGTGCCGCCGCCGAGACATTCATCGCCATTATAAAAGACAACAGCCTGTCCCGGTGTAATTGCACGGATCGGTTCATGGAAGATGACCTTTACGTTTCCGTCCTCGAGCAATTCAACTGTTACTTTATTATCAGGCTGGCGGTATCTGAATTTCGCTGTACATTCAAAGGTTTTCGGCATTTCCTTATTTGATACCCATCCGGTGTTAACCGCAATGATTGAGTCTGAGTACAGCTTTTCATGATGGAAGCCTTGTCCCACATATAAAACATTTCTCTTCAAATCTTTTCCAATCGCAAACCAAGGTTCTCCTGATCCGCCAATTCCTAATCCATGCCGTTGGCCAATTGTATAATACATAAGACCGTCATGCTTGCCGACAACTTTCCCATCAAAGGTTTCCATATTACCTGGTTGTGCAGGCAAGTAATTTCCAAGGAATTCTTTAAAGTTCCGTTCACCAATGAAACAAATTCCGGTACTATCTTTTTTAGTTGCTGTCGCCAAATTCGCTTTTGCTGCGATTTCACGGACTTTCGATTTTTCAATATCACCAATCGGGAACATGACTTTTTCAAGCTGCTCTTGGCTTAGCTGATTTAGAAAATAAGTTTGATCTTTATTTTCATCCAGACCGCGCAGCATTTTCACTTCGCCATCGCGCTTTTCCACCCGTGCATAATGGCCAGTAGCTAAATAATCTGCGCCTAAGCTCATTGCATGATCTAAAAATGCTTTAAATTTTATTTCCTTATTGCACATTACGTCAGGGTTAGGTGTTCTGCCTGCTTTGTATTCATCAAGAAAATAAGTAAATACTTTATCCCAATATTGCTTTTCAAAATTAACCGCATAATACGGGATGCCGATTTGATTACATACGCGAATCACATCATCATAATCTTCAGTAGCTGTACAAACGCCGTTTTCGTCTGTATCATCCCAGTTCTTCATGAAGATACCGATGACATCATATCCTTGCTCTTTTAAGAGAAGGGCCGCAACGGAGGAATCGACGCCGCCAGACATTCCTACAACAACGCGCGTGTCCTTCGGTGCTTTATTCATCTTTCTCACCACACTTATCTTATTTTATTTATTTGTAAATCGCTGTACGATTTTACTTGTTTCTTTTCCTACCTGTTTAATTTGTTCAACGGTATTGTTTAATCCAAAGCTGAAGCGAATTGAATTGAGAAGGCGCTCATCATCTTTCCCATACATCGCAACTAAAACATGAGAAGGGTCGATTGATCCGGCAGTACATGCCGAACCGCTCGATGCAGCGATTCCAGCCAAATCCAAATTGACAAGCATTGCTTCAACATTTGTACCAGGAAAGCTTAAGTTTAATACATGAGGTAAAGTTTCATCAAGTGAACCGTTCTGACTATAATTAATTTTATAGTCATCAAGCGTTTCCATAAGGACAGATCTTAACTGATTGAAAAATTCCTTTTTATTGTCCATTTCCTTTTGAGCTATGTTGACCGCCTCTAAAAAGCCTGCAATTGCAGCGACATTCTCGGTTCCAGCGCGCCTTTTCCGTTCTTGCTGGCCGCCATATAGACGAGAAGGGAGCTTTACATCTTTATCAACATAAAGGTAGCCAATTCCTTTTGGACCATTTATTTTATGAGCTGATACCGATAATAAATCGATTCCTGCATCCTTTACATCTATTTTTACTAATCCATAAGCTTGCACAGCATCTGTATGGAAGATAGCTTGATGATTTGCCAGTGCTTGTCCAATTTCACTTATAGGCTGAAGTGTTCCGACTTCATTATTCCCATACATAATCGTCACAAGAATCGTATCATCCCGCAAGGCTGCTTTTATATCAGGTACAGATACTCTGCCATTTTTATCAACAGGCAAGTAAGTTACCTCATATCCTTGTTTTTCCAATTGTTCGCATGCATGCAGAACTGCATGATGCTCAATCTGTGTTGTAATAATATGGTTCCCCTTCGTCTTATAGCTTTCTGCCACTCCAAATATTGCATGGTTATCAGCTTCAGTTCCGCCGCTAGTAAAAATAATATCATTCGGGTGTGCGCCAATGCTATCAGCCATTGCCGCCCTTGCCACGTCAATAATTTGACGTGCACTTCTTCCAAATGAGTGAATGCTGGATGGATTTCCAAAATCCTCATTCATAATGGAAACCATTTTTTCGATTACTTTTGGATGCATCGGCGAAGTTGCCGCATGATCCACATATATATGTTCCACTGCCTTTCACCTACTTGTACTCTTTATATATAAAACATATAAGCGTCTGATTCTCCATTGTCTGTATGATTTGCCAGGTCTTCTACCGTCGTATTATCAAGCACATCTTTCACCGCATCACGAATGCGCATCCACAGTTCTCTTTTTGCCGGCTCCTCATTCTCAATACCCTCTACAGGGCTAATCGGGCCTTCTAGTACACGGATAATGTCACCTGCTGTAATTTTTGATGGAATATCACCTAGTACATATCCGCCATATGCTCCGCGTATACTTCTCACTAATCCCGCATTGCGCAATGGAGCAATCAGCTGCTCCAAATAATGCTCAGATAAATCATTAGCCTGGGCTATCGTCTTAAGCGATATCGGCCCTTCGCCATGTTTCTTTGCCAATTCAATCATGATTGTTAGGCCATAACGACCCTTTGTAGATATTTTCATTTCTTGACACCCCTATTCCCTCTTTCATACCGTTCCACATTTGCTTACTACCTAAAATAGTAGCCATTTAATGAGCAATAAATACTTTCGGCTTTTTAAGTCGCGCTAAAAAGCGATCCGTTAACGACTGGCATTGCGGAAGTGCAAAACCGACAATTGGTCCAATTGAAAGACTTAACACAATTGTTCCCCAAAATACTGGTCCACCAAGCTGCCAGCCAATAATTAAGACAATGATTTCCATACAGGATCGAACCGGACCAACCTTCCAGCCTGTTTTCGTTGTTAAAGCCATCATCAAACTATCTCGCGGTCCTGTTCCAAACCGTGCGGAAATATAAATGCCCATACCGTAGCAATAGATCACTATTCCTGCGATAAACATCAACAGCTTCCCTGTAAATGAACCAGGTGTTTGCATAAATGGAAGCAATAAATATAAATCAATAAAGACACCAATTAAAATCATATTGATATAGGCGCCAGCTTTAGGCAGTTCCCCGGAAATAAGAGAAGCCACAATTAAGATGAAGATGCCAACAATAATTGACCAGCTACCAATTGATAAGCCAAGCTGAAAATATAATCCTACATGCAAAACATCCCAAGGTGTAGCACCCAAATCTGCTAAAATTAATAAGACGATGCCAAGGCTCATGACTAATAAGCCAATGATGTAAACCAAAAACCTTGGCCCTACCTGCCCCCGCTTGAACTTGTTCATATTTATTTTCCCTTCGCCGCTTTATAGCTAATCAAATAAATTCAAATTATATATATTTTTACATTTTGGATAGACTTTGCTATTATAGCATATTTGGAAGCATTATTCATTTTAGCAATCTTCATTGTATGGTATGTTTTAATTATAAAAAGTTGTCGTTCGTCCCCCACTTTCAGGGAGGATGTTAACTGACAGTAAACAATAACTAAGTTTTGCCTAATTTGAATTCGGTTTAAGAGTTGGAGTGATGTATGTGAGTATTAAACCATTAGCATTCCGGATGAGGCCTAGAACAATTGATGAAGTTATCGGGCAGAAGCATCTTGTAGGTGAAGGAAAAATAATTCATAGAATGGTAAAGGCAAAGCAGCTTTCTTCTATGATTTTATACGGACCGCCTGGCATTGGAAAAACATCGATAGCGAGCGCGATTGCCGGCAGTACAAAATATGCATTCCGCACGTTAAATGCAGTTACTAATAATAAAAAAGATATGGAGGTTGTTGCTGCTGAAGCAAAAATGTCAGGCAAAGTGATATTATTGCTCGATGAAGTCCATCGGCTCGATAAAGGAAAACAGGATTTTCTTCTCCCCTATTTGGAGAATGGCATGATTACATTAATTGGGGCAACGACAAGCAATCCTTACCACGCCATTAATCCGGCAATCAGAAGCAGATGCCAAATATTTGAGTTGAAGCCATTAACTGAAGATGAGGTCATTACTGCATTAACAACAGCAATGGAAGATAGTGAGCGCGGCCTTGGAGAAAAGCAAATCCAGATATCGGAAGAGGCATTAAGTCACTTTGCATCGGCATCTAATGGCGATGTCAGAAGCTCCTTAAATGCGTTAGAGCTTGCCGTTCTTTCCACAAAAGCTGATGCCGAGGGCCTTATAAATATTGGTTTACAGGAAGCAGAAGAATGCATGCAAAGAAAAAGTTTGGCTCATGACAAGGACGGTGATGCACATTATGATGTATTATCCGGGTTTCAAAAATCCATCCGCGGCAGTGATGTGAACGCAGCACTACATTATTTAGGAAGACTAATTGAAGCCGGCGATTTAGTCAGCATTAGCAGAAGGATGCTTGTCATCGCCTATGAGGATATCGGACTTGCTTCACCTCAAGCGGGTGCAAGGACGCTTGCGGCCATCGAGACAGCTGAACGAGTCGGCTTTCCAGAAGCAAGAATACCACTAGCAAATGCTGTCATAGAACTTTGCTTATCGCCAAAATCCAACTCTGCTATCATGGCCATTGATGCCGCACTTGCTGATATTAGAGTAGGAAAAAGCGGCGAGGTGCCGGATCATTTGAAGGATGCCCATTATAAAGGTGCAAAAGAGCTTGGGCGCGGCAATGATTATAAATATCCGCATGATTTTGAAAACGGCTGGGTTAAACAGCAGTATTTGCCTGATAAAATCAAAAACAAAGTTTATTACCACCCAAAGAATACAGGTAAATTTGAACAAGCCTTGGGCGTAGTATACAACAGAATAAATGAATAAATTGAAAGGGTATGGCGTATGAGCCATACCCTTTATAAACTAAATAAAAAAGGTGGGATTTCTTCTGAGAGAATCATTAATTCCGATACAGTTACGGCGTTAAATTTTTTTCTATTTGCATCTTTTAAAATTAACTCCAATGCTTCAATCGTTTGCGATCGATCACCGCCCGAATCATGTAATAAGATAATATCTCCCGGCTTCATTCCAGTTTGAACATGACTTACTATCTTTTGAACGCCTGGATTCATCCAATCCTTTGGATCTTGATGCCATGACCATAAAACAACCTGATAGTTATTTTTTTTAGCTATCGCAACGATTGAATCATTATATAGACCACCAACAGGCCTGTATAAAATAGGTGAAAATCCTAAAATGCCTTTTATGATTTCTGCTGTTCTAGTTAATTCATCTATCAGCACTTCTTCAGATATATTTGCATTATACATATGGCTGTATGTATGATTGCCAATTTCATGCCCTTCATTAACTATTCTTTTTACAAGCTTTGGATGCTTTTCAGCTTTTTCACCAGTAATAAAAAAGGTTGCCTTCGCATTGTACTTTGCCAATAAATCTAAAATTTTCGGTGTAAATTCAGGGTTAGGACCGTCATCAAATGTAATGGAAATATATCTTACCCGCATCATCCCATAGTCCCAAATCACATCGCCACGTTTCTCGTAAAATTCTCTCTCCCTGACTATAGAAGCATCAGCATGTAATGAATAAAAGAATGAGGCAAATAAAATAACAATCGAATATACGCACTTTCTGCACACATCTGTTCACTCCTATTTATGAATAGGTATATCATATGTAAAAATTGTTTTTATCAAACATATTTTCTATATAAAAAAAAGCACCGTTTTATACGGTGCCTAGGATGTAGCGAAACTCATATAAAAATAATAAGGTTTTGGATTTTCTAAGGTTACCGCGGGCAAGCGTCGAGATGCTTCGGCGCTACGTGCCTCCACGGTCTCGACTGTCTCGCTACCCTCCCGCAGGAGTCGAGCGGACACCTCTTCAAATCCAACTAATTTCTTATCATTACTTTCTCTCATCTGAAAAGATTAAGCGGCAACATCCCTTTTCTTGAACATAAGAAATGCAACTGCTTGAAATAGGAGAAAATAAATGATTAGCATAATAATTGAAAAACCAAGGGTCATTCCAGGCAGCATTGGCGTTCCCTCGAAATATTGAAATAAATCGGTATTAGCAAACAAGCTAAACTTCGCCCACTCATATTTCATAGCTACCAATTGAGTCACTTGACCGCCGACGAACATAAGGAAAATGGATAAACCTATCGCTAGCGAGCTGCTTCTAAATGCTGCTGAAATCATGAATGCCATTGTTGCGAGCATAATCATATTAATTGATGATAGACCGTACACCTTCATAAGATGGAATAGCATACTTTGCTCTGTCACTGTGCCATCTTGATAGTTTAAATATGGCGAGGATTGTCCGCCTGTTCCAAATAGCAATACACCTAATAATCCTGAAAATACAAAAAGCAGTAATAACAGACTGCCCCCAAATAAAAGCATCGTAATATATTTGGAAACTAATATTTTTTCCCGTTTAATTGGGCGAATGAGCAAAAGCTTGATTGTCCCCCATGTAAATTCGCTGGCTACAATTCCTCCAGCAATAATAATCATGAATAAGCCAACAAAATCTATTAGCGATGACATATCGGCAATAAAGCTTAAACTAGAATAATCCTGATTTGGAGAGAGATTATTCTCAATGCGATAATCATTTATAGCAATCGTACGCTCATAGCTTTCCTTTACATCAACCGGGAGCATGTCCCCCATTTCTTCCAATTCCTTTTGATAACTTGCATTTTGCATTTCTAAACCTTTTTTCCAATCTTCATTATCAGGTACAGATCCCCTTGTATCCTGATATTTCATAAATGCTCCTGCTATCGAAACGATCAATACGAGTATACCAATCATTACATACGTACCTGACCGTTTAAAAATCTTTAACCATTCATTTTTTATTAAGCTGATCATCTTATTTTCCCTCCTTTCCAGATGTCACTTCAAGGAAGCGGTCTTCTAAAGTTCTAGTGGTTTCTTGTATGCTGAATATATTAAGGCCGTCATGAACAAGTTCTTTCACTAAAAATGGAACATTTTCCTTTTCTATTGTGACAACAATCGACTGATTATTTATCGCGATGGACTGTCCAGGATATAGCCTTTTCATTGCTTGTTCTGCTTGGGCTGGCGCATCCACTTCTATTTCATACAATCTTCCTTCTTCTTGAACAAAATCATTTACACTTTGGATATCGATTAACTTTCCATTTTGAATAATGCCGACTCGGTCACACATCATTTCCATTTCAGATAAGAGATGACTGGAAACGATGACTGCCATCCCTTTCTCTCTTGCAAGCTTTCTTACATGATCCCTGATTTCTCTAATTCCAGCAGGGTCAAGACCGTTGGTAGGTTCGTCTAAAATAAGCACTTTCGGATCATGAAGAAGACATTGAGCAAGGCCTAAACGCTGCCTCATTCCTAATGAATACGTTTTTACCTTATCGTGAATGCGATCTGTTAGCCCAACAAATTCAACTGTTTCTGCTATTTTTTCTTTCGTAATGCCCTCAGACATTCGCGCAAAATGAAGCAAGTTTTGATATCCGCTCATAAACTTATACATTTCAGGATTTTCAACAATGGCCCCCACATGCTTAATTGCTTTCTCAAAATCTGATTGAATGCTCGAACCTAAAATTTTTATATCTCCAGAAGTTATTCCAATTAGTCCGACAATCATGCGGATCGTTGTCGTTTTCCCTGCACCATTTGGACCTAAAAATCCAAATACTTCCCCTTCATTTACTTGAAAACTTAATGAGTCAATGATTTTACGTCCTTTAATTATCTTTGAAACATCTTCTATATTTACTACTGCCTTCATGCTTCTCCCCTCATTCCTTAAAAGTCCTTCTCATCCATTCAATGATTGATAATCCTTCCTTTTCTCTTAATTCTTCTACATTAAACATTCCTAAAAATTCCCCATCACTGAGCGCAATGACATCATCTAATAAAGGCTCAATTTCATCGATTTCATGCGTCGCTATAATAACGGTTTGCTTTTCAAAATCTATATACGACAGCAACCCTTTGACAATGGAGTCTCTTACCATGGGATCAAGCCCGGAAAATGGCTCATCAAGAAGCAGTACAGATGCCTGCCTGGAAAGAGCGAGTACAAGCTTCAGCCGCCCTCTGTTTCCTTTAGATAAATTTTTTATTTTTCTATCCTCTTCAAGATTCATGAAGTCAAGCAGCTCTCTTGCCTTTATAACACTAAAATCCTGAAACTGTGAGTCATAGTAATCAATCATATCTTTAATTTTAAAGGAAGGATAAAAAATATCTACTTCTGTTAAATAGATGACGTCAGCTGCAGCTTTCCGATTGGCCTCCTTCCCCTTTACAATGACCTGGCCACTCGTTGGGGACACAAGACCAGCAATTAGTTTTAATGCTGTTGATTTCCCGCTGCCATTCGGACCTAATAACCCATAGATTTTCCCTTGCTCAAGGGAAAAACTAATATTTGAAAGACCATTGTGGCGGCCATACTTTTTTGAAACAGAACGAAAATCAATCATTTGTTTTCCTCCCTTAAATATTTTTCCAAGCCATTGATCATTTCCTTATTTGATAAGCCAAGCTCTTTAAGGTTGCTTACAAAAGAAGCAAAGATTTCATTCTGCATATTTGTTTTTAACATAAGGAGTATCTCTTCATCCTGCGTGACAAATGTCCCTTGACCGCGCTTTGACATCACCACTTCCATCCTTTCCAACTCCTGATAGGTTCTTTGAATCGTATTAGGGTTTACACCTGCATGTACAGCCATGTCACGAACAGAAGGCAATTTATCACCAGGCGATAACTCTTTTCTAATAATCTGCTGACTAATACGATCAACAATCTGCATATATATCGGCTTTGACGCCTGGAATTCTTCGCCCATTTCTTACACCTCAACCTTCTTCTCAATCAGCCAGGCTGATAGGTAAAATAGGAAAATCACAAGAAGTGTATAAATTAGACCATGAACAAGAGAAATTTCAACCGTTGGGTTCATTCCAATGGATGCTGATGATTGATTGACTTCAAGGTCAATGCTCAGCCACTTAGCATCAGCCTCTATAACGCCAATACTAATGATTTTTTCAAACCATTTGGAGGACGTAATATAATTGCCTGCAATGGTTTGGATAATCCAAAAGAGAATCAAAATTGGCCACCTTAAAGCGCCTGCCACAGAAACATTCTTCAATGAATGGAAAAATGACCAATAAAAGAGAATCCAAACCGCGAAATAGATCGTGACAAATGTGATAGCTATGCTCATGTACAATGTATTTGTTAGCAATGAGCCTTGTATAAGCGTATAAAACTCAGCTGATGGATAAAGAAAGTAGACGGCCGCAGCCAATAAAAGCGTAAAACAAATAGAAAAAAGGTATGCCACTAAAGCAGACCCCAATTTACTTAAGAGCAATAATGCAGCACTGTTTGGATTATGTAGCCAAGTTTGCGTCTTCGCTTCGATGTTCAGAGATGCAAGAATAAATAAAGGTATATACATGATATGAGCAAACAAAACCATCAACATAACAGCCGCCATTATATTAGGCTCTTTAAAATACTTGGTAAGAAGCCCTCCTCCTACAACAGCCAAAAGAATCAAGCCCATCCCTAAAAAATAGTAATTTTTCATCACCTTAATATCTTTAGTGAGCAGCCCTTTGTATGCTTGAATCATTTAATTCCTCCTATTTTTTACTATCAGTGTATTAGTTAGATAGTACACTAATACTTATATATCGTCAATACAAATGTATGATTCTTTGTTTGTCGGTGACGATAAGATGAAAGGAAGATGAAGGAGTGAAGCCAATGAGCCAGCAAAAAAGATCGTGGGAGGCAGAGGAAGACGTCCTTCTTAAAGAACTGGTCTTACAATATACCTCAAATGGGGATAGTAAAGCAGATGCCTTTCGCATGGCAGCCAAGAAACTAAAGCGGTCTGAAGCCGCATGTCAAACGCGCTGGAATGCAAAGCTGAAAGAAGCGGATCAGCTAAACCTCGAGCATGTGATACAATTTTTAAAGACCATGCCGCCTATTTTCCTGCTAGAAGAAAATAACAAGCTAAAAGCAGAACAGGAAGGGCTAAAAGCGAAACACCATGCTTTAGCAAAGAAATGGGAAAATGCTGCCTTGCATATGAAGGAGGAACTTGCATTATATGAAGGGGTGTTAAAAGTAATCAATGAGACTAAATAAAAAAAAGATCTTCCCATTTTTATTTGGAAGATCTTTGAGTGTTCGTTTCTTTTTTTATGTTTGGAGTGGCGTTTTCTTAGTTTGCCGATCATTTATTTTCGGTTTAAAATAACCATTGTTCCGGTTATCTCGCTTTCCCTCATGTGTCAAGCTAATGCGACGGTTTTTATTTGCTTTCGTCGTTGACCCGGCTGATTTTAATTTCACTAAGAAGTTCCCTTACGACATAGCTTGCCATGACCAAGCCAGCCACCGATGGAACAAAGGCATTGGAGGACGGCGGCATTTTCGCTTTACGAATTTGCGCATCATCCTTACCAACTGTTTTTCGGACTTCCTCACGAATGACAATCGGGCTTTCATCAGAGAAAACAACCGGTATTCCTTTTCTTATGCCCTCTTTTCTAAGGCGTGTCCGAATGACTTTCGCAATTGGGTCTGTATGTGTTTTTGAAATATCTGCAATTTGAAAGCGAGTAGGGTCCATTTTGTTTGCGGCTCCCATACTTGAAATCATCGGAATGTCCCTTTTTAAACATTCCTTCATAAGATGAATTTTATAAGAAATCGTGTCCGAAGCATCGATAACAAAATCAAGCCCATAATCAAAAAATTGCTCATATGTTTCTTCTGTATAGAACATTTTAAGAGCGATCACTTCACAGTCCGGATTAATATCTTGTATTCTTTCCTTCATGAGATCAACTTTAGGCCTGCCAACAGTTGAAAGAAGCGCAATAATTTGACGATTCACATTCGTGATGTCCACGTCATCTTTATCGACTAAAACAAGGCGGCCCACACCTGACCGAGCCAAGGCTTCCGCTGCAAAGGTCCCCACTCCGCCAATACCTAAAACAGCTACCGTGCTGTTCTTCATCGTTTCTAATCCTTCTTCTCCAATCGCAAGCTCATTACGCGAAAATTGGTGTAGCATTCTATCAACTCCATCATTCAGTTCTTTCTTTAGATAATACCCGATAATGAATATATCATACTATGGTGTAAATACAAGTGGGAAGGTGGGGATTGGGATGAGAATATTGGAGGGGAGCTAAGTAGCATTACTGGTTACAAGTATTAGTTTTCTCCTCTCTATGACCATTTTTTCGTTTTCTCGTGGATTTTTGGTTCCAGTTCTCCTCTCTATGACCATTTTTTCGTTTTCTCGTGGATTTTTGGTTTCAGTTCTCCTCTCTATGACCATTTTTTCGTTTTCTCGTGGATTTTTGGTTTCAGTTTCGCTTTCTATGACCATTTTTTCGTTTTCTCGTGGGTTTTTGGTTCCAGTTTCGCTCTCTATGACCATTTTTTTGTTTTCTCGTGGATTTTTGGTTTCAGTTTCGCTTTCTATGACCATTTTTTCGTTTTCTCGTGGGTTTTTGGTTCCAGTTTCGCTCTCTATGACCATTTTTCCGTTTTCTCGTGGGTTTTTGGTTCCAGTTCTCCTCTCTATGACCATTTTTTCACTGCTTCTTTGTCTTTAATGCTAGGAACTTTCATTGGCTTTGTTAATTTCTTATATAATGTGATGTCTTATTATAACCTAATCGAACAAAATGTTGATTTAAAACCCTCTGAGTTCTCCTACTAGAAACAATTTCACCACACCAGTCAAAGATTAGGTTTGTTGTAATTTTTTTGTTCGGAAATAATAATTCTAACTCCTTTATACTTCGTAGGATTCCTTTTTCTACTTTTTCTTCGTAGCCACAAACGCCACAGTACAAAATTGATTGTCTCGCCATCATCCTAGCACCACATCTAGAACAATTCACGCATTTACAAAGATTCTCATACAAATAAGCGGGGACACTGCTTCTGCGGCTTTAATCATATTCATTGATATTAGTTTCATATAAAGGCTTGATTGCGCTGCACTATTACTTAATTGGTAGGATAAATATTTAAGAAATCTGGGCAGCTGTGTCGGAAGGATCATTTGCTTATTAATTGGGGCTGTCAGTAAAGTGAATTGTGGATTAACAAAAACGATGTAGGATTCAAATGAGTTGTTAAAATTATACGAGGTTAACAGTTGTCGAAAGTTTGTCTCTGTTCGTTGAAGCTGAATAAGCGGGTTCTTTATTTCTTTTCCGCTCAATTTGTACCAACGGTCTTCTTTAATAAAGTATTCTCCTTCAAAGTTTTTCACTTCTATAAGGATTGGTTTACCTTGCGTTAGAAGAAGAAAGTCGATTTGTATAGGGGATTTATTTTGTTCGAAGTAGAGGTCATGGAGGATATTCAATTCATTCGTAATAGAATCCAATTTTTTATATAATTGCCGTTCACCATCAAATCCCTTTTCAATGTTGTGGTAATGGTTTTCATCATCCTGACTTAAATCTTGACGCTCGTATAAATAGCGCATAATTAACAATTCCTTATTTGGTTCAATCATCATTTCGTTCCTTTCATGGATTTAATATTATCATATAAAAAAAAGGCATAAAGCTGACAAGCCTTTAACACAAAAAATCCCGCACTCGAAAGTACAGGAGTTCGTCATTTACATTAGGCTAAAGAGTCCCAATTATGCCGTCGCTCTTAGGCCTTCATTTTGAACCCGCACTAATGCAGGTGGGTGTCCTGTTTTCTGCGTTTGTAAGTCCTTATATACAAAGGCATTTACGCTGCGGAAAAACTCCGGACTCCCGAAGGTAATATGTTCGGTCAAAATTTCAGGATATACGACGAACACATCAGGACTCTTTAAGATTGAATAAATCTTATCATAGACTTACTTTTTTTTCAAGAAAGGATGGATAGGACATTACTCACTTTTTTTAATAAAAATACGAGGAGACTGATCTCCTCGTAATGTTATTATTGATCTTTTAAGTTTAAAGCAAGGTGTAAATCATTCAATTGTGCACTGCTTACTTCCCCTGGAGCGTCGGTAAGCACACAGCTTGCGCTCGCTGTTTTCGGGAAGGCGATTGTATCGCGGAGATTTGTTCTCCCAGTAAGCAGCATGACTAGACGATCAAGCCCTAAAGCAATTCCGCCGTGCGGTGGTGTGCCATAGTCGAAGGCTTCGAGAAGGAATCCGAATTGTTCTTCAGCTTCCTCTTTTGTAAATCCAAGCACTTCAAACATTTTCTCTTGAACATCTCTTTCAAAAATACGAAGAGAACCGCCGCCTAATTCATAGCCATTTAATACTAGGTCATATGCTTGGGCTTTCACTTCACCAGGATTAGAATCAAGCAGTGCCAAATCCTCTCTAGCTGGCATTGTAAATGGATGATGAGCAGCATAATAGCGGCCGTCTTCCTCATCATACTCAAGCAGCGGCCAGTCTGTTACCCATAGGAAATTGAATTTGCTGTGGTCAATTAGATTTAGTTCTTTGCCCAGCTTTAGGCGCAGCGCACCAAGTGCATCAGCGACAACAGATTTTTTATCAGCAACAAAGAGAATTAAATCTCCAGTTTCTACACTTAAAGCAGCTTTGATACCAGCTTGCTCTTCTTCGGTAACAAATTTTGCAATCGGTCCTTTTAAGCCTTCTTCTTCAGCTTTCAGCCAAGCAAGCCCTTTTGCACCATAAACTGAAACAAATTCAGTTAGCGCATCAATATCTTTACGGGAGTAGCTGCCCGCACCATTTTTCACATTGATTGCTTTTACTTGGCCGCCTGAAGAGATGGCGCCTGCAAAAACTTTAAAACTAGAACCCTTCACAATCTCAGACAGATCCGTCAGCTCCATCGCAAAGCGTGTATCTGGTTTATCTGAGCCGAAACGTGCCATCGCTTCACGGTAGGACATTCTTCTGAATGGAGTCTCAACTTCCAAACCTTTTACATCCTTCATAATCTTAGTCATCAGATTTTCCATCAGAGAAATAATATCCTCTTGACTCATAAAGCTCATTTCAATATCAATTTGTGTGAATTCAGGCTGGCGATCTGCACGAAGGTCTTCATCGCGGAAACAACGGGCAATTTGATAATAGCGATCCATTCCGCCGACCATTAATAATTGTTTAAAAATTTGCGGTGATTGCGGCAATGCATAGAATTCGCCAGGATGGACGCGGCTTGGAACTAAATAGTCACGTGCACCCTCCGGTGTACTTTTAGTTAAAATCGGTGTTTCCACATCGATAAAGCCTTCGTCATCAAGGAAATTACGTATCGCTTTCGTCACTTGATGGCGCATTTTAAATGTTTCAGCCATCACAGGTCTTCTTAAATCAAGATAGCGGTATTTAAGGCGCACATCTTCGGAGACATCTGTTTTATCATCAATAATGAATGGCGGTGTTTTTGCTTCATTTAAAATTGTTACATTGTCTGCATGAACTTCAATTTTGCCGGTTTTAAGGTTTTCGTTAACTGTACCTTCACCACGGGCAACAACCGTCCCCTCAATATCCAACACGTATTCGTTTCTAATTTTCTCAGCGAGAGCAAGCGCTTCAGGAGACAGCTCCGGATTGAAAACGATTTGTACAATGCCGGTGCGATCACGAAGATCAATAAAGATTAATCCGCCCAAATCACGGCGCTTTTGCACCCAGCCTTTTAATACAATCTTTTCCCCAATTGCTGTTTCTGTTACTTCTCCGCAGTAGTAGGTTCTTCCAAACATTATGTGATTCCTCCTAATTTCTATATAACGCGGTAAATTCTTCGATAAATGAAGCAAGCTCCATTTCCTTTTGCTCACCACTGTCCATTGATTTAAGGTTGATTTTATTTGCTTTCAGTTCATCATCGCCTAGAATTGCCACAAATTTTGCTTGCAGACGATCAGCCGCTTTAAACTGTGCTTTAATTTTCCTATCCAAATAATCTCTCTCAGCTGAAAAGCCAGCTTGACGAAGCTTATTCAGCAAACCAACGGTATAATCCTTCGCATCTTCACCTAAAGATACAATGTAACAGTCAATTCCGTTATTTAATGGAAGCTCAACTTTTTCAGCATCCAATGCAGCGATAAAGCGTTCAATACTTAAAGCAAAGCCAATGCCTGGTGCTTCTGGTCCGCCAATTTCTTCAGTCAGACCGTTATATCTTCCGCCGCCGCAAAGCGTCGTAATTGCTCCAAAGCCTTCTGCATCGCTCATAATTTCAAAAGCAGTATGATTATAGTAATCTAGACCGCGGACAAGATTTGAATCTACTTCAAATTCAATTCCTAAGCTTGTTAAATACTGCTGAACTTTATTAAAATAAACCTTTGATTCCTCATTCAAATAATCAATAATGGATGGCGCAAATTTCATAAGCTCATGATCTCGGTCTTGTTTACAATCAAGAATCCGCATTGGGTTTTTCTCTAAGCGGTTTTGACAATCGGAACAGAATTCCCCGATTCTAGGTTGAAAATGATTGATTAATGCCTCTCTATGCGCCTGCCTGCTATCTTTATCCCCAAGGCTATTTACGACAAGCTTTAATTTCTTTAAGCCCATTTCTTTATAAAGGGACATTGCTAAAGCAATCACTTCTGCATCAATAGCAGGGTCATCGCTTCCAATCGCTTCTACGCCAAACTGCACAAATTGGCGGTATCTACCTGCTTGCGGCCGCTCATATCTAAACATTGGGCCCATATAATAGAGCTTTACAGGCTGGTTGGCATAGCCAAACATTTTATGTTCAACAAAAGAGCGGACAGTAGATGCTGTTCCCTCTGGACGTAATGTTAAGCTGCGCCCGCCACGGTCATCGAAAGTGTACATTTCCTTTTGCACGATATCGGTTGTATCGCCAACGCTCCGTAAAAATAAATCT
Source organism: Cytobacillus horneckiae (assembly GCF_002835735.1). Lineage (GTDB taxonomy): Bacteria > Bacillota > Bacilli > Bacillales > Cytobacillaceae > Cytobacillus > Cytobacillus horneckiae. The sequence continues at coordinate 3,002 of NZ_PISD01000018.1, read as the reverse complement.
GTCTGCTCAAAAATTGGTGTCCTTATTTCGTGATATTGGAACTTTTCACAGATTTCCCTTGCTTTCTTTTCTATCAATTGCCATTTCTCTACATCTCCAGGAAGTATATCCTGCGTGCCTCTTGGTAATCGGATTGACATAAATCATCATCCTCCTCTATCATTCATTTCATTTATTAAAAACTAACAATCGCTAAGTACTTGCGGCGACGGATTCAGCTATAAATTCCCATTCACAATTCCTTTAGACTACAGCCGCACGCACCTCCCGCAGAAGTCTTTGGATCTCTTTTTTAGGTATTTCACGAAGATAAATGACTTTATCTCTGTGAACAACCTCTTTTTTATGCCCTTCACGTAGATAAATGACTTTTATCTCTGTGAACACTCTCTTTTTTTCGACATTCACTAGATAAATCTCGCATTTAACTAAAAAACAAAAAAACTCTCGTCCCTTGTATGATTCATACAAGGGACGAGAGTTTGAATTCCCGTGGTACCACCCTAATTGAAGATGACTAAAAGTCCAACTTCCTCTTTCACAGTTAACGCCTGTCAACGTTCATCCCCTATTAGAAAATTAATTTTTTCAGGGAGAAGCCTAAGAAGTGTTCGTTCGTCAAATCATCATATGGAAATGCTTTCAGCCCATGGCATTTCTTCTCTTTTTATGTGGGGTTTAACTACTTTTCTTCCTCATTGGTTATTATCGCTAAAGTTTATACTGTAGCGTATTAAAATATTATTTTATCTATATAATCATACGGACCATTGCGGTACATGTCAAGCCCTTCTTACATAATTCAAGACCGCCCAAGTTTCTTTTTTAACTTTCGTACATCCTGAATGGAGACACCAAATTCAGATGCAAGCTCAAGCATTGTTGAATACTGTTCTGATTGAATAAAATCATGAAAATCAACTCCAAACAATTTATTCTCACCAGATTGTACATTCATCCCTTTTTCACCAAATCGCATTTACAATCACCCTTCGTTAATAAATCGTCTAAAATTTATTATTTCCATATTATGAAGGAATTATTTTTCATTTTACAATCTGTTTACAAATTAAATGCATTGACCGATATTAGAAGGGATTGCCTTTATAAAATAGAATGTATACATAAAGATTGTCATTCTTGACTAGCATAGTAATTTTTGCTTTGCTTGTAAGGTGATTAAGAGGAGAGGAGGAAATTGATTGCTCAGAAGGAAAAATCTCATCATTGTTCTATGCTTCATCCTTCTAGCCAGCATTGTTTTTCCGTTTGAAAAAGCAATGGCTGATGGTCAAAAAGTAAAAATAGGCACTGATAGTTTAAATGTTCGCACAGGGCCGGGACTAAGTTATCCAGTTTTAGGAATGGCTCAAAAAGGTGAAAGCTTTACGATGATTTCAAAGCAGGATGAATGGATTGAAATCGATTTTGGATCAGGCCAAAAAGGGTGGGTCGCAGATTGGCTCGTTGTACCTGATAATGGCGAATCAGAAACGGCAATTGAGCAAAAAACAGAGCCTGTCACGACCACAAACAACCATGCCACAGTTACTACGGATGGCTTAAGGGTTCGTGGCGGTCCATCGACAGAACATCGAGTGTTGGGACTTATTGAAAAAAATAAAGAATATCGCATTGTTTCACAACAAGGAGGATGGGTTGAGTTAGAAACTCAGTATGGAAACGGCTGGGTTTCCAGTGAATTTCTAAACTTCACATCGTCTTCTGCTCCTTCCCAGCAATCGTCCAGTAAACCTAAGTCTGCTGTTAAAAGCGGCACGATTACTACGAACTCATTAAATATTCGAAGTGAGCCATCTCAAGGCAGTGCATTACTAGGAAAGTTTGCTAAAGGAGATAAGGTGGAAATCATCTCTCAGCAAAACGATTGGACAGAAATTTCATATAATGGAGCATCTGCATGGATTAGCAGCCAGTATGTACAGGCGCAATCAAGCGAAGCAAAAAACAGCAAAAAAACTAAAGCAAGCGGAGGAAGCGGAAAAATAACCGCCACCTCATTAAATGTAAGAGAAACACCTTCACTTAATGGAAAAAATATTGGCACTGTATCGCAGGGTCAAACCTTCTCCATCATTGAGGAACAGAATAATTGGGCAAAAATCGAGTATGAATCAGGGGTATATGGCTGGGTTGCTGGCTGGTTCTTGGAAAAAGACGGACAAGAAAGCACACAATCATCTGCAGAAAAACCTGCCGCCGGCAAAAAAATTACGATTTTGCAAAATGGATCGAATGTGAGACAAGAAGCCAATACAAGCTCACAAGTGATAGAAAGAGCTAATCAAGGTGATGTTTTTGAAGTGGTTAGCTATGAAAACGACTGGTATGAGATTAAACTATCTGGTGGAAAAACCGGCTTTATTGCCGGCTGGATTGTGTCTTCCGGCAAAACTTCACCTAATGTCGGAAATCCTGGTTCAGGATTACCGCTTCAAAATAAAACAATTGTTCTTGATCCCGGACATGGCGGGCGTGATAACGGTACGACAGGTGCATCTGGAACATTAGAAAAAACCGTTACAATGGCAACAGCAGAATTATTAGCAAGTAAATTAAAAGCAGCAGGTGCTAATGTAGTCTTTACAAGGCAGCAAGATACATATGTTCCGCTTCAATCACGTGTAAGCAGCTCTCATATGCATAATGCTGATGCGTTTCTCAGCATTCATTATGACAGCATCGATGACCGAAGTGTACGCGGGATGACTACTTACTACTATCATGACTATCAGCAGGAGCTTGCAGCTGATGTGCATAGCAGCACGATTGCAAAAATCAACATTCCAGATCGCGGACATCGACAAGGTGACTATTTTGTTATAAGAGAAAATAACCGCAAAGCAATTCTGCTTGAATTAGGCTATTTAAGCAACCCTGCAGAGGAAATGATTGTATCCTCCCCGCAGTATCAAGAAGCTGTTGCAACCGGTATTTTCCAAGGGTTAGCTAGACATTTTAGCAAATAAAAAAAGAGCTGC
>NZ_PISD01000017.1 GCF_002835735.1 Cytobacillus horneckiae | reverse complement strand
CACACTGGTGGTTTTGATTTTGGAGAAAAAGTAAAAACCTCTGAACATAAGCTCAAGAGGTTTTAAAAACTATTGAAGCTGCGTATCAACAAATGCAATTCGAGTATTTGGTTGTTCTAAGGATTGTGGGTTTCGAACAATCTGAATGACTAATCGTTCTACATCCGTAACATCTAAATCGAAATCAAGAGGATAATCTCCACCTTTAAATTCGTTGGTCTCTTGTAAAATGGTTTGATTTCCTTGCTTATCTTCTCCTAAAAAGATGATATGGAACAAGTCGGGTGAATCGGCATATGTATCATCGACACCAACCTTCCCTTTTAATGATGTATATTTCTTACTTAGTGTAAAATCACCTGCTGCAATTGGAAATTCTAAATTCATCACGTATCTCATTTCAAATCCGAATCCTTGTGAATACCGTTCTTGAGTGATTGAGAAAGGCTCACCGTTACTCCAAAGGTCTTTTGTAACTAATAATTCGTTTGCCAATTCCATGTTGTTAACTGTGTATTTTCGTAACAATGGCAATGATTCTAAGCGGATTGGTCCTTCTGACTTTTCTGTTTCCGTTTCAGCGACCTCTTCTGGTTGTTCGCCTTCCTCTACGCTTGATTCTTCACTAATAGCCTTATTTTCTTCTACCTTTTGTTTTTCTTCAACAGGTGGATTATCGTTCTTAGCGGAAGCTAATTCGCTTTTCCCTTGGTTCATAAAGAAATAAGAAAAAGCAGCAATGCCACAAACAGCAACAAAAGCGATGACTGCTAGTATGCGTTTTTGCTTTTCGTTCATCTTTTCTCTCTCCCTTTTTTTCTTTTTTATGTTGTCTTAGCGAAATGCTTCTACAAATCGCTTCCCTTGGTCTGTAAGGACAGAGCCATCCGTTAAACCTAATGTTTTGGCGTAATTGACTTCATCTGAATAAGATGACTGGCCTTCTTGTAAAGCTAATAAAGTATCAAAAAGACGTGGAACTAACTGTTTTAGGAGTTCTTGAGTGCCAGAAGCGAGTTCTTTTCCTCTAAGAAATTGATAATAATTTTCCCCTAGTTCAGTTAATTCGTATCGACGAACACCTTGCTTGAATTGATTCTTTACCATTCCTGATAAATCTAAATGAAGAAGGATCTCTTTAATCACTTTCTCGTCTTGTTCTGTCTGTTCTGCTATGGTAGGAATGGTATTAATTTTTTTTAGGTTTAATAAACGAAATATATGTTCTAATAGAGAAACCTGTTCTCCACTAACGGAGACAGTTGGTGTTTCATATGTAGCTCTATCCTCTTTAATTTCGTCTAACTCCGGGTTATTCTTCTCAGGCAATCGACCAATTAAAGTAAGATATTCAATGCCGAAATCCGTAATAACGTATTCCTTGGCTTGTCCTGCGTTATATAACTCAACAAAACCTAGTGCCTCATGAGTGGAAATAATAGGATTGATTCTATGTTGTTTTACACCACTTTTTTCAGCGATATGGGCCATATTTTCAGGTCCGAGTTTATACAGGTTGGTTAATACGATAAGGTTTTCTTCTGATACAAAGGGTAATCTTTCTAAAAAATAATCTTTCAATTTTTGATTCATATTTGGCATTTTACTTTCATCCACCTTTTTTAAATAAACAAATATATAATTTGATTGTATTTTATCACATTTAAAAGCGGAATACTGTTAAAATGTTAAATGGAAATAAGTATTTATATTTTCGGAAGGAGGTTGTTTCCGATGGCTCTAATAAACGTAGCAAAAGCTCGAATCCTCTGTCCGATATGCGGAAAGCCGGATTGGTGCATGGTGAGTGAAGATGGAAAACTCGCTCTCTGCCAACGTATAGCAAATGATCACCCTAATAAAAAAGGGGGATGGTGGCATTCTTTATCGAGCGATCCTATAAAAAGTCATAAAAAGAGAGAACGAAGGGAAAAAGCCCCTTTATATATTTTGAATGGAATTTACCGCGAAATCTTAAAAGTATTTCCTTTATCAGACGACCATTATTTAGCTTTACGGAAGCGAGGTCTGACAAGTGAGGAAATATATATGCATGGTTATCGCTCTCTTCCAGTGGAACGGTATCAAGGTATCAAAAAGTTGGAGCAAATTTTCAAGGGATATGATCTTGATAGGTTATTCGGCTCAATTCCCGGCATCTGTAAACGGAAAGGAAAAAATGGTGGTTCCTATTGGTGGATACAAGGCGGGAGTGGAATTATTATTCCTGTTTTAACGATTGATAAAGAGGTAGCAGGATTACAAGTGCGATTAGATAACCCAACCTCTAATACGAAATATTTGAATCTATCTACGGATGGTTATGATAAAGGTACAAGCTGTGGGATTTTAACTCATGTCGCTCTCCCCTCTACTCTAAAAACAAATGATATTTGGATAACCGAAGGAACCATTAAAGCGAATGTCATTATGTCTCGATTACAAGCTTCAGCAATCGGAATTTCTGGTGTAGCTGGTTGGCATGATGTATTAGAAATCATTCGAAATATTCATAAGAAGCACGACATAAGTGAAGGGAATATAATTATTGCTTTTGATGCGGATTATGAACAAAAAGAGCAAGTTTTCTATCATATGGCTGAAATGTATAAGGTGATCGAAAATGAATTTAATCAGAATCAATATCCAATATATTTTGCCACTTGGGATATTCGTAAAGGTAAAGGGATAGATGATTATGTCATTAGTGGAGGTTTTCCTCTTTTCGTAGATATGGAGGAAATTCAGAAGAAAAATGGTTTTAAATATTTATAAATTGACTTTTAATCTGCATTTAAAGTGAATTTATTTATTCGGATACTTTATAATAAATGAATGTGGAAACACAAGTTAGATAAAAAAGAAAAGATTATTGAAAAAAACGTGTTATACGAAGGGAGAGTGTCAAAAAGTATGAGTTTAAAAAAGTGGCTAGGAATAGCATTTTTCTCAGGAATGGTGTTTTCAGCAAATAGTATATTTGCAAGTACAAGTGTTCCTGCTTCTATCACGATTGAAGATAGTCTTGTAGCAGCAAGTATAACCCCTAGTTCATTAGACTTTAGACCAGATATTGGTAGCTTTGACTCTGCGAATATGACCATTGAAAATACGGGTGACGTTGCTTTTTATCCATCTATTGAATATACCGCTTTTACTGACACAGGGGAAGTTGAAGTAAGAGGTACTGATATTCAAGAAACAGATAAATTAATTTTTAAAATAGCTAATAATGAAGTAGATACAGAAGTTCCGGGTGTTTATCCGAAAGGAAGATTGGCTGTGAGTCAGGGTGAAGCGTATCGTATTCCTCTTTCAGTCGGAGCTGGTCAAAATATACCCGAAACAGAATCCAAAAACCTATCTTTCCAAGTAACTGTTACTTTAGATAAAGTAATGCAAGTGGTGGAGAACTTTAAAGCGGTGCCAAACGGAACATCTGCAGAATTAACTTGGGATCCATTTATGGTGAATGGCATAACATCTGAGAAGTATCGTATCTATGCTTTTAAATTGAATAAGGATACCGGAAATTATCAACGTGTAGGTGTTCCAAGAGTTGCGAATACAACTTCTTTAACTTGGACAGGCTTACAAACTGGTGAAGAATACAAATTTGAAATAATTCCAGCACATAGTAATGTTTATCAATTCAAAGCTCTATCTTCCGCTACAACATCATTCGCTGTACCAGATGGTGGAGGTCAAAGTGGAACGGGCTTTGAAGTGGTAGCAGATCAAGTACAAAATGTTCAAGTGGTCATGGATGGTACAACGATGAATTTAACATGGGATGCATTTAATGATTCTACTCAATATCGAGTATTAATTGCTAAGAAAACCATAGGTGCTACAAATTACGGTTCAGCACTTCCTTATTCGACAACTGGTACAAGTTACACAAGATCGCTTGTAAAAGGGAACGATTATAAAATAACAGTTGTCCCTTATGTTGGTGGTACCCCAGCTACAGATAAAACGAGTGAACCGGTATATATAACTGTTCAGTAAATTCAATGATAGTAATAAAAGGGAGCCTCCAATTAAGGATGCTCCCTTTTATTATTCCATCAATTCATTGCTGACCATTGTTTTCCCTTCTGGAACTTCGTAGCCATCATAAATATTACCCATTGGAATCTGTAATCTACCTTCTTCTGCTTTAGGTGGTTCAGGAGCCGGTTTAGGTGTTGGCTTCGGAGCAGGAGTTGGCTTCGGTGTCTCTACTGGTTTAGGTGTTGGTTTAGGTGTTGGTTTCGATACAGATACTTGTTTCGGTTTTGATTTTGGTACTGTTACTGCCTTGGATGATGTTGCTTGTTTAGGGGCCGGGCTTGATTTTGTTGTTGGTGTTGCTGCCGACTTTGCTACTGGCTTTGATTCTGGTTTCTTTGAAACAGAGGATGAAGGTTCCTGTGTTTTTGAATTGGAATTGGTTACAACTGTTTTAGATTTCTGTTTTTCCTCTGTATATGTAGAATTTTGTGTACTTTGATTAACTTGTACTCCTTTTTTATCCCCTTCGTCTTTAGAAACAACTTTGTCAAAAGCTGATTTAGATGGTGGTGATTGTTCAGAGGACTTTTTATTCTCTTTAGTTATATTTATTTGTTTACTCTCTTCTTTTTTTACATTTGATTTATTTAAAGAAGGTGAATTTACCTTACTTTTATTAGTTTGAAGCGTATCTAGTGTAGAGCTGTTTTCTTGATTTATAACCTCTTGTTGGGGTTTTACTAATTCTGTTGCACCATAAGCAACTCCTGATACTGCGCTTGTCCCAATCATCATGGCTAATAGTGGTTTTAAAGCTAAAATTTTCATTTTTCTAATCTCCCTTTTTTCTTTTATTTTTTATTCAACGCATTTTCTGATATCATATACAAGTAACTGATATCAGTATTTATATTTTTATTATACATGCATCTGATTACACTTGCAAGTAACTGATATCAGATTTAGAATAATGAGTGTAAAGGAGGGAATTTACAAGTGGAAAATAAAAAGTCAGATCTGAAGAATCGGACAAGGATTGGCTCAGCGATTGATAATGAGCTATTAGAAAAATTAAAGGATTTATCAAAAGAGACGAAAGTGCCTCAATCAAAATTGTTGGACGAAGCGATTGAACTATTATTAAGAGAATATAAAAACGATGATGAACAAGCTGCTACTAAAGAAGTAATATAACGCAAAATAAAAAATCCCTTGCAACCGCAAGGGATTTTCTTATGCTCATTATGGTCAATGAATATGAAAGATAGTCGGAACCTCTATAATATGGGAGGGACGGTCTAGATTTACCCGTAATTCGTACTCAGCGGTTTCAGTAGTTAAAATCACTTTAAAATTGCCGAGTTCTTCTGCATAAAGAGACGGTTCGAAATCATGTTCTATGTTGTAATGCTCATAATAAGTATCGAAAATTTGACCGATAAATTCCGCAAATTCTTCGGGATCAGCACCGCACATTTTCCAAACCTTCTCCCATTGAATTTGATTGGTCACTTCCAGTTCTACAAGGTCAATTCCGAAGTTTCCAATTGTATCATCATGAAACAATAACATAGACATAATTTGTCCGCTCCTTTCTATTTTCGTTCTTTAAGGTAATCTCTTTGTTAACTGATAATCATAATACTTTTCTAATTTACGGCCGAAGAATACAGAGCAAATCCGATCCCCGTCGATAAGTTCAACTTTTGTTACATATCCTTGTTGAAATAACTGTATGGATACAACTTTACTGTCTTTAATGGGATTCTTCTTTACATATACATAGTCTTTAGCTTTGATGTTTTCTCTTTCTACGTAAAGTTCGGATGAATCAAATAATTCCTCTTGTAAAAGCAATGGATTCAGCTCCTTTTGCTGCGCTTAATCTATATGAAAGATTTATTAGTTTAACGTAATGAACAATATTGAATATAAAGTAAGTTTTTTCATTCTACAAGGGGTTTATGTCATTATTCAATTTCTTGAACTAACTATCACAAAGGATGTGCCTTAATCCCAAGAAATGGCTAATAAATCCAGAGATATTGCATGATACAATAATTATTATTCAACTTCTTGAACAGGCATAGAAAAGGTGAAATTTATGAATGAGACTTTTGGACAACAAATAAGATTACTACGCACTAAACAGAAAATTAAACAACTAGAACTCGCACAGGGTATATGTTCAGTCTCCTATTTATCAAAAGTAGAGAATGATACCATATTACCAAGTGAAGATATAAAAAGACTTTTACTAAATAGGTTAGGAATAAATTCAGATATCGATTCCAATGAGCAAAATATTCTTAGTGAACTAGAACAATGGAATCAAACGATAATAAAAAATGAAACCGAAAAAGCGGACGAATTATATAACCGAATACAATCACTTACATCGTCTTTTTTGAAAAAAGAGCAATTGATTAAGGTGTATATCTATTCTATACATTACTTTGTTATGAAGCGGGATTTCGATAAAGCTGCTGAAATGATTAACGAGGCAGAGGAATATTCAATATCGTTTTCCCTAGATGATAAGTATTATTTTGAGCGTTCTGTAGGTAATTTTTATTATTATCAACTACGCTTTAAAGAAGCATTAGGACATTTACTAGAGAGTGAAAAGTTATTACCTCAAAATCTTATTGATGTGAATGATAAAGCTCAGTTATATTATTCTATTACAATGTCTGCATGTAATGTAGACCAATTCCATTTAGGTATTGCTTACAGTGAAAAAGCATTAGAGGCGTATCAGTCTTCCTACAACTTAAAAAGATGCGTAGAATGTCATGTTTTCTTAGGTATAGCAAATACAAGAGTCTCTAATATTACAGAAGCTCTCACGCAGTATAAGAAAGCTGAGCAATTAGCAAACTCTATTAATTTTACAGATATGTACTATTCAATAAGCAATAATTTAGGACAACTTTATGCTATTATTGGTGACTCTGATAAAGCATTTGAATATTATATCGATTGTTATCAGAATTTAGATAATTATCCTCATGAGTATCGAGCTGAAACCATTGTTTGTATCGTTGAATTGTATTTTAAATTAAATCAAATGGAAGATGTAAAAGAATGGATTCAAACAGGACTTAGCTTCGTAACAGAAAACTTAGAAGATCCAACTGAATATATAGCAATACTGAACCTGTTTAACCATTTGTGTAACAATGAAATAGATCAAATAGAAGAGAAAATGAAAACACAAGTAATTCAATACTTTAAGAAACAACAAAGATTGTTTATGTTATCGAATATTTTAAAAATCATTGCAGATTATGAGTTCGAGAATTCGAACTATAAAAATGCTGCTTATTATTACGATCTATCAAGAGAATTTTTAATGCTCTCACATCCGGAAAATCTATCTGCAGATAATACAATCGTTCACAATTAAATAAACAGAGGGGATTTCCCTCTGTTTATTCAGAGTGTCGAGAAACCCTTTAGGCTCCCGACAACTTGAACGGTTTTTGATAGAAAACAGGGAAAGAAGGATTGAAATAGAGGGATAATTCTTCAAAATAGCCTTCCATCCTATCTTTTTGATGAGATGGAGGGCTATTTTCTTCATATTTTGGCAAGCAGCTGTCATAAATGCCTGCTCTTGGACAGACTTCACCCCTCGAAATCGTGCGTACCGATAACCATGAAGCTCTTTCGCATCGGCAAAACTTCGTTCAATAGTAGAACAGCGAAGCCTATATAATTGTTTTCCTTCGCTTGTTCGTTTATGTTGACGCGTGATTTCCTTATATCCTTCCCAGATGTGCCGTGTAATCGTGCGTTGTTTTTGCTTGGTAGACATACAATCTGAGCGAAGAGGGCAAACTTCACAATCGCTCTTATTGGATTTATAGTGACGATATCCATCACGGTCCGTTGTAGAGTAAGAAAGCATGCACCCCATTGGACAAGCGTACACATCCTTTTCTTCTACATAATGAAATTTCCGTTTTGGTAGACTCTTTTTGGGGTTTCCAAACCGGCGATACCCCATCACCGTAAAGATATTTTGTTCGATTAGTTTCTTACAAATATAGTTGTTAAAATAACCGGCATCCAAAGCGATAGCTTCTACACGAAATTGAAATTTCTCTATTTGCTTTTGAAGGCGTGCCAAATACGGCTCGGAATCTGCCACATTTCCAGCCGTGATAAACGTATCTGTAATGATATTATATTTCGCATCTACCGTGCGATGATCTAAATAGTAAAACCCTTTAGGCTTTCCATCGCGCATAAGAAAGCCACTTTCCGGGTCCGTTTTACTCACTCTCGTTTGTTTTGTTTTGGCAACGCCTTCCTTCTTTGGTTTTAATGCTTTTTTCCGTGTTGAATACGATCTTCTGTCACAGCTGCTTCTAATTCTTCTAAGTACTCTTTTGGACGCTCTTCTTTTGCTTTTCGAATAAATTTATTTTTATTCGCGTTGGCTTTGATATGAGTAGAGTCGGACGTTAAAATGCGCCCTCCTACCATTTTCTGTTCTGCAGCTTGATGGATAATTTCATCAAAGATGTCTTCGAAAATCGTGGTGTTAAGGAATCGAGTACGTCGGTTAAAACTGATGGTGGAGTGGTGAGGAACTTGATCGGATAAAGACAATCCTAAAAACCAACGATACGCAAGGTTCATTCTAATATCTTTCGCTAATTGACGTTCGGATCGAATGCCATAAAAATAACCAATAAACATCATTTTAAAAAGGGTAATAGGGTGAATGGAGGGTCTTCCGTTATCTTCACAATAATAAGGTTGTAACTTTTCTTCAATAAATGAAAAATCAATCGTGGCTTCTATGGCACGTAAAAAGTGATCCTCTGGAACTAAGGATTCAACCGATACGGTTACCTCTTGATCTCGATGATTCTGTAAAGCTCCCATCATACTGCATCTCTCCTTCTTCTTTTCTTTTTAGCAGTGTTAACAGATAGGAGTACATATAGACCTAAAAAAGGCTGTTGAGAAAAAACTTTCTCAACAGCCTGAATAAACAGAGGGGATTTCCCTCTGTTTATTTTTCAACTTTTTGATTATCGAAAATAAAATCGATTTTCATTTCGTCGAGATTATAATTCAATTTTGCGTTGAAAGGTTTACCACTCTTCCCTTCAAACCCTTCGATTATTTCAGTAGGTTCCCCTTTTAATAGAGATTTTATGGCTGATATAGGCAATTTCTTTTTTAAGAATACTTTAGGAATTGCATACTTACATCCATCTTTATATCCGCTACAACCAATAAAAGTTGGGTGTTCCATTAGAGCTTTGCTACATTTAGGACAAATACCAATTTGTTTCGGTTTATTTTCTTCCCTCTTTTTCTTTTCTTCTGGGTGATTAAAACCAAAATCGATCTTGTATTCGTCTGTTAGCCAAAGGAATGTATCAAATGTTTTACCTCCACTTGTTTTAAACCCTTTTATCACGTCTGTTTTCCCTTTATCAAGGAGTTTTTTAACTTGGTTAGGGGTAAGGCTTTTGTTTAAGAAAGACTTATTAAAAGCAAATTTACAACCGTCTTTGTATCCAGTACAAGCAAAGAATCTCTTTTTATCCTTTGTTTGAAATTCTTTGATTGGAGACTGACATTTCGGACACAGACCAATCAATTCTTCTTTTTGCATATGTTCAATTTGAGTTCTAAAATTCCACAATGGCGCGGATTGAATGATTTGTTTGACCATTCCTGTTGTAAGAGCTTTAATTTCTTCTGTAAAGCGAAAAGCTGGGTATTTCTTTTCTCCAATCTGCCCTAATTTATGTTCCCACTTGGCGGTCATTATCGGACTGACTAACTCACATTGAGATTTGATTAAGGATTCGATTAATATATTACCTTTATCAGTAACAAAAACCTTGTTTTTGGAGATTTTAATGTATTGGCGGTCTAATATGGTTTGGATAATACCTGCCCTTGTTGCTTCTGTTCCAATACTACCAAGTTTTTCGGCTTCTTTTAAAGAAAGACCATCTTCATCCCAATCTTCTTCGGAAATTTCTGCCGCCTTTCCTGCTGTTTTCATAAGAGTGATTAAATCCCCTTGTGAATAGCGTTTAGGAGGCTGAGTTTTCCCTTCTTTCGTCTTAATATCCTTTATAACCCCTACTTCATGTTCTGATAATGGAGGAAGGATTGTATCCTCTTCTTGATTTTCTCCTTCTTCTGATTTTTCTCCATTAGGAAATAAGATCTTTCTCCATCCCTCTTGAATGAGTTGTTTTCCTCTTGTAACGAAGGAAAAGGATTCCACTTGTGTCACAATATGCGTGTGGTCAAAAATGGCATCCTCGTAAAAGGCAGCAATCACACTCCTAGCAACAAGGTCATAAATCTTTTGTTCATCATCAGCTAGATTGCTAGGGATTTGCTCTGTCACGATAATGGCATGGTGATCACTAACCTTAGAAGCGTTTGTATAGCGTTTATCCTGCTCTATGGACGATTTAGGAGTAGGGATAAGGTTTTGATACTCCGCTTTATTCCTTAGCTTCTGAAGAATTGCTGGAAGCTCTCTTGCTTCATTTTCTGTAAGGTACTGACTGTCTGAACGTGGATAGCTTAAAAATCCCTTCGTATAAAGAGATTGTGCGATTTCCAATACCTTTTGTGGAGACATTTTATAAACCTTATTTGCTTTAGTCTGGAGAGCAGAAAGGTTGAAAAGCATGGGAGCCTTGGAAGCTTTTCGTTCTTTTTTCACTTCTTTAATGGTTGAAGTCTTCCCTTTACAAGATGAGACTACTTTTAAAGCTTCCTGTTGGCCCATAAAACGGTCAGATTGCTCGTTAAACCATTTCCCTTCATATTGCTTGCCATTTACATCAAAGATCGCAAATACGTTCCAGAAAGGCTCACTTTTAAAGTTAAGGATTTCATCTTCCCTTTTCTTTAAAAGAGCTAATAAGGCAGTTTGAACCCTCCCTACACTAAATATACCGCTATCTCTTAATGTTTGGTCGTGATGATGAAGGAGAATGGTGGTTGCTCTACTCATAGACATCCCAACAGTCCAATCAGCAATCCCTCTGGCATTCGCTTCTTCATAATAAGAATAGGTTTCACTGGCATTTCGTAAAGAAGAGAATCCTTTCTTAACTCCCGCTTCCGTTAGAGAAGAAATCCATAGTCTCTTAATTGGTACTCGGCTGTCATTTATGTTTTTAACTCCACTCATTTTCATGATGTACCAAGCAATAGCTTCCCCTTCACGACCAGCATCCGTGGCTATTACTATTTCTTGAATTCGGCTATCTTGTAGTAATTTCCGTATAACTTGAAATGCCTTTTCCTTTCCTTTACTGACTTGATATTTAAAATGTTCTGGAATAAGCGGTAATGTTTGCAATGACCATTTTTTCCATTCTTCTTTATATGATTCAGGTGAAGCTAATCCTACTAAATGACCGATGGCAAAGCAGAATATAGCTCCTTGTGGGAATGTTGAGCAAGGAGGTACTTCTATGTATCCTTTTTCTTTATTTAATTTTCCTCCATAGGGTTCAGTCATTTTTTTAGCTGCATCGGGTTTTTCTGCGATGACGAGTTTCAAAAATAAAACTCCTTTCAAAGATAATATGATTTTATTTTATTATATTTTAAAAGTAAGTAGGGTTTGAGATGCAGTATAATAATGATAAAGAAAGAACCATAGTATCTATATTTCTTTTATAAAGGGTGTAAATATGAAGAAGAATGACCTAACAATTAAAACAATAGGCAATTCAAGAGACTGGTCAAAAGGGGTTTACTCAACTGTTGAAGAAAGATTTGTAATCGATCCGATTTATTACCACATCAATATCCATACAGATATTGAGGATGATGGTTCTGACAGATTGTTGTGTATAATATGCAAAAAGAAGGATGGTTTGGTAGACGTATACTCAGACACTTTCGAACAAATTTATACTGATCTACAAGACTTTGTGCCGGGTGTTTTTACTTTACCAGAGGATGATAGAGAAATTGATGATTACACATTTTATGTTCATGGTAAAAACAATGAGTATCAATTATTAAATACAAGGTATGAATCTATTAATTTTCCTCCTAAAAAATACAAATATATAAGGTATTTATCTAAATACGTGGAATATACGACGTTCTTTTTGGTTAGATATGATTCTAAACTCAGAGTTATTGATGAAAATGAAGAAGTATGGATGGAGTTTAATGAGGAACTAGAAGAATTCATAGACTTAAAGGGTGAAACTAAACAGGAAATGCAATATGAGGTTAAAATTGATGGGAAAAGTGTTGTTCTGGACTCAGACGGAAATGTGATTTTACATAAATATAGATATGATTATATATACGCTGATAACCCATATAGCGAATTTGTTACTTTTCATGACGGTTTAGTTGGTGTCAAAGTTGGAAGTAAGTGGGGATATATCAATGAGAAAGAGGAAGTTGTTATAGAACCAACTTTTCAGTTTGCGAGACCATTCAAAAATGGTTTTGCAGAGGTACTACCTTATTACCCTATTTGTTCAACAGCATACGGTGTTATTAATAAGAAAGGTGAATGGGTGGAAGAATCCAGATGTAGATGTAGTGGAACTGGTCACAGCAAAGGAAAATGGTATCTTTAATGTTCAAACCAAAAACTCTGGTAGTAGTCCAGAGTTTTTGGTTTTCCTATATTAACCCGTAAGTTTTTAAAATGTTTTCTATTGATTCTAGCGGAAATTCCCAATAAGGAATTCTCAAAAGGTAGATCCCTTTCTCTCTACAATAGTCATCTTTTAGTTTATCACGTTTTTGTATTTCAGAAGCGGGTTGATGAAAGCCATTAAAATGGTGAATGCCATCGTATTCGATTAGGAAAAATTCTTGCTTATTAATATTTACCTTAAAATCGAAGCGAAGAGGTGCCTCTTTCTTCAAATCCTCAAATACGTATTCCACTTCAAAATCAATATGCTGTTCAGTTAAATAATCATAAATGGCACGTTCATTGGAGGACATATTGGTGCAATAACGACACCTTCTCCCTCGTAGAAAATTATCTGGAGTTACCCAATACGTATGACCACATGCGGTATGTTTCATTTTGACCGACTGTTTAGCTGCTTCGTATTTTGATTGAATGATATATTCGTCACCAACTAGATTTGAGACCTCTTCTTCAAATTGACTATGAGATTTCGTAAAGTTACCGGCACAAGATTGACAGCGAGAACCATTATAAAGAAAAGCATCAGCTCGGATGTTAAGTGTTGTACCGCATACGTTATGAAGGATTTTTACTTTCGCACCCGCTTTTTGATATTCTCCAACAACGGTAAACTCTTCCCCTACTAAGTCATATACTTTTCTTTTAAATTCTTCTGTTGTCATTAAATTATGACCAAAACACTTACCGCAACGGGTCCCTCTAAGGAAAGAATCTGGTACAACTTCGTATTCGTTCCCACATATCACATGCTTCATTTTGATCTTTTTTCTAGCAGTTTGATATTCTCCTAATACCTCATATTCATCCCCAACAAGAGATTTAACTTCCTCTTTAAATTGCGCGGTTGTCTTTTTATGTTTTCCAAAACATTGAGGGCAGCGTGTACCATTAAGAAAATGATTAGGTGCTACTTTGTATTCGTTTCCGCATTTATTATGACGTAAGGACACCTTCGTTTTACTATTTACATAAGGTTTAAGTAATGTATACTCTTGGCCGACTAATTGAGTTACTTGCTCTTGGAATTCTTCGGGAGTCTTTTGGATTTTCCCAAAACATTTCGGACACTTGGTTTTATTAACTAATATCCCTCCCGGTAACACTTCGTAAATATGGTTGCATGTTTTATGGAGTATTTTTAGTTTTGTATTGTAATTCACGTATTGTGATAATAAAGAGTACTCTGTTCCTAATACATCATAAACAGCTCTTTCTATCTCTTCGTGGGTTCTTCTTTTTGGCATTTATATTTCTCCTATCAGCACTTTTAAATAGTATAAAGATAGAATTTCAATATTTTAACATCCTTTTTTTATTATAATAAAAAACCCAAACGTCTAAGGAAAAAATAGCAAAAATGCTATGAAATCCACGTTTGGGTTATGCGTTGAATACTTTCGTTTTCTTGATTACTTCTGTTTTGTTTTTACTGTTATTTTTATTAATAGAGAGCGGGAGTGTTCAAAGGAGATATTAACGAATAGAAAAATCTATAAGTTTACCCTTACTGTTGAATAAGAAAGTTACACCAATTCCGTTGTCTAAAAAATATACATAAGAATTTTGGTGAGTTGTTAAACCAAAAGGAATCGAAAGACGTTCTAAAGTATTTTGGAAAATACGCTTAGTAGTCGCTTTATTTTCTCCTTTTAAGGATTCAACAGTAGAAATTAACTCTTTTGATAAATCCTTTTTAGAATCACAAGAACGGCATAGCCAAGTTTCTTCTGAATCCAAAGATAGAATCAATTCATCCGCTTCATTACCGCAAGAATCACAACACCAAGGATTTCTGTTAGCTGGGATGTTTTTCTTTGCTTTCATTTTTACAAACCTTACATTTTCTCTTTTACTTTCAATTTTTGTCATTTTAAATACCTCTTTCTACCCGATGGGATTTTTATAGTTTAGTTATTGTTGTGTGGAACAAATAATCGTTCATAGTACACGAAAGGTTATGCGCTCCATTCTACTGACCTAATCGAAATCAAGAGATCAACACAATGAAACACATAACCTTTTTACAATAACTAAACCCCATGAATAATGAGGATATTTAAAACATCACTGGATGGTTCTTGTCCATCAAACCTAGTAAGCAACTAAATAGCTTACAGGGAGATTATAGCACGGCTCATTTTAAAAATGTGAACGAAATGTCCATTCCAAAATAAAAAACCCAAACGTCTATAGATAAAATAGCAAAAAATGCTATAAAATCCACGTTTGGGTTTGTTGCGTTGAATACTTTTGTTTTTTCTGGAACTTTAATTTTGTTGAGACTTTGTTTTTTATGTAAGGAGAACACAGAAGGTGTTCCCTGTAAGAAAAGTGATTATTCAATAAGTTCATCAATGATTTTAGCAACTTTATCTTGGATAATGGAAAGATCATCATTATGGTCGATTTTCTTTGAAATATCCTCTAGTTCCTCTTCTAATTCTTCAAAATCAATCTCATTGATTTCTTCATCCGATAAAGAGGCTAAAGCTTCATTCAGTAATAAAGCTAGTTTGTTGTAAATCATTGATTCTAAGTTATCATGGAGTACTTCTTCATAGTATCGAGTAATACCATATTGAAAAGTTTGTACAAGACTCGAATCAGCCAAGCCGCCCATTTCTTCATCAATTAGGTCCTCAATGTAATACTGAATTTTATAAGCTTTTTCCCAAATATCCCTATAGTATATAGGTACACTTGGACTTTCATTGATTACATCACAAATATAACCAGAATCAGCTTCCATAAAGTTTTCGATTGCATCAATTTCGCCATCTAAACAACCTAACTCATAACCCTTTAGTTGAATAAATACCTTTTCGATTTTTTCTTCTTTCACTTGAATTTTTGTCATTTTAAATTCCTCTTTCTGCCCTGTGGGCTATATATTTTAGTTGTTTGAAACGAATAATCGTTCGTGATACACGAAAGGCTATGCGCTCCATTCTACTGACCCAACGAAGGAGGAATCAGCACAACGGAACGCACAGCCTTTTTCAAATAACTAAAAAACCACTAAGGGTAGAAAAGGCATTTAAAACATCACTTGATGGCTCAAAGCCATCGATACTAGTAAGTGAATGATCACTTACAAGAAGGATTATAGCACAGGCTCTTATCCAAATGTGTTCGAAATGTCCATTTTTTTATTTAAGAATAGATGTAGCGGATATGACCTTATATTATTTCCGCCTCTTTTTCCATGCTAAAATGAAGAAAAAGAATCATAGGGTGAATAAAAAAATCCCTTATCTATTGATAAAGGATTAGCTGTTAAATGAAAATTTCTCATTAGTGTATTTTTCTTTTATTTCATGTAGATTTAGGGATAGTCCTAATCGTTCAGCGATTTCAATAACTTCTCCCCAGAGTCCGTTTTTATGATTCGGCCAACCATTCATATAATCGCCTAATGTCATTTTTAAAATGGTTTGAAGGTTACGGTCTGTTTTTTCTCTCTCGGAAGGTACACCATAGCGAATGCTCGTTTCCATATTTGCTTCAAGATCGATGTTAAGGAAAATAGGTGCTGATAATTCTAGGTATTCGTTAGGTGATGGTACTAGTGGATTCGAGCGATATAATCCTAAGTCATACACCTTTTCATCCACTTCCACCCATGAATGACTAAATTCAAAAGGGACTTTTGGTGATTTGACAAAACCTACTTTAAGTTGTGCGTTAATCCCTTGTTCCCGAAGTAAAACGACTAAGACACCGGATAAAGCATGACAGGCTCCCCGCCAATTCTTTTTGATAGAATGATTAAATACAGCAAAAAAGGTCTCTGCTAATGAATTGGGTTGCTTTACATCTGTTGAAATTTGATAAGCTCGTTGCTTCCAAATATCTAATGGAGTAGATATTTCTTTGTTTATACAACATTTTTTATACTTTTTCCCGCTGCCACATGGACAAGGATCGTTTCGTTCAGCCATACATATAGTCTCCTTTTCTTATATCTATTAAAATAATACTAAGGAATCAGCCGATATGGTAGCATTCATAGAAGATAATCAGGAAGAGAGGTGGATTAAAAAATGAAAGTGAATTTAGAGATTGTACCAGATTTCGCTTTAGCCTTTTTAGAAGAGTTAAGAGAAAAAGGAAAAAAAGAAAGTACAATTACTCGTTATTATCGAGATTTACTGATTTTCTTTCATTGGTTAAAAGAGGAACGGAAAGAAAATAATTATGAAACGTGGGAATCTCTTGATTTAGAAGATTATGAGAAGTTTCATGAGGATAAGAAGGGTAAATACTCTACATCGATGGGAACCACTTTAAGTTCACTATTAAAATTTCACGGTATAGAGATAGATGAACTAAAAACCATTTTTAAAAGTACAGGTACACGCTCTTTTGAAGAGAAGGACTTTGTTAAGGAAAATGAGGTTCTGAAACTCCTAAAAACGATGCGTTCTAGAAAGGATCTGACCGATAATCAATTAAAAGCCTTTCCCTTCCTTTCTAATCGGAACCAAGCCATTGTTTATCTATTTTACTTCTATGGATTGAGAATGACTGAAATTACTCGGATAAATATCGAGGATATTAATTTTGGCCAACATGAATTGGTGATTAAAGATGGGGATGGTTCAAAACGAATTTTGAAGCTGGATCACGAACATCAGCAAATTATCCTAAAGTATTGCAAAGAGGATATACCAAAGCCGGTAAGACCTTACGAACATAGTAAGCACCCGCTATTTGTTGCTTTTGATTTTGAGCGGGAAACGTTCCGATGGAATTATGAAGCAAATACTCCCAAACGTTTAGGTGTTAAAGCGATTCAGAAGATGATAAAGCAAGAAGTAGCAAGGGCAGGGCTTCGAAAAGGAGTTTCTAGTCAAGCTATGCGGAACAGTTGTATCCTCCGGAGGATGAACGAAGGAAAAGGATTGGAAGAGCTGCAGCAGTATTTCGGATTGAGGAATCCTTTATCACTATGGCGTTATGAGAAGTATATAGAGAACAAAAAGAACCCTAGTATTTAATCTGAATGTAGATTGACACTAGGGTTATAATTTTATTTCCATTCTTTCAAGCAGAAAATCCCATGTTTTTCGAAATCATGAAGAATCCCCTCTGATAACAATTGTTTCGCTTCATCTTTAGGTACCCAACGAAAATCCTTATGTTCGTCCGAAAGAAGTACAGTATCTGTCTGGCAACTACATAAATATTTCAGCACAACTACTTGCCTTGTAGGATCAGTTTGAAATGTTGTGGCATATAAAAGTTTCTCTATCGAAATATCAATTCCCGCTTCTTCTTTTACTTCACGGATTAGACTTCCTTCAATTTCTTCACCAAACTCCAATTTACCACCTACACACTCCCATGTTCCAGCTCCTACATCATCATGGTCGGCCCGTTGCAGAATTAAGGCTTTACCTTGATGTATAATCAATCCTTTGATAGCAATAACAATATCCGTTTTGGTTTGTAAGGCTACAGCTTCATTCATCTGTTTTTTTCCTTTTCTCTATCCCGCTCTTTTTGTTCTTGATGATAATGCTGGAGGTTATTTAACAGTAATTCAAAATCATGGCGGTTTCGTACATTCGTGTATATGGTATCGTGCATTTTTTCTAATAAATCCCGGTCATTGATTTGATTTAATTTAGAAATGTACTCATTTTTCATGTAATCGAAATATAAGTCTATATATTTCTCCATTCCTCGCTGCAAACCTATCCCAACTCCCATATCCCATGATTCAGTGCATTTAATTTGTCTTCCCATGTTTTTCTTCCTCTCTTTCTACAAATTCAATCAAATCGATAATATGGTCTTCGTAGTTTCCGCTAGGGCAAGACCGCCTCGCATACTCTAAACCTCCATCTACGGCTACCTTACCGCATTTACATTTTTTAAAGTCGTGTTGGTGGAAGGATTCAATAATATCACCACAATGTTTGCACTGGATTCGGTTACGTTTAATTCTTTTCATTTTATCCCTTCTTCCCTTTAATTTTGAATTAATTCGGTCTTAAACCCCTTTCTTTTTGCTTGTTTATAAGTCTTTTTATCACTTGTCACGAACAAAAGTCGGTACAGTCCTTCCTCATTCCATTTTAAGTAATAACCAAGAATACGGTCTGAAGGTTGTTTATAATCCAAAGATAGTCGATAGCAATAGAAGTCGAATTGGTCGTGTTGAGAGGTACTAGGTATTAATAAAATCTCACCGATAACGGATAGTTCGTTAAGCAGACGAAGAGCATGTCTAGCCTTTTTCCGTTTTGTTATCACGCTACTTTTACGCTGTTCAGTTAGTATTTTCATCATTTCCTCTGAAACCATAATCTTTACCCCATGAAACAAAGGAAGGTGAGATTCTTGTAGGTCATTCATAAAAAAGTGCATATCAGCACAAAATATATAATCAAAATTACTACAGAATTGAATCGTTTCTTTGACGGTTTTCTTTCGTTGCAACAAACAAGATTCCCTCTCTTTCTGAGCTACTTATTTTTAATTGTAACAAGGATTTTTGTTTAGAATTGATGAAATGACCATTAATTTTTAAGAAACAGGAGTGTATCTATGTTCATTTATCCGATGTTACTTGAAAAAGAAGAGGAACCATTTTCAGACCATAATTATCTCTTCGAATTGAAATTAGATGGACATAGAATGATTTATAGCTTTGAGAATACTAAATTACAACTATTTACCAGACATTTTACTGATTAACTATATTATAATTTTTAGAGGATACAATGTTCATTATATGTTCATTGATTCTCTTTTTTTTATATATTAGAAGGATAAATTAGATTTAAATAAGTATGTCTACTTTGTTCAAATTATGTGGGGTGAAATCTATGAGAGTTCAAGAGGTTATTTTAGAAGATTGCAGTAAAAGGTATATGCTAATTGACGACGATGCTATACCCATTCTTCCTGTATTGAAATACATAAAATACTTGGATTCAACAGGTAAAAGTCCGAATACTCAAAAGACTTACTGCTATGCTTTAAAACAGTACTTTACCTTTTTAAAAAAGAAGAACATTGACTATAAATATATTAAGCTGGAAGACTTAGTTGATTTTGTGGGGATGCTTAGAAATCCATATGCATGTATAAAGACAACACCAATATCTGAAACTGCAGCAAGAAAAACTGAGGGAACTATCAATTTAACAATTACGGTTGTTACAAACTTTTATAACTACCTTTACAGAAATGAGGAAATTGATAAAGCTATTGCAGATAATATAATGCAAGAGGTCTTTAATAGAGGGCATAGGCACTATAAAGATTTTTTGTACCATGTTAATAGAAAAAAGTCATTACATAAAAACATCTTGAAAATCAAAAGAGGGAAAAGAAAGATTAAGACATTGACCAAAGAGGAAGTTGGGGAATTAATAAACGCGACTAATAATATCAGGGACAGGTTACTCTTGCAAACATTATTTGAAACAGGATTGAGGATAGGAGAATTGCTTTCATTATATCTAGAGGATTTTGTATATGATTTTAAAAATGGACATAAGATCCGTTTAGTAGAACGTGGAGAATTACAGAATGGAGCAAGACTGAAAACAGGTGAAAGAGAGATATTCATATCCCAGGAATTAATGGATCTTTTCGATGATTACCTCTATGAAATAATTGATGAAATGGGTTATGAAAACGGATTCGTGTTTATAAAAATTCGCGGTGATAATACTGGAAAACCAATGGATTATCATGATGTTTCAGCTCTTTTTAAGAGACTTAGGAAAAAGAGCAATATATCCGTTCATCCTCACCTTCTTAGGCATACACACGCAACATTATTTTATAAACAAACCGGAGATATTAAACAGGTACAGGAAAGATTGGGGCATCGCAATATACAGACAACGATAGATTTATATCTTCATCCATCTATAGAAGAAATTCAGAATAATTGGGAGAAAGCCCAATACGCTTTTCGAATTTACGATAAGAACAATAAAGGGGAAAACAGAGAATGAACAACCCGGCATTAATTACTACAAATATACATGAATATATGAAGAATCAATTATCTTCTTTCCAGTCTCGATATATAAATGAAAATGGTGATTTGGAAATAGTAAATATCAAGGATAGCTATTTCTTCGACAACAATAGATGGGAAATTGAATTTTTAAAAACTATCCCTAACTTTGAAGTTCAGTTGCAGAACCCAACTTTTAACAGAAAGTATATATACTTCTCATTTGAAAATGAATTGATTAATCTAGAAATAAAATTTTTCGTGCATAAGAAGATATTTGCGGATGAATGGTCCATGAGTACTCTTTGTGTAGGACAATCAAATAATATTCAAATTTTAAAACGTTTTTTCAAGGAAAAGTGCCCTAATTTAAACTCTCTAACCGAATTAGACACAGATAAGATTAATCGAGAGTGGTTGTTTTGGTTAGAAAGCCAAGGAATAGCGACTCAGTATGTCGATAAGCGTAATGGACACTTAATAAAGTCGCCCTTGGGTAAATACTTACTAAATTTATTAACCGAATTTAATAAGTTGATAGATTTTAGGGACGAGTGGGAAAAGGACGTTTGGGAAGCGAAGAATCTACATCGTATATACGGACTTTATTATAATCAAGCCGGAAGCCATACAACTATGGACTTCACAAAAATAAGGTATACAAGATTTCGTGAAGTTACTAAACAGTATTTTAAGCAGCGATTATTATCAAGTGATTTATCTTGGGGATCTGCAAGAAATTATTTGAATGATATCCCTGTTTTTCTGGATTTTATATTCTCAGTGGAGAGCGATTGGGATGATTTAACTAAATTAAGCAGACATCATATAAAAAAGTATCTTGATTTGCTCAACAACACTGTTAAACAAAATTACCGAATAACAAATGGTAGGCATCATATTATAAAAGCTGTAACACATATTAAAGTGTACCTACAAGGACTCCAAGAGATTGCACCCGATCTTGCACCCGAAAAAGACATAAGGGTTTTAATATTTCCGGAGGATAAACCTAAATATAAGAGGCGTTCAGATAGAATAAACTATATACCCGATTCTGTTTTAGAACAGCTGTTTGAGAATATCAACTCTCTTCATGAAGAAGTCCAACCAATAATATGGATTGCATTCAAAACAGGTCTTAGGGTATCTGATGCTTTGAGATTAAATCATAATAGCTTAATTAAAATAAACGATAAGTACCAAATAGTTACGGATATCAGCAAAACTAATGTTTCCGATCACTCAATACCAATTGATGATGATTTGGCTAATATTCTAGCAGTCCTAATTGATAAATCTAAAGGACTAAGTAACGAAGAGAACAACCCCAATAATTATATTTTCTTTAGACATAGAGGTATTAGAAAAGGACGGCCATATTCTAACGGTTGGATAAGAGAAGAGTTAAACAAACTCGCCAAAGAAAAAAAAATAGTAGACGAGCATGGTGAAATATATCACTTTAGGATTCATCAATTCAGACATACTTACGCTGTAAAAATGTTAAACAGTGGAGCTGATATTCTTACTGTGCAGGAGCTTTTAGCACATGCTTCACCAGAAATGACGGTAAGATACGCCAAGTTATTAGATGGAACAAAGCGTAGAGTATTTGAAGAAGCCATGAAACAAGGTCTATTCAGTTTCAATTATAATGGCGAGGTGAAACAAATTACTCCTGATGAAGAAGTACCTTCCGATGTTCTTGAAATGTTGTGGCGTGACCATAAGTTAAATGCCATAGATAACCCATACGGAAGCTGCCACGCAAGGATAAACGGAAATTGCCCTTATTCTGAGGAGCCCCCATGTTTAACATGTAATGGTGGACGCCCATGTAAAGATTTAGCTATAGGATTCTCTGAGTTAGACAAACAAAAGTATGAATTGCTGATAAAGACCGCCTCTAAAACAATTGATATTTTGAAGAGTCATGGCAGGGCCGAGATTGCTGAGAAGAATGAAAGAAACTTGGAAAGGTATCAGAATATCTTAAACATAATTAACGAGGGTAATTTTATTTTTGGTCGTTTAGACCGGATGAACAGAAAGAAGGATATGGCTAATGGCTAAATTCAATCTCCAGGAGCATTTAAAACAGGTGCATTCTATCCGTAAAGCTGAAACCAGCAAAAAAGTCGATGAAGCCATAAAAAGGCTCTTAAAAGCATATAACAGTATTAATTTTAATAGTGTTTCTAAAGAGGCAGGAGTAGCTAAAGCGACCTTGTATAACAACAAGGAGATCCGTGAAAGGATTGAAGCTTTAAGAGAGCAAGAACGTGGCAAGGTGGGGTTGAAAAAACAATTAAAGAGAGAAATAAAGGAAGAAAGCAAAGAAGCAATCATTGAATCCTTAAAGCGGAGGATTAAGAAACTAGAGGCCGACAACAAAGAGTTAAGAAGTCAATTAAAAGTTGCCTATGGGGAGATATACAAGCAGATGTAAGGAAGAAAATCTCCTATCTACCTAGTTACAGTAATGGAAAAATTGAAAAAGCGCTGTTCCTTGTTTTTCAGGAAAGCGCTTGATTGCTCCACTTTTAGCTTATAATTTTTTCCCGAAGTCGGTTTATAATATGATAATAGTTCGTTAGAGCAATTACTATACAAGATACACCCCCCATTAAGAAAAGGTAATATATTATTTGTCCACCAGCTGTTGAAGAATTAGAAGTAATATAGCTCAATATAAGTATTCCACTCCCTAAAAAGGTTAGATAGTAGGCTAACCCCTTTTTCTCTTCTTGGAAAATATAATACCCAATAAGGATTAACATATATAAACTGCTCAAAAACATAATAATAGGGAAACCGGGTTGGAATTTAGCTGCATAAACAAAGTAATCTAATTGTGATATATCGCTTGGTTTATTTACTTCTCCATATAAAAAGTGGCTGAAAGGTGTTGAATATCTCCACTCAAATGAACGATTTAGTATTTCACTTCCCTCATACCAAGAAACAAACGTAGAAAATAAAAGTAACAAAGAGGAAACACCAAATTTAATTATAAACCTAATAATAATACCTCCAATCCTTTTAGTATTAGCATATTATATAATCGTGCTCTTGAAGTTCGTTCTTTAACATACTAGTAACTCTAATATATAATCATCTTACTTGTTTAAACTTCTTCAAGAGTTCCTTGAGCTTCTCAAAAGAAAAATCACCTTGTGTAACTACTTCAAAATACATATTATTTCTCTCACCTCTTAAAATAAAATCTTGATGAGTTTTATCCTCATAGTACCCCCATGAAATACCGTTTATTTCAAAAGACTTTATTAGAGAAGGCGGTATAAATTCTTTCTGCCTTATTACCTCATTCCCATTTTTTATTCGATTCCACCCATTTTGTGGAAGAAATCGAGAGTTGGGAGGTGGTAAATCTTTCTGGTATTCGCGGATAAATAACATTCCATCAATATTTTGTTCATTATCCTTTATATTAGCTTCCGGAACATTATAAACTAAATCTACACCCGGTCCGTTTTCGGGCAAATAGTCAGCGGCATATAGATTAACTCTCTTCTCAATACCAATGAAATGATGAAGATCTTCCACTTTCTCTATAATGTTTCCGAAAGCGATTTGAACTTCTTCTAAGTCGCCTTTAGAATTTAGTATAGATTCTTTCTTGGGTTGTTCGACGAGTTCTTCCTTCTTAAAAACAATGTATCCAGCTTGATTTTTACCTTCTTTATAAATAATTCCTTTTCCAGCGATATATTCTTTAGTATCTTTTCCTTTAACAGAATAGATTGGACCTGGTGGGATTTCGTTTGAGTCCCCGGACTTCTTAAATTCCCAATCACCTATCCTTTTCACTTCCGCAATTTGTTCACCTAGACCTTCAGGTTGTATTACTTCATTGGTTTTTTTATAGTAATATCCATCCAAGACAATATATGGGTAATAAGGTTTAATGCTTTTTGTTTCAAGTTGATCTTCGTTCTGTACTTGATGTTTTTCCTCTTTACTTGTATCTAAAGCAGTGTTACTTTGTGGTTTATTGTTTTCTCTGTCCTTTACTTCATTAAAAACAAATGCTCCTATTCCAATGAACAAAAAAGTGCATACTGCAAATGAAAGTATGGAATTTAAATTAAAATGTACTTTTCTTTCATTTCTATTTAATCCGTTTAAAATTTTTGTTCGTTCATATGATTCGAGTGATGTATCTTTAAACACAGTCTTATCCATACTTTCTCTAAGATGTTTCAATTTATCTTCCATTAACCTCACTCCCTTCATACATTTTACGTAGCAATCCTTTTGACCTGCTTAATCTTGTTTTAATAGTGTCTATATTTAAACCGGTTAATTCATGTATTTCCTTTATTTTCAGTCCCTCATAATAAAACAGAATAATAACTTCCCTATATTTTATTGGAAGAGAAAGAACATTGTCAGAAAGTTCTTGGTCTTCACTTTTAGTTATAACTTGCTCCTCTGTTGATCGTTCACTTTTAGGCACGTGATCTTTTAATTTCTCTGCCAATCGAAATTGCCAAAAACTCTTTCTTTTTAACTCATCTTTGCATTTATTTACAGTTATTTTGTATAGCCAAGTTTTGTATGAGGAATCTCCACGAAAGAGGTGCAATTTTTTATAACAAATAATAAATACCTCTTGGGTAATATCTTCCGCCTTTCCCCAGTCCTTAACATACATATACGCAAGTTTTTTTATATCCTTGCCATACTTATTTACTAGGATTTCAATATTTATATCACTTGGATTAGTTGTTTCCAAAACCTCCATGTTTCCTCCTTAATTTTGCTTCTTACAACTTTGACGACGGCTTCCTTGTAAATGTTTCAAAAACCACCAGAGGTTAAGTTTATTGTTGGTTTTTACAAAAATTAATTTCACTAAATGCTATCGACATTAAAATACTGTCACCCTTATAGCTAACTTTCTTCGTCATTGTCTGAATTCAGATAAGTACAATGTGGATTAATATGGTAAAATTATGGATGCTGACACACAGGAAAATTCCAATACAGGAGGATGCTTAATGTGTATTAAAAAATACAAAAGGGAAACAAAATGGAGATATAAAAAGCATGCAGAGAAAACAAGCTAATATAAATTTTGGAGCAACAATTTTGTTTGTGGTATTTTGCCTCCTGTTTTTAATACTATTATTCAGACTAATTTCAATACAAATGACAGGTGAGATATTAGGTGTAGACCTTGCAGCCAGAGCTCAAAGCTTATATGAGAAAGAAAAGGTAATTGAAGCAAAACGGGGAACTATTTACACTCGTAATGGTGATGTAATAGCTGAGGATACAAATTCTTATAAGCTAGTTGCCATCTTAAATAAGAAAGTAACTAAAAATAAAAAAAAGCCTATGCATGTGGTTAATCCAGAACTCACAGCAAAGAAACTGGCAAAATTGATTGATTTAGAAGAATCAGAGATCCATAGAATACTTACCAAAAAAACGAAAAAGGGAGTACCTTTCCAAGTTGAATTCGGAAAGGCGGGTAGAGACCTTTCCCTTCAGACTTAAAAGGAATATTGAAGAATTAAGGCTACCAGGAATAACATTTATTCAGGACTCACAGCGCTTTTATCCGAATGGAAAATTTGCTTCACACTTAGTAGGATATGTCGAAAAAAAGGAAAATAGTGAGGATAAAACAGACGCTATCGGTATGTTAGGGATTGAAAAAAGCTTAAATGAAGCTCTTACAGGACAGAACGGATCATTTAGCTATGAAAGTGATGTTTGGGGAGATTTATTGCCAAATGGCAAGGGTTTAGTAAAACCTGCGAAAAATGGACAGGATGTATATCTAACAATCGATAAAAAGATTCAAACATTTTTGGAAGACTCGTTAAATAAAGTGGACAAAAAATATACACCAGAAAAAATAATTGCAATAGTTGCCGATCCAAAAACAGGTGAAATTCTTGCAATGGCTCAAAGACCATCATTCCATCCCAAAACGAAGGAAGGAATTAATGAAAGTTGGCATAATGAAGCCATTGAAAATTCATTTGAGCCTGGTTCAACAATGAAGATTTTCACTCTTGCTTCAGCTATTGAAGAAGGTGTATTTAACTCAAGTGGAAGTTTCCAATCTGGAAGTTATAAAGTCACCGAAAATTCAAGCCCTGTAAAGGATCATAATGGTGGAAGAGGCTGGGGAACAATAAGTTATTTAGAAGGTGTCCAACGTTCTTCCAATGTAGCGTTTGCTAAAATTGTTAAAGAACAACTTGGATTTGAAGTGTTTAAAGAGTATCTATCGAAGTTTGGTTTTAATCAATCTACAGGAATTGATTTACCAAATGAGACAAGTGGCAAAATACTTTACGAATGGCCATTGGAAAAGGTAACAACTGGATTTGGACAGGGTTCGGCTTTTACTCCCATCCAGCAAATTCAAGCTGCTACGGCAATTGCGAATGATGGTAGTATGATGCAACCTTATGTTATAAGTAAAATTATTGATACCAATAAGAATGAGGTTGTAAAGAAATCGAAGCCGAAAGTAGTTGGCAATCCAATATCGGCTGATACTGCCAAACAAACACGAGATATACTAGGAACTGTTGTTACCGCAGAAGAAGGAACAGGTTATAACCGTTATAATATTGAAGGGTATGAGGTTGCTGGTAAGACTGGAACTGCCCAGATTCCTGATCCCAAAAGTGGTCGATATTTAAAAGGCCATAAAAACTACATTTTTTCATTTTTAGGAATGGCACCTAAAGATGATCCTGAATTGATTATTTATGTAGCAGTTCAGCAGCCTAATATAGATTTAAATACAAATGGTGCGGAGCCTGTTTCGGAAATTTTCAAACCGGTTATGAAAAGCAGTCTTCAATATTTAAATATAGAGCCATCTCAAAAAAAGAAAACACAATCAAGTAAGACTCCTGATGTTACTGGAATGTCAGTAGTTGATGCACAGAAAAGACTTGAAGAAGAAGGATTTAAACCCATTGTAATCGGTGAAGGGAAAAAGATTATTACTCAAGTACCTGATAGCACCTTTAACATGCTTAATGGAGAAAGAGTCATAATTAAAGGAGATGGGAAGTTAAAAATGCCAGATATGTCTAAATGGTCCTTAAGGGATGTTTTAAAGGTAACTAAGGCAGCTAACCTCAAAATAAATACGGTTGGAAATGGATATATAGTTAAACAAAATATCAAACCAGGATCAAAATTTATTGAAGGTGACTATTTAATCGTTGAATTGAATAATCTTTCAAAACCTGCAAACCAAAAAATACCATATGATGAAGTTCTAGATTAACATAATAAGAAACATGTAAAGAAAATCTCACAATAAAAGCCCATTTCTTAACTGTTTATTGAGAAATGGGCTCTTTTATACTGAGTATATTTTCATAAGTCCTTTTTGTATACTTTGCCCCCCTTAGTTGAGTAAGTAAGTTTGATCTGAAAACCATTATTGTAAGATTAAAATGGTTTTTATGACATTTTAATGGAGGTAGATAGTTAATAGCATCTGTGCTTTAACAAATACATATGAAAATCTAAGCTGTTTTATATATTATACATGTCAAATATATGAAACTAATGTATTATAGGTATTTTTAAAAATTTGGTCTTGATAAATAACGACGTGACCGCGCGCTATCCTGAGCTACATATCCTTCCTTCTCACCGTGATTATGTATTGGACGGAGAATGTATTGTGTATGCTAATAATAAACCGGATTTTGAGCTTCTTATGGAGCGGTTCCATACAAGAAAAGAAGATAAAGTACGATATAAAATGTCTGAAATACCAGTAACATTTGTTGCTTTCGATATACTGAGATTGGATGGTAAAGACCTTACTAAATTACCTCTAATACAAAGAAAGCAGATATTAGATGAAGTCATAAAAGAAACTGAACATATCAAAATAATGCAATATATAGAGGAACATGGTGAACTACTGTATCAAGCTGTAGTGGAGCGAGATTTAGAAGGAATTGTGGCTAAAAGAAAAGATAGCATTTATCAGAGTAAGCGGGTAAATGACTGGTTAAAGATCGTAAATTACAAATACTCCGATGATATTTGGATTACGGGTTATCGAAAAAGTAAATTCGGATTGTTAGCTGCGGTTAAAAATGAAGGAAACATGAGGAAAGTTGGAATCATTGAACACGCATCAATTACTGTGAGAAGGGATTTTTATCAATATATAAGAAGTTTTGAAATGAGAGAAGAAAAGGACTATGTATACTTCCAACCATACGTGAAAGTAAAAATCCGCTTTTTAAATTGGAATTCCAGAGGGAATTTGAGAATACCGGTATTATTGGAAGTAGTTCATTAAAAATAAAAAAACAGACAATAAAAGTATGTCTGCTTTGAAGAAAACATTAAATTTCACCTACCGCATTGATAATATAAAAAGAAAGACTAAAAACCGTCAGTAAGGGATTGTTAGATTCGTTAATCCGAAAAATAGCAACAGATTCAATGCGATTAGCCCAAGACATATCCAGCGTTCGGTCCAACTACCAGTTCGAAATGTTATAGGGGCTTTAAACCTTTCCTTTCGGAACGGATATAAAAGCGGTACACCTCTACTTGTAAGCCAATCTCCTGTAATGTGACTAATCGTTCCTAACCCAATAGCCAATGCATAAAACCACGTTAACTTCAAAATAATAACTGCAAAACCGCTACTTATAATCACCCCACCTACAAACAATAATGAATGAGTAGCGGTCCTGTGCTTTACAAATAAACTGATCAGAAAGGCTATAGGCCAAAGTTTTCTTCCTAATTTACTCTTGGTTGTATCAAGGTCAGGCAACAAGCTACCTAACAGCACCAATAGGAAAAAGAAAATTGTTTCGCCTATCCCTTCTGGATGAATCCCAACAAGCTGTAAAATAATTATGGCAATTAAACCGAAGGTAATGCCGAATGTTTGGTGTGTGACCGCAATCAAAACGACTTCACCCTTTCTTCTACTCTATCCAAAAGTTGTTCTGCTTGTTTTTTATATTTCTTGATTTCCTTTACTGAGGAAGCAGTACGGATCAGCTCTTTCAATCTGTTTATTTCCATTTTCTCTTCCGCTGTTAAATAATTTTCTAGTTTCATACCAAAAGTACCTCCAACTCGCCCATAAGGTTAAGAAGCCAACAAAAGCTTTTTTAATAATGCCTTTGCTTCCTTTTTTGAGAGGGGTTTGCTGATATAAAACCCTTGCAAATAATCGCAATGCTTTGAGAATATTTGCATTTGCTCCTTGGTTTCTATTCCTTCTGCAACTAATTCAAGATTCAAACCTTTAGCCATTGAAATTATCGATTGTACAATAGTCTGGTCTTTCCAATTATGAATATCGATAATAAAGCTTCTATCCAGTTTTAGCTTATTGACTGGCAGCTCCTTTAAATAATATAAAGAACTATATCCTCTGCCAAAATCATCAATAGAAATTCCTACCCCTAAATCTTTTAGTTTTTTTTTGGTACTCATAATTACTTCAATGTTTGCTGATACACTTTCTGTTAACTCAATATCAAGAAATTGCGGTTCTAAGTCGGCTTCTACCAAAGCTGTCTCGATAGTATTAACCAAGTTATAATCGTGAAATTGTTTTATGGAGAGGTTTACAGCAATTTGCAACGGTTTTTTGTATAGGTTCTGCCATTCTTTAATTTGGTTACATGCGGTTTTTACAACCCACTCTCCAACCGGAACGAT
Source organism: Cytobacillus horneckiae (assembly GCF_002835735.1). Taxonomy (GTDB): domain Bacteria; phylum Bacillota; class Bacilli; order Bacillales; family Cytobacillaceae; genus Cytobacillus; species Cytobacillus horneckiae. The sequence continues at coordinate 817 of NZ_PISD01000017.1, read as the reverse complement.
CAAACCTGTAGCTTCTGTCATAGGAATAAAATCGTTTGGAGGGATAACTCCTAATTGGCCTAGTGACAGGGTAGCTGCTCTAGACCGCAAAGTATTGTTTTCATCCTCTAATCAATAGATTACACTCAAAATAGTGATTATTCTAAAGTTAGGGGAAGGATATTTATGAAACGAAATTGGAATGAAGATGAGCTTCTAGAACATTTTGTAGTACTACCCATTGAAAGAAAGCTAATTGGTAATAAAACAGGGGCAAGTCGTTTAGGATTTGCAATATTATTAAAGTACTTTCAACAAGAGGCTAGATTTCCTTCTAAGAAACAAGATATACCCAAAGTGGTAGTTGAATTTATAGCGCAGCAATTAGGATTATCTTCAGCGCTCTTTGAGGAATATCGTTGGGGCGCGGGTGAAAGAAACTTTACTTATCATCGAAAACAAATTCGAGAATTCTTCGGTTTTAGAGAGCTTACGGCAAAAGATAACGAACTATTGATAGAGTGGTTAAACGAACAAGTTCAGTTTACACATGATATCGACTATTTAAAAAGTCAGGCAAACAGTCTGTTTCGCAAGTGGCAAGTCGAACCTCCTTCAGATGGAAGTTTAAAGCGTATGATCGATTCCACCATTGACACTTTTGAAAAGAATTTATATCAATCGATCTATCAGCAGCTATCTTCTAGGACTTGTTCGAGATTAGATGCGTTACTGGAATCTTTTACTGATGAAGTAACAGTAGAAGGTTTTGAAGAAGAGTTTCATAAGGAAAAGGAATCAGATATTTTAACTTTTCGGGGTACGACCGAGATACATG
>NZ_PISD01000016.1 GCF_002835735.1 Cytobacillus horneckiae | reverse complement strand
CTGGAACCAAAATCAAGAAAGACAACCGAAAAATGGTCCCAGTTCTCCAAACTAAAAGTAATCTTAAATGAGTAGTGGGTTCTCCATCCCGATTCATTGTTAGTTTGGACCAGCAGGATCGGCGATTCATTCAGAAGTGTCAATTCCATCTGAGTTCTAATCATCGTACTTTAGTGAGAACCTACCTAAGTTTCTACGATTCCTCTAAACCTTGAAGCGGGGTCTTTCTGACCGCTAATCCCCGTTAAATTATTTCATCTCCGTTATATTTCTGGGATATATAGGAAAGTACTGTTTAAAAAGAGAGCTAATTGGTGGGGTGTCATACATGAACTTTCCAACTATACATACGAACTTTTGGGATGCAGTTATTGCTTTGCCATTCGTACTTTGCTTAACGCAGATTTTAAAAATGTATTTCCATATACCGAAACAATGGATTCCTTCTTTAGCTATAGTGATAGGTCTTGTATTTTCTGTGCTTATTAGTCACCGAGGTAATTTGACAGCAGGCTTATTTATGGGGTATTTTTACGGGTATGCCGCGATTGGCACATATGCTTCACTAAAAACTTCATTTAACTATTTTCGCAATCAAAAGTAAAAAAGGATAACTGGGCGACAGCTTGAAACCCAATTATCCAATAATATCAATCGATGTTAATGTGTTGTATATCCGCCGTCGACTAGGAGGGTTGTACCATTTACAAAGCTTGCATCATCACTTGAAAGGAACAGCACAGCTTTTGCGATTTCTTCCGGTTTTCCTAATCTGCCTTGCGGGTGAAGGGAAGCTAAGTGCTCTTTTACTTGTGGTTCAAGCTTAGAGAGTAATGGCGTATCAATATAGCCAGGACAAACTGCATTTACGCGAATACCGTCCTTTGCATAGGCAGTACATAGGTTTTGTGTTAAAAGTTTCACGCCGCCCTTAGCTGACGCATACGCAGTCGTGGATGGCAATGCGACAAAGCTGTGAATAGACCCAGCATTGACTATTACGCCGCCGTTTCCTTGCTTTAAAAATTGTTCAATCGCATATTTATCTGATAAAAACACGCCTGAGAGATTAATATCGATTGTTCGTTTCCATTTTTCGTAAGATAGTTCTGTTGCGATAGAATCATCTGCAATTCCGGCATTCGCATACATAATATCTAATGTTCCGTATTTTTTTACTGTTTTTGCAACGACATGTTTTACATCTTCTTCATTGGTTACATCTGTTTTTACGAATAAAGTCTCATAATTAGCTGCATTTAATTCATCTGACAGTTCTTTACCGCGTTCAGAGAAATCCGCAATGACAACTTTTGCACCTTCTTCTGCATATAGTTTGACAACCGCCTCGCCAATTCCGCTTGCGCCGCCTGTAACAATCGCTACTTTATCTTTTAGTCTCATCATTAAGTCTCCCATCTATTTTCTAGACTATCTTGCAGTTGCCCCGCCATCAATGACAAATTCTGCGCCAGTTGAATAGGCTGAATCATCTGATGCAAGGAAAAGTACTGTATTAGCAACGTCTTTCACTGATCCTAAATATCCGAGTGGAAATAAATTTGAGCCAAGCTCTTCCTTAGATAGTCCCGTTTTTTCCGACGCGTAATCCGCCATTCCCGTATTAATATAACCTGGATGTATAGAATTCACTCTGACTCCCATCGGTGCATATTCTATTGCAGCATCCTTGGACATGATTCTAACAGCTCCTTTACTTGCTCCATACAAAACATGGCCGGCTGCACCAGTTAAACCTGCAATGGAGGAAGCGTTAATTACAGAGCCTTTTTTCTGTTTCGCCATTAACGGCATAATATGCTTCATGCCAAGGAAGACACCGGTTACATTAATTGACATGAGCTTATTCCAATCGTCTACTGTAATTTCAGCCAGCGGTTTAATAATATAGATGCCGGCATTATTAAAGAGAATATCCGCTTGGCCGAAAACTTTAATCGTTTCCTCGGCAACTTTTATCCAATCTTCTTCTTTACTTACATCATGATGGATATATATCGCTTCACCGCCATTATTTTTAATTTCTTTGACGGCTTGCTTTCCTGACTCTTCATTTATATCAGTGACCACAATTTTGGCACCTTCTTTAGATAATAATTGTGCCGTTTCTTTTCCAATCCCAGTGCCGCCGCCAGTTATAATCGCTACTTTATTTTCTACTCGCATCGTATAAACCCACCCCTTCTATTTTTTGGCAACTAGATTTTATAAAAAGTTAGTTGCAATTAAAGCGTACATTGATTTGTTACAATATAAATGTTACTCTTTTCAATTCAAAATGCTATCCTACAAAATAATGTATAATTAAATTAGATTCCCCGCTATTTATAGGGGGATGTTTGAAGGAGTAGGAACTATGAAGCGTTCATCAAATCATTATGAAGATATGACTTTTTCAGAGTTTATTTTGTTTATGAAGACATACAGCCAACAATTAGAAGAAAACATCAATATTTATTTAAATCTAGACTCTCCTATATTAGAATCTGACAGAATTGCGACTGAAATGTTGTTACAATCTTTTTTGCAATTTTTTACCGAATCTAGGATAGAACATAAAGAAGAGGACGGCATGGCGCAAATGCACACCTGGCTAATGTCTCAGTTAGCCATACTGTCAATGAAAAGCTTGAATTTATTCCAACTCGTTTTTGAAAAATCACTTATCACATTAGTATTTCAAATAAAGCATCATCGCAGTAGATCTATTGTCATGTATACACTGTCTATTTTTACATATTTAGTCTCTGACTATATCAATTGCAATAACAGTGAGGAGGGCAAGTCAAATGATAAAAAGTCAATTTTGGAAAATAGACCATTAGACAACTTAAATAAATTATTAATTGGCACTTCAGGCGTACAAAATTTAGCTTTTATTTTAAAAAAATGTGAAGAATGGTTTCAATATAAGCGCTGTGTTTTTTATGCTTATGTTCCATGGTCTAATGAATTTTATGGAGCAGTTGGCACGGAACTTCAAAAAGTACAAAGCATGAGGGGGCAGCTAGGAGATAGATATACAGTTTTTAGTGCGCAAAAGCCGATTTTCCTTAAGGACCCTACAAACTATATTAAAGATGATCATATTCAGTTATTCGGACTTTCTTCCATTATTTTCATCCCGATTGTCCATGAAGAGCAATTATTCGGCTGGCTTACTTTTGATCAAAGGGGACAGGAATTTGATTGCACATCTAAAGAACTTGCTTTATTGGAACAAGTAGGAATTCGGCTCGGCTTATTTTTCTCAAGAAGAGGAGAAGGGTTGATCAAAGTTAATGATGTTCATCTGACTGAAAGAGAGCATTCCATACTAATGCTCCTTTCCGAAGGCTATGATAATAAAAGGATTGCAAAGCTGCTTTTTTTAAGTGAACATACTGTAAGAGATTATGTTAGCAGCTTAATGAAAAAATTAAATGCAAAAAATCGTACGCAGGTTGTCGCTTCAGCTTTTCGTAAGGGGTTGCTTCAATAATAATCAAACGGTGAAGGCGGATGATTCCCTCACCGTTTGATTTTGTTTGATTTTATCAATTGCATTCGCTCATTAAATAACGATGGATAGGACAGGAAGCCAAGCATAATACTTGTAATTACAGCTGTAGTTAATAAAAGGAAAATGATAAGCAGCTGGAACATGACGGCCTGCACTGGGTCTGCACCTGCAATGATTTGACCGCTCATCATTCCAGGCAATTGAACAAGGCCAATTGTTTTTTGACTTTCAATTGTTGGAATGGTACTAGCTCTAATCGCCGCCATTAATGAATGATGAATGGATTGTTTTGTTGTGCCTCCTAGAGTAAGTATCAATTCCGTTTCATCCCGGCGATTCTCCACTTCGCTCGTAAAGCGGTTAAGGAAGAGAATGGAGAGGACCATAGAGTTACCAATAAGCATTCCGCTTATTGGAATAATATATTGGGCGGTTGGGGGGATAATCTTTAACCCAATTAAAATACTTTGAGTTAAGATTTCTATAAAGCTGTAAGTTACTATCAGCTTCCATGTGATTCCCCGTATGGAAACCCCTTTTTTTCTCGCATTCTGAACAGCTGCACCAATCATTAATAAAACCATTAATATGATAAAAATATAACTTTCAGATTCAAATACAAATTGCAGTATATAGCCGACAGCAAGAAGCTGAATAATCGATCTAACTGCAGCGATGACAGTGTCTTTTTCAAGTCCAAGCTTGAAATGCTTAGAAAGGAAAAATGGGATGAGAACAAATATGAGAGTGAGAGATAAGTTAAGATAACTCATTTGTCTCCTCCTTTTAAAAACTGCTTGACTTCATCTGACTTTGGATTTTCTAGCAGATTGCTGCTTCCCGATTCAACAAGTTTTCCATCGACCATCACCCATGTGTCATGACCGATTGTTACCGCTTGCTGCAAGTTATGAGTAATCCAAATAATAGTCGTAGCAAATTCCTTATTAACGTTGGAAATAAGCTGCTCAATTTCATGTTGGGACGCTTGATCAAGAGAAGAAGTAATTTCGTCCAGCAGCAAAATAGGCGGCTCATTTATCAATGATCTTGCAATAGATATTCTTTGCTGCTGACCGCCTGACAAATCAGCTGCTTGTCTATGTAAGAATGATTCATTTAACCCAATTAATTTTAAGTATTCGATCGCTTTATCCTTTGCTAATGTCTTTCCTTGAAGTGAAAGAGGAAGCGATAAGTTTTTAAACACATCTCCATTAATCATGACCGCTTTTTGCAATACAATGCCGACTTCTCTTCTAAGCTGTAATGGATCGAATTCGTTAATATTCTTTCCATTAATAATAATCGTACCTGTTTGCGGGGATCTCATCCCGTTCAAAAGGCTAAAGAGCGTTGATTTTCCTGATCCTGAAGGACCGACAAGCGTTGTGATTTTTCCTTTGTAAATATTTCCAGTTATCCCTTTTAAAATTTCTACATTTTTTGTTCCATAATTAATATTATTTAGTTTTATGGCAATAGAATCCTTTTCTGACAAACAATTCACTTCCTCAGCATATGTAAACATTAGATTCATTGTAATTTATATACTAATTATTTCATTATGTCCAGCGACTTATGTGCTTGCAGGAATACTCACTCTCCCTTTCGTGATAAAAATTGAATATTTTCATTATAAAGACTATGATGAATAAAGAGGCAGAAATTGTGAATGAAGGTGGGGAAGAGATGAAGAAATATAATATAGCTATTATACCAGGAGACGGAATCGGCAAGGAAGTTGTTCCTGCTGCATTAAATGTTTTGCATACAGTGGCAGAAGTCCATGGTGGTATTCAATTTGAAACGAAGGAATTTCCATGGAGCTGTGACTATTATTTAGAACATGGAAAAATGATGGATGATGATGGTCTCGAAATTTTAAGAAACTATCATGCCATTTTTCTTGGAGCAGTGGGAAATCCGGCAATTGTACCCGACCATGTATCATTATGGGGCCTATTAATAAAGATTAGAAGGGAGTTTGAGCAAAGTATAAATATACGACCTGCAAAGCTATTTAGTGGGTTGCCTTCACCGCTTGCTAATCCGAAAGATTTTGATTTAATGGTCGTTAGAGAAAATAGTGAAGGAGAGTATAGTGAAGCTGGAGGGAGAATACATAAGGGTGAAGACGAGGTCGCCATTCAAAATGCCGTTTTTACTAAAAAGGGAACAGAGCGGGCAATGAGATACGCCTTCGATTTGGCTAAAACTAGAAAAGGGCATGTGACGTCAGCGACTAAATCCAATGGAATTGTCCATTCTATGCCATTCTGGGATGAGGTTTTTAATGAAGTGAAGAACGATTATCCTGACATAAAAACTTCAGTTAACCATATTGATGCACTGGCGGCGTTTTTCATTTCTAAGCCGCAAACGTTTGATGTAATTGTTGCCAGCAATCTATTCGGAGATATTTTAACAGATATTGGCGGAGCGATTATGGGCAGCATCGGAATTGCTCCGGCCGGAAATATTAACACAAATGGAAAATATCCTTCTATGTTTGAGCCTGTCCATGGTTCTGCTCCAGATATCTATGGAAAAGGGATCGCCAACCCGATTGGTCAAATATGGACAGCGAAAATGATGCTTGATCATTTTGGTGAGGTTGAAATGGGTGAGAGGCTGCTGCAAGTTGTGGAAGAGGTGACTGCCGCAGGTATTAAAACGCCTGACATCGGCGGAAATGCAACAACGGTTGAAGTCGCTGAAGAGATTTGCAAGCGATTAAAGCAATAAGTTTTAAAAAGAATCCCCGTAGAATAATAGGGATTCTTTTTTATTTGGTTAGTCGTAAGTTTATTTGTGAGTTTTTGCATCACTGTTAAAAGGACGTGGAAGGATGCCATGCAGCCACAAAAAGCCCTGATCGCAGGCGGAAAAGCGAGCACTTAGAGAGAACATCGTTATAGTTATAAAAGGCTATTTATCTGCTTTCTGCATCCTCTATAATATCGGTTCCAATTTTCTCTTTCCATTCATTGTACAAAGGTGTTAAAAATTCTTTAAACTCTTCGATTTGTTCCTCGGAAAGTTCATTTATTTGTGAATTTCCATTTTCAATCAATTTTTCACGTGCTTCTTCATTCAATTTTGCAGCAGATTCTCTAGCTACCGTTGTTCCTTCTTCTATGCCAAGCTCTACAATTGCCTTCGTTTCATCGTTCATGCTATTCCAAAATGTAGTATTGGTTAGAAGTGCATAATCAACCCTTGTAATTCCCATGATGGAAATATATTTTTGCACTTCATCAAATTTCTTTGATTCTATATTGCTATAGGGGTTATCCTGACCATCAACAGTGCCTTGCTGAAGAGCTGTGTAAAGCTCACCAAATGGGATGGAGGTGGAGCCTGCGCCAAGGGTGCCAAACAAATCTTCTAATAACTGACCTCCTGTTGTCCTTATTTTCATTCCTTTAAAATCCTCGGGGGATTCTATGGGCCTCTTGTTATTCGTAATTTGTTTAGCCCCATTTGGCCACATGGAGACACCGAGCACGCCGTCTTTCTCAAGTCGCCCTAAAACCTCTTTTCCTTTTTCACCATCCCAGAAAGCTTCGGCGGCCTGATCGCTTTCAAATAAGAAGGGCATCGCGGGAATGTTAAATCCAGCTTCACTGCCGACGAGCTTGGTCATTTCAGGCATAATGAACTGAATATTATTAGCAATTAAGTTTTGATATTCATCTTTGTCGCCAAACAGTGAGCTATTGGGGAAAATCTCCACTTTGATTTTGCCCTCTGATTTTTCCTCTATTACTTCTTTCATTTTCAATGCACCCATTTGTTTAGGCGTATTTTCTGCCACAACATGTGATATTTTAATCGTCATTTGTTGTATGCCTTCCTTTTGCGATGCGTCAGCATGATTTGTACTGCTTCCGCAGCCGCTAAGAGCAGCAATAGATAAGATTAAGATAATGGCAAGCAAATGCCTCATTCTCCGCATAATAAAACCTCCTTCTTCAATGGGAATTTCGATGTCTTATACTTCCAGAAAAGCAATCGCTTTCATTTTGCCAATCAATAAACTTGAAAGAAAACCTCCTTTAAAAATGTATATTGGATACAATATCAATCATCTGATGTATAGTATAACAAAAGTATAAATTATTGTGAATACATAAAAAATAATTAATTTTCTGTTTATTTATTCTCGGATGTATAGTAAAGTAATAAAGAAAAACAGATTGGATACAATCTACAAAAGGAGTTGAAAAAGTGAAAATACTAAAAAAACTTGATATTTTAGAGGGAGGAGTAGCCGGTGTTCTTTTCGTCGGTGGCGTGGCTGTAAGCATTTATGGGGTTTTTACTAGATATGTTTTAAATTCTCCCCAAGCATGGATCACAGAAATATTTGAATTTATGCTTGTATGGTCCATTTTTTTAGGTTTTGGGATGGCCCTTAAGGATAATCGTCACATTCAAGTTGAATTATTATTTGATAAATTGTCTTTTAAGTTTAAGAGAGTTGTAGGGTGCATCAGCAATTTAATTGGGGCAGGCTTTGCTCTTTTTTTAGCGTATTCATCGGTTGAATTGATAACGCTTACAAAGGTTCAGGCGACGAAAACAATTGATGTCGGTTTGCCAATGTGGATGACATTATTAGTATTGCCCATAAGTATGTTCCTTCTTGGCATCTACTTTTTATTTAAATCGTACAAAGCTGCCAAAGGGGATAAGAAGGAGCTTACTGGTGAACTTGAGGTTTTAGCCCGGGAAATGAAAGAGTTAAGTGAAGAAAATAAAAAGAAAGGGGTAGGCGCATGACTGCAATTATTGTCTTATTCTCTGCCTTTGCAATTCTTTGCCTATTAAGAGTACCAATTGCAATCAGTTTAGGTTTATCAAGTATTCTTGCGTTATTCATGGTAGATTTCACTTTGTATACAGTTTCGCTAAAAATGTTTAACTCACTAAACTCAGCAACGCTCATGGCTATCCCAGGATTTGTTTTTGCAGGAATTATCATGTCAAAGGGCGGAATATCGTATCACTTGATAGAATCCTTAAAATCATGGGTTGGGCATATGCGTGGCGGACTAGCTGTTGTGACAATTCTCGCTTGTATGATTTTCGCAGCAATTTCCGGATCCAGTCCGGCAACTGCAGCTGCAATTGGTGGAATTATGATTCCAGCCATGGTGAAGGCAGGCTACAGCAAAAGATATTCCATGGGATTAGTGGCGGCTGCAGGCACTTTAGGTATATTAATCCCTCCATCTATACCGTTAATTATTTATGCAACAGTAGCTGAAGAATCTGTAGGTAAGCTGTTCGCCGCCGGAATTATTCCCGGCTTAATGCTTGGTGGAATACTATTAATCTCAGCTATATTTCATGCTAAAAGACATAACTATGGCAAATTGGAGAAAGCACCAATGAATGAGAGGTGGAAAAAAACATATAAAGCTATATGGGGTTTTTTGCTACCGGTATTCATTCTTGGCGGAATTTATTCAGGTATTGTCACGCCAACTGAAGCTGCATTTGTTTCTTGTTTGTATGGCCTCATTGTTTCAGTTTTTATTTATAAAGAAATGACATTTAAAAAGTTTCGTGAAGTGTTAAAAGAATCAATAAATGTTACCGCAATGATATTCTTAGTTATCGCATCCGCAATGGTCTTCGGTATGTTCCTCACAACCGAACAAGTACCACAAGCATTTGCGTTATGGATTGAACAAAGTTCAGCAAATAAATGGATCTTTATATTAGGCGTCAATATTATGTTCTTTATACTTGGCATGTTTTTAGAAGCAACGGCGATTATTCTTATTACTCTGCCAATCCTGTTGCCTGTTTTAGCGTTATTTGATATCAATATTATCCATTTTGCAATCATTATGACAATTAATATGGAATTAGCGATGATTACACCGCCGGTTGGTCTTAATTTATTTGTTGTAAGCGGGATAACGAAAGAAAAGGTTGGTGAAGTCATAAAAGGAGTAATGCCATTCTTTGGATTAATGGTCGTTGCGTTAATCCTAGTAATACTCTTCCCGCAAATCTCTTTGTTTTTAGCTGAGTAGAAAACGGAAGGGGGAATAAAATGAAGAATAGCTCTTATCTTTTTGTACCGGGAAAGTCAAAAAAAATGATGGAAAAAGCAATAATATCTATTGCCGAAAATATTATAATTGACTTGGAAGATTCTGTGGCACTATCAGCAAAAGTAGATGTACGAAAAGAAGTCGAAATTTTCTTGAAAAATAATAATATTTCAAAAAACATTTATATAAGAATAAATGATGTATCAACAAGCTATTGGAAGGAAGATATTGATTTAGTAATAGAGACGGATGTACAGGGAATTGTTTTACCAAAAGCAGAATCCCAACATAAATTAAAGGAAATATGCCATTACATTGAAAATGGTCTCCATCAATCAGGGAGAATGAGACCTGATTTCGAGGTGATTCCTCTTATTGAATCTGCTAAAGGCATTCATTTTGCCTATGAGATCGGGTGCTCGCATCCATATATTAAGAGAATGGCATTCGGTTCGATTGATTATTCTCTTGATATAGGAGTAAACCTATCGCGTGTAGGAACAGAGCTCCTTTATGCAAAATCTCAAATTGTGAATGCATCTAGGGCAGCAGAGATTGAAGGTCCGATTGATGCGGTTTTCCCCGAAATAAATGATGAAAGGGCATTAATGAATGATGCGAAGGCAGGAAAGCAGCTAGGATTTAAAGCAAAGTTAGCCATTCATCCAAAACAACTAGAAACTATTCATCAAATATTTAAACCGAGTGAAAAGGAAGTGTTGGAGGCAAAGGAAATCGTCGCTTCATTCGAAGCTGCAGAGCTTAGGGGACTTGCTTCTATACAAGTAAATGAAAGATTAGTAGATTATCCTGTTTATAAAATGGCTAAATTGCTTTTGGAATAAACAGGACTAAGCTCTTTTCTGAATAACGGTGGTTATCGGGAGAAGATGGCGGAAATGTGCACGATTTCATCATCATTAGCACATTCAATGTTATGTTTGAATAGTGAAAGGCAAGAAGCAAATTGCAGCTATACGGTAAAGCTCAGCTGATTGATTTTGTTATGGTAACAGTAAAAAGACGAAAACAATAGCGCTGTGGGATTCTTAATTATCGAGACGCAGAAAAAAGGCAATGAATGGAGTTCTCGAATCAAGTAAAGCGTTCCGGGGGATTTATTGGCCAACATTATGATTGGTTTTACGGTTGTCGTTGAGTAAACATAGTAGAAATGAATAAGTTTATTATAATGAGAATTTTTTTAAAAGTATAGACAATTCATATTGGATTTTGTATCCTATTTTAAAAGGGATAAAGGAATGATATCTATATGTCTACTGAAATTGATTTAAAATTAGATAATCGAGATACATTGCATTTGAAAGTTTGCAATGTGATAAGAGAAGCAATCATTAAAGGTCAATTTAAGCCCGGAGAACGGCTAAAGCAATCGGATCTTGCGGAAAAATTAGGTGTAAGCCGGATGCCGATTAGAGAGGCACTGCGAAAATTGGAAACAGAAGGATTAATAACGCTCGTGCCTCATAAAGGTGCGATTGTTAAAACGATTAAACTTGAGGATATTAAAGAAGTATATGCGCTTCGTGCACAGTTAGAAAGAATGGCATTGCTTCAAAGTGCGGATAATTTATCGAGTGAAGATTTAAAGCAATTATCCAAGTTAGTGGAATTAATGGATGAAGCAACAGACGTAAATCAGTTTGTAGAATGCAATATTGAATTTCATCGCTTGCTCCTTGATCAATGCAAATGGGAGCGCCTTAATGCCTTCATTGATACTTTATGGAACGGGCTTCCGCAGCAAACGCCTCACCTCATTACAGGTCAAAGAGAAACATCCAATATTGAACATCGAAAAATACTGGAAGCTTTAAAGAGGGAAGACAAAGAAACGGCTGCTAATATTTTAAGCACTCATATATTGCGTACTGGAGAAACTTTAATAAAAAATTTGAAGACTGAAGGGGAGTAATTTTCCCTTTTTTCTTCTTAAAAGATTTTGAAAGCGGTTCAACTTAATAATTTTTTGAAAAGAGGGAATGACATGACGTTAAGCAAAAAGCTTGCAGAATATACGGTTCATTTAAAATATGAAGACCTTCCCCTTGAAGTTGTCGAATTCACTAAAATATGTATTCTTGACTGGTACGGTTCGGCTTTAGCGGGTAAAGATGAAAAGCCGGTACAGTCGATTAAAGAACTGGTTGAAGAATGGGGCGGCAATGAACAATGCTCATTGATTACCGGCGGAAAATCATCGATAGGTAATGCCTGTCTAGTCAACGCAGCTAGCAGCCATATTGTCGAATTAGATGATATTCACAAATCATCGATTATACATGCAGGAACAGTTGTCATTCCGGCAGCTATAGCAATAGCAGAAGCTTATGATCTAACAGGGAAAGAATTAATTACTGCGATTGTAGCTGGATATGAGGTATGCTACAGGATAGGTGAAGCAGTATCGCCATCTCATTATTATTATTGGCATAACACAGCAACTTGCGGCACGTTTGGTTCTGCGGCAGCGAGTGCAAAACTATTAAACTTAAATGTTGAACAAATTGCCTACGCATTAGGGAATGCTGGTACACAAGCAGCTGGTTTATGGGAATTTATTGAAGATGGAGCAAATACAAAGCAGCTACATACAGCTAAGGCTGCCTACAATGGGGTGCTAGCAGCCATGCTAGCAAGGAAAAACTTCTCCTCAGCAAGCAAGATCCTTGAAGGGAGAAGGGGTTTCTTCCAAGCAATGTCAACTGAATATAATGAAGAAAAAATCACAGAACAATTAGGAAAACAATTTAAAATTATTGAAAATAGTTTTAAAATACATGCTTCCTGCCGTCATACTCATCCTGCAATGGATTGTGTTCTTCAGCTCGTACAAGAACATAACCTCACTCATGAAAGCATTCAGAACATCGATATACACACCTACCAAACTGTATTGGACATTACCGATAACCCACAGCCAGATAGTATTTATGCATCAAAATTTAGCAGTCAGTTTTGCTCAGCGCTTATTGCCGTTAATCAATCTGCCTCATTGAAGGATTTTACTAAAGAATCATTGCATTCCCCTGTTATACGTGAACTAATGGAAAAAGTGTCTGTTGCTGCAGATCCATACTTCACAGGAGCTTATCCAGAAAAATGGGGGGCGAAAGTAGAGATTACTCTAGAAAATGGCATGAAAGTTAAAGCCTCAACAGATTATCCTAAAGGTGATCCCGAAAATCAGGCAGCAAAGGACGAAATGGTTGCGAAGTTCTCAAATATGACCAGTGATAAAATTTTACATCCAGATGAAGAAGCAGCCATTATATTTGACTTAGAAAATATTAAAATTAAAAATTGGCTGCCTAACGTAAACTACAGGTTGGCCAATCAGAAAGTTTAACTTACACATGATCAATTTTGTAATTAATAAAGTAAAGCTTATCTAAAAAGAACTATACGAGGAGTTTAGATAGATGAGAGCAATTCCTTACCAATTTGTTGTCAATGAAGTAGCAAAAATGTGTCAGGAAGCAAACTTTGAATTAGGAAATGATGTAATTGATGCATTTCAAGACGCCTTAAAGAATGAAACTTCACCAATTGGCCAAAATATCCTGCAAGATTTAATAGAGAATGCCAACATTGCAAGCAGTGAAAGAATACCGATGTGCCAAGATACCGGGGGATCTGTATTTATTGTTGAACTGGGGCAGGAATGTCATATTGAAGGTGGCTCTATATACGATGCGATTAACGAAGGGGTAATAAAGGGTTATGAAGAAGGTTACTTAAGGCATTCAATTGTTGATAATCCGTTAACAAGGACGAAGAGCAAGACCTATAATAGTCCAGCTATTATTCACATTGAAATGCGTCCAGGTTCAGAATGCACCATTCATATGTCGGCTAAAGGTGGCGGAAGTGAAAATATGAGTGCACTAAAAATGATGAAGCCTTCTGACGGAATTGAAGGAGTCAAGGCATTCATTTTAGATACTGTTAAAAATGCTGGTCCGAATGCATGTCCGCCTTTGGTTGTCGGTATAGGAATTGGCGGCAATTTTGAACGCTGTGCCTATTTGGCAAAGAAATCTTTATTTAGACCGATCGGTCATCGCAGCCAACATCAAGAGCTAGCTGAATTGGAACTAGAACTGATGGCAAAAATGAATCTGTTAGGAATAGGACCTCAGGGGATGGGAGGCAGTACAACAGCTCTCGATGTGAAGATAGAAATTGAACCGTGTCATATTGCAGCCTTACCTGTGGCCATTAACTTAAATTGCCATGCAAGCAGACATAAGGAAATAAATTTATAGGGTGTATGTTATGGAACCAAAAAAACTGACAATACCAATGGAGCACCAAGCTTTAACATTGCTGCGTGCAGGAGAACGAGTTTTGCTTTCTGGCACAATCTACACGGCTAGAGATGCGGCACATAAACGGATGTCTGAATCAATTGAAAAAGGAGAGGCTTTGCCTTTTTCGATTAACCATCAGTTTATTTATTATGTTGGTCCTACACCGCCTGGACCTGGGCGGATTATTGGATCGGCAGGCCCAACCACGAGCGGGAGGATGGATAAATATACACCTTCGCTACTGGAACGTGGTTTGAAAGGAATGATTGGCAAAGGGTATAGAAACCAAGAAGTCAAAGATTCTATTGTTAAAAATCAAGCAGTTTATTTAGCGGCAATCGGTGGGACCGGCGCGCTAATTTCCCGAACTATTCAATCGATGGAAGTGATTGCATACGAGGATTTAGGTCCTGAGGCAATTTATAAGCTAACTGTGAAAGACTTTCCGGCAACTGTAATTATCGATAGTACAGGCGAGGACTGGTATGAAATTGGAAAAACGATATTCAATGGGTAATCTGAACAAAACGGAAATCCAAGGTGCTTAAAACCTTGGATTTTTTTGTTTCCTCAGCGATTTTCTTGTAGACAATTTTGATTTAGAAATAAAATAAAATATTGTTTTTTATTTAAAAATAAAATAAAATAAATATTATAAAAATTCATAATATTAGGGAGACGGTAGCGTTGAATTTTGAATTGAGCGAGGAAAATATTCAGGTTCGTGAAATGATTAGAGGCTTTATTAAAAAAGAAGTTTTGCCTAACGTGAATTATTATGAAGAGAACAGATTGTTTCCTAAAGAAATTTTTAAAAACATGGGAAAAATAGGTATTTTCGGAGCGTGCTTTCCAGAAAAATTTGGCGGCTCTGAAATGGGTTTTCTTAATTTGACCATTATAGCAGAGGAAATTTCTAAAGCTCATCCTTCATTGGGTTACGCTTTCAATATGCAGGCAATGACTTGTCCTTTTACCATATTAAATTGGGGAACTGATGAGCAAATTAATAAATATGTTCCAGATTTAATAAAAGCAAATAAAATCGGCATGTTTGCATTAACAGAATCAGGCGGAGGGTCAGATCCTGCCGGTTCAATGAAAACAACAGCACGTCTAGTGGGAGATGAATATGTTCTAAGCGGATCAAAAACGTGGATTACCTTTGCGAATGAAGCAGATGTTGGCGTATTATTTGCCAAGACAGATTTAAATGCAGGCCATCATGGTATCTCTGCATTTATAGTAGAGACAAATCGACCCGGCTTTACTGCAAAACCGATAGAAATAAGTTCGCTTGGATATATGACAAGAAGCTGCGAGGTTTTCCTTGAGGATTATCGAATTCCAAAAGAAAATCTACTTGGAAAAGAAGGGGAAGGTTTCAAAATCGCCATGAATGCACTAGATTATGGAAGGCTAACTGTAGCTTCGAGGCTAGTTGGAATTGCACAAGGCTGTATTGATGAATCATTAAAATATTGCAATGAAAGGGTTGTTAGCGGAAAGTCGATTGGTGAATATCAGATGATTCAGCATTTAATCGCAGATATGGTTGTCGATACGGATGCAGCCAGGCTTTTATCTTATCGTAGTGGATATTTAAAAGATAAAGGAGAGGCTGCAACAAGACAAAGTTCGTATGCAAAATATTTTGCTTCTGAGGTTGCAGTGAAGGTAACGAGAAGCGCACTAGAGATTTTTGGCGGCAATGGAATCTCAGATGAATATCCAATCATGAAATACGTGAATTATGCGAATATGCTTCATTTTGGAGAAGGATCTGCAAACATACAAAGAATTCTGATTGCAAATGATGCACTAGGTGTAAAAAATGCAAACAGGCATCATATTAAAAGAAGGTTTTCGCTGAATAGTGATATAAGCAAAGAAGCTGTTAAATAGTCTAGTCGTTTATTGGCATTATTCACTTACTTTGATCAGTGATGATACATTTCTTTTTGTTTTAATTTCCGGATAAATCACAGGTTTTATACTTGATATTTAAAGGAGGAGAAGTATGCAACCGTTGGATAATATAAAAATTTTAGATTTATCTCGAGTGTATGCCGGTCCAGGTGGGACGATGATATTAGGTGATTTAGGAGCAGAGGTTATTAGAATTGAGTCTCCGGAAGGAACTGACAGTATGAGGGACTGGGTTCCGTTTGTTGGAGAGGAAAGCACCTATTATTTATGCGCTAACAGAAATAAAAAATCGATTACTTTGAATTTAAAAGACCCAGAGGGGAAAAAACTATTTTTCAAAATGGTCAAAGAAGCGGATGTTATTTTGGAAAACTTCAAGACAGGTACACTTGAGCGCTTAGGTTTAGGATACGACACTTTAAAGTCTATTAAACAAGAACTCATACTTTGTTCAGTCACTGGTTATGGACATACCGGGCCGTATAAAAATGAACCAGGATTTGATCCAGTGATTCAAGCAATCGGGGGACTGATGGATGTAACAGGGTCTCCAGGTGGTGAGCCGACAAGGGTTGGATTGCCTTTAATAGATATTATGACCTCGCAATACGTTGCAATTAGCATACTTTCAGCAATCCGATTAAAAGATCGGACAGGAGTCGGGCAGAGGATTGAACTTTCATTGCTTGATGTTCAAATTAGTTCATTAGCCAATGTTGCGAGCAGTTTTTTAAATGCTGGTAAGGTTTCCAAAAGAATGGGAAACAGCCATAGCTATATTGTTCCATACCAAGTGTTTCAATGTATCGACCGCCCATTAATGGTGAGTGCAGGAAACGACCGGCTTTTTAAACAGTTATGTATAGCGTTAAACCAATCAGAGTGGGCTGAAGCTGAAAAGTATGCAACAAATGAAAAAAGAGTAGCAAATAGAGATGAACTAACTAAGAAAATTCAATCTGTATTTTATGAAAATACTGCAGACAGCTGGTTTAAAGTTTTATCAAAAAATGGTGTTCCTTCTGGACCTGTGAACAATATAGAGCAAGTGTTCGATCACCCGCAAGTAAAAGCTAGAGAGGCTATCGAAGAAGTTTCTCATCCGACATTGGGTACAATTAAGCTCGTAAAGAGCCCCATCAGATTTTCTACATTAAACGTCCAGACAAAAGCACATCCGCCGAACTTAGGGGAACATACTGAACAATACTTAACAACTGAATTGGGGTTGAATAAAGAGGAGATTTACAGATTAAAAGTAAATGGAGTTATCTGATCATAAAAATAATAGGGGGTTGAGAATTTGAAAAAGTTTGTAAGGAGCCTATTTGTCTTGTTTATTTCATGTACATTGGTTGCCTGCAGCTCAACTGCAGGCAAAAATGAAAACGCTAACAATAAGGTGTATGAGCTCGATGTGAATAATTGGCAGCCTTCCACACACCATTATGCATACAATGCGTGGGAACCTTGGAAGGAGCTTGTTGAAGAAAAAACGGATGGCCAAGTAAAGGTGAATATCTACCACGGCAGCTCACTTGGTAAATCCAGCTCTGTTTATCAGGATATAAAGGGTGGACTCTATGATGTTAGTTTACTAGTAGCTAATTATTCTTACGACACGCCTTTCTTTCCATACACAATAGGAAGTTTGCCATTTGCATTTGAAGGACCAGCTGAAGCATCAGCTATCTTAAAAGAATTTGGAGAAAAATATGCAAAAGAAGGATTAGAAGATTTGATAATTATGCCGCCGACATCTACTGATGGCTATGATTTATTTTCAACTAAGCCGGTTGAATCAATTGCCGATTTGAAAAATAGAAAGATGAGAATGAGCGGGAAAAGCGAAAATGCATTCATTGAAGCATTAGGCGGTACACCGGTTTCGATTACTTCGGAAGGCATTTATGAAGGATTGGAAAAAGGAATGATAGATACGGCATTTTATACACCTATTGGCGGCGAAGCACTTAAGTATTATGAGCCGGCACCTTATATTACTAAAATGGCCGTTCTAGTTAATCCGCTCATTCCTGTCATGAATAAAGAATTTTTTGAAAGTCTGCCAGAAGACTTGCAAAAATTATTTGAAGAAGAGCTTAATCCTGCTTTATCACAATTATTTACGAACAGCTATGAATCCGAATTGGAAGAATCACATAATCAATTGGAGGATAACGTAAAAAAACGCGGTAAATTTACTAGTTTATCAGTAGCTGATACGGAAGATTATCGAAAGCACGGTAAAGCTGCATGGGAACTATGGATAAAGGATGCAGATCAAAAAGGATATAACGGACAGGAAATGGCAGATGAATTCTTTCGGATGCTTGAAAAAGCCGGTTATCCTCTTCCGTATAAATAACGATTTATAACAGAAAAACTGCTGCTTCTATAAAGAGCAGCAGTTTTACCATTCTTAGCTATGAGGTGATGGGAGTGAAATATCTGGAAAAAACGATACAACTATTAACAACGATTACGAAATATATAGCTTTGTCAACAATGACATTCATGATGCTTTTTATTGCATTTGCTGTACTTAGCAGATTATTTTTTTCGCCAATTGTTGGCGATATCGAGCTTGTGCAGCTTGGAATGGTTGTGATGATTATGTGCGGCTTAGCATATACACAGCAAGTTGATGGACATATCACAATCGAAATACTGGCAAACAAAATGTCTAAGCGAGCCCAAACCATTCTGGATATTTTGGGGGCGTTACTTACTTTTTGTGTTACATTGGCTTTTGCATATATTTATCTTGAAGTAGCTATTACACATCAGAACGATATGCGCTTAACTACAAATTTATTAGAAATTCCGTTTTATCCATTTGATTTTATTATCGTTATTGGCCTATTCATGTGGGGCTTAGAAGCATTGCTTAAATTTTTGCGTTCATGCTTACTATTATTCCAATCAAATTCTAAAGAAAGCTGATCAAAAGGAGGGGAGCATATGTCAGTTGAAATAATTGGCCTTCTTGGCATTCTTCTAATGTTTATCTTAATGTTTCTAAAGGTTCCTATCGCTATTTCAATGGTTGTTCCAGCGATATTTGGAATTATTTATTTAAAGGGCTGGAATACACTAGCTGCAGCTGTTGAAACAATTACATGGGATCATAGCTTCAGCTACACATTAAGTACGATTCCCATGTTTGTGTTGATGGGGGAGCTTTTGTATATATGCGGCATCAGTACGGAATTATTTAATACTTTTCGATTATGGCTAAGCAGATTAAAGGACGGTCTTGGCATGGCTACTATTGGCTCGTCGGCAGTATTTGCTGCAGCTTCGGGTTCGAGCCTTGCAAATACTGCTACGATGGGTGTTATCGCTTCAAAGGAAATGTTGAATGCCGGATATAATAAATCGTTAACAGGCGGAACGATTGTGGCAGGCGGTACATTAGGGGTATTAATTCCGCCTAGTACACTTTTTATTTTATATGGAATGATGACTGAACAATCTATTGGACAGCTGCTTGTAGCAGGAATTATACCGGGCATTATGCTCATGGGGCTATATATGCTGACTGTTTATATTGCTGTTATGATCAAACCTGACTTAGCTCCTGTAATAAATGCAAAAGTTACCTGGAAAGAAAGATTTGTGTCATTAAAATCAACGATATGGATATTATTGCTGTTTGCCATTGTTATAGGCGGTATGTATATTGGCTGGTTTAACCCGACTGAGGCTGCGGGCATTGGTGCTTTTTGCACCTTTATTATTGCATTATTGAGGAAGAAATTAACTGTACAATTATTTATTCAAGCATTATCGTCTACATTAAAAACAACAGGCTTTTTATTTGCCATTATTATTATGGCATTTATTCTTAATTACTTCCTGACAATCACCAGGCTGCCAATGGTGTTGGCAGATATTCTAAATGGCTTGTCATTGCCGCCATTTTTATTATTTGCCATTATTATTCTCATGTATATTTTGCTAGGTATGGTAATGGATGCGTTAGCGATGGTTGTCGTCACCTTACCTATCATCTTGCCATTGATTCATTTAATGGGGCTCGACCTTATCTGGTTTGGAGTGATTATTGTTCTTGTAATGGAAATGGCGATGATTACTCCGCCGGTAGGAATGAATTGCTTTGTTTTAAAAGGAGCAGCTCCGGATTTATCATTGGAACAAATTTTTAAAGGCGCTGCACTTTTCATCTTACCAATTATTGTGCTAATTGTGATATTGTATCTTTTTCCAAATATTGCACTCTACTTGCCTAGCAATATGTATTAAATGAAGAGTGAAAGATCGAAAGAAGCCATATTTTTAAAAAAGAAAGGGGATAACGATGAATCAACAACAATTATTATCGCCCATGCTTTCTCCGCAATCGATAGCGATAATCGGGGCCTCAGGTGATGTAGGAAAGATTAGCTATAAACCTATAGCAAATCTAAAAGATGTGGGCTATAAAGGCGAAGTATACTTAGTTAATCCAAAATATGAAGAAATTGCAGGTTATCGATGCTATAAAGATATCGAAAGCCTTCCTCAATCCATCGATCTTGCTTTAATTTCCGTTCGTGCTTCTAAAGTAAAAAATATACTTGATCAACTTTTTAAACAAAAGGTGAAAAGCGTTGTCACTTTTAGTTCTGGATTTACTGAAATTGGAGAAGAAGGCGCTATATTAGAACGCGAATTAACAAAATTCTCTGAACAAACAGGTATACCGATTTGCGGACCTAATTCATTAGGGCTGTTTAACTTTAAAGAGAGAGCGATTGTGTCATTTTCAAGCTTAAAATATGGGCAATATGATCCCGTAGCCTTTATAACGCAAAGCGGCGCCTTAGGGACACTCACTTATACAATGGCTAAAGAAAATGGATTGGGATTTCAATATTTTGTATCAAGCGGTAATGAAGCAAGTGTTGACTTCTTTGATTATGTTCAATATTTTGCTGAACAAGAAGAAATTAAAGTAATTGGTGGTTATCTAGAAGGGGCTAGGGATTTTGACAAGATGGATGCTGCAATAGAGGCATGCCATCAATCAGAAACACCGCTCGTTTTATTAAAAGTAGGAAATTCAAAAATAGGAGCGGAAGCAGCAAGCTCTCACACTGCTTCAATGGCTGGAAACGCAAATATATATCATTCTTATTTGAAACAGAGCAATGTTGTAAGAGTTGGTGATGAAGAGGAGTTAATTGATACTCTGTCAGTATTTAATAAAACAAAAAAGCCTAAAAATAACGGAGGGACGGTAATTGTAACGCAGTCAGGAGGAGCGGGCATTGTGATCGCTGATCAATGTGAAGTAAGAGGCATTTCGCTGGCAGAATTGTCAGCACATACTAAGGGAAAATTAAAGCAAACGCTTCCTCCATTTGCTTCTATAAAAAACCCTGTTGATATTACGGCACAGGTAAATCAAAATCCGAACCAAGTGATTCATGCTGTGGAGATTTTATTAAATGACAACCTCGTGCAATCGGTTATTTTGTACCTGCAAATGACTGACGGTCCATTTTTGCCGATGATTCCTAAATTGGCGCAAATAGCTATGGAAACAGAGAAGATATTTATTTTATGCTGGGCAGGCATAGAGCAGACAACGCGAGACAAAATCATTGATGAGAGCAGTATTTGCTGGATTCCGACACCTACAAGAGCGGCGGATGCTCTGGCAAATGTTCTTGAGTATTATCGGGCAATAAATGACAGTCAAACAGTTAAAAAACGTTTAACACTTAACGGGCATCAACTTAGTCCGATTAGTGGCAAGAAAAATGAGTGGGAAAGTAAGCAGCTATTAAAAAAATATGGCGTTGATGTCCCTAAAGCTTTAAAAATAAACAATTTAGAAGAACTGGCGTCAATCCCATTAAAATTCCCGTTAGTAATGAAAGCCTTATCTTCTGAAATCGCACATAAAAGCGACTATGGGCTAGTAAAGTTGAAGATAAAATCTTTAGAGGAAGCGGAACAAGCATATAGAGAAATATTCAAAAATGCAGAGAAATCTAATTTACTTCACGATATAGAAGGAATAATCATTGAGGAAATGGCGCCAGAAGGTATTGAGGTAATTATTGGCGCGGTTCAAGATGAATTATTTGGTCCCACTATTATGTTTGGTTTAGGAGGAATATTTATTGAAGTATTGAAGGATGTAACTTTTTTGCCTGCTCCTTTTACAGAACGAGAAGCATTGAAAATGATACAATCCATTAAAAGTTTTTCTATTTTAGATGGTGCACGAACTAAAGAAAAATATGATATAAAGGAACTTGCTAATGCACTTGTTAATATATCAATTTTTTGTAATGTCCATAAAGATTATATAGAAGAGCTTGATATTAATCCTTTAATCGTTCATAAGGAAGGTTTCGGGGTTACTGCAGTAGATGCGTTCATCGTTGGAAAAAAATAAGGGCATGAAAAAACGGCTTTATCCGCATCTGCTGCAGGATAAAGCCGTTTTTTTCAAAAATCTAAAGCGTATAAGGCTTAGTCTCTTGGATAAATTGCAAAAACTTCTCCACACCACCTGTCATAATTAAATCCTTATGATAAATTAAATGTGAGTATCTATAGAGCTTTGGAAAGTTTTCAATCTCAATCATTGTTAATCTGTTATTTTTTACCTCATCCTGTACAGAAATTTCCGGTAAAAAGGAAATGCCTAGATTAATCTCGATCATTTTTTTTGTAGCATTAATATCATTTAACTCCATACCAGTTTTTGGTTCTAGCTTGAACTGATGGAATGCCTGTTCAATTTGTGACCAATAATTTGATTTTTTTCCATAAACAATAAAAATTTCATTGATAAGGTCCTCTACTGTCACTTTCTCTAATCGGTTAAGGCGATTGTGAGTTGAAACAACAAGGACAATAGGATCTTGCCCTATCGACTCGCTTTTTAATTGTTCATCATTAAAATGTGGTGTACCAGTTCTTGCGACTGCATAATGAACTTCTCTATTATTGACCATATCGATCATTTTTGGTGTGAATTCTGTGTTCAAAGTAATCTCAACTGCTGGGTATCGCTGATTGAAATTTTCTAATATCTGCGGTAAAATCCAATAGCAGAAAGAGTCAGATGTCACTAAGGATAATGAACCAGAATACCCTTTTTTATATTGAGATAACGATGTTTCTGCGTCTTTTACGAGCGATAAAATTTGGCTTGAATAAGGATAAAGAATTTTACCCGCATCAGTTAGATTTCCTAGTGCTTTGTTTTTTCGGTTAAATAACTGTAAACCTAGACTTTCTTCTAATGATTTAATTTGTGCACTGACTGTAGGCTGTGAAATTTCAAGTTCTTGGGCAGCTTTGGAAAAATTTTTATGTTTATATATCGTATTGAATACTTCTAATTGCTTAATATCCATACTCCTACCTACCTTTTTAACATCAATTATCAATAGTTTAATTAAATTTTATCATACTTAATTTAGCAAACGCATAAGAGTTGCTGTAATTTTTTGAATAGATTTGTATTTTCTTGACAAAAAAATATTTTATATATAAAATAAATCTAAATATTTTGGATTTTATATTAATAGAAGTAAATTTTAAATTGCTTTTGATAAAAGAGGAATCAGGAGGAAGGTCTGTGGAGAAAAACCAAGAGGAAAAGAAAGAAAAAAGAAAATATAATGTACCTGCAGTTGATAGTGCATTTAGAATACTTTCATTACTAAGCAGGAAAAAATTTAGTAAAAGCAATTTAACAGAAATAGCTAAGGCATTATCACTAACTCCAACAACTTGTTATCGTATTTTGCAAAAGTTAGAGGAGCTTTCTGTTGTTCGCTATGATCAAAGTTCTAAACGGTATAGTCTTGGACCGTATTTAGTTGTCCTTGGAGAAAGGGCTAAGGAAAATATCCTTGATTTATCAGTGATTAAGCCATATATGGAAGAGCTCACAGAAGAAACCGGCCTTACTAGTTTTTTAGTTAACCGAATTGGGAAGAAAAAATCAACAATTATTTCTAAAGTTGAGGCTGAACAATTTGGTATCAATGTTTCAGTCGGTCGCCATTTTTCTATTGTTGATGGCTCGTATGGCAAATGTATGCTGGCTTATATGGATGAAGCAGAAGCAGAGGAACTTCTTCATATGAATGATGGACTAAGACCTTTGTCTGAGGAGGAGATGGATACACTAAAAAGTGAACTAAAGGATGTACGTGAAAAAGGCTATGCCATTGCTTTTGGTGAATATATTGATGGAATTGTCGGCATAGCAGCTCCTATTGTTAATAATACAAATAAAGTTGATATGTCAATTGTATTGGTAGGATTAACGACGCAATTGCAAGGTGAGGAAGCAACAAGAATTGGGGAAAAAGTAAAAGCAATCGCTAATGATATTAGTTTTAAGCTAGGTGGAACGGTAAAAAACTAAAAGCAAAATCAGAAAACTCGCTATCTAGGATGGTGGGTTTTTTTTATATTTAAACAAATCTAAATTTTCTAATTTTCATTGACAAAAAATTTTTTATTATATAAAATTTATTTAGTAGAATGTAAACCTTTTCTTTAAAGGCAAATATGAGGAGGATATAAATGGATCTTCAAAATAAGGTGGCAGTTGTAACAGGAGCAGGGCAAGGAATTGGCAGAGAAGTTGCACTACTATTTGCAAAGCATGGCGCAAATGTTGTTGCTGGTGATTTGAATGTTGAAGCTGCACAAAGCGTTGTCCAAGAAGTAGAACAGCTTGGCAGTAAAGGAATGGCTGTTCGGGTGGATGTAGCTGATAAGGAAAGCGCTTCCTCATTGATTCAGTCGGCAATCGATACGTTTGGAGATTTAGATATTTTAGTAAATAACGCAGGCATCACAAGGGATGCAATGTTACATAAAATGACTGAAGAGCAATTTGATCAAGTAATCGCCGTTCATATGAAAGGGACATTCCTTTGCATGCAAGCAGCAGGGGCTTATATGAGAAAACATGAGAAAGGAAAAATTGTGAATATATCATCTATTGCAGGAAAAGTTGGCAATATGGGACAAGTAAACTACGCTGGGGCTAAAGCGGGTATTGTAGGGATGACTAAGGCTGCTGCCAAGGAACTTGCAAAGTTTCAAGTCAATGTGAATGCTGTTCAGCCCGGATTTATTGATACTGATATGACAAGAGCTGTTCCTGAAAAGGTAAGGGAAATTAAAATTGCGGAAATACCAATGCAAAGAGTCGGTGAACCTTTAGATATTGCCAAAGCAGTCATTTTTTTAAGCTCAGATTACGCTGATTATATGACTGGGAATGTGCTGGAGGTTACTGGCGGGAGATTCATGTGAGATAGCAGACGATTCAAACGAGCCAAGGCGAGGTGAATGTAAATGTCTAAAGTAATGGATTTAATTGGTTTAGAGCTTTCACCCTATTCATATTCTGTGGATAAGGTGAAGATTAAGGAGTTTGCAGAAGCAATCGGAGACTTGAACCCAATTTACTTCAATGAAGAAGCTGCGAGACAGGAAGGTTACGATGGAATCCCGATCCCATTAACCTTTCTCCAAGTAATTGATATGTGGGGCGGATATAGCTTTATGGAAAAATGTCATATTCTCGGTCTGAATCCTGTGAAAATTCTTCATGGTGAACAGGAATATAAATTTGTGAAGCCGATTTATGCCAATGACGTTTTAACAGTTAAAGGAAAAGTAGATGAGGTGAATATTAAAAAAGGGTCTTCAGGAGGGATGAATATTATTACTTTAAAATTCGAATATCATAATCAAGTAAATGAGCTTGTTGCCGTTTCAACAAATGTGACGATTGATCGTCACTAGCTATGGAAAGGAGGGATGAAAGAATGCTGAAATATTACGAGGATGTGATTGTTGATTCACCATTTCCCGTTTTAAAAAAGGATCCAATATCCCGAGTCCAGCTTGTGAAATATGCCGGTGCATCCGGAGATTTTAATCCACTGCATACAGTTGAAGAAGTTGGTCAAGCTGCTGGGTCAGGAATTATCGCTCATGGAATGCTTATTATGGGGATGGCTTCTCAAGGGGTAACGACTTGGATAGAAAGGAAGTACATAGAATCCATCCGAGTCCGCTTTCAAAAGATGACATTTCCAGGGGAACAAATCCACGTTATCGGAAAAATCATAAAAAAAATAGAAAATAATCGGGTGATTGGTGAAGTAAAAGCAGTCAATGATGAAGGTGAAGTTAAGGTATCAGGCGTATTTGAGGCGATGTTGCTATCTAAAGATAAGGAGGGATAAAGATGAATTTTACCTATTCAAAGGAAGCAGAAGAGTTTAGAAGTTCATTTCGAACATGGCTTAATGCTAATTTCCCACGAGAATGGGATAAAGAAGTGACTGGTGATGAGTGGGTTCAGCGGCGGAAACAATGGGGAAAAACTCTTGCAGAGGGCGGATGGGTCGCACCTTCTTGGCCGAGAGAATATGGTGGCCTTGGGTTATCCATTGAGCAGCAGCTTGTGTATATTGAAGAGCTCGTCAAAATTAATGCCCCGGAAGTGTTGAATTCAAACGGTATTGGCATTTTTGCTCTCACATTAATTAAATATGGAACAGAGGAGCAAAAAAAGCATTACTTGCCAAGAATGCTTAAGCATGAAGATATTTGGTGTCAAGGGTTTTCTGAACCTAATGCAGGATCAGATCTAGCCGGATTGCAGACAAAGGCTGAAGATAAAGGCGATTATTTCTTGTTGAACGGTCAAAAGGTGTGGACATCGTATGCCCCATATGCTAATAAATGCTATGTCCTTGTCAGGACAGCAGAACCAAGATACAAAGGCATTAGTTTAATGATATTGGATATGAATCAAAAAGGTGTAACTGTCCGTCCGATTAAAAATATTGCTGGTGAATCAGAATTAGCAGAAGTCTTTATGGATGATGCAATCGTGCCTAAAGAAGATGTCGTTGGTGAGCTGAATAACGGCTGGGAGATGGCAAATTTTGCACTTTCAAATGAAAGGGGCATCCATTTTGCGCAAAGATCATTAAAGATGCAGCAGGAGTTTCAGCAATTGCTCACGCTTTTTACAGAGCGAGCTGCATCAGGTCAATCCTACGTTAATGGCCGGCTGCAAACGCAATTGGTGAAAGCCTATCTTTCATGCGAAATATTAAAGAGTGTCTGCTTAAGAAATATTGCGCTCATTTCACAAGGGGAAGAAACAGGCTCATTGCCAGCCATTGCAAAGCTTACATGGAGCGAAGGGCATCAGGATTTATTAAATACAAGTTTGGACCTTCTAGGTGAGGAATCAATCGTAAAGGGTGACCATGAGGTATGGATGGAGAAGTTTCTTCTATCGCGAGCGGAAACGATCTATGCTGGAACAACTCAAGTACAAAAAAATATCATTGCAAAATCCCTAGGCTTACCAAGTTCAAAAGGGGGCAGATAGAAATGGAATATCGCTATACAGAACAGCAGCTGATGTTAAAGAAAGCATTGAATACACTGTTAAAAAAAGAAATGGCATTTGAAACGTTTGTAGAGATAGCTGAGAAAGAGAATGGGTTCTCTAAGAAAAAATGGATGAAATTAGCAGAGAATGGCTGGTTAGGCATTCTTGCTCACGGAGAATTTCAAACATTGGAAGAAGTAGATACGCTAGATTTAATGTATTTAGCTGAATCTATCGGCGCATCCTTATTCCCAGGTCCTTTCTCATTAACTTCAGGATTTGTCGTGCCATTAATGAGCCAGCTACCATTAACTGATAACCAAAAGTCAGTACTGGAAGCAATTATTGGTGGAGAAGCTGTCGCTGCGGCAGTATTGCCTAAATTAGTTAAACGAGATGAGACCTATTTTCAATATCCAGCAGTAGAATTGAAGAAAGTGAAACAGCATTATGAAATAAGCGGCAGCTATGAACATTTGCAGTTTCTGCAAAACGCTGATTATATTATTTTGCCGATTGAGGATAATGATCAAACATTTGTTGCACTTATTTCAACAAAACAAGACAATGTAATCATTTCTGCTGAAGAATCGGTAGATTTATCAAAGCCTCAAGGAACCCTTGTGCTGAAAAATGCTGTAGTTACTGAAGAAGAACTTATAACATCTGAAAAATTAAAAGATTTGATTTCGGAATCACTACGAAGCTACTTCATTGCTATTAACGGAGAAATCATCGGCGGTGCCGATGAAGTGTTAAATCGGACGGTTCATTTTGTATCGGAAAGAAAGCAATTTGGTGTTCCTGTCGGCTCTTTTCAAGCGGTAAAGCACATGATTGCGGATATAAAAGTAGAGATTGAAAAAGCGAGAAGCTATAGCATTTATATTCACTCTATTGCAGAAGATGAGGAGAAGGTAACTTTAAATCTTTTGTGCAGCCGTTATTTTAATACTGATATGTATAAGAAAATATGTGAAAGTTCAATCCAGCTTCATGGTGGAATGGGCTTTACTTGGGAAGAGAGCATCCATTTTTGGTATAAAGCAGCCATGTATCAACTTTATCACTTAACCCATCCGGCATTAATGGAAGATTATATACATCAAAACCTATTAAACACTGTAAAAAATAAAGAATTTCATTATCATAACTAACTGTATAGAGGGTGTGATATTTGTGTCTATTAAACGATCTGCTGCAATTGTCGGTGTAGGAGATGTTGAGCTCGAAAATGGAAAGGTTGCAGGCGGCAAGTCAGTTCTTCAAATCCAGGCAATTGCAGCGAAAAGAGCATTAGATGATGCCGGATTAACGAAAGATGATGTCGATGGAATGTTTGTAGCTGGACTATGGGGACTGCCAGGAGTAGGATCATTTCCATCAGTAGTAATGTCAGAATATTTGGGTATTAACCCTAAATTCACTGATTCAACCCAAATTGGCGGTTCTGCCTTTGAGGCTCATGTGGGTCATGCGGCTGCAGCCATTAAGGCGGGTTTATGCGAAGTAGCATTAATTTTGTACGGCAGTACACAGCGTTCTGAAAAATCAAGATCATTAGCCGGTCGCCCACCGACATTAACAGCTCAATATGAGACGCCATTCGGTTTGCCAAGTCCCGCCGGTTCTTATGCAATGGCTGCTAATCGTCATATGCATGAGTATGGGACAACAGCAGAAGATCTTGCGGAAATTGCCGTCGCTACACGAAAATGGGCGCAGCTTAACCCTGATGCAATGATGAAAGATTCATTAACGATTAATGATGTTTTAAATTCACCGATGATTTGCGACCCTTTACATCTATTGGATTGCTGTTTAGTAACAGATGGCGCCGGTGCGCTTGTCATCGTTTCTCCTGATAGAGTAAAAGATTGCCGTAAAAAACCTGTTTGGGTTCTCGGCCAGGGAGAGTCTCACAGTCATTGGTCTATTCAAGCAATGCCTGATTTGACCGTGACTTCGGCAGCCATTTCCGGTAAAACAGCGTTTGAAATGGCTGGAGTAACGCATGATGAAATAGACTTTGTGCAAATCTATGATTCTTTCACAATTACTGTACTGCTCACTTTAGAATCTCTAGGGTTTTGTAAACGTGGTGAGGGAGGAGATTTTGTTAAAAATCAACGCACTGCACCCGGCGGAGATTTCCCAATGAATACGAATGGCGGAGGACTTTCATATGCTCATCCAGGCATGTATGGAATATTTTTATTAATAGAAGCGGTGAGACAGCTCCGCAATGAATGCGGAGAAAGGCAAGTGCAAGATGCAAAAATAGGACTTGTGAATGGTACAGGCGGCACCCTTTCATCTACTTCAGTCGTAATTTTAGGGAGGGATTAACTATGGAAAACTCTATGACCAAGCCACAGCCGGTTATTGATGCGGATTCAATACAATTTTGGGAAGGCTGTAAAAATAATCAGCTATTGATACAAAAATGCTTAAATTGTTCAAAACACATTTTTTATCCGCGCATTGTTTGTCCGCATTGTACTTCTGAGAAGATAGAATGGATTGAATCCTCAGGGAAGGGCAAGATTTATTCTTTTACTATCGCCCGCAGGCCCGGCGGACCCGCTTTCAAAGCTGAAGTTCCCTATGCCGTTGCACTGGTCGATTTAGAGGAGGGTGTCCGCATCATGAGTAATATTATCAATACAGATGTGGATCAAATAAAATGTGAACAAGAAGTCGAAGTAGTTTTTGTGAAAAACGGTGAGATTACTTATCCTATGTTTCAGCCTGCAGCAAATAGTTAACTCTATACATTGGGGAAATGAAAGCGATTTCTTATTGCTCATATACATCTAATGGGACCTGCTGAAAAGAATAATGAATGTTTGGAGGAAATCGAATGAGGAAGAAACCGTTAAAATACTTCATGGTGTTTCTCTTACTGGTGATTTTGGCAGCAGGATGCAGTTCTGAGCCTACCCAATCTTCTAAGATAGATTCAAGTGGACTGCCGCATCAAATGACTTGGAGCGTCTATGATGTCGGTTCCGGCGGATATGCGGAAATGTCTGCGATCGCAAACGCTTTGACTGATATTCATGGTTCGCAAATCAGAATGCTCCCATCCGCAAGCGGTGTCGGAAGAATGGTACCTTTAAAAAGAGAAATTGCTTCAGTTGGGAAAGTAGGCGATGAAATCCAGCTTGCCTTTGAAGGTACTGAAGAGTTTGCATCCAGAGACTGGGGGCCGCAGGATGTAAGAGCTTTTTGGGCGCCAATTAGCCAATTCGGTTTTGCCGTGCGCAAAAACTCAGATATTCAATCTATTCATGATTTGAAAGGAAAGAAAATACCAGTTATTGCTGGAAATACGTCTGTCAATATTAAAAATGAAGCACTGCTTGCTTTTGCAGGCTTAACTTGGGAGGATGTCAAGCCTGTAAAAATCACCTCCTATTCTGGTCAAGGTGATGCACTAGTTCAAGGACAAATTGATGTTGCCGGCATAAATCCAACTGCCTCTTCAATGTTTGAAGCTCATAGTAAAGGCGGCATTCGCTGGCTCGAACTGGATGAGGATGATACTGAAGGATGGGAACGTGTCGAAGCTGTCGCACCGTGGCTTTTTCCATACAGCCTTAGCAATGGGGCAGGAATGGAAAGTGAAATGGCAGTAATGGGGCATGGCTATTTGATTGGCGGGTATGCGAAACAAGATGAAGAAACAGTTTACGCATTAATAAAAGAAATGGATAAATCATTTAATAAATACAAAGATGCGATGCCTAATTTAGCTTTATACTCCAAAGATGAAGTCCTAACAGAACCAAAGGGGATTCCATTCCATGATGGCGTAATTAAATTCTTTAAAGAAGAAGGTTTATGGAGCGATGAAAAGCAGGCACAAAATGATCGGTTAATTGAACGATTTGATCAACTAAAATCTGCTTGGAATCAGGTGTTGGATGAAGCCGATCAAGAGGGCATCACCGATAAGGAATTCAAGGAATATTGGTTAATGAAAAAAGAAGAACTAGTTAAATAAACGATCGCCTTGTTATTTTTAACCAGTAAGTTGGGAGGGTTTGAGACATGAATAATACAAGACTTACTTCCTTTTGGAAAATTGTCATCGTACTTTGCACTTTGGTAGGTATTTTTCTATCAGTCAATATGCTGTTTTATTTAGAGTTATTTGGAATCAATCCTATACAAAACGCATATCTTATTTTCTTATTAGCTTGTTTCTTACCCATTGCGTTCATTTTTTTCCCTGCAAAGAAAAAACACACTTCCGTAAAATGGTATGACATCATCTGTTTTGCATTAGCAATCCTTATCACCATATACATTGGAATGAATGGCGAAAGAATTATTATAGAGGGCTGGGATTGGGAAGCACCTTTTGTTCCTACTGCTTTCAGCATTCTGTTATGGGCTCTATTACTAGAGGCGCTTAGAAGAACTGGCGGCCTTGTTTTATCTATTATTTGTTTAGTGATTTCCCTTTATCCACTGGTTGCTTCTTTCATGCCTGTAGGATTTTTACAAGGTCAATCATATGATTTCTTAACTTTAGCAAGAAACCATATTATGAGTGCTAATAGTGTCTTCGGCATTGCTTATACAACAATTGGAAATCTTTTATTAGGTTTTTTAGTTTTTGGTGTTGTTATTACCCGGACTGGCGGAGGAGACTTTTTCTTTAATTTGGCTCTTTCAATATTTGGTCGTACAAGAGGAGGATCCGCTAAGGTTGCAGTCGTTGGAAGTGCTTTCTTTGGAATGTTAAGCGGAAGTGCTGTTTCCAATGCTGTCACAATCGGGGCAATGACCATTCCAGCGATGAAAAAAACGGGATATAAACCCCATTATGCAGCAGCTATAGAAGCGACTGCATCAACCGGTGGAACAATTACACCTCCTATTATGGGTTCAGCTGCCTTTATCATGGCCTCTTTCTTGGCTGTACCGTATTATCAAATTGCTTTAGCAGCAGCAGTTCCAGCATTTCTATATTATTGGGGCCTATATATTCAGATTGATGGTTACGCGGCGAAAAACAATTTAAAAGGAATGCCAAAATCAGAGATTCCATCCTTTTGGAAAACATTAAAAGAAGGCTGGTTTTATATTTTTGCCATCCTTATTATGATTTTCTTTCTTGCCGTCCTCAATTCAGAAGGTCAAGCACCTTATTATGCAAGTGCTGTGTTATTAATCATTGCTATGATTAAAAAGAAAACAAGGTTGTCAAAGAAACAAGTGCTGGATATGTTTGTCGATATGGGAAAAGTGCTTGCGGATATTGTCGTCATTATTGCTGGTGTAGGATTTATCGTTGGCGCATTATCTGCTACGGGCGTTTCATTCTCGTTTTCAAGAGAATTGGTTGCAGCTGCAGGGGATAATACATTTCTTATTTTAATCGGGGGCGCATTAACATGCTTTATATTGGGCATGGGAATGACCGTATCTGCCGTGTATGTATTCCTAGCAATTATCATGGCGCCAGCACTTGTTGCTGTAGGGATAGATCCGATTGCAGCTCATCTATATGTCGTCTATTGGGCAACTGTTTCTTATATTACACCGCCAGTCGCGTTAGCAGCCTTCGCTACCGCAAGTATAGCCGGTGCCAGTCCGATGAAAACAGCTTTTCAATCAGTACAGCTTGGTTCAGTGAAATTTATTGTGCCGTTCTTTATGATCTATAATCCTGCAATATTAATTGGACGCGGTGAATTATGGGATACTGTCATCAGCATTGTCCTGTCTATAATCGGAATTACCGTGATTGCTTTCGCACTAGAAGGATATTTATTAGGCGCTGGCATAATAAATGCAACGGAGAGAACGATATTATTTATCGCAGGACTCTTTATGTTTGTACCGCTTTGGTACTTCCCAGTAGCAGGGCTTATTTTATCACTATTATTGTATTTCTATAAAACCAAAGGGTCAAAGAATTATTTTAATCAGGATAAAGGGCAGGAGGTATAACATTGTCAAAAAAACAAGCGCTTGATTACTTATTAAATCCGTCCTCGATCGCCATTGTTGGCGTTTCAAAAGATTTCACATCAATCAGCGGAAAGCCGCTGAAAAATTTGCTGCATCATAAATTTACTGGGGAGATTTATCCGGTTAATCCAAAATACGATGAAATCGGAGGATTAACTTGCTATCCTTCATTATTGGATATTCCGGGGGAAGTAGATGTTGCATTAATCGCTGTCTCATCAAAAAGAATGATGCAGATTCTAGATCAATGCAAGGAAAAGGGCGTTCATCATTTAGTCTTGTTTGGATCGGGATTTGCTGAAGTTGGAGAAGAAGGCGCCGCTTTACAGAAGGAAGTTCTAGAAAAAGCAAAGCAATCGGGCATCCACATCCTTGGTCCGAACTGTGTCGGCTTATTGAATGTAAAGAAAGCCATTCCTATGGGCTTTGCCACATCCTTTGAAACTGTGGCCGGATTTAAATCCGGCCCAGTAGGTTTTGCTTCGCAAAGCGGTGCAGTAGGGTTTTCATTATTTGGTATGGCTCAGGAAGAAAATATTGGCTTTTCCTATGTTGTGAACACAGGCAACCAAATGGATATTCACTCAATCGATTGTATTGAGTATATGCTCGAGGATGTTGATACAAAGGTG
Source organism: Cytobacillus horneckiae (assembly GCF_002835735.1). Taxonomy (GTDB): domain Bacteria; phylum Bacillota; class Bacilli; order Bacillales; family Cytobacillaceae; genus Cytobacillus; species Cytobacillus horneckiae. The sequence goes on along the minus strand of NZ_PISD01000016.1, from coordinate 139,604 downwards.
GTCGCTGGGTATTTAGAAGGAATTCCTGATGGTGAGCTGCTTATTAAACTGTCATCCGTCTCAAAAGAAAACGACAAGCCGGTTATTTTACTTAAATCAGGACGGTCTGAGCTCGGACAGCAGGCAGCATTATCTCATACTGCCTCACTAACCGGATCAGATGAGACATTCCGTGCCGTTGCAAAACAATATGGATTTATTATAGTAAATGACTTGGATGACATGATTGATGCAATGAAAATATTTAGTACTGGCAAGAGAGCAAAGGGCAATCGAGTGGTAACGATTTCAAATTCAGGCGCAGCGGGAATTGTAATGGCTGACTATAGCGAAGAACTGGGGTTGGAAATGGTTCAGCTATCTGAACGGACTGCGCAGAAAGTTAAGGAGCTCATTCCATCATACGGATCTGCCTTGAACCCTATTGATGTGACTGCCCAGGCTTTGAAAGAGCAGCATATATTAACAGAAACACTGGAATTGCTTATACATGATCCTGATGTTGATGCCATCGTCTTTCAAACAACCTTTGGAGGAGAGCTAGGTTTAAAAATTTGTGAAAAAATCATTGAAATCGATGCGAAAACAACAAAGCCAATTATCGTAACGATTACAGGGACCGAAGAATTAACTGGAGAGGGCAGACTGGCGCTTCAAAACGCTGGTGTTCCGGTGTATGCTACCTCTTATAAAACGATGGTTGCATTAAAGCATCTAGTTGATTTTTCACTTTTCTCCACAAGAACAAAAACAGAAGAACTTGGCGCATATTCGAACGGCAATATTGGGAATCCTGCAGGTGTCTGGACAGAGGTAAAAGTGAAAGAGACGCTATCAAAACTTGGGATTAGAGTCCCGCAAGGAAAGGTATTTGCTAATAAAGAGCAATTGCAGCAGCATAAAAACGAGTTGAAATATCCTGTCGTTTGCAAAGTGCTTTCAGATGAGATTCTTCATAAGACTGATGCCGGCGGTGTAAAAGTAAATATTAAAAATGGTGACGAGTTAGCTGCTGCATATGACGGGATTATGCAAGCAGTGACTGCGTATAATCCATCAGCTCGAATTGAAGGGGTTCTGGCAGAAGAGATGATTGAAGGTGATGCTATTGAACTGTTTGTTGGCATTAAAGATGATCCTCAATTTGGCTCCCTCATAGTATGCGGTCTTGGCGGAATTTTTATTGAAGTATTAAAGGATGCGTCAATAAGAAAAGCACCGGTTAATCGGCTGGAAGCAAAAGAAATGCTAATGGAGCTGAAAGGTTATCCTTTACTTGAAGGCATTCGAGGCAGTGCTAAAAAAGATATTAATAAACTGATAGATACACTTGTAAAAGTATCCGAATTTGCCTTTCATGCCAATGGAAAAATAGCAGAAATGGATATTAATCCGCTTTGGGTGTTCGAAGATGGATATGGCGTGGCAGCCCTGGACGGAGTGATCGTCTGGAAGGAAAAAGATCGTGTAACGCAGGCGAATAGATGAAAGGTGGTGGAGTGATGGCAGTAAGTGACGATTATTTACAATGGCTAACAAAGGAATTTGAGGAATCCCCATATTGGAAATTACTAGGCATATCGATGGATAAGCTTGAGCAAGGTGAAGCAGTGATAAAAATGCCTGTTAAAGATGAATTGCTTAATTCGAATGGAATGATGCATGGAGGAGCCATTGCTTCTATTCTGGATTCAATTATCGGTGTTGTCATTCGTTCATCTCGTGATGTGAGAGTAGCGACAATCTCCCTTACAACGCAATTTATTGCTCCTGTGAAGGAAGGAATACTTTATGCAGAGGCGAAGACGATTAATAAAGGAAAAAGAATTCAATATGTCGAGTCAAAAGTGATCGATGAAAAAGGGACAATAATAGGAACGGCCCTCGGTACATTTGCAATCAAGGAAAAACAATAATCGGAGGAATCAAAATGGAATTTCAAACTAAAATCGGCAAATCTGAACCTGATAAAATTTTTGTTCATGGATACAACTTAACTGAAGATTTAATAGGCAATATTACATTGGCAGATATGGCATTTTTAGGTGCTAAGCATCGAAAGCCGACTGAAAAGGAATCGAAAATGTTAAATGCTTTACTTGTCGCAATATGTGAGCATGGTTTTACACCAAGTTCAATATCTACTAGATTGACTTATTTGGGCGCTCCCGAATCCGTTCAATCTGCAGTCGCCGCTGGGCTATTAGGCGCAGGGACAGTGTATCTTGGTGCGATGGAGTATGTTGCTGAAATGCTACATCACGCATTTGAAAAATATGGAGAGGGTTATCCGATTGAAGAGCTTGCATCTTTAATCATTCAAGAACGCAAGGAGAATAATCAGCAGCTTCCTGGATTTGGTCATCCAATACATAAGCCAGAGGATCCGCGGACAGGGAAGCTGTTTGAAATTGCTGAGGATTTAGGGTTTTATGGCAAAAATTCTAAGCTTTTAGTAGAGATACACCGTCAATTTTGTGAGCAAAAAGGGAAAACGATAACATTGAATGCTGTAGGAGCAATAGGAGCAATTATGGCAGATATGGAGATTGATTATCGCGTCGTTAAATCATTTGCGGTCGCTTCAAGAGCTGTAGGCTTAGTCGCACATATCGTGGAGGAAATTGAGCTAGGAAGGAAAAATAGTGTAGGGCAGGAAATCTTTGATTATATTGAGCACCATACTGATTATAAAGGTAAGGTAGAGACTCAAAAATCATGAAAAGGCGGAGTGAAATGAGCAATCAATTTATTGATATAGAAAATTATGAGGGTATAAGAGTCATTTATTTAAATCGGCCTGATGTACGTAATGCATTAGGGATGGAAATGAGAATGGAGCTTTTGGAGTCACTTGAGGAAGCTGAAAAAGATGACGAAGTAAAATGTATTATTTTATCTGCAAGAGGAAAAGCATTTTCAGCTGGGGGCGATTTAAAAGCTTTGCATAGCTTATCTGCTATAGAAGGCAGACAGAGACTACAGACCTCACATAAATTAGTCATGAAAATTTTAGACCTTGAAAAACCGATTATTGCTGCTGTAAACGGTGCAGCAGCAGGAGCTGGGTTTAGCTTGATGCTGTTATGTGATTTTTCTATCGCAGACGAGAATGCATTTTTTGTACAGAGTTTTGTAAATGTAGGTTTAATTCCAGATTTTGCGGCCATACACTTCCTTCCGCTTATTATCGGACATCAAAAGGCGAAAGAGCTTATGTTTTTAGGAGATAGAATGACAGCAGAGGAAGCTTATTCTTTAGGGCTAATAAATAAATTGAGCACGGGCGGAAATCTGCAACGGGATGCATTGGCATTAGCTAATCGATTAGTAGCAAAATCACCATTATCAATTGGCATGACAAAAAAGCTGATGAACCAGAATATAAATGTCCAATTAAAAGCATTATTGGAAATGGAAGCACAAGCGCAAGGGATATGTTTTCAGTCTGAAGATTTTAAAGAAGGAGTAGATGCTTTCTTTTCAAAAAGAGAAGCTGAATTTCAAGGTAAGTAAACTAAAAGGAGGTAATAAAATTGAACGAAAGGTTTATTGTGCCAAATCCTGAATCAAAGCTAGGGGCTATGCCTGAGCCAACAGGGCTAAATTACTTTGAAGCCGATCCAAATATGGATTTTTTATTGTCTCTTTATAGCAAAAAGGATTATAAAGATGCTTTTAAAAATTTATGGAAACTGGGAGGTATGGCCGGAGATGAGATTGATCAGCTATCAAGAGAAGCTGATCGCCATCCTCCTGAACTGCAGCAATTTAATAAAGCCGGTGAAAGAGTGGATAATGTGAAATACCACTCCTCTTATGAAAGAATGGAAGAAATCGGGTATATCGAATTCGGACTTGTTGCTATGAGCCACAGTCAGGGGATAATGGGAAAACAATCGCGATATAGCAGAGTGATGAAATACTCTTTCTGGTACTTATTTGCACAGGCTGAATTTGGTTTATGCTGCCCTATGAGCATGACTGATTCAGCAGCAAAAGTATTAGATGAATATGGTGATGATAACCTCAAACAAACCTATTTGCCAAAATTATTAAGTACGGATAAAGATAATTATTGGACTGCAGCACAGTTTATGACTGAGAAACAAGGCGGTTCAGACGTCGGCGAAAACACGTTACTAGCAGAAAAAGACGGAGATAAATGGTTCTTAACTGGAGATAAATGGTTTTGTTCAAACGTGAGTGCGGATGTGGCGCTTGTTCTTGCACGGCCTCAAGGAGCAGAAAAAGGGACGAAAGGGTTAGCAATGTATCTCGTGCCTAAATTTCTTCCTGATGGAAAAAGAAATCAATACTATATTAATAGATTGAAGGATAAATTAGGTACGAAAGATATGGCATCCGGCGAAGTGAGTTTTAATCGGGCAGAAGGATATTTAGTCGGCACGGTTGAGAATGGGTTTAAGCAAATGATGTCTATGGTGAATTCATCGAGATTATCAAATGCGGTTAGGTCGGCTGCAATTATGCGAAGAAGCTATGTAGAAGCTCTTTATTCTGCAAGGGGCCGGAGAGCGTTTTCGAATCGGTTAGCCGATTTGCCATTAATGAAGGAAAGTCTGTTTGAACTTATGATTGACTCTGAAGCAGCTGCTTCTATGATTTATTTTACCGCAAATATATTTGATAAAGCAGATGTCGGTCAAAAGTCTGCGCAGGGGTTATTAAGGATGCTTACACCATTATTAAAGGGATATATTTGCAAAAGAGCAAGATATGTATCAGCGGAAGCAATGGAAATACGCGGTGGAAATGGCTATATTGAAGAATGGGTAAACCCAAAGCTAGTCAGAGATGCCCAATTAGGCTCAATTTGGGAAGGCACGACGAATATTGTCGCTCTAGATATTTTAAGAGCAATCAGAAAGAATCATTCAGATGAACATCTTCTTGAGGAATGTGAAAAGATCATTGCGAATTTGGAATCACCACATTTGAAACAAGTTTCAAAAATAATTAGTGCAGAATGTCAACAAATAATGAAGGAATGTGAAAAAATTAAGAAACTGAATGTTTCAGAAATGGATTTAGCAGCGAAGAGATTTATGAACAAGCTTTATCATTTTATTGTGACAGCCGCATTATTAGCAGAGGCAGATTATGAAATAATCCATCGTTCCAGCCATAGAAAATTATTTTTGCTTTTGCATTATTATAACCGCTATATTAAGCAGATTCAGAATAATGAAATCTTTGATCGGTCTATCCTTGAATGGTCAGAAAAAGTGATAAATTGGGAACCTATTCCATATAGTGCAACCGAAAAGCTAATAGAATCGTTGAGTGCGATAAAAATTAATCATTAATTAAATAGAAAATTCATAATAATATTGCAATTGAATATTGGATACAGTATCCTATATATAAAGCTAAATTATTAAAGAAGGGTGAGAGAATGAGATTAAGTGAGGAAGTAACCATTAATGAAGTTGGGCTTCGCGATGGCCTCCAGCTGGAATCCACTGTTTTGTCCGCTTCACAAAAAGCAGTTATATATACTCATCTCAAAAAAGCGAATGTACAAGAAATAGAGTTTGGTTCATTTGTTCATCCAAAGTTGGTTCCGCAAATGGCTAATACAGGAGAATTTTTTGAAAAAATTAAAGGTGATACAGATGTGATATTAACTGCATTAATACCTAATTTAAGAGGGCTTGAACGTGCCAATGAATATGGTGTCAACGCTGCGAATTTTGTATTTTCTGCTAGCAATACACATAATTTGCAAAACGTCCGGCAAACGACCGAGCAGTCATTGGAAAGTCTGAAAATAATAGTGCAATACGCTTCAGCACATCAAATTGATCTTCATATTAGCATCGCAACCTCATTTGGCTGTCCATTCGAAGGTACAGCACCACAAGAAAACATCATGAAAATCACCGAACAGCTGTTAAATTATAATATTAAAAGAATTACATATGCAGATACGACCGGAATGGCCAATCCAATGCAGGTGAATCGTTTGATGAAAGAAATCAAACAAGAATGGAAGAATTTCGAATTTGGCTGCCATTTTCATAACACAAGAGGAATGGGGCTGGTTAATATACTAGCTGCTATGGAAGCAAATATAGCTATTTTTGATTCTTCTTTAGGCGGAATTGGCGGCTGTCCATTTGCCCCCGGGGCAACAGGTAATGTGTGCAGCGAGGATGTTGTTCATATGCTTGAAGAAATGGGCGTGCGCACAGGTGTAGATTTAGATGAATTATTGCAGGCTTCTTTGCAGCTCAAAGAGTTTTTAGGCCATGAGTTGCCTGGCCAAGTAATGAAGGCTGGCAAGAGCACACGGCGCTATCCAGTTCCTAACTAATATTATGATAAGCGGAGGATAAATGATGGTAGTCAAAACATATGAAACAATTAAATTAGAAAAATCTGCGGACAAAAAAGAGATTGCTATTCTTACATTAAATCGTCCAGGTTCCATGAATGCTTTGAATACGAAGATGGCAATCGAACTGCTCGAAGCATTACAGGAATTAAAATATGACGACAACATTCGAGTATTAATATTAACGGGCGAAGGAGAGAAAAGCTTTTGTGTTGGTGCAGATTTAAAAGAAAGAAATGGAATGAGTCAACAGGATTGGAAGCGTCAGCATGACTATTTTGAAGAAGTGACAGAGAAATTGCGTGAATTTCCTTTTCCGGTTATATGCGCTGTAAATGGGTACGCATTGGGTGGAGGAATGGAGATTGCCTTAAGCTGTGATTTGCGAACAGCCTCATCCAACGCTTCTTTTGGATTGCCTGAGGCAAAGCTTGGGCTCATTCCGGGAATTGGGGGAACTCAACTAATTTCCAGGGTTATGCCTATAGCGGTTGCTAAGGAAATATTATTCACAGGGAAGCGATTTTCCACAAAGGAAGGAAAAGAATATGGCTTAATTAACCATGTGTATGAGAGCGAGAGCTTATTAAATGAGACAGTGCAGCTCGCTACCGCCATTTCCGAAAATGCCCCGCTTTCTTTAAAAGCGATTAAAAAGGTCGTAAATAAAGGCTCAGATACAGATTTATCTACCGGAATTGCGCTCGAGCTCGAGGCTTATTACAAATGCGCCAATTCGGAAGATCGCTTAGAAGGAATTTATGCATTTAATGAAAAAAGGAAGCCTTCATGGCAAGGAAAATAATTTTGGAGGGATAATGGATGGCACACACAAAAGCAAATCCAGAGCATGACATGATAAGAAAGAGCGTTAAAAGTTTATGTGAACGCTTTCCTGAGGAGTACTGGCGTGAAACAGATGAAACAGATGCCTATCCAACAAGTTTTGTCCAGGCATTAACGGCAGAGGGCTGGCTATCTGTCTTAATTCCTGAAGAATATGGCGGAGCTGGACTTGGCATGAAGGAAGCTTGCATTATCCTTGAAGAGATTAATCGTTCAGGAGGAAATGCAGGTGCATGCCATGCACAAATGTATACAATGGGAGCGGTATTAAGGCATGGCAGCGAAGATCAGAAGCAAAGATATTTGCCGAAAATAGCAAGCGGCGAATTGCGTCTACAAGCTTTCGGAATAACAGAACCAACAGCTGGAAGTGATACGACAAGCATTGAGACCTTTGCTGAAAAAAGAGGAGACCGCTATGTCGTTCATGGACAGAAAATATGGACTTCAAGAGCGGAGCATTCAGACCTTATGCTTTTATTGGCAAGAACAACGCCGAAGGATCAAGTAAAAAAGAAGACAGATGGACTTAGTTTATTTTTACTTGATATGAAGGAGCAGGCGGCTAAAATTGATATTCGCCCGATTGACGCAATGATTAATCATGCAACAACTGAAGTTTTTTTTGAAGGAGCAGAAATTCCTGTTGAAAATCTTATTGGAGAAGAAGGCAAAGGCTTCAAATATGTATTAAGCGGCATGAACGCCGAAAGGATTCTTATCGCTTCTGAATCGGTTGGAGATGGACTGTATTTTATTGATAAATCTGTACAATATGCGAATGAACGTGTTGTTTTTAATCGTCCAATCGGTCAAAACCAAGGGGTTCAATTTCCGATTTCAAAAGCCTATATGAACATTCAGGCGGCAAAGCTTATGAGAGATAAAGCTGCCGAACTTTTTGATGAAGGCATTAACTGCGGTGAAGAAGCAAACATGGCAAAATATTTAGCATCTGAAGCAACATGGGATGCCGGCAATGCAGCCATGGATACTTATGGTGGCTATGGTTTTGCCAAAGAATATAATATCGAACGAAAATTCCGAGAAGCACGATTATTTAAGGTAGCTCCAATTGCGAATAACCTGGTCGTGAGCTTTGTCGGACAACATGTCCTTGGTTTGCCAAGGTCATATTAAAACTTGAATCATGAGCTTTTATTAAAAACTGCGTTAGCCGGCTCAACAAGCCGCCTCCGCATAACAATAAGGGAGGTTTTAATATGGGAGGGCCTTTGACGGGTGTGAAGGTTATAGACGTAACAACAAATATTTCGGGTCCCACCTTAACGATGATTTTAGCTGACTTAGGTGCAGAAATTATAAAAATTGAAAGACCGGATGTTGGTGATGATGCGAGAGGAATGGGCCCGTTTATGGACGGAGAAGGTGTTTATTTTCTCCATATTAATAGAAATAAACAGTCTGTAGTAATCGATTTGAAAAAAAATGAAGGCAAACAGATTATTTACGACCTCGTACAAACGGCAGATGTTTTTGTTGAAAACTTTCGGCTAGGTAAGGCTGACAAGCTTGGACTTGGCTATGAATCATTAAAAAAGCTGAATCCAGCGCTGATCTATTGCTCGCTAACTGCTTACGGGCAGAATGGACCTTTGAGCAAAAGGCCTGGCTATGATGCAATAGCACAAGCCGATTCCGGAATCATAGGAATAAACGGAGCTGAAGGAGCGGAAATTGCCCGAGTTCCGGTTTCTATTTTAGATCAGGGAAGCGCTATGTGGGGGGCAGTTGGCATTTTATCTGCTTTATTGCACAAGCAAAATACAGGTGAAGGCCAACATGTTACAACCTCGTTATATGAAACAGGTGTATTCTGGTCAGGGTACCATATGTTATCCTATCTCGCTACTGGAAGCGAACCGAAGAAAAATGGTGCAGGTCATACAGCATTTGCACCATATGGTGCCTTTCATGCAAGCGATACGTATATTATGATAGGGATTTCAAATAATTCATTGTTTAGTAGATTGTGTGAAGTGCTCGGCAAGAAAGACTGGCTTGTTGATCCGCGTTTCCATGATAATCGTAATCGTGTTGTAAATCAGTCCGCACTGAAAGAAGAGATTGAGAATATTTTGCAGCTAAAAACAGCTGATGAATGGGTTCAAGCTCTGGCAGTATCAGGCGTTCCAAGCTCTAAGGTGAAAAAATATCAGAGGTAGTTAAGGATGAACAAACGAAGGCTACAAAAATGTGGACTGAAGTTAACCATGATAAGATTGAAAACCTGGAGCTGCCGCGCCTGCCGTTTCACCTCAGTGTGTCTCCACCTGAACTAATGCAAGGGCCGCCTGCACTCGGCAGCAGTACAAGTGCAATTTTAAAAAAATTAGGTTATAGCACTGATCAATTGAATGAATTAATTGAGAGAGGCGTGATTCAAACGCACGTAAATCAATTAAATGCGAAGCAATAGCTGATTAGACACTGAAGGTCTAAATGCAAATTTGCATTTAGATCTTTTTTTCGTATAAGCAATATAAATGGTTATAAGTTATCTAAATTTTCATAAAAAACAATTGACATCTAAAGAAACAATCGTCATAATATTAAAAATAATGAACATTGACGGAGGGCTAGTAAGCAGTCCATGGTGTGCCAGAGAACGGGATTAAAAGCTGGAAAATCCCGTCACATTCACCTGCAGAACCTTCCTCCAGAGTCTGATGGCTAACCCATCAGCGTTACCGAAGCGTTAATTCGTTGAGTGGGATGCTTCATGCATCCAATTAAGGTGGTACCACGAACCCTTCGTCCTTAAAGTTTTAGGATGAAGGGTTTTTATTTTGATAATTAATTTATTTGTTAACATATCGTATGAAAGATATGTTGCTTTAACAAAAGGATGAGTGTAGATGGGGAAAAAAAGAGTAGTAGTAAAGATAGGAAGTAGTTCATTAACTAATGAACGAGGTGAAATTGATCGAGTTAAATTCAGTGATCATATTGACGCAATTGCCGAGCTGCGTGCCAACGGCCATGAAGTAGTGATGGTATCCTCAGGAGCAGTTGCTGCAGGATTTAGGAGGCTCGGTTATCCTTCCAGACCGATTACACTAAAAGGAAAACAAGCTGCTGCAGCTGTAGGACAAGGATTGTTAATTCAATCTTATATGAAGGCGTTTCTGCAGTATGGCATTACTCCGGCGCAAATATTATTAACCCGTTCAGATTTCTCAGAACGTACAAGATATAAAAATGCGTTTGAAACATTAACGGAATTAATGGAAAGAAAGATTCTTCCAATAATAAATGAAAATGACACTGTCTCTGTTGAAGAATTAACATTTGGAGACAACGATATGCTGTCTGTCTTAGTAAGCGGCCTGATTCATGCAGACCAGTTGATTATATTGACAGATATAAATGGGCTATATGATTCCAATCCGAAAATAAATCCTCATGCAAGAAAGCTTGATTATCTTACAAATATTCCGGATGAGTTGATGGAGGCAGCAGCAGACAGTGGAACAAATGTAGGCACAGGGGGCATGAAATCCAAGCTAATAGCTGCCAAAATAGCGTGTTCATTAGGCATTCCAGTGTTTATTGGTGAAGGCAAAGGAAAGAATAAATTAATTCAAATCGTACAGGGAAATGGGAACGGAACGTATATAAACAACCGGCAGTTGAAAAGCATAAACACAAGCAGGCAATGGATTGCTCTTCATTCTAAAGTTAATGGCAGGATATATGTAGATAAAGGCGCAGAGGAAGCAATTTTGCGAAAGGGTAAAAGCTTACTGGCTGCTGGTATTAATGAAATTCAAGGCGAATTTGCAAAGGGAGACGTCGTAGAGGTTTTAGCAACAGATAGAGTGATAGGTAAGGGGCAGGTTAGTCTATCAAGTGAAGATATAAAGAAATGGATGGTTCATAGTAATCTAAATCATCCTATGCCGATAGACGAAGTCATTCACCGTAATAAATGGGTGAAATTATAATCGCTGGAGGGGTCCATTATGAATGAAGTTTTGCGAAAAGGAAAATTGGCGAAAGAGGCAAGCTATTTATTACAAACACTAACGTCTAAGCAAAAAAATGAAGCGCTCTATAATATTGCGCAGCAAATTTTACTTGATGAAGCAATCATTATAAATGTAAACAAGGATAATTTACAAAAAGGGAAACAGCTGGGCTTGTCTGATAGTATTTTAGATAGAATTATGTTAAACAGTGAACGCATTAAAGCAATGTCAGAAGCAATTATGCAAATAATAGAGTTGGATGATCCTATAGGAGAAACGCTGCAAACGATAAAGAAGGATAATGGTCTGTTAATCAATAAAGTAAGAGTGCCAATAGGTGTGATTGGGATGATTTATGAAGCTAGACCTAATGTGACACTAGATGCAGCAGCTTTAGCTATAAAAACAGGAAATGCAGTATTACTAAGAGGAAGTTCATCTGCATTGTCATCTAACAAGGCATTAATACTGTCCATTCATAAAGCGCTTCAGCCAACAATCGTTCCGAATCATGCGGTTCAATTAATAGAGGATACGAGCAGAGAAACGGCTAGAGAGCTATTTCAACTCAATCAATATTTGGATGTGCTTATTCCTAGAGGCGGAAAGCAGCTGATTGACTCGGTTATGAAAGAATCGACAGTGCCTGTAATCGAAACAGGAGCAGGTAATTGCCATATGTATATCGATGAAGAAGCGGATCTGAATATGGTTGAAGAACTTGTAATTAATGGGAAAACACAACGGCCATCCGTCTGCAATGCGGTTGAGTCACTTCTTATTCACAATACGTGGTTTGAGCAATACGGTAAACAATTATTGTCTAAATTAACTTTTCATGAAGTTGATATATATGGTGATGAAACGGTACGCTCATTTTATAATAAAGCGAAGCTTGCCACAGAAGAGGACTGGGGAACAGAATATTTAGAGTTGAAAATAAGTGTAAAGATTGTAGAATCTTTAAGTGAAGCCATTGAACATATAAATCAATACGGTACGCGTCACTCTGAAGCGATCATTACTGAAAATAAGGAAAATGCACATGTCTTTCTAAATAGAGTAGATGCCGCGTCAGTCTATCATAATGCTTCAACAAGGTTTACTGACGGATTCGAGTTTGGTTTTGGCGCGGAAATGGGCATTAGTACACAAAAGCTTCATGTAAGGGGACCGATGGGGCTAGAAGCTCTCACATCAAGTAAATATTTGATTTCGGGTGATGGGCAGATAAGGAATTAAGATTTTTTTCCTTCTATGAGAAAGGGATAGAAGAGTGGATAAGGAATATATAATAGTGTAGGCTCTTTAGTTTCGCTAAATTACTAGTGAGTGCAAACAATATCGAATTTGCACAGAATAACATTCACTGAGAGTCTGTAGTGTACAATTAGTTTTCTCTTAGAAAGGTGTGCTATTTATGTCTGCTATTCCAAAACCTGCCTCTACTGTCATCTTAATCGACCAACAAGGAAAAGTATATTTAACAAAGCGCCCAGCAACAATGAAATTTTTGGCTGGGCACTATGTTTTTCCAGGAGGATCAATCGATAAAGGTGATTTCCCAAGTACAACAGATTTATTCTTAAATGTTAATAATCATCTTTCATTCTCTATTGCGCACTATGTTGCAGCTGCTAGAGAACTTTTTGAAGAAGTTGGCATATTACTAGGCTGTAATGAAGATGGCACAAAGGCGGTTATCAATCAGGAAGATATGAATCATTACCGTCGTTATTTACTTGAAGGTAAAGTAACATACTTGGAAATAATGAGAGAGCATCGGCTTGTATTAAATTGTGACAGCTTCACATATATTGGCCATAAAATTACTCCAGAACCAAGTCCTATTCGTTTTGATACGCGGTTTTTTATTGTTGTTCTACCTGAGGGACAGACCCCATTACCCGATGCGTATGAAATAGAAGAAGCTTTCTGGATTGAACCAGAAGCAGCGCTCAGCGCCTATAAACTCGGACATTTAAAGATGGTCAGACCTACAGTCGGGTCACTGCAGGCAGTGATGGATTATCGCGACAATCATCTATTAAACTAATTTGTAGGCTTGACCGTCCTTTTCGGTAATTCCTTCATTGCTCAATTTAATGAGGTGGGCCTCTGTTGTTCTTTCAGCAACATTAAGAATACTTGGATGAACATGATTTTGATAGATTCGTGTTGTTATTTCCTTGGATGAAAGAGGTCCAATTTCTTTTAATAGTTTAATAATCTCTGTTTCCCGCTGTAGTCTTCGATTATAAACAAACTCAAGATGTTCGTATGGATTTACAATCCAGTCGCCATGTCCTGGTCCGACTTTAGTAATTTGCAGTGATTTTAAGCGATTTAATGATTGAAGGTATTGGCTAATATCTCCATCGGGAGTGCCAATCCATGATGTGCCATTTTCAATCAGGTTGTCGCCAGCAAGCAGAATTTGCTGTGATGGAATATAAAAATTCAATTGACCTGCGGTATGACCTGGACTGTGAAGGATATTGATCTCTGTATGACCTATAGTCAGCCGGCTATTATCCTCTAAAAAATGAAGCGTATCCAATGTGGGGATGCATTTAAGCACCTCTTCTTTTTCCAGTGGGTGGCAGTATACACTTGCTTCCCAATCCGCTAATTGCATGACACCAGGCGCATGATCACTATGTGCATGTGTTAATAATATCCTTTTTGGAATCGCTAAATTGAATTCTTGCAATGATTGCTCCAGCACCCATTTCGTTTCTTTCTGATCATAACCGGCATCTATTAAAATCGATTCATTTTCGTCGCCGATTAAATAGCTATTTGTTGTTGAATGTGGCCATAAAGTAGGAGTAGGAATCGGAACACGAAAAATCTTTACATTTGATTTATGCATCTAATCATCCTTTCAAATCAAAATACCGTTTCCTACTAATATTAATCATTCTATTGTAAGAACCCTTTAAAAATTATGAAAAATTCGCAATAATTAAGCAAAAAACGATATAATGCTAATAGAGAAAATCTAAAATTTCAATAGTAGGTGACAAAATGCAAGAAACAGTTAAAGTAGGGATGATAGGTGTAGGAGCAGTAGGAGAAAGAGTGCTGAAGAGCTTTTTAGGTCATCATCGTACACAAGTTGCTGCTTTATGTGACGTAAATGAGGAGAGGCTTGCTGAATTTGCCCAAAAAGTACCTGAAGCTGATTTATATACTGACTATTTACATATGCTGAATGATGAAACAATTAAACTAGTATACTTGGCGGTGCCGCCTAAATATCATTCCAGCATTGCAATCGATATCTTAAAAAGCGGGAAGCATATCCTCTGTGAAAAACCGTTAGCAAACTCAATAGAAGAATCATTGAAAATGAAAGTATTAGCGGAGAGAACTGGGCTAGTTCATGCAATGAACTTTCCAATGGCATACAGCAATGAGAAATTAATAATCCAGCAAAAGGTGCAAGCAGGCGAAATCGGTAAACTAAAAAGAATTGAAATGAATATGCACTTTACAGAGTGGCCAAGGCGGTGGCAGCAGAATGCTTGGATATCATCGAGAGAGCAGGGCGGTTTTATTCGCGAGGTAACTCCTCATTTTATTCAACTGATACATTCTTTATTTGGAGAATTGAAAGTGATTGCTTCATTTGTCGAATATCCTGAAGACAGAGAAAGTTGCGAAACAGGATTTGTTGCCCGTATGGAGTTAGAAGGTGGCATACCCGTTATCTTTAATGGCTCAAGCGGCATTGGTCAAAAAGAACATTTATCGATGAAGTTGTTTGGTGATGAAGGGGCAATTGACTTGGTTAATTGGAAAGATGTTATACTGACTAAAGGTGATTCTGACGCTGAGTCTGTTAAAGTTGAAGCTAAATCAGAGCTGAATCTTGTAGCAGAATGTGTGAAAGCAATGGATAGAAGCGGTGGATTTGTTATAGACTTTAAGGACGGACATCAAGTTCAGATCGTATTGGAATCATTATTAAATAGTTAAGCGAATGAAAGCTGAGCATTGAGCTCAGCTTTTGATGTATTGCATAAAAAAACATCTCTAGTATATAGAGATGTTAAATGATATGTAAAAAAATATTGAAATCATTATGATTGCATGTTAACATAAAGTCTAGTGGCGATTTTTACATTTGAAATATATTTTATCCCTATAATAACAATAGCATAGAAATAATCTTAAGTCAACAATAATCTATTTTTTTAGGAGTGTTTTAATGAGCGATATCCGTAATGAACAGCAGCGTGTAAATGAGATTATTGAGGAAATTGACAGAAAAACTGCTAATTACATAGGAAAGACTAAAAGTGTTGGATCACAAGTTCAGCAAATAAAACAGGAGTTTTGGGATGATGTTACAGTTAACCTGGATGAACCTGATGATGTAATAGAAACATTTACGAGCATTAAGCAGCAAGCAGAACTTCTTTCTGAGAGAGAGAGAAGTAAGGGGCTGATTGATAAACAGCTGAATACGCTAGCGAAATTAAAAAACTCTCCTTATTTTGGAAGGATTGATTTTCACGAAAAGGGAGAAAATCAATCTGACAAAATCTACATCGGCATTGCTTCATTAATGGATAGTGATGATGAAAATTTTCTTATTTATGATTGGCGTGCACCGATATCGAGCTTGTATTATGATTATTCCCCTGGTCATGCACAATACGAAACACCTTATGGAGAAATAAAAGGAGATATTACTTTAAAGCGGCAATTTATTATAAAAAATGGACTAATAAATGGACTGTTCGACACCGGGTTAACAATAGGTGATCAACTGTTGCAGGAAGTGCTTGGCAATCAAGCAAATTCACAAATGAAAAGCATCGTTGCCACCATTCAAAAGGAACAGAATGCTATTATTCGTAATACTAAAGATAAGATTGTAGTCGTTCAAGGGGTTGCAGGCAGCGGAAAAACCTCAGCTGCTCTCCAGAGAGCGGCATTTCTGCTCTATCGTTTTCGCAATACGCTTCATTCAGACAACATCATTCTTTTTTCGCCTAACCCTTTATTCAATAGTTATGTAGCAACAGTTTTGCCCGAACTCGGTGAAGATAATATGGAGCAAACAACCTTCCAGCAATATTTAAATAGTCGCTTGGCAAGTATATTTATAATAGAAGACCCATTTGATCAAATGGAATATTTGCTCACTGCTGAGGATCAGGAAAAACTGGCAATAAGAAAAAAGAATATACAGTATAAATCTTCTTTAGCTTATAAAAAGGAGATTGACAATTATTTAGGCTATTTATTAAATGATGGGCTTGTTTTTACTGACATTGTCTTTCGTGGGGAAACGATTATAAACAAGGAATCAATTAAAAGCTATTTTTATTCCCTTGAATCGACGATTCCCATTCCAAATAGAATGCAACTGCTTCAAGAATGGCTATTAATCGAAATAAGGAAAAGGGAAAAAAACGAAAGAAGAAAGCCATGGGTAGAAAATGCTATTGAATTTCTCGATAAAGATGATTATTTGGAAGCGTACAAAGATATGCAAAAGAGGAATAATGAAGACTCATTTGATGATTATGAAATAGAGAAGAAATTTTTATCAAAAATGATCGTTAGCAAAAAATTCAAACCGATAAAAAGTAAAATTAAAAAAATGAAATTTATCGACATGAAGATGATTTTTATTCAATTATTTTCACATATAAAAAATAAAGATTATGAGCTGCTGGCAGATTACACAGTAAAGAATATACAACAAAATCATCTTTCTTACGAGGATGCTACCCCTTATTTATATTTACAGGATCAAATTGAGGGCAAAAGATCCAATACATCGATACGCCACATATTTGTTGATGAAGCTCAAGATTATTCGCCCTTCCAATTTGCTTTTATGCAAGAGCTCTATCCCTATAGTAAATGGACGCTGCTTGGCGATTTAAATCAATCAATATATTTTCATTCTTTCTCTAAATCCACATTATATGAAGTAGCAGTTGGGGAAACTTACCGATTAATGAGGAGTTATCGATCAACTAAAGAAATCGTTGAGTTTACAAAAAGTTTAATTGCAGATGGAGAGGACATTCAGCCATTTAATCGAAAAGGTGAAAAGCCACTTCTTATCCAATGCTCCTCTAATGTTTTTTATCAAGAAATGCTGAATAAAATTGATGAATGCAAAAAAGCAGGAGACGAGACAATAGCGGTTATTTGCAAAAATGCAAGTGAAAGCGAACAGGTGTATAAGCAATTAATGCCGGATCTTCACAATGTAAAACTGATTGATAAACACACTTTGTCCTATGAAAAGGGAGTGTTAGTCATTCCATCCTATTTGGCAAAAGGAATCGAGTTTGATGCAGTATTTATTCATAATGCAGCAGAATATCAATTAGAATATGAACGAAAGCTTTTTTATACAGCATGTACCCGAGCGATGCATACGCTTATATTATTTTCTACTGAAGATGGTAATCCATTTATAAAAGAAGCGGATGAAGCATCCTATAGAAAAATTCTTCGATAAAGCTAAAGTCTCAATAGTTCTAAAGGTTTGTACATTGTGCATCCTTTTATTCTATTGAGACTTTTTGTATTTAGGTGATATGAATCATTAGTTGTGTTTTTTATAAAAAGGAAGGATTTCCTTTACGGGAGCATAAAAGAATATAGAGCGTTTTACTTACGCTTTAAATCAAGCCGTGATGGTTTGGTGCTTAAAGTGTCACTGTTCCCTTTGCAAGCCATCTTCATATTCAAAGTAGGAGGATGATTTATTTGAAAAAGATTGTGTCGCTTGTTTCATTTGTTTCTTTATTGTTTTTTGCAGTTTCACCTGTTACGGCATCGGCGCAAAATGAATTGACAGGAAAGTTGAAGCCGCCGGGTGAAAGCTTTACACCTGGCGATTGGTTTCTCGGCAGCACCCCTCCCAATTTAGACCCTAATAAACCCCCAATTGTATTTGTACAAGGAAAAAATGGCAGTTCAACAAGCTGGTACGGCGAAACAGAGTATCATGGTGTCAATGATATGTATACAAAAGCATATGAAGCTGGGTATCAAACAGTATTTGTTCAGCTATATGATGCAGCAGGAAATGGTTCTTCCAGCCAATATGCAAATGGTGAATTGCTTGCCTCATTACTTCAAGATATTAGTCAACATTTCAACGGAAAAAAAGTAAATATTATTGCTCATAGCAAGGGCGGACCTGATACACAAGCTGCTTTAATCCATTATGGCGCACATCAATATGTAGGCAGAGTTTTTACTTTAGGTTCTCCTCATCACGGATCACATTTAGCGGATTTAGCCTATAGCTGGTGGGCAGGGTGGTTAGGCACACTTCTGGGACAGAAAGATGATGGAACATATTCGCTTCAGGTTGGTGAAATGGCACATTTTCGTTCATTAACAGACAATCATTCCAATGCTTTAAAAAATAAATATTATACAGTTGCAGGGACAAATAAAGGTCCGGCTATGTCAGCGTTATGGATGGGCGGGCAATATCTTTCATCCCATGGCTCAAATGATGGTCTAGTTAATGAATGGAGTACACTCCTTCCATATGGCAACCACTTATTTACTGATTCAGCAATTGATCACGATCGCATTCGGATGGGCTCAGCTGTTTTTTCACGAATAGAGCCGCAGCTTCGAACGGCTTCGATTGCTGGAGTTTCAATGAAAAGCAAAGCCGCAATTGATAAAGAACAAGTTATTTCTACCGAAGAGTCCTATTATGTGCATGGTGGCCAGCTATTACAAAATCAAACGGTAAGCAATCGCTTTTTCGTGAATGATGAAACATTAGAGCATGTAAATGTTCTTACGGCTTCAGCTATTGATCATATTAAAATGATTTCTCCATCAGGGAAAGTTTATCAAAGTATTGCTGATATATCTGGTGAAGAAACATCCTTTTTTAATGGTGCTGCTATACACAGCTTTAAAAATATAAATACAGAACAAGGTGAATGGCAAATTGATATGAACACAAACGAACAGCAGAATGCCTATTTGTTAACAGTTCAATATAGTGAACATTCGCCAATTAAAATGGATATGGTGGGAATGGCAAAAGGAAATTCGGCTGCTTTTTCTATAACTGCTTCACAAACATTAAAAAATCTTTCATTTGATATTCATCTAACGGATGAATCAGGAAAAGTGTATTCTACTCCATCATCTATACAGGAAGTTAATCAAGCTCATTTCATCGGCCAGCTCCCTGCCGTCAGCAATTCAGGAGTGTACAATGTAACCATTGATATAAAAGGGCAAACAAACAAAGGGGCGCCATTTAATCGAACGATTATCCGATCGGTGTATATTGAAAAACCATAAATAATCAAATAGAGGGTGTCCTACTTAAGGGGCACCTTTATTTAAGTTAGGGATCTCTTTAAATGTATATTGATTAATATACATCATTAGTGTAATATTACACTAATAACAGAGTGGGATTGGAGGCAAATGATATGTCCGACAGCGACAATAGAGAGCTGTTTGTTAAACAGCTGTCTTCTTTAAAAGATGGTGAGTATATTTCTCATGATCATTATCGTATAACGATTGATGCCTTTGAAAAATTTAAACTTGACCAAGAGGCCATAAAAGAAAATGTGTTAGCGGCTAGTGCCGTATCAATCCATGTTGCCGAAGTGAAAGCAGAAATACCAAAACAGGCAGAAGAAAACGAAAGACGAATAACGAAAAAGAGGCTTTCGCCTGAAGAAATAAGAGAGAGAAATATTTCTTGGCTTTTAAACATCGGTGTATTGATGCTTTTAATCGGCGGTATTTATATCGCAACTAGCAATTGGTCAACTATGTCAAACGTAATGAAGAGCGGCTGTATAGCGCTTATCTCAGTATTATTTTATGGTATTGCCATTTTTGCTGATAAAGTTCTGAAAATTAAAAAAACATCCTTTGCTTTTTATGTTTTGGCCAGCTTATTTTTACCAATACTTATCCTTTCCATTGCCTGGTTCGAATTACTGGGCACATATTTTTCATTCTATGGACAAGGACGGTTTTTATTAGGAGCCTTAGGAAGCATTTGCCTTCTGCCGGTTTATTTCCTATTAGCAAAGAAGTTAAATTCAAGATTATTTGCTTGGTTTGTTTTTATCACAATGACATTTTTAGCAGGCTATACATTGGCGTTTGTCAGATTTACGAATGACTTGTTTTATCTTGGAATGACTTTTTTCAGCTTCCTATATGTAATGGGCTATCATTGGCTCCGCAAGAAAAAGCAATTTCTGCTTTTCATTGAGCAGTTTAAACATTTTGTGCAAATTCAGCTAATTTTTACAACTGTTTTTATGACGTTATTCTTTGAGGATCATGTAATACATAGTGCGAGTATAATAATGGCTGCCTGTCTATTTCTCGCAATCGTATTTATTTCGGGAAATAAGGAGTATCATTTTGCCTTTAGCTTATTAATTGTGTACGGAGCTTATCAGCTAATTGAACATTCTTTCCTTTCTTCAGTTAGTCCAATTTTGTATTGTTTTGTCGCAATCAGCTTTTTAGCAGTACCTAAGTTATTAGTAAATAAGGGGTCGTGGGAAGAAGTATTTCAGCTGACTAGTGCAGCGGCCGCAATCATCGCTTTTATATATATATCTGTAGAAAAAATACTAGCCAATTTGATGGAACCTTCTTATGCGCTGCTCGTCGCTTTTATATTTTTAGCAGGTCAATTTCTTTATTTGTAATCGCGCATACAAGGTTATCTATTCAAATATTTTCCACCTATTTTTATTGCAGCATTTCTATTTGAAGTAATGCTCTTTGCGCAGAAAATTTATGCTTTTAATGATTTATTATTGCCGTACTTTTTAATTGGGTTTATTCTTCATCTCGTTTTTGGGCATTTGATTAAACATCATTATATCGTACCAATTAACAATAGCAGCAAAAATGTTGGACTTATTATTATGGTATTGTCCGTCTGTGCTGGTGTAAGCTTCTGTGCATTTTTACAGGCTGGCACGATGCTTTTATTATTAACTGGGGTATTTATGCTGCTTTATCGGTTTGATAATAGAAAATATTATCAGGATAGTTGCTCTTGGCTGATTCCTTTCGTGCTTGGATGTGCCTTTTTATTCTTCGGTGAAGAAATGAACACTAGCTTTAAGTTCTATAACAAACATTTAGGCATAACAATAAGTGCTTTCTTGGCAAGTGCAGTTCTATTCATCTTTAATTTCATATCAAAATATACTTTTTATGCTGATATTAAAAGACAAATTGTGTATACAGCTCAAGGCTTTTATACATTGTCTATCATTTTTTCAATATTTTTTAGCGCTCATACCGCTATTAGACCGAGTATATTTTTGATTGGTTCCGTTGTTTATGCAGCTTTATATTTCATGAGTAAAAATAAATGGATACCATATATTTCTTCATTTGTCTTTTTATTTGGTTATTTATTCAGCTTGAATGCTTTTACACAATTACCAGTATTTTTCACGAAAATTATGTGGCCATTCGGTGCAATCCTGCTTTTCGTTATTGGCTATAGTTTTCTTAAAAAGGATTTTATTTTTTCCAGAGGTTATTTTGTGACAGGCCATCTTTATTTACCTGTTGCCTTATTCTTGAATTTAATCTTTAATGGTGATCAATCCTTATACAGTTTTGTAGGAGCGGCTGTTATTTACTTGTTATCTGCAAAGCGCGTGAACAAGGAAGTTTTCATACGAATCTTTCTTTATGGTTCATTTTTATCCATATTTATATTTATGGTCTTGTTGATTCACATTGCATTTTCGACTTACTATAGCCATTATGCGTATATATCTTTAAGTATTTTCGTTTTTGCCTATTGGAAAATAAATAAAGAAAATAATAAAAAACGAATTGAAGACTTTCTGATTCCGTGGTCAATAATCGGGCTGCTTGCATTTCTCAACCAATATCCCTTTGGTCTTCCTGAATGGCTTTCGTTAATTGTCTATAGTTTGTTAGTCATTGCTTTCATTCATGTGAGAGGGATGAGCATCCTTAATATGATTCCATTATTTATCCTGTTCGTTTCAACTCATTATTATATTTTATCAAATGCAGTAATCTTAGAGACAGCCTTTAATGTAGTTTTAGTGTTTGCTTTAGTATTTTTATTCGGAGGATCACTTTTATCCAAAAAGCTGTATCACGTCGCAAATAAGTGGTTTTTTATAGATGTTTATACAATCATTTCGTGCCTGTATTTATTATCATTATATGCTTATCAATTAGAGGCTTTATGGATGAAGCTTCTGCCTGGTTTACTCATTGCTGTTCTATTATGGATGCAGCGAAAAAGAGTAAAACAATATTGGGTTCCTGCAGTTTGCAGCGTTATTTACCTATTGCAGCCATATTATGCTTTCATCAATGAAGTAAGGTTACCGGCTTATTTCGAAAGAGAATTTTATATGCTTCCATTGGTATGTGTTATTATCGTCATTCGCTTAATATTAAACGGGCGTTTCCGATATCAGACTTCATATTTAGAATGGGGCGTATTAGTTGTTGTTGCTTTAACATTAGTAATTGATGCATTAAATAGTAATCAAGTGAATGATGCCCTCATATTAGGAACATTAACGATTATTGCTTTGCTTGCCGGTATCTATTTCAGAAAAAAATCATATTTCTTTGTCGGGTCCATCGTCTTGCTCATAAATGTCATTCTTCAATCTAGACCGTTCTGGGGCAATTTGCCTTGGTGGAGCTATTTATTAATGGGAGGATCATTACTTATTACAGTTGCCAGTTTTTATGAATGGAATAAACAAAAAATGGGTAAAGGCGAAGTGATAGTAATAGTAAAAATAAAAAATCGTTTAAGAAAAAACTTTAGAGAATGGCAGTAAGTTGCTTCAGCGGTTAGCTGCACACTACAATGAAAGAAAAAGGAGTTTTTCATCATGGATTTTAAGGAAAAAACGGTCATTATTACTGGAGCGGGAAATGGAATAGGCAGAGGCTTAGTCCATGCCTATGCAAAAGCAGGAGCTAATATAGCTGCTGCAGATATTAATATGGCTGCACTTGAAAACTTAAAAGCAGAATTAGGGACAGGTAGCAAATCTATCATTATAGTTGAGACGGATGTAAAAAATGAACACGATATCAAGATACTTATGGAAAAGACATTTGAGACATTTGGCAGGATTGATATTCTTATAAATAATGCAGGTATCTCAAGCTGGAAATCACTTTATGAGTTGAAGATTGAGGAATGGGATCATATTATCCAGACAAATCTCCGCAGTGTGTTTCTGGCATCGCGCTCAGCAGCAAAATTCATGAAAGAAAATGAACATGGCGGCACAATTGTGAATCTAGCTTCAACAAGAGCATCAATGTCTGAGCCTGATACAGAAGCTTATGCAGCATCAAAAGGAGGCATCGTCGCCTTAACACATGCACTAGCAGTTTCTTTATCAAATGAAAGGATCACAGTGAACAGTATCTCGCCTGGCTGGATTGAAACAAAGCATTATAATGAATTACGAGAAATCGACCATTCCCAGCATCCTTCCAAAAGAGTAGGGACACCTGATGATATTGCAAGAGCCTGCTTTTATTTAACTGATGAAATGAATAATTTTGTCACAGGTGAAAATATCGTCATTGATGGCGGCATGACTAGAAAAATGATATATGAAGAGTAAACTGGAGCCCCTCTGTTTAGTGACGGAAGGGATTGGCGTGTTAACAAAGTGAATAAAGTTTGAATTTGGAGAGAGATAATCCGCTCGGACTTCCGCGGGAGAAGCGTCACACTTAAGGAACTATCGTGAAGTAGTGCCCATGTTGGCTCTTTTTCAGATATACGGCCACTACTTATGCAACATATTGCCCATGATCCGCTCTTATTTAAATTAGGAGTAAGTTTGCCTACTGCCTCAGCTCCTCTGTATAGTGACAGAGGGGCTTTTTGTACAAAGGTAGAGCTGTATGTTGATGATTTAATAATTAAATTTTCTGAATATTGGTTGACTTTTAATAATTTTGAGGTTATCTTATTGTTAAACATATGACGCATTATATCTATTACGACAAAATAACGTTATGCAATTGAATATTTAAAAAAATGATTTTTTAGGAGGTGAAAGGGTTGTCAGATACCGTGATTAATCAACAAACTGAAGCGGAAAATTACAAGCGCTTTATGAAGAAGATTGAATCAGGTGAAAAAATTGAAGCGGATGATTGGATGCCTGATGATTATCGTTACACGCTAATCAAATTAATATCTATGCATGGGATTAGCGAAATCATGGGTGCTTTGCCTGAAAAAGAGTGGGTACCAAGAGCCCCTTCGATCAAAAGAAAACTTGGTATTATGGCAAAGGTTCAAGATGAGATGGGACATGGGCAGCTGCTGCTGCGTGTGACGGAGGATTTGATGAAGCCAACTGGAAAGACAAGAGAAGATATTATGCAGGATTTATTTAGCGGCAGATTAAAGTTTCACAATGTGTTTCATATGGAGGCACCAACTTGGGGTGATGCTGGTTTAATTGGCTGGCTTGTTGATGGAGCAGCCATTATTTCACAAACAAACATGCTTCATGCTTCTTATGGTCCATATGCGCGGGCATTAAAAAGAATTTGTGCAGAGGAAGTTTTCCATGCACAGCATGGAGAGGCCATTATTATGGCCTTGGCAGAAGGTACAGAAGCTCAAAAGACAATGGTTCAAGAGGCTGTAAACAGATGGTGGGAATCACTTTTAATGTTTTTTGGCCCGGCAGACGCTTCTACAACTGGATCTTCAAAACAGGATACAACGATTAAGTATAAAATTAGGTCAAAAACAAATGAAGATCTTCGTCAAGATTTTTTCTCAAAATATATTCCAAGAGTTAAATCACTAGGTTTAACGATACCTGATGAAACGATGTATTTTGACAAAGAGCAAGGCTTGTGGGTTTATCGTCAGCCCGATTGGAGTAAGTTCAAGGACATCATTCGCAACAAAGGGCCAAAATCGCAGGAGCGCTTACAGCTCCGCATTCATTCGCATAGCATAAATGCTTGGGTCCGTGACGCCCTTAGTCAATAGGTAAGGTAAAGGAGGGAAGCATTTGAGTGCTGGAGGTTTTTATCAAGAGTTTGAAGTGTTTAGTAAAAGAACAGATTCCACTCCGCTGCAATATCAATTCTCGCTTCTTGCGCCGAATCAAGAACTTGCCTTCGTCATGGCGCAGGAAAACTTTATGCGCAGAGAACCGGTGGCAGATATATGGATTGTGAAACGGACGGATATTAGAAAAATGACTTATGAAGAAAAGGATACTCTTGCACGACTTGACAACAAAGATTATCGCAATGCAAAAGGATATGGTTATTTAAAGAAGAAGTGGCGAAAGTATGAACAAAACATGCTTGATGAAAAAGAAATATTATCATGGGGAGGCGAGAAAAAAGGTGAAAAAGATTGATTTTCCGCCAGAAGAATCCATGTATCGTACAGCGTTAGTTGAGCTATTGTATCAGCTGGCTGACGATGATTTCATTCTTGCTTATAGAGGATCAGAATGGCTCGGTCTTGCACCACATATTGAAGAAGATGTTGCTTTTTCTTCAATTAATCAAGACATGATGGGTCATGCTGCTATGTTCTATCAATTATTGGAAGATTTAGGAGAAGGGGATGTAGATGACCTCTCGCATAGCAGGAAAACGAATGAGCGAAAAAATGGAGTGTTGTTAGAGCGAGTTAATGGCCCTGGCCATTATTTGGGCAAACATGAATTTGACTGGGCATATACTGTTGTCAGACACTACTTTTATACTCAGTTTAAAAAGGTTCGTATGGATTCACTAAAAACTTCTTCTTATCAGCCATTAGCAGATGTTGCAGTAAAAGTAAGGATGGAAATCTATTATCATCTGCTTCATTGGAAAACGTGGTTTTTGCAATTAATGCAATCTAACAGTGATTCTAGAGGGAGGATGGAAAAGGCAGTACAAAGGGTTTGGGATGATGTTGATAGTTTATTATGTTATGGACCGAATGGGGATGACATAGTTAAAGCTGGTTTAATCGAGGCAGAAGATAAACTATTACAAAGGTGGAAGCATTTTCTCACTCCCGTTTTTGAGGCTGTTCATCTTTCAATCCCGGAGAAATTAAAGCCTGCAGCAGCAAGTGGACGTGAAGGCGTGCATACAAAGGACTTAGAAGAAGCTTTAGCTGTACTTTCAGAAGTTTATTATATGGATACAACAGCGAGCTGGTAATGAAAAGGGTGAATGAGAATGAATGAAGAAATGATATTAAAGGCGCTTCATAAAGTCAAAGACCCTGAAATCGACTCCATTTCAATAGTTGACCTAGGTATGGTGGAAACGATTAAAGAAGAGGAAAACCGCTTAATTATTGAGCTTTTGCCGACCTTTATGGGGTGCCCGGCACTAGACATCATCAGTGAAAACGTAAAAAAACAGATTATTAGTTTGCATTTGTATCATCATATTGACATTCAATTTATTCATACACCGCCATGGACTTCCAATCGAATTACTGAAAGAGGAAGAGAACAGCTAAAAAGCTTTGGTATCGCTCCACCTCCTGCACAATTGAGCGAGTCAGGCGATTGGGAGGTATCATGTCCATATTGCGGGTCTCAATACACGGCAATCGAAAATCTTTTTGGCCCTACTGCATGTAGAAGTATTCTGTACTGTAAATCATGCAAAAACCCGTTCGAAGCGATGAAACCGATTTCAACACTGATGTAAAAAACATCTTATTGCCATCCCGGAAGTTTAAAAGGGACTGCCAATAAAAAATAAATAATAATGAAGGGAAGTTGTGAAAAATGGTTAAATTAATTGCTCTTTATAAACACCCAGAAAATAAGGAGGCTTTTGATGAGCATTATTATGGCACACATGCCCCGATAACAGCTAAGATTCCTGGGCTGCAAAAAATGGTCGTAACGAAAATTGTCGGCAGTCCGATGGGTGGAGAAGGAAAATATTATTTAATGTGTGAAATGTATTATGAAAGTCATGAGGCACTGCAAAAGGCTATGAGAACAGATGAAGGGAAAGCGTCGGGCAAGGATGCGATGAAATTTGCTGGAGATTTGCTAACTCTTATGATTGGCGAGGAAGTAAATGATTAATAACTATGAATATATTCAAACTTCGATTGAAGGAAGAATAGGTATGATCGCACTTAACCGTCCGGACGTATTAAATGCTCTTAATCGCACAATGGTGGTTGAAATTCTTTCTGCTATGGAATCTTTCGATCAAGATGAATCTATTAGAGTAATCATACTGAGTGGGAATGGCCGTGCATTTGCTGCAGGTGCAGATATTGAAGAAATGTCAGCTGATGGTCCGATTGATTTTGAATTATTAAATCAATTCAAGAATTGGGACAGGATTGCATCAATAAAAAAACCAATCATAGCGGTCGTCCAAGGATTTGCACTTGGCGGGGGCTTTGAATTGGCATTATGCTGTGATCTCATTTTCGCGGCTGATGATGCTACTTTCGGTTTTCCTGAGGTCAATCTTGGTGTGATGCCCGGTGCAGGCGGAACGCAGCGCTTAACAAAACTAGTTGGCAAAACAAAAGCAATGGAATGGTTATTTACGGGCAAAAGAATCACAGCTAACGAGGCTCTTCAATTTGGCATCATTAATTCTATATTCGCAAAAGAAATACTTATAGAAGAAGCGCTTAAAGCAGGGGGGATGATTGCATCCCAGGCACCGCTTTCCATCCGTTTCATTAAAGAAGCCGTCTTAAAAGCAGTTGATACACCATTGGAAGAAGGCATGCATTTTGAACGGAAAAATTTCTATCTCCTTTTCTCATCAGAGGACCAGAAAGAAGGGATGCGTGCCTTTATAGAGAAACGAAACCCTGATTTTAAAGGAAGATAAGGGGGCATTTTATATGTATGAAACGATTAAAGTTGAAGTAACTAATCAGGTTGCATGGATTAAGTTAAGCCGTCCTGATAAATTAAATGCAATTACTGCACAAATGAATAAGGAAATATTGCAATCTGTAAAAGCCGCGGGTAAAAACGATCAAGTTAGATGCATTGTTATTACTGGAGAAGGGCGTGCCTTCTGTTCAGGTCAGGATTTGACCGGAGTTAATGAAGATATGGATCATGGAAAAGTATTAAGAGATTTATATAATCCTATGGTTCTGGAAATACATCATTGTGATAAACCTGTAATTGCGGCTGTTAATGGTGTAGCGGCAGGTGCCGGTATGAGCCTTGCGCTAGCATGTGATTTCCGTCTACTGTCTGAAAAGGCGAGTTTTGTAGAGTCATTTATTCACGTCGGACTTGTACCAGATGCGGGGAATCTCTATTTCTTGCCTAAGCTAATCGGACATGCAAAAGCATTGGAGCTTGCGATTCTAGGCGAGAAAATTAACTCCTCTCAAGCTGAGGAACTTGGTTTAGCCACTAAGGTTTTCAATGATAACATTTGGCAAGAGGAAGTTGCTTCCTTTGCAGAGAGATTAGCTGCTTTGCCAACAACTGCGATATCTTTAATTAAGAAGAATTTGAAATCCAGTTGGAATATAACCTTTGCAGACAGCCTAGAAAAGGATGCGCAATCTCAGCGGATTGCAGGCATGACCTCTGATCATAAAGAAGGAGTAAAAGCATTCATCGAAAAAAGGAAACCGAGTTTTCAAGGGAGATAAAAGCTTGATGATTCTATATTAGGAGCTTGAACAACACTCATTTCAGTCATTATTTTACTATTCTGAAAAAATAGTTTTCGCGGGTCTTATAATTATAGTAAAATAAGTATATGACGTTATTTGCACGATTTATTTAACTATTGAAATGAGGAAGGTTGAAAAATGAATACTAGATCTATGATTTTTACCTTATATGGAGATTATATTTCACATTATGGCAGTAAAATTTGGATTGGGAGTTTAATAAGTCTTTTAAGCGAATTTGGTCATAATGATCAGTCTGTTAGAGCAGCGATATCAAGAATGAATAAACAAGGATGGGTTCAGTCCGAAAAAGTCGGAAATAAAAGCTACTATTCTTTAACGCAACGAGGGCAGAACCGAATTGATGAAGCCGGAAAACGGATTTTTAAATTAATGCCAGAGAACTGGGACGGAAAATGGAGAATATTAATGTACAATATTCCTGAAGATATTCGCCATGTTCGGGATGAGCTAAGGAAAGAACTCGTTTGGAGCGGCTTCGGTTCGATGTCCAACAGTATGTGGATATCACCAAATGATCTTCAATCACAGGTTAATAACTTGATTGAAAAGTACGATATTGAAAATTATGTGGATTTCTTTATTGCTGAATATAAAGGTCCTCATCAAAATCTTCAATTGGTCGAAAAGAGCTGGAATCTCCAAGAAATTAATGACAAATATCAACAATTTATTACTCAATATAGCGAGAAATATATTATTGATAAAAATAAGATTCAAAAAGGTGCTAAAAGTGATGCAGAATGCTTCGTTGAGAGAACGAAACTAGTGCATGAATATAGGAAGTTCCTATTTGTTGATCCAGGGCTGCCCGAAGAATTGCTGCCAGAGAAATGGCTGGGGGGACATGCGGCTTCACTATTCAGCGTTTATTATAAGGAACTTGCTAAGCCGGCATCGAGATTTTTTGAAAGTGTATTTATTGCTGGAAATGAAATGAAACGAAAGGATGAAAATTATGATATTTTAAATCATCCATATATGGTCAACTAGCAAATTGCCATCTTTCCTAATAACACTGGAGGGGTGGCTTTTATATACGTTAAATCTAACTTATCTAAATATATTAAATTTTTTAAATATTATTGACAATTTAATTCGTGTGGTGCTAATATAACGTTATATTTACGATATTGTTATTTGATATCATATTTTTTGAAAGCCCTTACATAATAAGAGACTGCATAATGTTTTTAGTTTTATTGATAGTTAAAAGAATTGTTTTGTATCAGTTTTTCTGTTTAAAAAGCGATTTCTAAAAGAAGGGAGATTCATAATGAATAATTCAATTAAATTATTTTTTAGCATGATTGCTTTCGGCATTATCGCTTTAAGTGGCTGCGGCCAGGAAACTGCGAACGAGACATCAAAAACGAAAGATGAAAAGAAAGTTTTTAAGATTGGCTTGACTCAGTTTGCAGAACATCCTTCATTAGATGCTGCATCTGAAGGGTTTATTAAAGCACTGGAGGATGAAGGATTTAAAGAAGGAGATAATATTGAATATGATAAGCAAAATGCTCAAGCTGATATGAACAATACGCAAACAATAGCAAATAACTTTGTCGGTGATAAGGTGGATCTGATTTTTGCTAATGCTACACCAAGTGCAGTCAGCGCCTTAAATGCAACAAAGGATATCCCAATTTTGTTTACATCCGTTACTGATCCGATTGGCTCAGGATTAGTAGAAGCATTTGAAAAACCAGGTGAAAACATAACAGGCACTACAGACTACCATCCAGATGCTACTGCAACGACCTTTAATTTTATCATTGATAGCATAGGGGCAAAAAATATTGGTGTGATTTATAATGCTGGTGAACAAAATTCCGAAGTCCAGGTGGACGAAGTGAAAAAATTGGCTGATTCAAAATCAGCGAAAATCGTAGAGGCATCCATTTCAACCTCAGCAGAAGTAAAGCAGGCCGTTGAATCTCTAGTAGGGCGTGTGGATGCGATTTATGTTCCAACTGATAACACAGTTGTTTCCGCTCTCGAATCAGTTATTTCTGTTGCTAATAGTAACAAAATCCCTCTGTTTGCTGGTGAGCTTGATTCAATGAAACGAGGTGCGGTAGCGGCCAGCGGATTTAATTATTACGATATTGGCTACCAAACTGGGAAAATGGCAGCTGAAATATTAAAGGGTAACAAAACGCCAGCAGAAATCCCTGTAGAGCTCCCAGGCAGTCTTAGTCTAATAATTAATAAAAAAGCTGCAGAAGATCAAGGGGTTGAAGTGAAGGAAGAGTGGGGAGAAAACGCGGAATTTTATGAAGAAAAGTAGAGGATGTGGTTCGCAGTGACTACAGCAATTTTTGGTGCATTTGAATCTGGGATTATATATGCGATCATGGCGCTTGGTGTTTATTTATCCTTCAGGGTCCTTGATTTCCCTGATTTGACTGTCGATGGCAGTTTCGTTACAGGTGCAGCGGTTGCTGCGATGATGATTGTCAGCGGCGCTAACCCGTTTATAGCTACTCTTCTTGCTTTAGTAGCAGGTTTTATTGCTGGCTGTCTAACAGGTATCCTTCATACATTTGGAAAGATTAATGCCTTGCTTTCTGGAATTTTAATGATGATTGCCTTGTATTCTATTAACTTAAGGATTATGGGCAAATCGAATGTCCCTTTGCTTAACACAGAAACAGCATTATCTCATGTAAGAGATGCATGGGATAAAACAGGGCTAGACAATATATTTAACAGCCTTTTAACTGCTGTTGGACTTGGTGATAGTTTACCTAGAACATGGGGCATTTTAATATTTATGATTATTGTAACATTCGCGATTAAATTATTAACGGATAGATTTTTACAAACAGAGATTGGGTTGGCATTGCGTGCCACCGGTGATAATAAAAGAATGATCAGAAGCTTATCAGCTAATACAAATTTTTTGGTAATTTTGGGATTAGGTTTAGCGAATGCGATGGTCGC
Organism: Cytobacillus horneckiae; assembly: GCF_002835735.1. Classification (GTDB taxonomy): domain Bacteria; phylum Bacillota; class Bacilli; order Bacillales; family Cytobacillaceae; genus Cytobacillus; species Cytobacillus horneckiae. Next base: position 107,725 of record NZ_PISD01000016.1, on the reverse strand, counting down.
TTTTTCAGGAGCTCTTATTGCCCAGCAGGGCGGATTTGCTGATGTTGGCATGGGAATTGGGATGATTATCATTGGTCTTGCATCAGTCATCATCGGAGAAGCTATTTTTGGGACAAAAACAATTGCTAGAACAACGCTGGCTGTCATTGGCGGTGCCATTATATATCGAATCGTTGTTACTTTGGCATTGAGAGTGGAGTTCCTTGAACCCGGTGATATGAAACTTATCACTGCCACAATTGTAATAATTGCCCTCATTTTGCCTAAAATCATTCATAAATCAAGAGAAAATAAGCGGAAAGCAAAGAGGATTGCCAGTGTTAAAGCCTCAGAATATATAAAGGGGGAGTCTGATGCTTCAATTAAATCAAATCCATAAAGTGTTCAATGAAGGAACCCCTGATGAAAAAACAGCGCTTGATTCCATCGATTTAACGATGAAAAAAGGTGATTTTATTACCGTTATAGGAAGTAATGGCGCAGGAAAATCAACTTTAATGAATATTATTTCCGGAGTGATGCTTCCAGATATAGGAGCAATCTATTTAGATAATAAAAATATTAGCTTGCTATCAGAATATAGGCGGGCAAAAATGATTGGCCGTGTTTTTCAAGATCCAATGGCTGGAACTTCGCCATCTATGACCATTGAAGAGAATCTTGCAATGGCTTACTCAAGAAACAAGAATCGGACGCTGAGAAAAGGTGTAACAAGACAGCGGAAAGAGATGTTTCGTGAAGTCCTGGAATCGCTCCATTTAGGTCTGGAAAATCGATTAAATGCAAAGGTTGGGCTATTATCAGGTGGAGAAAGGCAGGCACTGTCATTATTAATGGCCACTTTTACAGAACCGTCTATTCTATTATTAGACGAGCATACTGCAGCTTTAGACCCTGCAAGAGCTGAGCTGATTACAAATTTAACAAAAGAGATTGTTAAAAAATATAACCTAACAACATTAATGGTTACGCATAATATGCAACAGGCATTAGATCTTGGAAATAGACTGATTATGATGGATAAAGGACAAATTATTTTAACTGTTGATGAAGAGCAAAAGAAAAAGTTGACAATTGAACAGCTGCTAAACGAATTTCAGCGTATAAGAGGGGCGAAAATGACAAATGACAGAGCGCTGCTCACATAAGGAAATGATTTCTGGATTAATTAGATTTTCTAGTTAATCCTCTTATTTTTTATTTTAAATATTATTCATAATATTTTGTTATTTATTGACTTTTTATTTAACGAAATGATATTATAACGTTAAATAATCGTCATATAAATATTGTAAGGTGGTGTATCGATGAAACTTGGTCTGGAGGAAGGGCTGCAAGCGGTGATGAAGGTTCAAGTGACACCAGAAATGTTTGCCCAATTTGGCGGACATATTGTTCATCCAGCTTATTCAACAGTATCGATGATTTACCACATGGAATGGGCATCAAGGGAAATTATACTGCCTTATCTTGAGAGCCATGAAGAAGGGATGGGCATTGATGTTTCCGCCAGACACGCAGGAGCTGCAATAAATGGCGCCGAGTTGACAATCACAGCGCGAATAACGAAAATAAAAAAATTAATCATACATACGAATGTGACAGTTTATGAAAAAAATAGACTAATAGGAGAAGGAACTGTGACACAAGCAGTTATGCCCAAAAGTAAGATTTCTAATCTACTCGATAAAGGGAAGGAACAAGTTTAATTTTAATAGCTTTGGAAAGTGAGCCTGGCGAAGCTGGCTACAGAAAATCTTAAAATAGCAAAAACTGTTGGTAGATACTTTAGCTTAACGCTTAACTTATATAAATGAAAGCGCTATCAAATTAGGGAGGAATGAGAATGGAGGAAATTTTTCACAAAATAAATGAACATGAACAAGTTATTTTTTGTAATGATGAAGGAACTGGGTTGCGGGCAATCATTGCGATTCATAGTACAAGACTGGGACCAGCACTAGGTGGATGCAGGATGTTTCCATATAAAAGAATTGATGATGCACTCGAAGATTGCTTGCGCCTTTCAAAAGGGATGACATATAAATGTGCGGCAGCTGATGTGGATTTCGGCGGCGGCAAGGCGGTGATTATTGGAGATCCAATCAAGGATAAATCACCAGAGTTATTTCGTGCATTTGGACAATATGTAGAATCTTTGCATGGAAGGTTTTATACAGGGACAGATATGGGAACAAGTCCAGAGGATTTTATACATGCATTGAAAGAGACGAATTGCATTGTTGGTGTAGATGAGGTGTACGGAGGCAGCGGTGATTCATCTGTTCCGACAGCTCAGGGGGTGATATATGGACTGCAGGCGACAAATAAAGCATTAACAGGCTCTGATCAATTAGCCGGGAGAAGTTACGCTATTCAAGGGCTTGGCAAGGTTGGAATGAAAGTGGCTGAACGCTTGCTTGAAGAAGGCGGTGACCTTTATGTCTCTGATATAAATACAGAGGCAATTGAGCAGCTTCACATAAAAGCAAAAAAACTTGGGTCTGCGATAAAGGTGTTAGACAGCTATGAAATTTACTCCGCACATGCAGATGTTTTTGTTCCATGTGCGATGGGTGGAATTCTCAATGATGAATCAATCAGTCTGTTACAAGTTCAGGCAGTTGCTGGTTCTGCTAATAATCAGTTATTGGACATTCATCATGGCAAAGCACTTAAAGATCGCGGCATATTGTATGCGCCAGATTATATTGTGAATTCCGGCGGGTTAATCCAAGTTGCTGACGAGCTCTACACGCCGAACAAAGAAAGAGTCATGCAAAAGACGAAAGCCATTTACACTTCAATTTTAAATATATTCGAATTTGCGGAATATCATGGCATTACAACTGTAGAGGCGGCTAATCAATTTTGTGAAAGCCGCATCGAAGCAAGAACTCGGCGCAACAGTTTTTTCTCTCATATGAAGCGACCAAAATGGGACATAAGGGGTTAGGTCAACATCATAAATTAAATGAATCGGAAAGGGTGAGAGGATGGAGAGCCAATTTCCAATGAAACAAATCGTTGATACGAATGGAAAGATTGTACTGCCAGAATATAAAGAAAGGATAACGGCTGAACTAGCAAAAGAATTTTTTAAACAAATGATTAGAATACGTACTTTTGACCGTAAAGCACTAAGTTTACAAAGGCAGGGAAGGATTGGCACATATGCGCCCTTTGAAGGTCAAGAAGGTGCCCAAGTAGGTAGTGCAATGGCGCTTAATGATGGAGACTGGATGTTCCCAACCTACCGGGATCATGGTGCAGCAATCGTGTTTGGCCATTCATTAATGAGAGTTTTATTGTTTTGGAACGGACGAAATGAAGGATGTGTTCCTCCGGTGGGGAAAAGGATTTTTCCGCCAGGCATTCCGATTGCGACACAAATCCCCCATGCTGCAGGGGCAGCTTTTGCCGAAAAACAAAAAGGCACAAGCGCCGCAAGCATTGCCTATTTCGGTGATGGAGCAACATCAGAAGGAGATTTTCATGAAGGGATAAATTTTGCCAGTGTTCTTCGCGCTCCAGTCATTTTCTTTAATCAAAATAATCATTATGCTATATCTGTACCAATGAGTAAGCAGATGAATTCGAAAACGATTGCGCAAAAATCTCTTGCTTATGATATTCCAGGAATTCGGATTGATGGAAACGATGTGTTTAGTTCATATTTTGAAACATTAGCTGCATTAGAAAAAGCAAGAAACGGCGAAGGACCTACTTTGATTGAAGCCGTTACTTGGAGATACGGAGCGCATACTACTTCTGATGACCCAGGAAGATATCGTGATCAAGGGGAAAACGTCCGACGAAGGGAAGAAGCTGACCCTATTTTGAGAGTGGAGAGATGGCTAAAGAATGAAGGACTATATGACGAAAGCTGGGTAGAAGAAGTGAAAGAAGGCGCAGTCGCTGAAGTAGAAGCAGCGGTTCTTGAAATGGAGGCTTTTCCTCAAGCAAATCCTGCTGATATATTTGATCATGTGTTTGCTAAACCTACATGGCAAATTGAAAAGCAAAAGAAGAATTACCTTGATTTCATTGGAGGTGAGCGGTCGTGAAAACTTCAGTTGATGTAAAGACATTGACGCTTGTTCAAGCAATTACAGACGGTCTTGATACGATGATGAACGAAAAGCAGGAAGTCATCCTTTTAGGCGAAGATATAGGTAAAAACGGCGGGGTATTTAGAGCAACGGATAAACTTCAGGAAAAATATGGTGAAAAGCGTGTAATAGATACCCCTTTAAGTGAAGCTGGTTTTGTAGGAGCTGGTATTGGTATGGCAGTCAATGGGTTTTTGCCAGTTATTGAGATCCAATTTCTTGGCTTTATCTATCCTGCATATGAACAAATTGTCACCCATGCAAGCCGGCTAAGAATGAGAACGATGGGGCATTTTACAGTCCCAATGGTTATCAGGGCGCCGTATGGGGCGGGCGTAAGAGCGCCTGAAATCCATTGCGATAGTACAGAAGCAGTGTTTACTCACATGCCGGGAATTAAAGTGGTCTGCCCATCGAATCCTTATGATGCGAAAGGGCTGCTGATTGCTGCGATTGAAGATCCCGATCCTGTGCTTTATTTAGAACCAATGAGATTATACCGATCGCTAAAGGGGGAAGTGCCGGATGGTAAATACACCGTTGAAATCGGTAAAGCAAACAAGCTTTTGGAAGGTGAAGATGTCACGCTTATTGCCTGGGGTGCGATGATCCCGGAAACATTAAGGGCCGCAGAGGTAGCGAAAAGCAAAGGGATAAAATGCGATGTTATAGACCTGCGCTCCCTTTTTCCGATTGATAAAGATATGATTGCGGAATCTGTGCAAAAAACCGGGAGAACAGTTGTCGTCCATGAGGCGCATGCAACTGGAGGCTTGGGCAATGATATCATCGCGATTATTAACGATACTTCTTTTTTATACCAAAAGGCGCCTGTTGAAAGAGTTACAGGATTTGATGTACCCGTACCTTATTTCGGTTTTGAAGATCATTATCTGCCTACACCGGAAAGGATTTTGTATGGGATTGAAAAAGTGATGAAATTTTAGGAGGGAAGCTATGGAAGTAAAACTTCATGATATAGGAGAAGGGATGACAGAAGCAGAAATTGTCAGCTTTCTAGTCAAGCCCGGAGATGTTGTTAAAGCAGACACGCCAATTGTAGAAGTGCAAACAGATAAGATGACTGCAGAAATACCTTCACCCATAGCTGGTATAATTGGGGAATTTAACGTTAAACAGGGCCAAACAGTTCCTGTTGGCACAACATTATTGTTTATCCAAAATCATTCCGATTCCGAGAATCAAAAAGAGCGATTAATCTCACTGCCTCCCTCACAGCATGACACCCACCAAAATCATCTGAAAAGAATATTAGCTGCACCTTACACTAGAAAAATAGCAAGGGAAAATGGAGTTGAAATTGAGAATATTAAAGGAACAGGTTTATCAGGACGCATCATCGATGAAGATATTTATCGCTATTTGGAACAATCAAAAACGCAATCAATCAATTCTAGCCTTTTTGCAGAAAAGCAGCAGGAGCCATCCCCATTAATAAATGAACAACAAGACGATACGATTCCATTTAGAGGAAGAAGAAAACAAATCGCCAATAACATGATGCATTCTGTTCAAACAATTCCTCATTGTACACATTTTGAAGAAATTGATGTAACTGACCTTCTTCAGTTTAAACAGAATTTAAAAGAAATCGGTCGGGATATTTCTGCTACTGCGTTCTTTCTTAAAGCTTTGTCTATTTGCCTGAAGGAATATCCGATATTTAATGCTCAATTAGATATAGAGAAGGAAATAATTATTAAAAACAAAGAACATCATTTTGGCATAGCCATTGATATGGAAGAAGGACTGATTGTACCTGTTCTGCGAAATATAGAAAACAAGTCAATCCAGTCCATCCATGTGGAAATGAAGGATTTATCGAAAAAGGCAAAAGAAAATAAATTAAGTGTGAAGGACATAACAGGTGGAACATTTACAATTAGTAATGTTGGTCCGTTAGGCGGAAGCTTCGGGGCTACGCCAATTATTCAGCACCCTCAAGTTGCCTTAGTCTCTTTTCACAAAACAAAAAAAATGCCGGTGGTTGCCGATAATGATCAAATTATTATTAGGTCGATTATGAATCTTTCAATGTCATTTGACCATAGAGTAGCTGACGGAGCAAGTGCTGTTCGTTTTACAAATCGCTTCGCTCAACTGATTAATGATCCGAAAATGCTCATTCTGGAGATGGTATAGATGGTAGTTGGCGAAATCGCCCATGAACGGGATTTAATTATTATTGGCGGAGGTGCGGGGGGATATCAAGCTGCAATTCGCGCATCGCAATTAGGCCGGAAAGTGACACTTTTTGAAAAAGAAGAACTTGGAGGAGTATGTTTAAATAAAGGCTGCATTCCTTCTAAAATATTGACAGCCGCTGCAAGCAGCTATGTAAATTCAAAGGAGAACACCGTTTTTGGTATAGAGTATAGTCAACTGTTATTTCATTTTGATAAGCTTCAGGAATATAAAAAGAAAACAATTGAAACTTTGAAGCAAGGGATATCCGCTTTATGCAAATCCAATAAAATTGAGGTGATTAAAGGCTCCGCTTATTTTTTAACTAATAATAAAGTGGGGGTGGAAAGCGGAGAGCAATATGAAGTGTATCGCTTTAATCATGCCATAATCGCAACTGGAAGCACCCCATCAAAAATCGAAGGAATTACACCAGACTATATCAGGATACATGACAGCTATTCGATAACAAGCCTTGAAACATTTCCTAATAAACTAATTGTATATGGAAATGACTATCTTTCTATCGAAATAGCAATGGCCTACGAGGCATTAGGCACACAAGTGACAATGTTAATGGAGGAAGCCGACTTTCCATACGATTTATCAATCAATCGTGAATTGAGGAAGAATTTAAAGAGACATAAAATAAAATTAATAACCAATGCAAAGATTTCTAAAGTAAATAATAATCGTGAATTAATTACAGTTAACTATTATTTGAATGATCGGACACTCGAATTGGAAGCTACGCATCTTTTTACAGCCGTAAAACCTTCACCTAATACAAAGGATCTTGGCTTGGAGCGGATCGGTATCATTACGAATGAATCAAACTGCATTATCGTTAATGAAGAATGCAGAACATCGCTTTCGCATATTTTCGCAATTGGAGATGTTACAGAAGGCCCCAGTCTGGCCATAAAGGCAATAAAACAAGGGAAAGTTGCAGCAGAGGCGGCAACTGGAATTCGGTCAGAAATTGACCTTCGCTTCCTTCCAATCGTTGCCCATACGAGACCGCCTTTAGCAAGTGTGGGCTTAACTGAGCAACAAGCCATTCAAAGCGGATATCAAGTCGAAATAGGGCAATTTTCGCTTTCCGGAAGCGGGTTCGCCGCTATTTTAGGGAAAAAACATGGTTTTGTCAAAGTAATAAAGGATAAACAAAATCATGTCCTACTTGGTATCCATATGATAGGCGAAGGGGCTGTCGAGATGATTTCAACAGGTGTTACGGCACTTGAAATGGCTGCAAGAGATGAGGATATAATTTTTCCTCTCTATCCCCACCCAAGTATGAATGAAGCGCTTATGGAAGCTGCTGAAGCATTGCGAGATCAAGCGATACATGTCGTTTCCACTCGTTTAAATGAAAAGCAGAAAGTTTAATAGGTTACTTTACTGCATAAGTGCATTATAGCTTTAACTTATACTCTTGAGCATATTGGCTGTTTCGTATATTATTTATTCCGAATATTATAAAAGTGATATGGAGGGAATTATATGAAAGAAAAAATGGTATCAAGAAAAGAAAAGGTTGAAGATTTTTTCCCTGTCAAAGAAGTTGATTACTTAGAAATTTATACAGGTAATGCTAAACAATCAAGCTATTATTTCTGTTCCGCCTTCGGATTCAAGCCGGTTGCCTACTCAGGGCTTGAAACCGGAAATAGAGAAACCGTTTCCTATGTTCTTCAGCAGAAAAAAATCCGACTGGTGATAACCGGTTCCTTAAAAGAGGAAACAAGAATCAGCTCCTTTGTCAAAAAACATGGTGATGGAGTAAAAGATATCGCTTTAGCGGTTGATAATGTTGAAGACGCTTATAGTGCAGCTGTTGAAAGAGGGGCCATTGCAATCCAGCCTCCATTTGAAATAAAGGATGAACATGGTGTTGTTAAAAAAGCTGTTATCGGTACATACGGTGACACAATCCATACACTTGTTGAAAGGAAGCAGTATAGCGGTCCATTTATGCCAGGTTTTCAAGCATATGATACTGAAATTGCATTTGAAGATGCAGGCTTCATTGGGATTGACCATGTTGTCGGCAATGTAGAGCGAATGGAAGAGTGGGTTAATTATTATGCAAATGTTATGGGCTTTAAGGAAATGAAGCATTTTACAGATAAAGATATCACGACTGAATATTCAGCATTAATGTCCAAAGTGATGCATAATGGCGGCAGAATTAAGTTTCCGATTAATGAACCAGCTGAAGGAAAGCGAAAATCACAAATAGAAGAATATTTGGAATTTTATAACGGGCCTGGCGTGCAGCATCTAGCCATTTTAACTGAAGATATTGTGAGTACTGTTTCGATACTAAAGAAAAATGGTGTAGAGTTTTTAAATACACCAGCAAGCTATTATGACATGCTTGCTGAGAGAATTGGTGAAATAGACGAAGACATTGAGAAGCTTAGAGAATTAAGCATTTTAGTAGATAGAGATGATGAAGGGTATTTGCTGCAAATTTTTACAAAGCCTGTCGTAGACAGACCAACCTTATTCCTTGAGATTATTCAGCGTAAAGGGGCAAGAGGATTTGGCGAAGGTAATTTCAAAGCACTGTTTGAATCAATCGAAAGAGAACAGGAAAGACGCGGAAATTTATAAGGTAGAGGATTAGTTTTCTAAAAAAGAGGGAAATCCAATTCCCTCTTTTTAAACTGAAAAACAAAAGAGTACCAACCTACCTTATTCCAAAAGCAATAAAAGCACCTATTATTGGGGGGATAAAAGTGGAAATCACTCCTGAAAACCAAAAGTGGAAGGAAAATTATAAATTGCTGGTGGGATCGATTCTACCGCGACCGATTGCGTTTGTAACAACGGTTGATTCCAGCGGCATTGTCAACGCGGCGCCTTTCAGCTTTTTTACTGCAATTTGTGCAGACCCAATGCTTATTTGCTTTTCTCCAATGAGAAATGGGACTGGAGCGAAAAAGGATACACTTGCAAATATCGAAGCCACAAAAGAATTTGTCATTAATATTGTCAACGAAGAGATGGCCGAGCAGATGAATATATGTGCTGCTAATTATTCATCCAGCGTAGATGAGCTGGATGAATCAGGGCTGACAAAGAGTAAGAGTATCACTGTAAAGCCACCAAGAGTGCAGCAATCATTGGTCCATTTAGAATGCAAGCTCCACGAAGTTCTTCATTTTGGCGATAATGCTGGCTCAGGAAGTCTTGTTATTGGCAAGGTCGAGCATATTCATGTTGATGATACCCTTTATGAGAATGGAAAAATCAATGCTGAAAAGTTAAAACCAATCGGCCGTATGGCAGGGAGTATTTTTACTAAGCCAATGACTGATATCTTTGAGATGGCAAGACCAACTCAACCATCTTCTCCAAATGAGTAAGAATCTGGTGTGAAATAGTTGGAAATGAGGTGATGTGATGAAATTCATAACCTTTCAAAAAAAGGATGGCTCTCTGGCGGCAGGCTGGATAAAGGAAGACAGTTTCGCAATTGATATGCACGAAGCTAGCGGTGGATTGCTGCCTAAAACGATGCTTGAATTGATTGAAAAAAATCGTGATTACATGGAAATGATTAAGATGTTAAAAAATCCAGAGAAAGGTGTATATTCTCTGTCGGAAGTGGATTTAAAGGCTCCTTTACCAAATCCTAAAAGCTTTCGTGATTTTTATGCTTTCGAGGAGCATGTAAAAACAGCGCGGGAGAACCGCGGACTTGACATGATTCCAGAATGGTATGAGATTCCGGTTTTTTATTATTCGAATCACCAGAATATGATGGGGCCGAATGATGATATACCTAGACCGAAGAAATGCGAGTGGCTTGACTATGAATTGGAAATTTGTGCGGTAATCGGGAAAGAGGGCAAGAATATAACAGCTGAGGAAGATGATGATTATATTTTTGGCTATTGTATCTTAAATGATTGGAGTGCAAGAGATATTCAAAGACAGGAAATGAGAGTCGGTCTTGGGCCGGCGAAAGGCAAAGATTTTGCGACATCCATTGGGCCATATATTGTAACGGTAGATGAGCTGCAAAAATATAGAGTGAAAAACCGTTATCAACTTCAGATGACAGCGAAAGTAAATGGTAGGCTATTGTCCAGAGGCAATGCGAAAGATATCTATTATTCATTTGGAGAAATGATTGAAAGAGCATCTGAAGAAGTAGTTCTCTATCCTGGGGATATGATTGGTTCAGGGACTGTGGGAACAGGCTGTATTCTTGAGCTAGGTCAGGATGTTCATGGATGGCTGCAGCCTGAAGATGAGGTCGAGTTGGAGATTACAGGACTAGGTTCGCTAAAAAATAAGATTTCAAAAGAGTGAGGTGGCTTTGATGTACTATCGGCAATTGGGGAATATTCCCCATAAACGCCATACCGTTTTTAAAAAGAAAGATGGCACGCTTTTTAGGGAACAAGTAATGGGGACGAAAGGCTTCTCAGGAACACAATCAATTTTATATCATCATCATATGCCGACTGAAGTCATGCGGACAGAATTTATAGGAAGTTACCTTCCTGAGTATGAAGAACAAGGTTCACTGCGTCATCGTTTATTACAAACAGATAAAATTAATAAACAAGGAGATGCGCTTGAATCAAGGGAATACTTGCTCGGCAATGATGATCTATTAATAGGTACTGCCAATATAACGAAAGACATGGAAAACTTTTATCGCAATGGTGATGGGGACGAATTATTTTATATTCATTATGGAGCAGGAAAAATAGAAACGATGTTTGGGACACTATCGTATCGTCCTGGGGATTATGTCATTATTCCGATTGGAACCATTTATCGAGTGATACCTGATGGTGCTGAAGCGACGAAAGTTCTATTTGTAGAATCTTTCAGCCAAATAACAACACCGCGCAGATATCGTAATGAATATGGCCAGCTACTGGAACATAGTCCATTTTGCGAGCGGGATATTCGCGGACCCGAAAAACTGCTAACGTATGATGATAGCGGTGAATTTGAAGTTATTACGAAAACAAGGGGCTGTCTCCATTCCCACATCCTTAATCATCACCCATTAGATGTGGAAGGCTGGGATGGCTACTTATATCCTTGGGTTTTCAATATTGAAGATTTTGAACCGATTACTGGAAGAGTGCATCAGCCGCCTCCTGTTCATCAAACCTTTGAAGGGAACCAATTCGTGGTATGTTCTTTCGTGCCGAGATTATTTGATTATCATCCAGAATCAATCCCGGCTCCATATTTCCATAGCAATGTGAATAGCGATGAGCTGCTATATTATGTTGACGGTAATTTTATGAGCCGTAAAGGTGTAAAAGAGGGTTCAATTACACTTCATCCAAGCGGCATTCCGCATGGGCCGCATCCTGGCAAAGTGGAAGCAAGTATTGGCAAAAAAGAAACGTTAGAGCTTGCTGTAATGATTGACACGTTTAAACCATTGAAAGTAGTCAAAAATACAGCGCCAATTGAAGATGACCAATATATGTATTCGTGGATAAAATGAACTCATTTGATTGCAAATAATAAAAGGGAAACACTTAAAACTAAAAGTGATTCCCTTTTATTATGTTTACTACTTATTAAGTTGTTCAGACCATTCTTCGACATTCCAGACTTTAGTAACCCAATCCTCATAGAAATCCGGTTCATGGCAGACTAGAACGATTGTTCCTTTATATGCCTTAATAGCCCGTTTTAATTCTTCTTTCGCCGTAATATCAAGGTGGTTTGTCGGCTCATCGAATAATAGCCAGTTGCTTTCATTCATCATTAATTTACATAAGCGGACTTTTGCTTGTTCTCCACCGCTTAATTGGCTTAACGGACGAGAGATATGTTCGTTTTTTAAGCCGCAGCGTGCCAATGCTGCACGTACTTGATGTTGGTCAAGTGACGGAAATTCATTCCATACATCGTCGATCGGGGTAATATCGGCAGCTTTTACTTCTTGCTCAAAGTAGGAAGGGAAGAGGAAGTCCCCACGTTCGACTTTTCCACTAATCGGTTTTATTTTTCCTAGCATCGTTTTTAATAGGGTTGATTTTCCAACACCATTGCAGCCGACAATGGCTATTTTATCGCCTTTTTCAATTGTGATCGAGAGTTTCGGAAGCAGTGCGTGCGTATAGCCTATTTCAAATTCTTCACCTTCAAACACGTAGCGGCTGCTTGAACGCGATTCTTTAAATTCGAAGGTCGGCTTTATCGCCGTTTCCGGACGGTCGATTCTTTCCATCCGGTTCAATTGTTTTTGCCGGCTTTTTGCCCGTCCTGTTGTTGAATAACGCGCTTTGTTTTTGGCAATAAAGTCTTCTTGCTTTTTAATAAATTCCTGCTGCTTCTCATATGCATGCAAGTGCTGATTCTTATTAATCTCGGCAAGCTCTAAAAATTTGTCATAGCTTGCTGTATAGCGGGTAAGTTTCGAAAACTCTAAGTGAAAAATAGTATTGGATACGCCATTCATAAATTCTGTATCATGGGAAATTAAAATAAATGCATGCGGATATTCTTTTAAATAGTTTGAAAGCCATGCAATATGTTCTACATCGAGATAGTTAGTCGGCTCATCTAATAAAAGAACCTGCGGCTGTTCTAATAGTAATTTGGCAAGCAAAACCTTTGTTCGTTGTCCACCGCTTAAAGCAGCGACATCACGATCAAGGCCGATTGCATCCAGACCTAGTCCTCGGGCAGCATCTTCAATTTTTAAATCTACAGAATAAAATCCGCCAGCATCCAATGCATCCTGAATTTCGCCCATTTGTTCTAAAAGGACTTCAAGCTCTTCAGGTGTGGCTTCTGCCATTTTTGCAGTTACTTCATTTAATTCATTCTCCTTTTCATATAAAGGAAGAAAGGCGTCACGCAACGCATCGCGCATTGTTTTCCCAGGTGTGAGTACAGTGTGTTGATCTAAATAGCCGTAATGGACATTTGGCGTCCATTCTACACGCCCTGAATCATGAATCAATTGTCCAGTAATAATATTCATTAAAGTTGATTTGCCGACCCCATTTGCACCGACCAATCCTACATGATCCTCTGCAAGCAGCCTGAATGATACATCTTTAAATAATGTACGGTCTCCAAAAGTATGGCTTAATTTATCTACAGTTAATAAACTCATTGTTTAAGTTCCTCATTTCAAAAAATAATCATTATATTATGATACTAGATTTTAATATTTTTAACTAGAGGAACATCTGAGAAACAGCATGTTTCTTGATAGATTATTGTTAGGTCTTAAAAATTTGACAGAAATTTGATACATAAATGAATTAGATGTGTAAAATCAAAGTGCATCTGCTTAATTTTATGATATGATATTGGTAAATTTTGAAACTAGGTGAATGACATGCAATTAACGATTCATGCTTCCGGGGAGAATGTGCAAGTATTATCATATTTACTTGCAAAAAACCCTGATAATCCATATGAAAGAAGTATAAAAGGTCATCTTGTTCGATTTTTTTATCAAGCTTTTGATGAGACGAATGTGAAAGCGACCATCTACGTTGTACCCGATTCCATTGCGTTATCCCGCACAGGGGCAGATGCTTATGATATTACACACTATATTAATGATCGGGAATTTGCAGTAAGCAGTATCTTTTTATCTTTCATACGTTCCGCATTAGCGACTGCTTTAAATGGACAGCCAAAAGAAGAATACAGACAATGGGTTAATCATGATTTCGATTTTACTTTTTCATTTGGTCCAGTTAGCAGCGAATTATCAACTGGAGATTTAGTCAATCTATTCGAGCCGCTCGGATTTTCAATGACAATAGATAAAGAGCTTTCTAATAAATCTCCTAAATATATAACGATTAATGGGAAAACCACTTTGCAAAAAGGATTAAGGCAATTATTTATATTGATTCCAGTGATTGATAATTATAAGCACTATTATATTGATGAAAAAGAAGCAGAAAAGCTTGAACGATATGGTGAAGGATGGTTAGATAATCATCCGCAAAAACCATTCATCATTAAACGATCGTTGCGGTTCAAAGACGTTTACGCTCAATTAGAAGCTGAGAAAGAACCAGCTCAATTGCCTGCGGCGAAAAGAAAAACTCGTTTAAACGATTTACGGTACAGAAGAATTGTTGAAATGATTGAAACGAACAAATATAAATCATCAATTGTTGATTTTGGGAGTGGAGAAGGAAAATTAGCAACTAAACTAGGCTTTATTAATGGGGTTCAAGAAATTCTTGCTGTTGAACCATCTGAAAGAGAGAGTCTTAAGGCGGTAAAAAGATTCAGTGAAGCCTCCAAGGACGAATCATTTATCGTTCCGCAAAACATTTGGGGTTCCTTATTTTATTTTGATGAACGATTAAAAAATAAAGATGTGATGGTCCTTTGTGAGGTTATTGAACATATAGAGCTAGAAAGGCTTTCCAAAGTGATGAAAACGATTCTCTCTGACTATAAACCGAAACTATTGATAATCACAACGCCAAATAAAGACTATAACGAGCAATATTCATTAGGCCATTCCTTGCGACATGCTGATCATCGCTTTGAGTTTACTGCGGATGAGTTTCATTCCTGGTGCAAGGAGTATGCCCAACAATATCGATATAACATCTTTATTGATGGTATTGGTGAAGAAGTTGATTTACTCGGCTCGCCTACTCAAATTTGCTGTTTTCAAAGAATGGAGGGAGAGTAAGTGAATATAAAAATACCGAACGCGGGAATCGTATTGTTAATCGGGCCATCCAACAGCGGCAAGTCTACCTTTCTACTGAAAATGGTCGATGAAAGGTCTATTCTTAAATCAGAAATTGCAAGTTCAGATGAATATCGTCAAATGGTAGGAGATACTGATTTTATCCATTGGCAACAGCACTCTCCAGACGAATCTGAAGTGTTATTTCAACAATATCACCAATTATCTTCAGAAGCTTTTCAATTAATGGATGCGGCAATCGAAGCCAGATGCCGATTAAATAAAACGACATTTGTTGATGCTACTCATTTACGTGATGAGGACCGAAAAAAATATATTTTAATCGCACAAAAATTTCATGTGCCCATAACAGCGGTTATTTTAGATATATCAGAAGAAACTTTGTTGACAAGAGATAGCGAGCGCGATCAGCCGCGCGGGAAAAAACGGATTAAACAACAATTTCAACTATTTAAAAAAGAAAAAAGAACCATTAAAAAAGAAGGCTTTAATAAAATATATTATTTAAATGAGGAAGCATTAGATCATGCTTTTATCGAACGAGGTAAACATCCATTATACATTGAAGCAGATCAAGGAATAGACATCATCGGTGATATTCACGGGTGCTTTAATGAAATGATTGCGTTACTAGAGAAATTAGGTTATGAAAAAAAAGGTGATGATTTGTATACTCATCCTTCGGGAAGAAAATTTCTATCCTTAGGTGATATTATGAGTCGTGGGCCAAGCTCCTTAATGACGATACATTTTATGATGAAACATGTGGATGCAGGCTTAGCTTATATGATAGATAGCAACCATGGCTGGAAAATCGCCAGGTGGCTGGATGGCCGTAATGTAAAATTAAACCACGGCGATGAAAAGACAGCCGAGGAAATAGATGGATGGTTATCAATTTTAAATCCTGAAACAGCACAGTATGAAAGAAGGAAAATAAAAGAGTTCTTATTCAATGCGCCATCACACTATATACTTACTAAAAATAGCCTGCCTGTATTAGTTTGTGCTCATGCGGGAATTAAAGACGAATTTATTGGGAAACAATCGAAAATAATTAGCGATTTTTGCAGGTACGGAGATACAGATGGATTCGATGAAAGCGGTAAACCGATAAGAAAAGATTGGTTTATTCACCACGGCAATGGCCAGCTCATTATATGGGGCCATGATCCGAAACCACAGCCTTTACAAATAAATCATACGATAAACATTGACCAGGGAGTTGTTTTTGGAGGGAGGCTCACTTCTTTCCGCTTCCCAGAGAAAAAACTAGTTTCAGTTCCTTCATTATATAACTATGCAGGCACTGAAAATAACCCGCTAATTGAATGGGAAAAGAAAAGACTGGATCCTCCTAATATCGCAAACTACATTAAAGGTTATACAGTGCAAACAGAAAGAATGGATAAGGTTAAAATTCATGAAGATTATGTCAAGCCGGCCATTGATCTTATTTCAACCTCTGCTGTACCTTTGGAACAATTAGTATATATCCCGCCTACTATGAGCCCGGTTCCTAAACCGAGCAAAAAGGCTGATTTTTTAGAACATCCTGAAGAAGCCATTGCTTATTATAGGCAAAATGGAATTGAAACCTTAATTGCTGAAAAGAAACATATGGGCAGCAGAGCGATTTTATTTATTTTTAAAGATGAAGCTGCTAGTATGAAATACACTGGTCTCCATTCTTTAGGAACCATCTATACAAGAACAGGCCGACCTTTTTTTAATAAGGAGACAGAAGAAAGAGTATTAAAGAAATTAAATAAAGATTTACACAAAGCAGCATACTTTAATAAAAATAAAACCGACTACTTGTTATTAGATGCAGAGATTATGCCTTGGAATTTAAAAGCAAAAGAACTAATCAACAACCAATATGAGCATGTTGCCAAAAATGCTAAGTTAGGTAGATTCTATATAAAGAGGCAATTAGAAGAAAGTAAAATAGAGCATTCTATATTAGCGAAGTGGCAAGTCGAGAATGAAACGAAAATTGGAAATGCAAAACGGTTTGAAACGGTCTATAAAAAGTATTGCTGGGAAGTCTTTGATATCGAAAATATACAAATAGCACCTTTTCATCTGCTCGCTCACAGCAACGAAATGCTTATTCATCATCCGCACGAATGGCATATGAAAATGAATGAGGTATTATCGACTATATCAAGTTTATTTGTTCAAACTGAATATAAAATGATTCAAACCGAAGCTGATGAAAACGATGTGATTAATTGGTGGGAAGAGATGACTGCTGATGGTCACGAAGGAATTGTCATTAAACCGAATAAATTTATTAGTGAAAATAAGGGGAAGCTTCTTCAGCCTGCGATTAAGGTAAGAGGAAGAACATACTTGCATATTATATATGGAATGGATTATTTATTGCCAAATAATTTATCCCGTCTAAAAGAACGAAATGTCGGGAAAAAGCAAAGGCTAGCATTACAGGAATTTACTCTAGGAATAGAGGGGATCTCCCGTTTTGTCCAAAAGGAGACCATTGAAAGAGTACATGAATGCGTATTAGGGGTGCTAGCATTAGAGTCAGATCCGGCAGATCCTAGATTATAAATGCAGTTCAATCAATAAAGACAGCAAATTTAAAATAACCATCAAAAAATAAAGTCATCTATAAAAGATGGCTTTTTATTTTGATGATTATGATGGTATTTTTACATTTCTAATTTTATTGCCGCATGCACAAATTGTACTATGTTTTAATTTAATCATTTGTGAACGGCATACTGGACAAATTTTTACTTCAGCTTTCAATTATGAACACTCCTTCTATTTACATTGATTACATAATCCATATACTTCCATACGGTGTTTTTTTATCGTAAATCCCGTAAGTTTGGAAGCTATTTCTTCTACTTCAGTTAATGGTGGGAAATTCAAATCAGCTATCTTTCCACAAGATTCACAAATTACATGGTAATGCTTTGATTGGAAGAACTCATAGCGGCTAATACCATTTCCATAGGGAAGTTCTTCGATAATGCCAAGTTTAACAAATAGCTTTAAATTGTTATAGATGGTTGCCAAACTTATAATCGGGATTTCCTTTTGAATATCCTCTGCCGTTGGGTGTCCATCAAAACGTAATATACTTGTAAGAATTTGGATTCTTTGTGGAGTGATTCTCAAGCCTTTTTCTTTTAGAAAAGGGATGAGGTTATTAATTTGATCTGTTTCCATCGCTCTAACCTTCTTTATAAAGGAAAATTATGTGTGTATCGTTTATTGAGAATAAAGTAAGAGTACTAGTTTAAATACAATATAAAAAGAGAATGGATGCCTTTAAGTTAAATATGAACTTAAAGGCACCGAAAATAAAGTGAGATAATGTTACAACAATTATTTAACTAATTCTTGAGGAACAGGTAAGCCTAGGCCTTCTGCCACTTTTGTGCCATATTCAGGATCAGCTTTGTAGAAATGCTGAATTTGACGAAGTTTAATTTCTTCTTTTGCAACTGGTTTCATCGCTCCAACAATATTAGCAACTAAGCGGCTTCTTTCTTCTTCTGATAATAATCTGTACAAATCACCTGCTTGAGTATAGTGATCATGATGATCGTAAGAAGTTTGCGCTGCTTGGCCAGTAACATTGAATGGCGTAGTTTTCGCTTCTGCTTTTTCAGTCGGTCCGTCAAAGCTATTAGGCTCGTAATATACTGAGCTTCCGCCGTTTCCATCAAAGCGCATTGCTCCGTCACGGAAGTAGTTTTTTGCCTCAGTTTTAGGACGGTTAATTGGAAGTGCATTATGATTTGCTCCGACACGGTAGCGGTGCGCATCTGCATAAGCAAATAATCGGCCTTGCAGCATTTTATCTGGAGACGGTTCGATACCTGGTACAAATGTCCCTGGAGAGAAAGTAGCTTGTTCCACTTCCGCAAAATAGTTTTCAGGGTTGCGGTTTAATGTCATTTTACCAACTTCAATTAATGGATAATCTTTTTGCGACCACACTTTAGTCACGTCGAATGGATCAAAGCGGTATGTGTTCGCATCCTCTTCAGGCATTATTTGTACATATAATGTCCAAGAAGGGAAGTCGCCTTTATCAATTGCGTTAAATAAATCTTCAGTATGATAATCAGGGTTCGACCCTGCAAGTTCCTCTGCAACCTTCACATCAAGATTTTTTACTCCTTGATCTGTTTTGAAATGATATTTCACCCAAGATGTTTTTCCTTCCTCATTTACCCACTTAAATGTATGGCTACCAAACCCATGCATATGGCGCAATGTTGCAGGAATACCACGGTCTGACATAAGGATGGTTACTTGATGTAGTGATTCAGGTGATAATGACCAGAAATCCCATACGGCTGTAGGATTTTTTAAATGAGTTTGTGGATCTCTTTTTTGTGTATGAATAAAGTCTGGGAATTTAATCGCATCGCGGATAAAGAATACAGGTGTATTGTTTCCAACTAAATCATAGTTGCCTTCTTCTGTATAAAACTTTACTGCGAAACCGCGTGGGTCACGGACAGTATCAGAAGAACCAAGTTCACCCGCAACTGTTGAAAAACGGATAAACATATCAGTGCTTTTGCCAACTCCATTAAAGACCTTTGCTTTCGTATACTGAGACATGTCATTTGTAACTTCGAATACACCATGTGCCCCTGCACCTTTTGCATGAACAACACGTTCTGGAATACGTTCACGGTTGAAGTGCGCTAGTTTTTCTAATAAGTATACGTCCTGAATTAATGTCGGTCCGCGGTCTCCGGCAGTCATAGAGTTTTGATTATCTCCTACAGGAGCACCCCAGCTAGTTGTTAAGTTTTGTTTGTTTTCACTCATTTAACTATCACCTCAAAATAAAAGTAGTAAAAATTTCTTACAATGTAATGATAACATTTCTCATACAAAAATCAATACTTTTTTATAATAATTACAAATAAAAAAGAATTATAAAGAAGGTTTTAATATAAATAACCCCTTTAGACAGGCTCTATATGTATTTATATTAGACATTAAGTAAATTATGACCTTTAATTTGTTATCAATTAATGTCATTAATTAAGCACTAATGATATTACGGAATAATCTAAAAATATCTTAAGATACTAAAAAAGAGTGTATTGATAAAAACACACTCTGAAGCTGAAATGAGATTTTCCATAGCTTATTCGCTCCATCCCTGAGGATCGAACATAGAGAGCTATTCGTTGACATTTAGTGGTCGAAAACAAGAAAAGAGCCAATATGGACATTCTTCAAAAAAGCATTTAGCGGAGTGAATCGAAGAAGCATAGGTGGGGGGATGAAGGAAAACCCACACTGATTGAAGTTTCACTTTATTTTATTTTATTTATCCAATCAATATAATTTTTCACGACATTATCTAGAAAGTCTATTGTCTGCTCATGTGTAAAACGTCCATTTTCATCAAATTTTTCAACGGCGCTGCCAATGAACACTTCGTTGCCAGGAAGAGTAACAGCGCCGACACCGGTGGAGTTAAGAATTTGCCTTAAGTGCATTTGTGCTTTAACCGTTCCCATCGCACCTGCTGATACGCCAACAATCATAGCTGGTTTATTTACCATGACTTTTTCTACGCGCGAAAACCAATCTAAACCGTTTTTTAAGAAACCAGAAATAGAGTGATTATACTCAGGTGTGGCAAAGAGCAAGCCATCACAAGCCTTAATTCTTCTGCGAATATCATTGACTATTTCAGGAGGATTAAATTCTTCATCCTGATTATACATTGGCAGTTCTTCAAGCGGAAGAATGTCCATTTCAAATTGGTCTTTGTATCTTTCCTGCATAAAAATAGTAAGTTTTTTGTTCAAAGATTCTTTTCGATTGCTTCCAACAAATGCGGCGATTTTCAAATTTTATCCCTCCAAATATGTATTGAATGCCTTATAAATAATAGCATAATGAGAATGAAATCTTTAATATTATGTTTCCGAATAAAAGAAAATTCATTATTTATAAGAACATTTTTGCTGCAAATTGGGTAAAATATGAAGGATTTAACACAATTTTTATGTCCTCTATATGTGTACAATTTATAAAAATATGTTAAAGTATAATCTGTAAAACCTATACATATCAAAAGAAAAAGCAGTTTATTACTGTCTTTTTAGAGAGGACATATGTATTCAGTTTGGGTACAATGCGAAAGGGAGGAAATATCAATGTCAAGTAAAACATTAGAATTGTTTTTAAATGAAAATCTGGAAGATCTAAAATCTAAAGGTTTATACAATGAAATTGATCCGCTGGAAAGTCCAAATGGACCAAAGATTAAAATTAATGGAAGAGAACTAATAAATTTATCTTCAAATAACTATTTGGGGCTTGCAACAGATGAAACTTTAAAACGCGCAGCAATAGAAGCGGTAGAAAAATATGGTGTCGGTGCAGGGGCAGTTAGGACAATCAACGGTACGCTTGATGTGCATCTTAAATTGGAAGAAACACTGGCAAAATTTAAACATACAGAAGCAGCAATTGCTTATCAGTCCGGATTTAATTGCAATATGGCGGCAATATCCGCTGTAATGGATAAAAATGATGCCATCCTTTCTGATGAATTAAATCATGCTTCGATAATTGATGGCTGCAGACTTTCAAAAGCTAAAATTATTCGTGTGAACCATTCGGATATGGATGATTTAAGAGCAAAAGCAAAAGAAGCTACTGAATCAGGATTATATAATAAAGTAATGGTGATTACAGATGGTGTTTTCTCAATGGATGGAGACATTGCGAAACTGCCTGAAATTGTTGAGATTGCCGAAGAGTTTGATTTGATTACGTATGTAGATGATGCTCACGGATCTGGCGTGCTTGGCGATGGTGCTGGTACTGTCAAGCATTTTGGATTATCTGATAAAATCGATTTTCAAATCGGTACTTTATCTAAAGCTATCGGTGTTGTAGGTGGTTATGTTGCCGGAAAGAAAGAACTTATCGATTGGCTGAAGGTGCGAAGCAGACCATTCCTATTTTCGACTTCATTAACACCTGCAGATGTTGTTGCAAGTACAAAAGCAATTGAATTGTTAATGGAAAGTACAGAATTAAATGAAAAGCTGTGGGAAAATGCCAATTATTTAAAAGCTGGTTTACAAAATCTTGGTTTTGATATTGGTGAAAGTGAAACGCCAATTACGCCTTGTATCATTGGAGATGAAGTAAAAACACAGGAATTTAGTAAGAAGCTTTTCGAAGAGGGCGTGTATGCGAAATCAATTGTTTTCCCGACTGTACCAAGAGGAACAGGGCGAGTAAGAAATATGCCATCAGCTGCACATACAAAAGAAATGTTGGATGAAGCCATTGCGATATATGAAAAAATTGGAAAAGAAATGAACGTTATCGGAAATTAATTGTCAGAAGCCCCTTGCCGCAGGCAGGGGAGCTGTCTGTCTTGACTTAGGAAATGTCTAAAGATAATAATTCACTTTATTTCAGCAGCAAAGACATACAGAATACCTTTAAGGGTAGAGGGAAGGGTAGGAGAGCAGTATGAAAAGGATTATGATTACAGGTGCACTTGGTCAAATTGGATCTGAATTGACACTTAAACTTAGAGATATATATGGTGCAGATCAAGTGATTGCAACTGATATTCGCAAGAATGAATCGGCTGCCGCACTTTCAGGACCGTTTGAAATGGTTGATGTAACAGATGGAAAAACAATGCTTGATGTAGCAAAAAAACATAATGCAGATACAATTATTCATATGGCGGCACTGCTCTCAGCAACTGCAGAAGCAAATCCTGTATTTGCTTGGAATTTAAATATGGGCGGATTAATGAATGCGCTAGAAACAGCACGGGAGGTAGGAGCAAAATTCTTTACTCCAAGCTCAATCGGGGCATTTGGACCTTCTACACCTAAAGACCATACACCACAGGACACAATTTGCAGACCAACTACAATGTATGGTGTAAATAAAGTGTCTGGTGAATTATTATCAGATTATTATTATCATAAATTCGGTGTAGATACGAGAGGATTGCGTTTTCCTGGGCTCATTTCTTATGCAACGCCACCAGGTGGAGGCACAACAGATTACGCAGTAGAAATATATTATGAAGCAATAAAAAATCAAAGATACACATCATATATAGCAGAAGGAACTTACATGGATATGATGTATATGCCAGATGCACTTAATGCAATTGTAGATTTGATGGAGGCTGATCCGAATAAATTATTGCATAGAAACTCATTCAATGTGACTGCTATGAGCTTTGAACCTGAACAGATTGCAGCAGAAATTCGCAAACATATTCCTAACTTTGTATTAGATTATGATGTCGATCCAATCAGACAAGGAATTGCTGACAGCTGGCCTAATTCAATTGACTGCTCATCAGCTAAAGAAGAATGGGGATTTAAGGCAGAATATAATTTAGAAAAAATGACGTTTGATATGCTTGATAAATTAAAGAAATAACTAATTGATTCGTCTGTTGAAAATAAAATTTCAGCAGGCTTTTTTGTTTTACATAATTATATTATGTAACCTAAATTACCTAATCATTATTTTTCCTCATAAAATAGCATCCTTCTGTTCTTGCCTAGTCCTGGCTCATTTTTAGATATAAATATTTCTAAAATATTGTTATGCAAATGGCCATAAACATTTTTATCTATAACTGAAAATGGCAGGTTGATTTCCCTTTTGACTAGTTTTTCAATATTCGCTTGGGCTACACAAATAACAACACAATCACGGTGCAAATGAACAATGACATCCGGGGAATGAAAATCTAATAATAGTGCTTCTATAATGATTTGATCATCTGTTTCGTATAGATCGATGCGGAATGTCGTTTGATCCATATATGAAGTTAGTGGGTCAAGGAAAAAGGTTTCCAGCCATTTTTCTATTTCTGAAAGGCCGTCGGTTTCATTTTCGTCTTTATGATTCATTTCATTTCCCCCTTTCATCCACATGTATATTCATTTAAAAAAAATGGGTGAAAATGGGGGCGGTTTGGCGAAAATAAAACAGGCTTGTTCTTACGACTGAATCACCGTTAGAATAAGCCCGTGTTATTTAATTACTGCAAGCTGCTTTTACATATCATGATGAGAATTATGCTTTTGTCGTGAATGGTTCCGGTTTTTTACTTTTTTCGATCCGCTTAAAGGTTCTGGCTGGCCGGAATTATCCCCTTTTGGCGCATTTTTACGCATATCTTTACCATCATTTTTGTTCATGTTTATCCCTCCTCTTTTTAGGATGGAAAAGCCACTCATTTTTATGCGGAATATTTTTGAGGAATCTGCACAATTTAATTGTACGAATGGATAAGTGGGGTGAAATAGGCATGCCGTATCATAAAAACAAGCAACAAGCCTTTCAGGCAGCACAACAAAGTATGGAAGATGCAGAAGAGCTGTACAGTCAAATCGCAGAAGATGGTGCAAACTATGGTCATCAACTCGGCCATTTGAAGCAAGAAATCAATGAAGCGTATGAACAAATACAAAATGCGCTTGAAGTGGCTTCAGAGCATCAGCGAGCTCAGCTTGAAAAGTTTCAGCAAGATTTAAATTCGATTGTAAATGAAGTAAATCAATATGAGTAAAAAGCAGGAGGAAGCGGTTTCGCTTCCTCCTATTGATTGTTTTTCTTCTTTTTATTATTTTGGCGCTCTTTTTCTGAAAGAGGCTCATTTTCTCCTCGTACGAGATTATCTAATACTTGATCCTGTTTGCCCTCATTCTGCCGTTTAGACATAAAAACACCTCCTATTGTTAGCATATCTTTAAATAGTAGAATTATGTTGAAAATTGGAGGTTGCATCTGTTTAAAAAAACCATTCATCATTTTACTAATATAATAACGGTTATGACATCAATTTATTCATCTAATTGAAAACCACTATCAATTAGCTCTTTTTAAGTTTTTAAATCAAAAAATAAAATTTATCATAAGAAAAACTTATTGAAAACAATAACTTTCTTATTATTTACATATGTAGAAGGTTGTATTATTATAGGAATTGTGAGAAAAGTAAGGATGGGTAAAAATTCAAACTTTTCGACTTTTTCCTATATAATATGTAATTTTGAAAATGTGTAGTTCGAATTAGGGGGTAAATCATATGGCAAAGAATGATGTGTTTAATTCTCGTAAGTCTTTCGATTTAGATGGGAAACGCTATCATTATTATGACTTGAAAGCATTAGAAGAAGCTGGACTAGGTAAGGTATCTAAATTACCTTATTCAATTAAAGTCCTATTGGAATCAGTACTTCGTCAATATGACGGTCGCGTAATTACTAAAGAGCATGTTGAAAACTTAGCAAAATGGGGAACAGCTGATGTGAGAGAAGTAGATGTTCCATTCAAACCTTCCCGTGTTATCCTTCAAGATTTCACTGGAGTACCAGCAGTTGTTGACTTAGCTTCATTAAGAAGAGCAATGGCTGATATGGGCGGAGATCCTGATAAAATCAATCCTGAGAAGCCTGTCGATCTTGTTATTGACCACTCAGTACAAGTTGATAAATACGGTACGCCAGATTCACTAGAAGCGAATATGGTGCTTGAATTTGAACGTAATGCAGAGCGCTATCAATTTTTAAGCTGGGCGCAAAAAGCGTTCGATAACTACCGAGCGGTTCCTCCGGCAACTGGTATCGTACACCAAGTTAACTTGGAATATTTAGCTGATGTTGTGATTGCAAATGAAACTACTGAAGGCGATTATGAAGCGTTTCCAGATACACTAGTCGGGACAGATTCACATACAACAATGATTAACGGTATCGGTGTTCTTGGATGGGGTGTTGGCGGTATCGAGGCTGAAGCTGGTATGCTTGGGCAACCTTCATACTTCCCGGTTCCTGAAGTTGTAGGTGTTAAGTTAGTCGGTGAACTTCCAAATGGTGCAACCGCTACTGACTTAGCTTTAAAAGTAACTCAAGTCCTTCGTTCACATGGTGTTGTTGGTAAGTTCGTTGAGTTCTTCGGACCTGGAGTAACGGTTCTTCCATTAGCAGATCGTGCAACAATTGCTAATATGGCTCCAGAATACGGCGCTACTTGCGGATTCTTCCCAGTTGATGCTGAATCTCTTGAATATATGCGTCTAACTGGCCGTTCAGAAAGTCAAATTAAAGTAGTTGAAGAATATAGCAAAGCAAACGGATTATTCTTTGATCCAACTCTAGAGCCTGTATATACTGATATTGTTGAAATCAATTTAGCCGAAATCGAACCAAACCTATCTGGTCCTAAGCGTCCTCAAGATTTGATTCCACTTTCAGCTATGAAAAAGGAATTCAACCAAGCGATTACAGCTCCTCAAGGAAACCAAGGCTTTGGTTTTGATGCGAAGGAAATCGATAAAGAAATCACTGTTAAATTCAATAACGGCGACTCTACACATATGAAAACAGGTGCGATAGCCATTGCAGCCATCACTAGCTGTACAAATACATCCAATCCATATGTACTTGTAGGTGCTGGATTAGTTGCGAAAAAAGCAGTTGAACTAGGTCTTGAAGTACCGAAATATGTGAAAACCTCTTTAGCGCCGGGTTCAAAAGTTGTAACTGGCTATCTGCATGATTCTGGCCTTCTGCCATACTTAGAGCAACTTGGCTTTAACCTTGTTGGCTATGGCTGTACGACATGTATTGGTAACTCAGGCCCACTAAAAGAAGAAATTGAAACAGCGGTTGCTGAGAGCGATTTATTGGTTACATCTGTTCTATCAGGTAACCGTAACTTTGAAGGACGTATCCATCCACTCGTTAAAGCGAACTATCTTGCTTCACCACCATTAGTTGTCGCTTATGCATTAGCAGGTACGGTTGATATCGATCTTCAAAACGAATCACTTGGCAAAGGTAAAGATGGCAAAGAGATCTTCTTTAAAGATATTTGGCCAACAACTGAGGAAATTAATAAAGTGGTTAAAGAAACAGTAACACCTGAACTATTCCGTAAAGAGTATGAGCATGTATTTGATGATAATGCTCGTTGGAATGAAATCAAAACAAGCAATGAACCATTGTATTCATTTGATGAAACTTCAACATACATCCAAAACCCGCCTTTCTTTGAAGGTTTAAAACCAGATGCAGATGAAGTAAAACCATTAGCTGGTTTAAGAGTAGTTGGTAAATTTGGCGATTCAGTAACAACTGACCATATTTCACCTGCAGGGGCTATCGGCAAAGATACACCAGCTGGAAAATATCTTCGTGAGAATGGTGTGGAAGTACGTGATTTCAACTCATATGGCTCACGCCGCGGTAACCATGAAGTGATGATGCGTGGTACATTTGCAAACATCCGTATCCGCAACCAAATTGCGCCGGGCACTGAAGGTGGCTTTACAACATACTGGCCTACTGGAGAAGTTACATCAATTTATGATGCATGTATGCAATATAAAGAAGATGGAACGGGTCTAGTCGTACTAGCTGGTAAAGATTACGGTATGGGATCTTCTCGTGACTGGGCTGCGAAAGGTACAAACCTTCTTGGCATTAAAACAGTTATCGCAGAAAGCTATGAGCGTATTCACCGTTCGAACCTTGTATTAATGGGTGTTCTTCCACTTCAATTTAAACAGGGAGAAAGCGCAGAAGTACTTGGTTTAACAGGTAAAGAAGTAATCAGCGTTCAAATCGGTGAAGATGTAAGACCTCGTGATTATGTAACAGTTACAGCAACAGCTGAAGACGGCAAAGTAACTACATTTGAAGTGCTAGTTCGTTTTGACTCTGAAGTTGAAATTGACTACTATCGCCATGGCGGTATTCTTCCAATGGTCCTTCGCGACAAATTACAGAACTAACATATAAATTTAAATTTTAAAAACACTGTGGGATTAGTCACACAGTGTTTTTTTATTGATGTTTTATGGTTTAGTCCATATGATTAAAACATCGGGCTAATCAGGAGGAGATAGCAATGAATGCTTTTTTACTAGGACCGTTTCTTATAAAAATAGACTGGTTATTTCTATTCATCTCAGCTCTAATAGCTGCGCTAATCATAAAAACAAACACTAAAAATAATTTGTCATTCCAGAATGAAGTATTTAATGTAATGATAAACATTGTGATTATTTTTGTTCTTATTTATAAATTTAGCTCTTTGCTTTTCTCTCCAGAAATAATTTTTGGCAACTTTAAAACCATTCTGTATGTTACAGGAGGAAAAAGCGGCGCCATTTTGGGCTTTGTTTGCGGATTGTTTATTTGGCATGGAAAGTATCCAAGAGTAAATTGAAGGTAAAAGTTTGGGCAGAGGTGCTTACATACGGCAGTGTATCTTTTTTTCTTAGCTATTGGTTAATCAGAACGCTATATTTTCTCGTTTTTTAGATAAACTATACGGGAAAGGGTGAATATAATGCTTAAAAGAATCATGATTATTTTTCTTTTTCTTGTTGTTACGTTGCCTTTATCCTATAACGTTCATGGTGAAGAAGATCGTTTGCCAGGCTTGAAAATCGGTACGGAAGCTCCTGATTTTACATTGAAGGATTTATCAGGCCAGTCGATTTCACTTTCAGATTATAGAGGGAGAAAGGTTATTTTGAATTTTTGGGCCACCTGGTGTCCTCCGTGCAAAGTAGAAATGAAGGATTTTCAAACATTTCATTTACAAAAAAAGGATCAAGATATTGTCATATTAGCTGTAAATATTGATCCTAAAAGTAATGTGAAAGGGTATATAGAGAAGATGGGAATAACGTTTCAAGTCGTATTAGATGAGGGTGATGAGGTGAACGAACAATACGAAGTGTTTGCTGTTCCTACAACTTATTTTATTAATGAAAATGGAATAATTAAGGATAAATACTTTAGTTCGATGCCACTTGCTCTTTTATATGAAAAAATTAATTCTATGAAATAATACAGCGCCATTTTCATCAAGATATGAGCCGATACCACCAACCGAATGTACACACACTGAGCACCAAATTTCTGGTGCTTTTTATGAGCGCTAAAATATCTATTTAATTTTCAAAAAGTTGTAATAATTTCTGTGGATTTTGGCCATATTGAGTGGTAGATATAGTATAGAGGCAGGTGAATAAGATGAGAAAACCAAGAAAACGTTCTTTTGCAGAATTGGTCTCAGAAAATAAGCGCCAATTAATGAAGGATCAAGTGGAAATGGATAAAATAGAATTACGATTAGAAGAAAAACGACTGCGTTTAAATAAAGCAGAATAATCCGTTCTAAAGAAAGTATTTACCATGTGTTTGCCGCATACATAGTGTAAATACTAATTCTTGAGGAGGGATGTATCATCATGGGTAATCCTAAGAGGAATAGCAAAGACTTTGTTCCGAACCATATCGGTACTCAATCGAGAGGATTTGGCGGGAACAAAGGCAAACAAATGCAGGATAAAACTGGACAACAGCCTCAAGTAATTCAAACAAAAGGTGAATAATATGACTGCCGATCTTTAAGAAAGATCGGCTTTTCTTCGGAATGAAATGGGGATAAAGGGTGCATGCGCAAATCCCCCAAGGAAAGAGGGATACGGCAATACGAGATACCACACGGAAAAGTAGATAAGCGTGCATTAAGATAGATAAGAACCTCTCAAAAGTCGATTTAAAGGAGAAACCCACAAATCCCCAAATTAGGAGATAAGCAAGCCTCAAATCCTCTTGTAAAAGAAAACAATGTTAAGCGCGCATAAAAACAAAAAGCATGAAGTTGTTTCTCTTTCAAACTTATCACCATAATATGTTATTATCATTATGATAGTCAGAAAAAAAGAGATGTGATAATGATGAATCAATTTGATACAGACCATAGAATAGCCAAATGGGAGAAGGAATTATCCGACCAAGGGTTTGTTAATAATGAAGATGACTTACTGCAAATGATTACGTCTTTGGATAGAGAAGACGAGCCAGAAAAGTTATCGAAATTACTTATGATTGCAGCTTCTTCGAAAGCAAATGATGCTTCTCAGGAAACATTGGCACTCGCTTGGATGGAAGAAGCTTTAAAACTTAACCCTAAAAATAAAGAAGCTGAAAGATTTATTTCCGAAAAAAACTGGACAACTAAGCAATATTCTCTCAATCAGCTACAGTTCCCGCCACTTAGGGAAAGTGATAATCGTGCCGCCAAGAAAAAAACGGCACTCGCGTTTATTGATATTACCCGCGGTTTTTTAAGTGATGCAGATGAATTAGAGCAGCAATTAGCAAACCAAATTAAACGTTGTGAAAATACGGGAAGCTCCTCGGTGATTGAAAAATATCGTGAGCTCTATGCATTATTGGAAGAAGTAATTGATGAAGCAGGTGCGTTGTTAAAGGCTGCGGAAGAATATGAGAAATCAATCTCGGGTGTATTTTACACTTCCACCTATTTAGATGAAATGAAAATTCATATAGAACAAATAGAAAAAATGAAAAAACAATGGGAAAGTATTTTTACTTCTGTAGAAGAGTCGCCGAAAGAGATGAATCCGCTCGTTGAGTTAGAAAATATGGTGGGATTGAATGATGTAAAAGAAAGAATCGAGGAGCATTATCGGTTCTTGCAATATCAAGCAGAAAGGCAGAACCTTGGATTTAAAAATAAAGATGATTTAAGCTTACATATGGTTTTGACTGGCAATCCCGGTACAGGTAAAACCACTTTAGCACGTCTATTAGCAAAAATATATCATCATTTAGGTGTGCTCCCTAGAGAAGAAGTGGTCGAGGTGAATCGCTCGCATCTTATTGGTGCATATATGGGTCAAACTGAAGAAAATATTAAAACAGCGATTGAGAGTGCTCTGGGCGGAATCCTTTTTATCGATGAAGCTTACAGCCTAAAGAGAGAAGGACAATCAGGAAATGATTATGGGCAAACTGCGGTCGATACACTTGTATCATTAATGACAAGTGAAGAATACAGCGGCAAGTTTGCAATCATCCTTGCTGGCTACCCGGATGAGATGAGACAATTTTTAGCCGCAAACCCCGGGCTTAGAAGCAGATTTTCAAGTTCAAACTATTTCTCTCTTACAGACTATACAAATGAAGAATTAATCCAAATAGCAGAAAAGATTGCAAAAGAAAATGACTATATCCTAACGAAAGAGGCAAAAATTGAACTGCATCACCGAATCGATCAGGAGAAGGTTGATGCCACGTTTGGAAATGCAAGAACGGTAAAAAATATCGTGATGGATGCCATTTTTAAAAAAGGTGCCCAAGCTCAAAGCAGACATCATTTTCTTTCCTATACTCTTCTGGATAAAGAAGATTTCACCGTTAATCAATCTGACAACACCATTGCTGCAAAAGCTCAATTAGATGAGCTCATTGGGTTAAATAATGTAAAGGAAGAAGTAAATTCGCTTGTCTCTTTTGCCAAAATGCAGAAGCTTAGACAAGAGGCTGGGCTACCAGCATTACCTTTACAGCTTCATTCAGTGTTTACCGGAAATCCCGGCACCGGGAAAACAACGGTAGCTAAAATATATTCACAGTTTCTAAAAGAGTGCGGCATGTTAAAAAGAGGTCATCTAATTGTTGCAAGCAGATCAGATTTTGTTGCTGGCTATGTTGGTCAAACAGCAATAAAAACGAAAAAGCTTATTCGCCGTGCTTTAGGCGGAGTATTATTTATTGATGAAGCCTATTCACTGTTTTCCCCAATGCAGGCTGATTTCGGAAAAGAAGTCATTGATACTTTAACAGATGAAATGACGAAGCATAATGAAAACCTCGTAGTTATATTAGCCGGATATCCACAAGAAATGGAACCGCTATTAAATAGTAATCCGGGATTGAAATCAAGGTTTAAGAAGTTTATTCATTTTCCAGATTATCAATCAGAGCAGTTAATAGAAATCTTAGAGAATTACTTAAAAAAGTATCATTATGTATTAGACACTGAGGCAGTTACCTTATTAACGGAAAAACTGCATGAAATCGATACAAAAGATAACGGGCGATTTGCTACGAATTTGGCAGATAAGGCTGTTCAAATGCAGGCCCGCAGAATTATGGATACAGCAAATGTAAATATTGCAGAAGAAATGTCGACTTTAAAGAGAGCAGACTTCATTCATGCAATAGAGAATACTAGAAATGGGGAATAAACGATGTTAGTTTCAACAAAAGAAATTGAAGTAAGATATGCAGAAACAGATCAAATGGGTGTCGTGTATCATGCAAACTATTTTGTATGGATGGAGCTGGGCAGAACGCAGATTGTACAAGATTTAGGCTTTAATTATGCTTTGCTTGAGAGTGAAGGCATAATTTCACCGGTACTTGATATTCAGGCTTCATATAAGAAGCCTCTTCACTATGGTGAAATAGCGGTTGTGAAAACATGGATAGAGGAGTATGACGGACTTCGTTTCACGTATGGATATGAAATATATAATAGTGACAACGAACTGGCTGTCACAGGATGGTCTAAACATGCCTGTGTGAAAAAGGAAAGTTTCAGGCCGATTTCAATGAAAAGAAAATATCCGGACTGGCATGAAGCATATGAAAATGCAAAAAAACAGGTGGAGAAATAAATGGCTTTCGGTATAAAAAAGCGGGATGTAACAGAATGGAAGCGAAAAATCGATCAAGGTGAGATAGCTTTTCTTACTCATTATTGGCTGGATGATCGTTTTCCACATTGTAAGTCAGTTACAAAAGTAGGCTGTAAAGATCTTGAGAATCTGAAAGAATGGGGAAGGAAGTATCATTTACAGCCCGAATGGATTCACCATCGAAAAGATGGCTATTCTCACTTCGATCTTTTAGGAGATAAACAGGCTGAGATCTTAAGCCGTGAAGGAATAGAAAATCCGATGCTGTGACTAAAAATATAACAAAAAACTCGTCTGATGACGAGTTTTTTGTTATGAGTTATTTTTCGTATTTATATTGAGGTTCAGCTAATTTATCATCATATTCTACAGTTAAATCATGCCCGTCAAAATACCAAATGTCCTTTTCTTCGATAAAGAAATGAATGCCATCTTTATCAACTGTTATTTCTGGGTTTACTGGCTTCTCGTTAGAAATGCCTAATGAAAAACCTTGCTGGATGGGACTGGACCCGCCATATCTAGCGAAGTACCTGACATAATCGCCATGCTCAAGTAGCATTTCATCTTTATACCATTTCACTGCTTGATCGCTAATAATGATGTTCACTTGTTTTCCCCCTCAAAGGTTGCTAACTCTATTGTATAGAATAAAGTTAAATCATGCGAATCATTAAACTTCGTTAATGCGATTTTTGATCAGTGAAATATTCATCAATTGCTCTGCTCCAGTTCGTTCTAGCCACTTCAGATGCAGTCTTCTTATCGCCATCTTCAAGTGCCTTAATTAGTATTTCATGCTCATCGATAGACGATTCTGTAAGAATAATCGCTTTATAAAAATAAAGTCTCATTACATGAGGCAATAACCCTTCAACAGCCTGTGTGATATAGGGATTATTTGCCTGGTCAACAATAATTTGATGGAATTGATCATCGAGCTTAAGGGCAGTAAAAGAATCGCCTGCTTTAATGGCTTCGGCAAATTTAGCGTTCGTTTCTTTTAAATCTTCTAATGACTCCTTGCTTAATTTTCCTGCCATAATTTCAGCAGCTAGAGCTTGTAGAACACTGAGCGGCGGCAGTATTTTCGTGATATCCTCCTGATTCACTGTTGTCACTTGCGTTCCAACACCAGGAAACATTTCTACAAATCCTTGGGCACTTAGCAGCTGCAAGGCTTCTCTTATCGGTGTACGACTTACGCCTAACGCATCTGCCAAATCGGCATCATTCAGTTTTTCCTTCGGTTTTAATGTTCCATCAATAATCCACTCTTGAATTTGTAAGAAAGCACGTTTTTTTGCAGACAAACGTTGCGGTGTTGTGAAATTTGTCGGAATGGGCAATTCAAGGACCACCTTTACTAGTCATTTTCAATGTTGTTCGTAATAATTACTATTCCTTTGCATGATATGTGCGCACAATAATAGAGCGGGAACCATTATTCTACATGACAAATGGTAGAAGAAAAGTAAGCTTCCTTCATTTGTTATGTGTAAAAATAGAAATTTATAGTAAAAATTATATAATAGTATAGTATCAAATGCAATATATTACATATGACTATATTTTTTTGCAATAATGTTATTGCATAACTTTATATAATATGTTACTTTATATATGCAATATATTACTTGAATTTTTCCAGAGGTGAGTATATAGGGAATATTATATTTGAATATGAATTTTCAGAAGATTTTAAAAAGATTATTGAAATAGACTAATCAACTTTTTGAAAACCTATTATTACAAAAAAGAGAGAGACAGCTGGGGGAGGGAATAGGTTTGAATCAAAAGATATCAAACTCATATATTATCGCAGTAGGATTTATGTTATTTTCATTATTCTTCGGAGCAGGGAATTTAATTTTTCCTGCGATGATGGGTCAAGAAGCAGGTACAAATGTATGGCTTGCGACAGCAGGGTTTATCGCAACTGGTGTTGGCCTTCCTTTACTAGGGGTTATTGCATTGGGCATTTCAGGTAAAAATGATTTGCAATCGTTGGCTAGCAGAGTGCACCCAATGTTTGGAATTGCTTTTACAGTTATTTTATACTTATCAATTGGACCGTTATTTGCAATTCCAAGAACGGGAACGGTTTCTTATGAAATCGGTATCAAACCATTCTTGCCGGAATCATGGGGGACAATTGGTTTATTAGTCTTTACAATTATCTTTTTTGCTATCACAGCATATTTTTCATTAAATTCTTCTAAAATTGTTGATATTGTAGGTAAGTATTTAACACCTATATTATTATTGTTTATTTTAATACTAATTGGCGTTGCATTTATGAACCCAATTGGATCTTTCCAAGCTCCGGCGGAAAATTATCTTTCTGATTCATTCTTTAATGGGTTTAAAGAAGGCTATTTAACAATGGATGCCCTTGCAGCATTTGTTTTTGGAATTATTGTTATCGATGCAGTAAGGTCGAAAGGAGCACAAACAAAAAAAGCGATTATGATATCTGTAACAAAGGCAGGGTTAATCGCAGCTGGTTTATTGGCGGTAATTTACAGCTCGCTTGCATTTATTGGCGCATCAAGTGTTTCAGGTTTGGGATCATTAGATAACGGTGGAGCAGTTTTATCTGGTGTATCTAGCCATTACTTCGGCTCATTTGGCGGGGTATTGTTAAGCCTTATTGTACTTGCTGCCTGCTTAACAACAAGTATTGGCTTAATATCTTCATGTGCTACGTATTTTACTAAACTTATGCCGAATATCTCTTATAATAGATTCGTTATCATCTTCTCAGTGTTTAGTGCTGGAATTGCTAATTTCGGATTAAGTCAATTGATCTCTATATCTATACCTGTATTGACAGCAATTTATCCTTTAGCCATTGTTTTAATGCTTCTTACGTTCCTTCATCCATTATTTAATGGGAAGAAAGAAGTTTATCAAATTAGTATGCTGCTAACTTTTATCGTAAGTTTGTTTGACGGATTAAATGCTGCCGGATTAAAGGTTTCCGCTGTGAATGATTTCTTTGCCAATATATTGCCACTGCATTCTGTCGGTTTAGGCTGGGTTGCACCCGCAATTATCGGTGCGATATTAGGAATCGTTATCGGTTTGTTTAAGAGAGGCAATGCAGGAGAAAAAGAGCAAGAAAAACAAACAATATAAAGATTAAAAGAGTCATCCAGCAGCGGATGACTCTTTAATTATTTTTAATAGGCAAAAGTATTTGCATTTTTGTGCCACAGCCAACATCGGACTCGATTTTGATTTCTCCAGAGTGTTCCTCAATAATTTGCTTGCATATCGATAAACCAATGCCTGTCCCGCTTTTTTTAGTAGAGAAAAACGGCTGAAACAAACTATTAATCGTTTCTTTTGTCATGCCGAGCCCTGTATCAACGATGTTAATAAATGAATAATCGTCAATGATCCCAACTGTGATTGTAATTTTGTTTTCTTTACTGCTGCGATTTGGTTCTATCGCTTCTAACGCATTCTTGATAAGATTGACCAATACTTGTTTTAATTGTTTATCGTCTCCGTATATGGTTGGATCCTCTTGCGAAAGTTTTATAGAAAAAGAAGTATTTTTAATAATTGCTTCGCTTTCAAATAATAATAAGGTATCTCTTACAATCTTATTTAAATGAATAATAGATTTCTTATGATCTGTTGGTTTAGCAGCATTTAAAAATTCATGAATGATTTCATTTGCGCGATTAATTTCTTCTAATGCAATATCGGCATATTCCTCTCTGCCTAATTCAATAAGATGCGGTCTCAATAGTTGGAGAAATCCTTTTACTGTTGTTAACGGGTTTCTGATCTCATGAGCCATAGATGCTGCCAAAGTACTTAGATTTGTGGCATACTCATTGGAAAAGTTGGCCTCATTAATTTTCAACGCAGTCTTATTTATAAGCTTTTTCTTTTCATTTAACTCCATACTAAACTTTAGTAATTTTTTTTCTAATTCCTCAGTGTCTTTTTCAATATTCTGCGTGAAATTATCAAATAGCGGGTAACAAAACAAATGTGAGCGCTGATTTTCAGGTACGATATATACGCGATAATTAAAATACGTATCAGAAAAAAGCAGCTGCATATTTAATACAGATCGATCATTTCGCAATGCGCAGAAATACGCGATATCTTCTAATTTAATTAATTTAATAAATGGCTGCCCAATCAAACCGTTTTGATTTGATAGTGATGTAGATACAATATGATTGGTTTCATCAATAAGGAAATATGGGAAAGGCAAGTCTTTTAAAATAGTATCTGTTAAATACATGCAATGATCATCCTTAAAAAAATAGATTTAAAAGCGAACTGAAGGTGAGTTCAGTTTTAATTCAATCTATGCAAAATCCAATCAGATTATGTTAATAAATGTTGGAATATGTTTCGACATTAAACAAGTATTGTTTTTACATCTATAATAATACCAAAGAAATCCAATCTGTTTCAATTGGAGTTTAAAGAAATTAAAACAGTTAATAGGAACTGTTTTATTGTATTTTTATACTTTTATACATAAAAAAACAGCAGATGATCTGCTGTTTTAATGTTTTCTAAAAAAGTTGACTTTCGGTTCAGTTTTTTGCAAGATTCTCGATATATTTGTACGGTGTCGATAAATGATGAATATTGTCATAATCGCCACGATAGTAATAAGTATTGGATCTCCGATAATGAGCGCGCATATTAGTGCTACAATGCCACCGATCATTGAAGAAAGAGATACATATTGGGTAATAAATAGGCTGATTAAAAATACGACTACAACGACTGCAAACATTAATGGCACGAATGCAAGGACGACTCCCGCAGAAGTGGCGACTGCCTTACCGCCTTTAAAGCCTGCAAATATCGGGTACATATGACCAATCACTGCGAAAATACCAACGATGACTTGATGAATGCCTAAATCAAAGAAAAACGGCAGCAAGGCTGCTAATGTTCCCTTTAATATATCAGCTATTGTTACAATAAACCCAGCTTTCTTTCCTAGCGTTCGAAAGGTGTTCGTCCCACCTAAGTTGCCGCTGCCATGTTCCCTAATGTCAATTCCATAAAAAGCTTTACCGACAATCAGTCCAGACGGGATTGAGCCGAGAAGGTAAGCTGCAATAAAAATGAATATTACTTCTAGTGTCATAAAACTCTCCTCCACACTTTATGTACAGTTTCTATATTGTATCATGTAAACTAGTGTTCGCACCATGTCCATTTTTATAAATATTTCTTGTTTTTTACAATCAAATTCCTTTTGAATAAAGCTTGTTACTATTATATGAAACCTTTTACTATTAAATTACGTTTTTATAATGAGGGGTTTAAATCAATTAACCGATTATGTACGATAGTATCAGGGGGGATTATGCTTTTGAAAAGACAAATAGATATAAAGAAAGTGCCAAAGTCTAAGAAAAAGGTTTTGGTCGCTCTACTATGCGCATTTTTACTTGCTGCAGCAGCATTTATGTTCATGATTTTCTCGTTTTCATCTAATGAAAAAATTGAATTGTTTAAAGGAGAAAATCCTATCATCATAAATGGAGAACAAGCTGGAAATGCCATACACATTGATGACTCCTTGTATATTCCTATTGCCTTTATTAAGGAGCAATTGGATGACAGTATTTACTATGATGAACCAACAGATTCGATCATCATAGTTGAGGGAAATAACACGATAAAAATACCGTTTCAATCGAGCTCTTATATTGTAGATGGAGAAAAAAAAGACGCTGGATTACCAGGCTTTATTGAAAAAAACGGGGCAAGTTATCTTCCTGTCTCATTAATTGAAGAAATTTATGATATTAAAGTAACTATCATGCCTGAAACGGAAGCAATATGGATTAAAAGAGATGGTGAAGGCCTTATACTCGGAAAAATTGTAAATAAAGATATAAAAGAAGAGGATGCCAGATTGAGAATAGAATCTACGCATCGTTCCCCATATGTTTCCCGAGTATCGAGCAATGAAGAGGTTTATATCGAAGGAGAAGCGGAAGGCTATTATCTTATAAGAAAGAAAAGTGGTGAAGCGGGCTATATTCAACAGTCTCTCGTTAAAAAACTGGAAACGATTGAAGTTGATACTGGTAAGGAAATAAAAGAAGTTGAACGGCCAATATATGACGAACCTATCCATCTAACTTGGGAAGCTGTATACACAAAAAATCCTAAAACTAGCTCCATGCCAGACATGCCGGGTGTAAATATATTATCGCCTACATGGTTTGAATTAGAAAATGAGAAGGGGAAAGTGAAAAATCTCGCCTCCAAGGAATTTGCAAGCTGGGCCAGCGAGGAAGGGTATAAATTATGGGGGCTTTTCTCCAACGCGTTTGATCCGGACCTCACACATGCAGCATTACAATCGTTTGATACACGGAAAGCGATTATTGATCAGCTAGTTTCATTTAGTAAACAATATAAAATGGAAGGAATCAATATTGATATTGAGAATGTCAATGAAGAGGATGGTCCGCTTATTACACAGTTTGTTAGAGAAGCAAGTGCGGCTTTTCACCAAGAAGGATTAATCGTATCAATGGATATTACGTTTATTTCATCAAGCGGGAATTGGTCAGCATTTTATGAGCGCGAGAAGCTGGCAGAGATCGTCGACTATTTGGTTGTAATGGCATACGATGAACATTGGGCTACCTCACCTATTGCCGGAAGCGTCGCATCCATACCATGGGTGGAAAATAATTTGCAGCAGTTACTTGAGATTGTCCCAAATGAACAGTTAATTTTAGGTGTTCCTTTATATACGAGAATTTGGGAAGAAAATGAAGCTGGTGAAATTTCTTCAAAGGCTGTATCTATGAGCAAAGTAAAGGAATGGCTGGAGGATAAAAATGCACAGCCAAGATATGACGCAGATACAGGGCAGAATTATGCGGAACACTATGATGAAGAAGAAAGAAAATTGTATAAAGTATGGCTTGAAGACGAGCTTTCATTATCAAAACGCGCAGAATTAGCTATGGATTATGAACTTGCTGGCGTGGCAACATGGTCAAGATATTTTGCTGATGAAACAGCATGGACCGCTTTAAAAATGGAAGATGAAAATGAAGAAAAACAATAAGAAAAGCTCGCATTAGTAGGAGCTGGGCAATGAACCAGGCTGAAAATTAGCATATCCTGCCAATATCGAGTAAAATGGAAGCGCATGAATAGTTGATTGTTATTGAACATTTCATTATGAATTTATCGGAGGGGTTTAAATGAGCATTGATAATCCATCACGTACAGAAATCGGGCAAATATTAAAAAAAGCGAAGCGGATTGCGGTTGTAGGCCTAAGTGATAATCCAGATCGAACTTCATATATGGTTTCAGAGGCTATGCAGAAAGCGGGATATGAAATCATCCCTGTCAATCCAAATATAACAGAAGCATTAGGAGAAAAAGCGGTAAGTACTATCGAAGAAATTGAAGGCCATATTGATATAGTAAACGTATTTAGACGCTCTCAATTTCTGCCTGAGTTAGCCGAACAATTTACGAAAGTGGATGCTGATATTTTTTGGACCCAGCTTGGAGTCATTGATGAAGATATCTTTCATTCATTAAAAACCAAAGGCTATACGGTTATTATGGACCGTTGCATAAAGGTAGAACATGCGTTGACGAAATAATTTATGCTGCATGAGATCATTATCGATCTCATGCTTTTTCATTCACTTGAAACATGATGAAAAATCTGTCTATCATTTGCTAAAATGAAATTATTAGCTAAAATGAAGTTAATATGCCATGATTATTTATGGTAAACTCTTTAAAGGGAACAGATGTTCTATCTGAGGTGATTCCTTATAAAAAGAGGATTTTTATTTTATTAAACGAATATA
Source organism: Cytobacillus horneckiae (assembly GCF_002835735.1). GTDB lineage: Bacteria > Bacillota > Bacilli > Bacillales > Cytobacillaceae > Cytobacillus > Cytobacillus horneckiae. Next base: position 67,303 of record NZ_PISD01000016.1, on the reverse strand, counting down.
AAACCGATAAGAATGATGTATGATGATACGTGTGGTAATGTGATATAATCAATTTCTATGTATTGGATAATCATTACGTAGAACAGAAGAAAACTATTTTAAGTTATCCCGCATTAACGGGCAGTAAGACCCCAAGTTCAAGTACTTTATAGGGAATCATAAAGAATATGTGGGGACCAACTGCCGCATGCGCCCGATTGGTTCAACTAACCATCAGTTGAGGATGAAGGAAAACCCTTACTGATGGAAGTTTCACTTTATCACCGTATAGGAATGACTACTGTTTTTGTTAGAGATGAAAGGGGTATGTTTGTGGCAAGAAATCAGGAAGTGTTTGACTATAATGATGATGCCATACAAGTACTTGAGGGATTAGAAGCTGTTAGAAAACGTCCCGGAATGTACATTGGAAGTACGGATGCAAGGGGGCTTCACCATCTTGTATACGAAATTGTCGATAACTCTGTGGATGAAGCACTTGCAGGGTACGGTAATCAAATCATTGTCAAAATACATAAAGATAATTCAATAAGCGTCCAGGATAAAGGCCGAGGAATGCCGACTGGAATGCATAAAATGGGAAAACCAACACCTGAAGTTATACTGACTGTATTGCACGCAGGCGGAAAATTTGGCCAAGGCGGATATAAAACTAGCGGTGGACTGCATGGTGTAGGTGCTTCAGTTGTAAATGCACTATCTGAGTGGCTCGTTGTTAAAATTAAGCGAGATGGTTTCGTGTATGAGCAGCGCTTTGAAAATGGCGGTGTACCTGTTACGACTTTAGAAAAGGTCGGAAAAACAAATCAAACTGGAACGACCATTCACTTTAAACCAGATGCTTCTATCTTTTCCTCAACCACATATAATTATGAAACCCTATGCGAACGCCTTCGTGAATCTGCTTTTCTCCTTAAAGGCATGAAAATCGAGATTATTGACGAACGTAATGATCAGCATGAAATATTCCATTTTGAAAATGGAATAGAAGCATTTGTTGAGTATTTAAATGAAGAAAAGGATGTTCTTCATCAAGTGGTTAGCTTTGAGAGCCAGCATAATGGAATAGAAGTGGATTTTTCATTCCAATTCAATGACGGCTATTCGGAAAATGTATTATCTTTTGTTAATAATGTTCGCACAAAAGACGGCGGCACTCATGAAGCCGGTGCGAAAACAGCTATGACAAGAGTGTTCAATGAGTATGCACGCAAGGTTCAGTTTTTGAAAGAAAAAGATAAAAACCTTGAAGGTTCAGATTTAAGAGAAGGATTTACAGCGATCATTTCTGTCCGTGTTCCAGAAGAGCTGCTTCAGTTTGAGGGACAAACAAAAGGAAAGCTCGGCACAAGCGAAGCGCGGTCGGCAGTCGATGCGGTTGTATCGGAATATTTATCATATTTTCTCGAAGAAAATCCGGAAACTAGTTCACTATTGATTAAAAAGGCGATTAAAGCTTTTCAAGCAAGAGAGGCTGCAAGAAAGGCGCGTGAAGACGCACGCGGAGGAAAGAAGAAAAAGCGCACAGAAGCAGTATTATCAGGTAAATTAACACCAGCACAATCCCGTAATCCTGCGAAAAATGAGCTTTATTTAGTAGAGGGAGATTCAGCCGGAGGTTCAGCGAAACAAGGTCGCGATCGCCGCTTTCAAGCTGTCTTGCCATTGCGGGGAAAAGTAATCAATACCGAAAAAGCTAAACTGGCAGATATATTTAAAAATGAGGAAATTAATACAATAATTCATGCCGTAGGCGCAGGCGTAGGCGCAGATTTTACCATTGATGATATCAATTATGATAAAGTCATTATCATGACTGATGCAGATACGGACGGAGCTCATATCCAAGTCCTGCTTTTAACCTTTTTCTATCGCTATATGAAGCCTTTGCTTGAAGCGGGTAAAGTATTTATTGCCCTGCCGCCTTTATATAAGGTGAGCAAAGGAACAGGCAAAAATGAGAAAATTGAATACGCCTGGAGCGATGATGATCTTCCAGATGCAATAAAAAAAGTCGGCAAAGGCTATATTATCCAACGATATAAAGGTCTTGGAGAAATGAACGCCGACCAGCTGTGGGAGACGACGATGGACCCTGAGACGAGAACGCTGATCAGAGTGAAAATTGACGATGCTGCTAGAGCAGAACGTCGAATAACAACACTCATGGGGGATAAAGTCGAACCGCGAAGAAAATGGATTGAATCCAATGTTGCCTTTGGTTTAGAAGAAGATGGCAGCATTTTAGAAAATGAAAATATTTCGGTAGCTGAGGAGGTTGACTCATGAGCAGTGTAGAACAATTTCGTGATCTGCCACTAGAGGATGTCCTTGGTGACCGTTTCGGCAGATATAGTAAGTATATTATTCAAGATCGTGCCCTGCCAGATGCCAGGGACGGCTTAAAGCCTGTTCAAAGACGCATTCTTTACGCCATGCATGTTGAAGGCAATACACATGAAAAAGGCTTTAGAAAGTCCGCCAAGACCGTAGGAAATGTAATAGGTAATTATCATCCCCATGGTGATTCATCTGTTTATGATGCAATGGTGAGAATGAGTCAAGAATGGAAGCTTAGAAATTTATTGATTGAAATGCACGGTAATAACGGCAGCATTGACGGCGATCCGCCAGCTGCGATGCGTTATACTGAAGCAAGGCTCTCCCGTATCTCATCAGAATTACTGAAGGACATCGAAAAGAGAACGGTTGATTTCATACCAAACTTTGATGATACGTCAAACGAGCCAACAGTGCTTCCAGCAACGTATCCAAACTTGCTTGTAAATGGATCAACTGGAATTTCAGCAGGATATGCCACTGAGATACCGCCGCATCACCTTAATGAAGTGATCGATGGCGTTATTTTACGCATGGATAAGCCCGGTTGTTCAATTGATGAATTAATGGAGCATATAAAAGGACCTGATTTTCCAACAGGTGGTATCATTCAAGGTGTGGAAGGTATAAAGAAAGCCTATGAAACAGGCAAAGGCAAAATTATCATTCGCGGAAAAGCGGATTTTGAAGAAATTCGCGGAGGGAAGAAGCAAATTGTTATTACTGAAATCCCTTATGAGGTAAATAAAGCGAATTTAGTAAAGAAAATGGACGAATTTCGTCTAGATAGAAAAATCGAAGGAATCGCAGAGGTTCGTGATGAAACAGACCGCACAGGATTAAGAATCGTCGTCGAATTAAAGAAAGATGCAGATCCCGAAGGCGTCCTTCATTATTTGTATAAACATACTGATTTGCAAGTGACGTATAATTTCAACATGGTGGCCATTCATAATCGCCATCCAAAAACGATGGGTCTCAGAGAGCTTCTAGATGCCTATATTGCTCATAGAAAAGAAGTTGTCACGAGAAGGACTCAATTTGATTTAGATAAAGCACAGGCCCGCCAGCATATCGTAGAGGGATTAATAAAAGCACTATCTATATTAGATGAAGTGATTGCAGCGATTCGCGCTTCAAAAGACAAGCGGGACGCAAAGGATAACTTAATGGCAAAGTTTGCTTTCACTGAACCTCAGGCAGAAGCCATTGTTTCCTTGCAGCTTTATCGATTAACAAATACAGATATTACCGCTTTGAGAGCAGAAGCTGATGAACTTTCACAAAAAGTAGAAGAGCTTACTGCTATACTACAAAGCGAGAAAAAACTTCTATCCGTTATAAAAAAAGAGTTAAAAGATGTTAAAAAGCGATTTGCTGATACTCGCCGTACACAAATCCAAGCAGAGATAGAGGAAATCAAAATCAACTTGGAAGTTCTAGTTGCCAGTGAAGATGTCGTTGTAACGGTCACGAAGGAAGGATATGTGAAGCGTACAAGCCAGCGTTCCTATGCAGCATCAAACGGTCAGGATTTAGCAATGAAGGACTCCGACCGCTTGTTAGCAAAGCTGGATATGAATACAACGGATGTAATGCTTATGTTTACGAATAAAGGGAATTACTTATATTGCCCTGTCCATCAGCTCCCTGATATTCGCTGGAAAGAACTAGGACAGCATGTGGCAAATATTATTCCAATTGATAGAGATGAATATATTATAAAGGCAATTCCAATTGCTGATTTTGAAAAATCGTCATCCTTCCTTTTATTTGTAACAAAGTTCGGAATGGTTAAGAAAACAGAGCTTAAATTATATAAAGCGCAGCGGTTCTCTAAAACACTTGTCGCCCTTAATCTAAAAGGTGATGACCAATTGATTGATGTTCATTTAACCGACGGCGCTAAAGAGCTGTTCCTTGCAACAGCCCAAGGATATGGACTGTGGTTTGATGAACAGGAAGTCAATATCGTCGGGCCGCGAGCAGCTGGTGTAAAAGGAATTAACCTTAAAGATGGAGATTTTGTGATAGGCGGCGGAATCATCCATGATGAAAAAGGGGAAGCCGTTGTGATTGCTACGCAGCGCGGGGCAATTAAAAAAATGAAGTTAGCAGAATTTGAAAAAACATCACGAGCAAAACGCGGCGTTGTCATGCTTAGAGAGTTAAAGTCCAACCCTCACAGAGTCGTAGGGATGGCCATAGCTAAAGCACAAGATGAAGTATTTATTGCAACAGAAAAAGGAAACATCGAATCTACCAATGTCATGAACATTAGATATAATGACCGTTATTCAAATGGTTCCTTTATAGTTGACGAAACAGATAATGGCAAAGTGAAAGAAGTATGGTTAGTTGAGAAAGAATCAATTGAGTAAGTAATGATTAAACAAGGATGAGCCGCAAGCTCATCCTTGTTTTTTTACATCAAGCTATAATATTATTCCTTGTCTTATTAATTCAGCTACCGCTTGCGTTCTATTTTTTACACCTAATTTTTTAATAGCTGATTTTATATATTGTTTTATGGTTGCTTCACTAATCTCCAGCGAATCAGCCACTTGCTTAATTATTTCTCCATTTGCAAGCATTGACATGACTTCAATTTCTCTTTTGCTTAAATGCGCGCATGTATTTACCTTGGAATCTTTGTTAAATATCGTTCCAACCAATCTGCCAAATTGGGTAAACTGTGACAGCAATTCATGATCAAAAATTGGACAATCATTAAATTTATAACTGATAATATAGCCAAATACGACGGTTCCAGAGAAGATCGGGATGATAATAAGTGAATGTATAGGTTCTGTAAATGTCATATATTTAGTACCAAGTTGCTTTAAACATTCTCTTTTTGGAATGTAGACCGCAGCTAATTTTATTATTGCAGCATGTACGGCAGGAATTGATTTCACATCATCGCGGATTGAATGGATATAGTCAAGCCCTTTCGAATCTATAGAAATGATTCCTTCTGCAATATGACACAAAGACGAATATCGAAATAAGCAAGCATTGCCTGCTGGAAAAATATCTAGATAAAGGCGCAGGATATCCTCCATTAATTCTTCTGTTGAATCCGTTGCCGAAATCCTTTGAAGACTAGTTAATAGATCATTTTCACTCAATATTAATGACAAAGGTTTTCATCTCCTCCAAATGTACCTTTTAGCAATTAAAATCGGTTATATATACTACCATTCTATGCAGTTACTCTATTAAAAAATATCTAAATGAGGGAATAGCTTTAAGTGAATAATCATATTATAATGTAAATAATCTTTATATTCAAAATATAAAGAAAATATACGAAAGCTTCGAGGTGTTTATTGCAAGCGTTTCCATATGTTTCGAATAGAACCGGACAAAGGAGGAATAAATCATGTCAAGTAAAGCGGCGAGTACTGAAATGCTAGATGCTGTTGTCATCGGCGCTGGTTTTTCAGGATTGTATATGCTGCATAGTTTGCGTGAGAAAGGATTTTCTGTTCGTGTTTATGAAAAAGGGAATGGGGTAGGAGGCGCATGGTATTGGAGCCGTTATCCCGGCGCGCGTTGTGATTCAGAAAGCCACACTTATTGTTATACATTTTCTGAGAAGCTCTATAATGAATGGACATGGAGTTCAAGGTATCCCGAGCAGCCAGAGATATTAAGGTATCTTAATTTTGTTGCTGACAAGCTTGATTTGAGGAGAGATATTCAGTTTAACACGGAAATAAAAGGTGCCTATTACAATGAAAATATCAATAAGTGGAGTATTCAATTAGGTAATGGAAGTGAAGTAATAGCTAAATATTTTATAACCGGAGTAGGCTGTTTGTCTATTAATGCAACGAATATTCCAAAGATTAAAGGACTTGATCAATTTAGAGGGGAATGGTATCACACCGGTTCCTGGCCCCATGAGAAGGTAGACTTCAAAGGTAAAAGAGTAGGAGTAATTGGCAATGGTTCAAGCGGTATACAAAGTATTCCTGTCATTGCCCAAGAAGCAGGACATCTTTTTAGTTTTCAGCGAACGCCTCAGTATGCAGTTCCGGCTAAAAATTTCACTTACTCGTCTGACGATATAACAAACTACAAAAAGGGATTTACAGAAACAAGACAGAAAATGCATCAGTCTCGTGCTGGATATCCATGGGACTACAATAATCGATCCGCAATGGAAGATAATGAAGAAGAGCGAAACCGAGTTTATGAAGAGGCCTGGGAAACGGGAGGCTTCATTATTAGTTCAACATACAATGACCTTCTTGTAAATGCGGACTCAAATCATACGCTAGGTGAGTTCGTCCAGAATAAAATACGCACGATCGTAAAGGATCCAATTTTAGCTGAAAAACTAATCCCTGATTATCATTTTGCTACAAAGCGGCTCGTTCTTGATACAAATTATTATGAAACATTTAATCGTAATAACGTTACATTTGTGGATGTGAAAGCAAGCCCTATTCAGGAAATTACTGAAAGAGGGATACGCACTGCAGACAATGAGTATGAATTGGACAGCATTGTCTTTGCAACCGGATATGACGGCATGACCGGTCCATTATTAAAAATGGATATACAAGGAAAAGATGAGCTCTCACTAAAAGACAAGTGGGAAAATGGCGCATCTGTTACAACTTACCTTGGTATAGCTACAGCGGGATTCCCTAATATGTTTATGATTACAGGACCGCAAAGTCCATCAGTTGCCAGCAACATGCCGACAAGTATAGAACAGCATGTCGAGTGGATTTCTGAATGTATCAGTTACCTTCATAAAAATGATATTGAAACGATGGAGGCTAACCTTGCTGATGAAGAAGCTTGGAGCAGGCATTGCGATGAGGTATACAGAAACACGCTCTATTCTAAAACGCCATCATGGTATTCAGGAGCAAATATAGAAGGGAAGCCAAGCGCTTTTCTCATTTATTTAGGTGGAGTTGGCGCCTATAATCAAAAAATTAAGGCCATCGCTTCTCAAGGCTATGAAGGCTTCACCATTAAAACAGCTACAAATCTTGCTAAATAGTAAATAGGGGGATAGAAAAATGGATTTTATTAGTAGAATAGCAGAAGAATTAAAGGAGATGGCAGAAGTATTTCCACCATTTAAATTGCCGGAAGGTTTAGAAGCAGCAAGGGAGGCGCCAATCATACCCGCAGAATCCTCACCGGATGTTAAAGTGCATGTGCGCACGATTGCTGGCGGTGACTCTCAAGATATGAATATTAAAATATATGAACCTGTAAATAGAATCAATGAACCTATTCCTGCATTGCTATTTATTCATGGAGGCGGATATGTAACAGGTAGTCCTGATGGAAGTGATAGCATCTGCCAAGTTTTTGTTGAAGAAGCGAATTGCCTCGTTGTATCCGTTGATTATAGACTTGCACCAGAACATCCGTATCCTGCTCCAATAGAAGATTGCTATTCAGCATTAGTATGGATGTCTGAAGCAGCGGAAGAATTTAATATTGATATTAATAGACTGGCGGTCGCTGGTCAAAGCGCAGGCGGTGGATTAACCGCTGCATTAAGTTTGCTCGCCAGAGACCGAAAAGGACCTAAAATTGCCTTTCAAATGCCGTTATATCCAATGATTGATGATACAAATACGTCAGCTTCAAGTTATGAGATTACCGATGAACGTGCTATTTGGAATAGAGGGAACAATTTAGCAGCTTGGAGGATGTATCTAGGTTCACATGGCAATGGTGAAATCTCTCCATATGCAGCCCCTATACGAACAAAGAATTTTTCAGGTCTGCCGCCAACTTACACTTGTGTTGGCCAGCTGGATCCATTTAGGGACGAAACGATAGAATATGTTTCAAGGTTAGCACAAGCAGGTGTTGCAGTTGAATTTCAGCTTTATCCAGGAGCGTATCATGCATTTGAATTGCTCAATCCTACATCTGATCTCGGTAAAAGAGCAATTAATGGTTATGTTCAAGCGTTGTCCAAGGCACTGAATCCGAAAAGTGAAAAAGTATTAACTAAATAAGCAAAATGGAGCTTAATCTGTCTAGGTTAGGCTGCTTTTTCGCTATTTTTTTGGTTTAATTGCATTTATCTTCCAATAAAGGGCAATCCTATGTATATACAGAGTAGGAGGGTTCTAAATGAAGAAAGAAATAATCTTTGCATTCGCGGCTTTCTTTATGATGAGTTTATCAACAATAACAGGTGTTTATGCCGGGGAAGATAAAAAGGACGAAATGATAGCAATAATAGATGAGAAAGCGGATATTTCAGGAGATGGAAAAGAAGATTTTGTAAGTATTAAAGGAATACGTTATGAAGATGACTCTGATTTTCTAAGAGAAGTATACATACAAATACAAGCATCTAATGGTGAAAAATATAAAGCGAAACTCGAGGCAGGCTTCGACCCGCAGCTTCAATTCATTGACATGAATCAAGATGGCATAAAAGATTTATTTATAAGTGTGGAAACAGGTGGAAGCGGTGGAGTGTCCAATTATTATTTGTATTCGCTAAAAGACTTTGAGTTAACAGATTTAACTGTGCCGGAAACAGTTATGATGACTACTCATTTCGAGGATGATTATAAAGCATCTACAATCATCCAGGAAACGGGCGATACTTATACATTTGATTTGAAAACTAGAGCAAAAGATTACGAAAAATTAGGCTTATATAGTAAAGGAAGATTAAATGAACCAATGGAACTGATGGTAGATCCTTACAGTACATTGAAGCCAGTAAAGTTAAAGGATGGAACCAATGGGTTAAGGGGACTGCAAAGAATAAGTGGTGCGAATCATGCGGATTCTATAGCTTTTATTGAATCACAATGGAAGTATGTAAACGAACAATGGGCTCTTAATAGCGTGAAAGTAATTGATATAGAGTCTTCAAAGCAAAAATAAATTAGGCATTTATCACGTTTGCAGCAGTGGTGCATATGATATCAAAAGTGGTATTTCACTCTTTATTGAAGGGGATATATGCCTATGAAGAAACTTGATTTATCCAATTTGCGCGTTCACATTCAGCCGCCCGCAACTGACTATAAGCCAGTAGAGCATCGAAAATATACTTTAATGCAATCAGACCGCTCAAACGAAATTTCATTAACAATTGGCCAAGACTTTAACACTGCAGCAACATTGTCAAAGCAGCGAGATGAATTGCTTGCTGAATGGATCCCGCAGATGGGCCAATATGTATTGCTTGGAAGGATGCACATAAGCGATGGCGATTTCGATGAACAATACGCGAAAATCAGGTATATGATTTATGAGAGGGAAGCAGATCTGTTATTAACAGCTATATTATACGGTGATAAAGAGCTTCTTAGCCATTATCCATGGCTGCTTAATTCGCCGATATATGTTAGATTTCAATCAGATTTCCCAGAATACAATAAGATTCAATATTATGGAACAGCAAGGGAATATTTAAATAAATCAATACAAATGATATAAAGCTTAAAAACTGTTCCGTATCATTTATGGAGCAGTTTTTTATTATTATTAGCAACGAAGTGAGTTGAATATAACTTTATTATGTAAACTAATAATATGAAAGAAGTCATTTTAGTTAAAAACTATAATGAATCATGCAACTGATTAAACGATGCATACATTTTTATGTATAGAGCGTTAATCATCAAATAAAATTTTTGCGGACCAAAAAATATATTAAAGCATTTATAGTAAATGAAATGAATGTACTGGAGTAAAAATTAGAGGCTTTAGTAATTTTTTTGTTTTGTCTCACTGTTTTAAGTATACTTTTGTTTTGAGACAATTTAATTGTTTTCTGTTTAACTTCCGATAATATATATTATGTAAACTAGAAAAAATGTCATTACTTTTATCCACCGTATACTCTCCTTTCTTATGACGGCAAAATTAAAGAACCCATTCTTTATTGAATAGATTCTTTAATATAAATTCATCTGTGTTGATCAAAAAGAATTGGATTACCATCAGGATCTTCGATTGTAAAACTTGCAGGGCCTTCGCTCGTTTCATCAGCTTCAGATAGTATTTTTATTCCTTTTGCTTTAAGCTGTTGCTGGATAACTCGAATGTCCGTAAACGAATCGAGATTTTCGGCATTTTGATTCCATCCTGGATTAAAAGTTAGAATATTCTTGTCGAACATACCTTGAAATAGACCAATTACGCAACTTTCATTCTTCATAATGAGCCAATTTTGGGTTATATCCCCTCCTAAAACTTGAAATCCTAGATTTTCGTAAAATGATTTTGATTTATTAATGTCTTTTACACTTAAACTTACTGAGAATGCTCCAAGTTTCATATTTTTCCTCCAATAAAAAATTAATAATTGTCTAATTTAAGTATACAACACTGCTTTGAAGAACACATTTCAAAATTTGCTCTATAAGCCATATTCAATGAATTGTCCCGATTAACTTTTAACGATTTCTTGCGCTTCTAATAACTCATTCCTACTTTTTGCTATCAAACGATTTGTCGTTAAACTTACAATAAAAGCAATCAAAAAGTTTACAGCTAATGCAATCATTCCAGTATTTAAATCATTTATATACGTTGGGATACTTGGGAAGAAATCAGCTAACTTTATGCCGGTAACAGCATTATAAAGAACGATTGAAACGCCTGCTACTATACCGGCCATTGCACCGTATTTATTCATAAAACGGGTATTAATAAAGCTAAACAGCAATGCTGGTACTAATTGTGTGATTAAACTATACGACATAATATTTAGTATTGCTAACGCTTCTCCGCCGGAAATAGTAAACATAAAAGCAATGATAATGATGACAAACACTAGCAGCTTTGACACTGTTAACTGTTGGCGATCTGTTGCATTTGGCCTCATTAAACGATAAATCCCGGTCATTAACCCTACAGAGGCAGACATTAGCATAACAGAAGCCGGTACGAGAGCTGTTAATAAGCCTGCAGCTCCGACAATGCCAACAATCCATGGGTCAAACGTCTGCATAGTTAAGCGCAATAATGACAAATCTCCGTCTGCTCCTTGGAGACCAGGGACTTGAATAATGGCAGCAAATCCAATGAAAAAAACAAACAATAATAATAACGTGTACAGTGGAAGCGTAATTGCATTTTTCTTTAGCACCTTTTCACCGTCAGCAGATAATATAATTGAAAAAGATTGAGGCAATAAATAAAAGCCGAGTGCATTTAAGATAATTGTAGAAATAAACCAGGCGACACTATATCCTTCACTCGGCAATGTTAAGCTTTCTGGTTTTACTGCTTGTACAGCTTCAAACATTGGTTGAATACCACCAAAATAATGAAATGGAATATACAATCCTAAAAAGACGATAACAACCAATATTAAAATATCCTTTATCACAGCAGTCCATGCTGAACCGTGAATCCCTGAAACCGTTACATAAATGGTAATGATAGCTGCTCCGATTGCACTGGCAACGATGGGACTTATCGCACCATAAGAGGCTTCTCCTACGATAATGCCTAAGCCTTTTAGCTGTATGACTATATATGGAATTAAAGCGATTGTCCCTAATAAAGATACGACAACACCCAATATAGGGCTTCTATATTTAGCGGAAAAATAACCAGGCTGTGAGATAATTTGATGATCCTTCGCAAAGCGCCATACTTTAGGTATCATCCAATACGATAATACGTAAGCTAAACAAATATAAGCCGGAACATAATAAGCTGCTGCTCCTCGTGAATAAGCCCAACCGCTACCACCTAAAAAGGTAAAAGTTGTATAAACTTCTCCAGCGATAAGTAAAAAGATAAACAACGTTCCAAAGCTTTTGTTTCCTACTGCAAATTCATTTACATTCATCTCTTTACCTTTTGTTGCGCGAATACCTAAAAACAAAGCTAATGCAGCAAAGAAGAAAATAATAAGTAATGCACTATTCATTGCTTTTCCTCCTTGCCATACTCAATACGATAGACAATATATAGAATGGCTGACGACAACACCATCCATAGTACAATCCAAAACAAAATAAATGGCAGGCCTAACACATAAGGTTCAATTCTATTTACCCATGGGAGACAGAATGCCATACCAATAAAGGGAATAACGAGCAACCATTGTGCTTTCTTCATTCAATTCCTCCTATTTTACAAGAAATACTCTCCTCAAACTTTTCCTATGGTGTACAGCTCTTTTCTACGTTGTCGATCTTTTACGGTCGTAGCCGCTCCGTCCTGACGGTTATCGTATAAAGCATCCATCGATAAGCTTGCTGTAATTACCTTTGTATTCTCTTTTGCTTCTACGACAACACCGTTGGCTTCCCAATTTAAATCACAAGGTGATAATATAGAGGCGTTTCCATGCCCGGGGTATATAATACCCTCCCTATTGCCTTTCGTTGGACAATGTATCACATACACTTGATTTTCAATTGCTCGCGCTTGTGCACAATGTCTAACACGCCAAAAGCCATGTGGCGTGAACGTATAGGAAGGACAAAAAATAATGTCTGCACCCTTCTGTTGATAGATGGAGTTGATTTCTGGAATTTCTATTTCATAACAAATCGCGATTCCAAACGTGACGGGACCAATTTCAAACACTTCCAGCGCATCACCCTCTGCAGTGTCCCATTCTGCCTCTCCAGGAAAAATATGAGTTTTCCGATGTCGGTGAATAGATCCGTCCGGCTCAAAAATGAAGCATGTATTGTAAATTTCACCTGCTTCCTCTTCTAAAGTAGAACCCGCTATAATTATTTGCTGCCGCTCTGAGGCTAATGATGAGAATAACTTTTTGTAATCGTCTAAAAAATCAGTTAATTTTCGATAATCCTTTAGTGCAAACGTAGAAAAATGATCAAAGCTTGTTAATAAACCCAATGTGGTGAGCTCTGGAAATAAGACATAGTCACTCGTTAGAGGAACTTGTTCAAATGTATCACTTACTTGTTTTTCAAACGCAGAGAAACTGTTCAATTTTTTTATTTCAAACTGACAACATGATACAGTTACTTCCACTCATATGCCCCCTCTTTTCTTTAAACCTGTGATAAACTCTTCTCATAAACAATCTTGCCATCGATCATCGTCATCTCAATTTGTACATCCTTTAAGTTTTCAAGAGGCATTTGTAGTAATGCACGATCAGCAACAATTAAATCAGCCAACTTTCCAACTTCAATACTTCCTTTTTTGTCCTCATCAAAGCTTGCGAATGCAGCATTATAAGTATACATTCGAATGGCTTCTAATAAGCTGACGCGTTGTTGTCTGCCAAATTCCGTTCCTGAATTCACTTTACGGTTAACAGCTGTGTGAATACCAATCATAGGATTATACGTCGTCACAGGTGCATCTGACCCAGCTGCACAAGGAATACCTAAATCAAGGAAGTCCCTTGCAGGATACATATAATGAATACGTTCGCCATAATTGTGAATATAACTTTCACCAAATTCGTATGGGAATGGAGGATTAGGAATAGGAATTACACCTAAGTTTTTCATTCGCTCCTGCAGATCGGAAGCTGATATTCCTGCATGCTCAATACGATGCCGATGATTATTGCGTGGATACTCATTTATTGCACGCTCAACGACATTTAAATATAATTCAATGGCTTTGTCCCCTTGAGCATGTACAGTAATTTGATACCCTTTCCGATGTGCCTCTCCTAAAACATCATAAATTTCATCCTCTGTGTAATATAAAATGCCATAATCATTTGGATTACTCGAATAGCTTTCACGAGTAGCAATTGTAGGGCCTGTACTACTTCCGTCTGTAAATAATTTTGCAGGTCCAACTTTAAAGAAATCATTACCTGTGCCAGTCACAATTCCAGCTTTCATCATATTTAATGTGAATTGCTTACAATCATTCAAAGAACTAATCATTGCATAGATTCGAATTTTTAAATCACCATTTTGAGATGCAAGCTGCATAAGCCGAAAGCTTTCCTCATCAAAGGTTCCTGCTTCATGCACACTCGTAATTCCTTTTTCCATAAAATGTTGCTGTGCGACTAACATGGCTTTTTCTAGCTCTTTATTTGTATAGCCTGATACTTCATTAAATTGCATATAAGCATTTTCAATTAGTCGCCCACTTAATGATCCATCCTCATTGCGCTCAATTAGCCCTCCTGGTGGATTAACACTCTCATCCGTAATATGGGCTAATTCCAATGCTTTACTATTTACAATTCCAATATGACTACATGTGCGTGATATGACAATTGGATGCTCTGTTGAAACGGCATCGAGTTCCTCTCTAGTAGGGTAACGTTGCTCTTCCACAAATGCTTCATTAAATCCCCATGCTCTAATCCACTGTCCTCTTGGTGTCGCATCAGCCCTTTTTTGAAGCGCTGTTAAAATCGCATCTAGCGATTGCATCCCTTGGTCTTTACAACTGATGTTCATTTGAAAAACGCCATACAAGACAAAGTGCAAATGTGCATCAATGAAACCTGGTAGCAATGACTTTCCTTTTAAATCGATGATCTTTGTGGCAGAACCTATCCATGGTGATACTTCTTCATTTGATCCAACTGCCACTATTTTATTTTCCATAATAGCAACAGACTGACAAATAGTATCCTCTTTATCTATTGTTACAATTTCACCGTTCTGGAATACAACCGTTGCATTCAAAAGAATCCCTCCAATTTATATAGTCATTACTATATTGTACATGTAAAAGAATCAGAATCGAATGGACATTGTGTAAATTTATTCGTTTTCATCACTATACTTATTGTTAAAAGAACAAAAACAGGGAGAAGGCTTTCTAAATGAAAAAACCGGACTAACAAAGGTCCGGTTTCTTTATATTAATCAATGATGATGATGTTCATAACCATGTTCTTCTGCATATTTACGGAAATTTTCTAAATCCTGCATTCCAGTTGAAGTGCCGTCTAAAGCTTGTTGCATCCGTTCTAATAAGACAGTTCTTAATTTTGGATGGTAACCAAAATATTCAGCAATATCAATTGTTACATGAGGATATGTCTCTTTGAACTGCTCTGCCATATTATTCATTCTTTTCATTAGAATTCCGGTAAATAAGAAATACGGCAACATGATAATTTTTTTCGCGCCTAATTTAAGGCAACGTTCCATTCCATCCTGCACAGTTGGCGTTGTTACTCCCATAAAGGCACTTTCAACGATAGATACATTTAATTTTTCCCATAATAAACGGCTGATTTTATAAAAATCTCCATTTGCATACGGATCACTGCCACCTCGTCCAATCAGCAAGATTGCCGTATCTTCATGCTTTTGATTAACATCAAAACCGGTATCAGCAAGTCGTGATTTTAAAATCTCAAAAATTTCTTCATGAACACCAATCGTTTGACCGTAGGTGAATTGTATATCTGGAAAATGTTCCTTCGCATGTTCAATTTCGGCAGGAATATGCAGTTTTGAGTGGCCTGCATGTAATA
Organism: Cytobacillus horneckiae; assembly: GCF_002835735.1. GTDB lineage: Bacteria > Bacillota > Bacilli > Bacillales > Cytobacillaceae > Cytobacillus > Cytobacillus horneckiae. The sequence continues at coordinate 51,543 of NZ_PISD01000016.1, read as the reverse complement.
AGATGATAGGAATGACATGGACTTCATCCGCACCTTTTTCAATGCATAGCTGAATTCCGTCTTCAATATTTGGTGATGCAAACTCTAAAAAACATGTTTCTACATAAAGGGACGGATCAATGTATTCTTTCATTTGTTTGACAAACTGGAGAACTTCTTTATTGCCGTCCTCCAGTTTGCTGCCATGCCCAACAAATAAAACTGCTTTTTTCATTGGTCCCTTTCCTTTCTTGTATTTATCAATTCCTTTAATGCGGGTTTCCCCGCGTTTACGTTCACCATGCTCCATTGAATAAATCATTGCTTTTTCTTCGGCTGTTTCATGAACAATCGCACGTGCCGTTTCTTCTTGCTGGACGGAATACCACGTCCCCTTTGGATAATCAATGACGACGCATTTATCTTTACAGCGACCGTTGCAGCGAGTGCGGGATGTGTGAATATACTCATCTAAACGATTTTTTCTAATTTCATCACGAATATTTTGCGTGACCATTTCAGCTCCCGCACCCATACAGGTAGATCCATTGCATATGAGCAAGTGGCGCTGCATTTGTGTTAAATTCCAAGTTGTCATTAGTGACCTCCTCCTCTTGTTTTAAGTTGCTGTTACGTGGATTTCACTCGCTTCTATTAACATTTCGTGTTAATAAATGAAGTCGAATCTATTTCATCCTCAGCTCTATTTATAAGCGTCTGGGTAAAAGCCTTTTGCTAAAATTTCTAACGCTTCAGCTGCACGCACACCTTCAGATGCTGCAGACAATGGCAAGATGACAAAATGTTCGTTTTGTACAGCAGGGGTTTGGCTTAATGCTGCATCTGTTTTTAAAAACTCAATTTTTTGTTCCGCGGTCGTTGAACCATAATCGATCACAACAATCACTTCAGGTTGGCGTTCTACTGCGTCTTCTTTTGATACTGTAGCCCAGTTACCTTCAATATCACCAAAGATATTGTTTCCGCCAGCCATAGTTACAAGTGTGTTCATAAAGTTTTGTGTTGCAGTGAACACATCTGTTTCCCCGCTATCAAATACTAATACATCCAGTGGCTCTTCTGCGTCTGGTAATTTAGAGGTAATCTCTTCAATGTCCTGATTAATTTCTCCAACTAGCGCCTCTCCGCGCTCTTCAATTTGAAATATTTTGGCGATATTGCGAATATCTGTATAAATATCTTCTAATGTTGGTGCTACTTTAATAGATGACGATTGTAAATAGCTATTAATGCCTAACTCCTTTAATTCTTCACGTGTTGCGATGTTTTTTTCATTAAATGCACTCGCCCAGCCACCATATAAAAAGTCTGCTTCCTCAGCAATCACTTGTTCTTTAGATGGATATTGCTCAGCTAAAACCGGTACTTTGTTATATGCTTCTTGTAATGGCTCATATATTTCATTATCTAAAAAAGCTGTGCCAACCATTGATTCTTCTAAGCCGAGCGCTAGCATGATTTCTGTTACATGTTGATTTAATGATATTGCACGTTTTGGTGCTTCTTCGTATTCAATCACAAGTCCTTCATTATCAATAACGATTTTTTCATTTTCCTCTGTTTGATTATCTTTTACAGCTGCTGTTTTAGTTTCTTCAGCTGAGCATGCGGCTAAAAATAGCAATGCCGATAAAAACAAAGTTGACCAAATTTTTTTATTTTTCATGTTCTTATATCCTCGATTTTATTTATTGTTTAGTGTAAAAAAATAAATGCAGCTTTTTTGTAAAAGGGTTTTTTGAAATACCGGCTTGTACATGAAAAACACGCTTTAACGTCTCCTCAGTCAGTACTTCTTCTGGTGTTCCCTCCATATAGAGTGCGCCATCTTTCATGACAAGTAATTCATCACAATAGCCAGCAGCTAAATTTAAATCATGCAGTGCTGCTACAATCGTGATTGGCAAACCCTTTACTAAATCCATTAATTGATATTGATGTTCGATATCAAGATGATTTGTTGGTTCGTCTAAAATTAATATTTTTGCCTGCTGTGCAAGAGCGCGTGCGAGCATTACACGCTTTTTTTCTCCACCTGATAATTGATTAAAAGTTCTATTTTCTAAATGCTGAACATTAGCAAGGTGCATACTTTCTTCGACAATGGCAAAGTCTTCTTGATTATCGTTAGCCAGCCATTTTTTATACGGCGTCCGCCCCATTAAAACTAAATCTTTTACGGTAAAGTCAAAGAGTACAGGTGTTTCTTGACTAACAACTGCTATTTCCTGTGCCAGCTTTTTTTGTGAAATATGGATAATGTCATCTTCATATAGCGTCACCATTCCGCTCGTTTGCTTTAAATGACGATAAATAATTTTTAACATCGTCGATTTCCCGCTTCCATTTGGTCCAATGAGGCCCACAAATTTTCCTTGATGAATTGAAAACGTAATATTGTGCAGAATTTGCTTATCCGCTATTGAAAAAGAAATATCTTTTACTTGGAGCATCATTATTCACCGTCCCCAAAAGAATATCGTCGCCGTCTGAGCATCCAAATAAAGAACGGGCTGCCGCAAACTGCCGTAATTATACCGATGGGCATTTCTTCAGGTGCAATGACAATCCGTGCAACCATGTCCGCCCAAACAAGGAATATGGCTCCGATCAAAGCACTGATTGGCAAGACAACTTTGTAATTTGAACCTACCATCATTCTCACAAGGTGCGGAATAATTAATCCGACAAAGCCAATACTGCCGCTTACTGCGACAATCACGCCTGTTAATAACGAGACAAAAAGTATGATAAAGATGCGAAATCGGTCTAAGTTAATGCCAAGCGTAGCGGCTGTTTCTTCTCCAAGTAGGAGCGCATTGAGCTGTCGATAGTTCAATAAAAGCAATGTGAAAACGAGTAGAAAGATAAAGAATGGGATTCCAAGATTCGACCACTTCGCACCTGCTAAACTACCAAGCATCCAATGCATAACAGCTTGTATACCGCCCTGCTGTTTAGACATCATCAACATAAAGTTAGTAATAGCGGAAAATACCATTGATATCGCGATTCCAGCTAATAGTAGTCGAACAACAGATATTCTGCCATTGACGCGTGCTAATAGAAATACAATGATTACTGCGAAAATGGCGCCTAAAAAAGCAGCAAAGGAAAGAGCGTAGTTCCCTATTGCACTAAATGCACCGAGCAATATAACCGAGGTTGCTCCAACTGATGCGCCTGAAGATACACCTAAAATATATGGGTCAGCAATCGAGTTCTTTACTAGTGCCTGAATCGCTGCACCGCTAATCGACAGTGCGGCTCCTACAATCGCAGCTAGGATGACACGCGGTAAACGAATCTCCCATATAATGATGCTTTGTGGGTTTGATACGGTTGTTTCTAACGATAATCCCAATTTGGTAAATAGCAATTCCCAAATAATGCGCGGTGTAATATCTACAGAGCCCACCATCACCGCAAATGTCATTGAAGCAAGCAAACCTACGATTAATGCTATTATAAGTAATGCATATCGATTCTTTTTCATGTAGCTAATGATGGCTCCCAGCTAATTATTGCAGCATAAAATGGATGACGGTACACGAACAGCCCGTCCTCCATTGTAATAAAGCTTTCGAGTGAGGCTTTCACATGTGTCATTTCAAACTGTGGAGATAAGACTTTTTTACTTTGTGCTTCATATAGTTGTTCTACTGTCTCATATCGATAGACGCGCTCTAGTTTGAGCATCTCACAATCTGCATAAATACCTAATTGGTAAAGCATATTGACGATTGCAATATAGTCGCGGCGAGGATATTTAATGTCATATCCATACTGCTCCTCTAAAGCAATGTAATGTGGCTGAATAGGTCCTGTTGTTAAGCCGATAATGGCGCGTTTCTTTGCAAGCATATTCATTTTTTTTAATGCTGCATTCATTTCATACATGCGATAAAAGCAGTTCACACCAATTACGACATCATGCGGTTCAATTTGGGCTTCTTCCCATTTGCTATGAACGAACTGAATGTGTGCATCGTTCATAAAGTATTGTTTTAAATACGACAGCACACTTTCTGAACCATCCACTAATGTTAAGCTTTGGACATCTTCACTTAGCGGAAAGGTGTAGTTGCCCCAGCCTGGTCCAATTTCAATACAACTAGCATTTTGCGGGATATGCTGCTTTATTTTTTCGTATATTATTTTTGCATAATCATCTATTTGCTTATAGCTTTTTTTCCGCATTGACTGAGCCCAAAATGCTTCTTCAAGCTCATCATTCACCATGCGTTCTGGCATGTTACCATGCCAATCTAGCATGCCTTCTTTCCAAAGCTTTTCAAAATTAATTTGTAAAGGCGAACCTTTCATCATTGACTCTTCTCCTCAATTTAGACAACGAAGGGTAAAATTCTGTGCGGTGACTATACCACCATCTGATGCGGGCTTTTAAGCTTAAAATTCAAGCCCCTTCATTGCTTTAACATCTTGTTCTGCATAATAATGTTTAGTTGCATCAATCGTTGACACTAAATCAGCTAATGCGAGGATCGAAGGATGTGCAGAACGCCCAGTAATGACCACATGCATCGTTTTTGGGCGTTGTTGTATTGCCTCTAACACTTCTGCTAATGGCAAGACATCATCGATTGGAAACTTTGTAATGGCTAATGCGTTATTCAGCTCATCTAGAACCAATACATCTGTAGTGGTATCTTTCAGCTCCTCTCTAACGGTTTTCCAAGCGTTTGTAAGTGCTTCGCGATGTTCCTCTGGCGTTTTCGTCCATGTAAATCCGACACCTAATTGCACTGTTTCTACACCGAGTTTTCGCAAGGCAATTTGTTCGCCATATGTACGTTCAGGTGATTTTATAAATTGATAATATTTCACCTTCATGCCTCGACCGATTGCGCGTAATGTAACACCGAGTGAAGCGGTTGTTTTTCCTTTGCCTTCGCCAGTATAGACTAATAACATCCCTTGTTGTGGCATAAACAAGCCTCCTTATAGCCAAGTGGTTTTTTCTGTAAATGGTGTGCGCTTTTTTGTAGATTCGATTTCTTCTGCTGGGTAACCAATGCATAACGTCCCTACTAATTGTTCAGCATCCGATGCTCCGATAAACGTATGTAATGCCGTATCATGCACGAGACCAACCCCGCGTGTACGCCATACCATCCCTAAGCCTAACTGCTCGGCCATTAGCCACATCGACATAATGGCACTGCTGACTGCAAAGGTATTATCCTTTGTAGCACCTGAATCTCCATCAACAATCGCTGATGTCACCACAATGATAAGCGGAGTATGAGTGATTGCTTTCATTGAACTTTCAACTAAATGCGGCTTCGTTGGAAAGCGTTTTTGTAAATAATCAAGTGCCACTTGTTCATAACGTTTTAAGCTATCGCCTTGTATTACATAGAAATGCCAAGGCTCGCGCATGCGGTCATTTGGTGCGTAGGTCGCTGCTTCTAATAAAGTCTCAATTTTGTCGCGTTCCACTTCGCGCGTTTTAAATTGGCGAATGGCACGACGCTGTTTTAATTCTGCTAACATAATTTATGCTCCTTTTCTGCAAACCAAGCAATTTGCTCACGAACGTTAACAACATCTCCTACTAAAATCATTGTAGGGTTAGAGATGCGATGGTTTTGAATGTCCTGTGCAATTGTTGCCAGTTTGCCTGTGATCGTACGCTGGTTTTCAGTTGTACCCCATTCAATGACTGCAACAGGAGTTGATTCGCTTTTGCCGTATGTAATTAAGCTTTTTGTAATATGTGCGATATTGCCTACGCTCATATAAAATGCCACCGTATCAATATGTGCAAGGGCAGCCCAATTTAAAAAGTCTTGCTCTTTTTCAGCTCGGCCATGACCAGTAACGATGGCAAAGCTCGCAGCATGATCACGATGTGTAACCGGAATTCCTGCATAAGCTGGCGCGGCAATCCCCGCTGTAATTCCAGGCACAATTTCAAATGGGATATTGGCTTTCCGCAAAATCGCTGCTTCTTCAGCACCACGTCCAAAGACAAATGGGTCGCCGCCTTTCAAGCGAAGCACATGCTTCCCAAGCTTTGCTTGTCCCACTAAAATCCGATGAATTTCATCCTGTATTAGTCCGTGATTACCTGGCTCTTTACCACAATAAATGAATTCGGCATCAGCTTTTGCATAGGTTAATAATTCTGGATTTACTAAACGGTCATATAAAATCACATCTGCTTGTTGAATGCACTCTAGTCCTCTTATTGTTAATAGTTTTGGCGCTCCAGGACCAGCACCTACAATATATACATAACCGCTCATTGTTGTTCTCCTAGACGTTGCTGTAGCCAAGCTTCACATTTTTGTTTTTCATTTTGCTCTACCCACTGTAATAATTGTGGATCCAAAAGTTCAGCGAGTATTTGTGTTTTCTCAGCGCCCGTATATACTTGTAAAATTCGCTGACGTGCATCCTTTAAAAAACTTACATATTGTGCATAATGATTTCCAAACTGCTCTGCTAAATCCATTTTTATGCGACGAGTTAAGCCCGGACTTGCTCCAGAGGTTGATACTGTCACAATAAAATCACCGCGGCGAACGACTGCTGGATTGATAAAATCAACACGTCCTTTTGCATCTGCACGACTAAGCATCTGCCAATGCTGTGTGGCTTCTTCTACTGCATTGTTAACTTTTTTATCATTGGTAACAGCAAAAATTAGTGCTGCATTATCTAGATCAGCTGGTTCAAATACTTTTTCTTTCCATGTCACAAGCCCTCCATCAATAAAATGTTGCAATGTTTCGGTTACAGTCGGGCTAATTAAAACCATTTGAGCTTTTGTTGGAAGTAATGCTTCTACTTTTTGACGAGCTACATGGCCGCCGCCAACAATGACAACCTTTTTATAATCAATATTCATTAATAGTGGGAAATAATTCATTGCTGTACCTCCAAACATGCAGCCAACCAATTTTTAACTATTTGTGGGTTTGAAGCAAAATGGAAATGAGTATAGCCTGCTACAAGATTTTTTTGCAAATAGCCTTCTTTCTGAGCACGGAAACGACCTTTGCTAAAAAAAGCCGGTGATGCATGCTCTCCCTCATACGATGAATAGTGGAACTCATGCCCTTTCGCGGAATCCTCTTCACTCATAAAGAAGTTACCAGCCATTCCTGTAATTTCTCGATAGCCAAGCGCCGCTAACTTAGTTTGCATCCGCACACGTCCTGGTATCACTCCGAGCATTGGATATGTATGCCCTTGACGATTTATGATTTCTTCTGTTAAATACATAAAACCGCCGCATTCAGCTAATGTTGGCAGTCCTCGCTCGATAGCGGCACGTACGGATTGCTTTGTGCCCTCATTTTTTGCTAATTGATCCGCAAACTCTTCAGGGAAACCGCCACCGATATAAAGTCCTTGTGCTGCTGTCGGTACTTTCTCGTTTTGCAAAGGGGAGAAGAAATGCAAGATTGCTCCATTTGCCCGCAATAATTCTAAGTTTTCTTCATAGTAAAAGTTAAAGGCAGCGTCCTTTGCAACGGCTATATGCACCTTTTGTAGTTGCGGCTGTTCATCAAAAATTGATGCTGATACAGCAATGGATTGTGCCTTTGTAATTTCAAGTAACTGTTCAATATCAACTGTTTCTTCGATTGCTGTTGCAAGCTTATCAAAATATGAATCTAAATCACCGCGTTCAATAGCAGGTACTAAACCTAAATGACGGCTCGGTATCTTAGGTACCGCTTCTTTTAATAAATAGCCAATGACGGGTATTCCACATTCTTTTTCAATCGCTGTTTTAACAATTTCAAAATGGCCTTTACTTCCTAATTGATTAGCAATTACACCAACTATATTGGAATTTTCATCTAACATTTGAAAACCTTTAACAATCGCTGCTACACTTCTTGCCATACTTGCTGCATTGACAATTAAGATAACTGGACTTTTTGTTATTTCACTAATATGAGCAGCAGATCCTTCATTTGATAATGGGGATTTGCCATCATAAAAGCCCATTACTCCTTCTATAACAGCTACATCTGCATCTGCACTCGCTCTAGCGACAATAGCACGAACGACATCATGGGACATCATGAAACTATCAATATTTCGAGATGCGCGGTTAGTAACTGCGGTATGATAGGTTGGATCAATATAGTCTGGCCCGCATTTAAACCCCTGTACTGTTAAACCGCGCTTCATAAGTGCACGCATAATACCGATTGTGAACGTTGTTTTGCCAACACCGCTCCCTGTACCGGCTAGAATAAATCGCTGCATGATGACCCCTCCTCGAAGTTGACCTTAGCAACGGATATAGTGACATTGCCGCTTTTCTTTTTCTCTAGTAATAATTCCTTTGCATGCGCATATCGCAATGCCGCAGGTTCGCTTACCCCATAAGCCCCTGTATACTTAAAAACTGTCTCCGATGGGTTCTGCAACGGCATTTCATTCAGCTCTTCAGGTGTGTAAGTACCAAATGACCAATTATGTTTAGCGATTAATTCAAGCAAGCCAGTTTCGTTTTTCTTCAAATTGATGGTTGCTACAGCTTTAACACTTTTTTTACTTATACGCAGCTCCGTCAATGTTTCATCTATTACTTGTTCAATTTCTTCCATTGCAGTGCCACGATTACAACCTATGCCAAGCACAATTGATTTTGGTCGATAAATCACTCCGTTATTGATCAGCACTTCTTCATGTTCATCAAGTAAACGATCTGTAATTAGTAGTGTTGCTTGCGGCTTAGCAACAATCGCTTCATTTGTTGATGGGTAAATCTTTAAGTTGGCTGGCATAGGACGATCGTGCATCCACCAGTTTCTCTCTCCCGCTTCTTGTATGATTGCAACATGCTCTTCATTGACAACAGATGCACTGACAGCTGTTAATTTTTCTTCACTATCCCACACCCATCCAAATTGGGCGCCAAATAAATCCACTGGGATCGTTTTTTGAACATCTGAAGCGGTTGTAACGACAGGTGTTGCACCAATCGCGTTTGCAAATTCATTTGTTAAGGCATTGGCGCCGCCGATATGCCCTGATAATACACTGACTACATATTGACCTTTATCGTCGACTACCAATACGGCAGGGTCTTTCTTTTTATCAATTAATAGTGGTGCAATCATGCGAACAACAGCTCCAAGCGAAATGATGCAAATGATCCCTTTATATTGCTGGAATAAAGCGGGTAATAATAGACGAACTGTCCCATCAAATAATTGAATTTGGCGCATAGCTTCGTCGCCTTGCTCGAATTTTTTCATATAATAAAGGTCGGCATACGGAAATTTTTCCGCATAGCTTCTTGCATGTGCCACTCCATGTTTCGTTATGGCAACGAGGGCATATGGTTTACGCTTTTCAACTGCTGGAATTTCACCTTCACGCAAACTAATCATCAGCTTTCACACCTTTACGGAAGCCATGTGTAAATGTTTTGTCATATAGCTTCGAACGATAATCTTTTTCATGAATATGAGGATCTAAAGCCCAGCCTGCTAAAATCATGGCATGCTTGCGAATGCCATTGACACGCATTGCTTCATCTAATTCAGCTAATGTTGTACGAATAATTTTTTGATCTGGCCATGAAGCACGTTGCACAACTGCAACTGGCGTATCATCTGTCCAGCCCGCTGCCTGCAATTCTTTTGTAATTTTTTTTGTTAATGTCGCACTTAAAAACATGGCTATCGTACAGTGATGGCTTGCCAATGCTTGTAATTTTTCACGCTCTGGTACAGGTGTACGACCTTCAGCTCGTGTTAGTATAAGTGTCTGTGTTAAATCAGGGATTGTTAGCTCCGCGCCAATTGCTGCTGCAGATGCAAAGACAGAGCTTACACCAGGCACTACTTCATAACCGATACCATGCTGCTTAAGCAGTGCTACTTGCTCCATCGTTGCACCGTACATCGATGAATCGCCTGTATGTAAACGTACAACCGTTTTGCCAGCATTGACAAATTCAACGATACAATCGACCATTTCTTGCAGATGCATCCCAGCAGTACGAATAATCTCTGCTGATTCCTTCGCTTCCGCTACCAATGTTTCACTTACTAGTGAATCGGTATACATGACAACATCAGCTGCTTTTAATAACTTCAAACCTTTTACCGTTATTAAATCCGGATCTCCCGGACCTGCACCAATAATCCAAATTTTCTTCATTATTTGCGCACCACCATACATGACAAGTAATTTAAATCTGTCCCACGAAGTTCATTGACATTCCAAATGACCTCTTCATCAGATGTAACCTTCGTAACTACATGTGTATTTTTTAATAGCTTCATTTCATCTAATAAATCCAGCATCTCATCTAATACTTTGGCTACTTTAATAAAGACAATCGCATCATGACTTTCAATCACACGGCGCATTTCTTCCATATTTTCCGTAGCGGGGACCATCGCAACATGGTCATCGCCATTTGCTAATGCAACGCCTAAGCGATTAGCGGAACCGTTAAAAGACGAAATGCCTGCCACTGTTTCAATCGGTACATCCGGATGCATCGCTTGAAACAAATTCATCATATGAATAAATGTGCTAAACAGCATCGGGTCCCCTTCAGTAACAAATGCAACATCCTTTCCTTGAATTAAATAGCTATAAATGGCATCCACTGATTTTAACCACTCAGCATGCAATGTCGCTTCATCTTTTGTCATTGGGAAAACTAAGCCAAGCATCTCTTTTTCTGCTGGGTTAATATACACCTCGATAATCCGATGAGCGTAAGATTTACTGCCTCTTAATTTCTTAGGATAAGCAATGACAGGGCTCTCTTGTAATTTACGAAATGCTTTTACAGTGATTAATTCCGGATCACCCGGCCCGACACCTAATCCATATAAAGTTCCGATTCTCATTTTTCGATTCCTTTCTTTGCTGTCACAATAAAGATTGGATTTAACGGCTGAAATCGCGTTAAATTTAAAATAGGCTTACTTTTTGAAATTTGCACTTGTATGATTGATACATCACAGCCTAGCGATTTTAAGTGCTGCTGCGCTTCTGCCAAGTTTTCTATCGTAGCAATATTCATCACTAGGCGGCCATTTGGCTGTAAGCGGAAAACACATGTTTGCAATAAATGCTCCATATTTCCTCCGTTGCCGCCAATAAAAATTGCATGCGGATCTGGAAATTCATCTAAGCGTTCAGGTGCTTTCCCTTGCACTGCAACAAAATCGGTACGATGTATTAATTGATTTTCTAAGCAGTTTTCAAGATCCTTCTCATTTTTTTCAATGGCAAATACCGCACCTTCACGCGCAATTTTTGCTGCTTCGATTGCTACTGAACCCGTGCAAGTTCCAATATCCCAGACAATGCTGTTTTCTTTAAGCTCTAGCTCTTGCAAGCAAAGCGTGCGAATTTCTTTTTTTGTGATTAAGCCTTTATCTGGTTTTCGCTGAATAAATGCATTGTCTGGAATGCCAATTGATGAACGTTCAACAGCTTCGCGCTGCTTTAAAATGACTACATTTAGAGGAGAAAATGAAGCTTGTTCCATTTCTGCTAATGCAAAGAAACGGCAACGCTCGTTTTCTCCTTGTAAGTTTTCAGCAACAAAGGCATCGTATTCTGTCATGCTGAATTTCCTTAAATATTTTGCGATAGCTTGCGGAGTATTTGTTTCATCTGTTAAAATTGCAATTTTTTTTCGCCCATCAATTTTTTGTGCAAAACCGTTTATGGAACGACCATGCAGGCTGACAATATATGCATCTTGCCAGCTTTCTTGCATTTTTGAAAAAGCAAGCTGGACCGAGCTCGTATATGGATAGATTTCTAATGAAAGTTTTTTCGCAAGCACACCGCCAAGACCATAAAACAATGGATCGCCTGACACTAAAATAACGACATTACGGGTTTCCTGCTGTATTTCAGCGGTTAACGCTGACAATCCGCCTTTAATTGCTTTTTTCTCTTTTTTGAACAACGGAAAAAAATCCAAATGCCGCTCGCCGCCTACAAGTAAATCACATTCATCAATCCACTCTATATATTGGGGGAGCAATCCTTCCACGCCGTTATCCCCTATACCAATCATTTTCATCCAATTTGTCAATATTCTCAGCCTTTCCTAAACAGTTTCCATTCATGGCATACAATGTTGTCGATACATTCATGTCAGTATTCATGTGATTGAGTGCGTAGTAGCAGCAATTTTTACAAAGTGCTTCAAAAAATGCTTCGTTTCCTTGAAGCATTTCACCAACTTGTGAAGCAGTATTCGCCTGTAATATTTCAGACTGTGTCGCATCATCCACCCCGATTTTATTTGCAACACCAGCAAGAAATGCAAAGTTAATAGGCGCGCTTTTTGAATGAACCATCATCACGCCTTGTGCAACTTTAGAAAACTTCCCCATCATTCCTACTAATGACACGCTCCGAATTTTCTTCCTGGCAATATTCTTTAACGTAAATCCGACAAAATCGCCCATTTCAATAAATGCTTCTGCTGGTAAATGAGGATACTGCTTCATTGCAAACTTTTCACTGCGTCCCCCAGTTGTTATGACTAAATGCTCACACCCTGCTTCCTTTGCAACATTGATAGCTTGAACAATACTTGCCATATAAGCGGAACTTGAAAATGGAACGACTGTTCCTCGCGTGCCTAATATAGAGATACCGCCAATAATACCAAGGCGGCCATTCAAAGTTTTTTTAGCGATTTCTTCCCCATCTGGTACGGAAATGATGACTTCGATTCCATTCACCAATTTGAAGCTTTCTATCGCTTCTTGTACAACACCAGCAATCATTTTGCGTGGTACGGGATTAATCGCTGCCTGTCCCACTGGAACGGGAAGCCCCGCTTTCGTCACCCGCCCGACACCGACTCCACCATCTATATGTATACATTCCTTTTGTAAAAAACGGACAGTACTTTGAATGCGCGCTTGATGTGTAGCATCTGGATCGTCACCGGCATCTTTAATCGTTTCACACATAACTCGGTCATCCAACATTTCATACGCTGTTACTTTAAAGGTTGCATACTGTCCAACTGGTAAATAAATCGTTACCTCATTCGATACTTTCCCTGTTATAAGTGCTTGTATGGCTGCCTTTGTCATTGCTGCTGCGCAAGCGCCTGTCGTGTAGCCATGACGCATTTGGGAAGGGTCTTTTTTATTTCTCTTGTTTTGCACGCTCATCTGCCATAAGTGAAATGGCATTAAGTGCAGCTACTGTCACTGTACTGCCACCCTTTCTACCTTTGTTCGTAATAAATGGAATGCCTTCAAGTACTGCTAACTCTTCCTTCGATTCTGCTGCTGAAACAAATCCAACTGGCATTCCAATAATTAAGTCTGGCTTAGCGACACCATCTTTAATTAAACGAATAAGCTCTAACAATGCGGTTGGTGCATTGCCAATGGCATAAATGCCCCCTTGTTGTAGACGCGTTGCTTTTTGCATGGAAATTATCGCACGGGTTGTACCTTGAGCCTTTGCTTCTTTTGCCACATCTTCATCAGCAATATAACAATGTAAGTCTCCGCCATGTTTTTGGAATCGTTTACGTCCTGAGCCGCTTTCAATCATTTGTACATCGGCCACGACATGACGGCTGGCTAAGATTGATTCAATCCCGGCTTCAATTGCATCAGGTGTAAAAATCATGCTGCGTCCTAGCTCAAAATCTGCTGAAGCATGGATTACCCTTCGAACAACTAACCATTGCTCATCTGTAAATGGATGATCACCCATTTCTTCTTTAATAATTGCGAAACTATGATCATAAATTTTATCTGGATCTACAGTGACTGGAGTGAATTTTGTATTAAAGTTCATGTTTGCCATAAATAAAACCTCCTAATAGATGAGTGACTTCTTCAAAAGAAGTACAAAAATTTTGATAAAGAAGTGCTGGTCGTTTAATTAAAATAACAGGAATGCCTAACTGGAGCGCAGCAGTCATTTTTTCATCTACTGCCCCCGCTTTTCCGCTTTCTTTTGTAATCATTAAGGTCACCTCATATTGCTCGCATAAAGATTTATTTAATGATTCCGAAAACGGACCTTGAATCGCAATAATGTTCTTTTGTTTAATGCCTAATTGATTGCACTTTTCCATATTTTCTACATTTGGAAGAATTCTACATAAAAGTCGGATCTCATCACGCAATAAATATTTCGCAAATAATTCTAATGTTTTGCTGCCTGTTGTTAGCATAATCGTTCCTTGATGAGTGTGAGCTAACTTAGCTGCCTCTTCATAGCTATCAACCTCTGTAATTAGCGGAGAACTAAACCTTTCTTTTGGACGTTCATATCGAATATATGGAATGGCACACGCTTTTGCTGCTGCCATGGCTGTTTTCGACGCTTCGTCCGCATAAGGATGACTAGCATCAATGACAATGGTCATTTTATGCCTATTTATAAGCGCTATCATTTCATCCAATGATAGCCGACCGACTTGACAGGAAATATCGTTTGCTCTTAAACTTTCGGCTGCAGATTCAGTAACAACCGTGGCTAATAGAGAATAGCCGTGATTTTGCAAATGAATGGCTAATGCTCTCGCATCACTTGTACCTGCTAAAAAAAAGATCATTCTTTCCTCCTAATCTCCACAGGGTGCTGGCTCTACCTCGATTTTGGAGCTCATATCGTGGTAGTTAAAATGCTGAATTTTTTTCACTCGTTTAAAATATTTAAAAAGTCGTTCATTTGGATGGGCATTTTCTTTGTATTCTTCTATTATTTTAGTTAATAGCGGCAATAATTGATCTGGTTCTAACCCTTCTGCAACGGGCTGAGCAGCATGGGCTGTACGGCCAACTGGCTTTGCGCCAATAAATAAATCAAACTTTTTCTTGCGGTAAACAATTCCTATATCATCAAATACCGCGCGATAACATGCCATGCCGCAACCATTAAAACCAATATGCAATTCTTTCGGAAGCTTTATCCCCCCTAATTTAGCAGCAATTTCTTCTGCATATGGGATAGAGTCAGCTTTTTCCCCGTAACAAAAATCACAAGCCTTTAAATTTACAACATCGCCTACTGGCATGACGACCAAGTTACTTTGTTCAAGTTTTTTAACAATCGTTTCAGGTTGATCTGTAGGAAGCTTCACTAAAAAACGATGATCAGGTGTATATTCTAGTGTGCCTTTCTCGCCGATGGCTTCTGCTAATACACGCATTTGCTCTGGCGTAATCATTTTATTTGCAACACCAGGCGACACGGAAAATTCAAATACATCTTCAATCGGCTGCTGTACTAAAAATGGATTTTCTAATTCGGTTTTTGTCACCATAGATAAAGCTTTAAAAGCCATATCTACTGAGCTGATTTCTTGTTTCGGTTTTACGATTTGCTCATATCCAGATTGCGCTTCACCTGTATCTTGGTCTAATGCCCATGGCTCCGCTTCCTTTTTCAAGCGCTGGTGCGGTTTTAAACTTTGTTTTCCTTCACCTAACGTATATTTGCGCTGATATCCTCGTGGAGTGATGATTTTATTGTCATAAAAGAACGTAGATGAGTTCCCGATTATGACTGTTGTCAGCATTCCTATATCGTGTTCAAGCATTTCCGCCAGTGTTGTCAAAACTACATTCTGGTTTTCACGATAAGCGCTTTTCACAAGCCCCACTGGTGTATCAGGTGAACGATATTTCAGTAAAATATTTTGTGCTTCCACAATTTGTCGTGTCCGCCGTCCGCTTTTCGGGTTATATAAAGCAATCACAAAATCAGCCATGCCAGCCGCTTCAATCCGCTTGGCAATAACCGTCCAAGGCGTTAAATGGTCACTTAAACTGATCGTGCATGAATCATGCATGACTGGCGCGCCCAATATGCTCGCACATGAATTAATTGCCGATATACCAGGAACAATTTCCACAGCAACACCATCTTTCTCAGTCCAGCCCATTTCAACGAGCACTTCATACACTAAACCGGCCATGCCATATACACCTGAATCGCCACTTGAAATAACAGAGACGATATTGCCAGCTTCAGCCTGCTTTACGGCTTCTTGTGCGCGCGAAACCTCTTCTGTCATCCCTGTACTAACAATGGATTTAGCGGTGACTAAATGTTCAATTAACTCGACATATGTTTTATAGCCAATAATATTATCACTTTGCTGTAAGGCATCGATCGCTCGTTTTGTTATATGCTCGCTGTCTCCGGGACCGAAACCAACAACAAAAATCTTTCCTTTATTCTTATTCATAGGCATTCCTCCAAATAAAAAATGCCTGTGCTCCTTTACATAGGAATACAGGCATGCGAAATTACAATATAAAAAATTATACTGAACCACAAAAACAATAGGTATTATTGTCTCGCCTATACTTCTCCCTCCGAAAAGCAAGTGTCGTTTAAATAAGCAGGTTTCCTGACTTCAGCTTCATTTTACTCTTACGCCTTCCCAATTTCTCAGTGGCATGTAATTTCATCAGCTTTTACAGTAGCGGGGGCTGTACTAGACTTTCACTAGCTTCCCTTTTAACTCACAAATGTGAGCACTTATTTAAATTGATTTATTAAATTATTTTAAATATAACATATTATCTATTAATCTCGAAAGTGAAAATTGTATATTTTTGAAAATATCACAACAATTATGTAGAATGATGTAGAAATTTCATCCTTTGCGATTCATTTACATGAAGCAGATCTCTAAGATATTTTTTGGCGACAATAATAGCTAAATTCACCAATACAATAAAGACATAAAAAGATACACGCCTATAACTTCGCATAATAGATTTTGATTGAAACGCTACTTTTTACGCTTAAAATAAACATTTACTACACTAAAATAAATCAGTGCAGAACAAAATAAAAAAACTAAAAAATCTTTTATTTCATTTGTTTTTAAAATTAATTCTTTATTATAAAAAAATTCCATATGTTCATTTACAGATACTGGTATGGTAAAGATTGATAACATCCACCCTATAAAAGTTAAAAGGCCGTACATGTTTAAAAAAATTCTGGTGCTTATTTCTCTTTTTGTTACTATCTCAGTATTTTGTGATGTTTGTGATTGCATTTGCAAAATAGGTACGCCCTCCTTAATAAGCTTCTAGTTATCTGTACGAATGATGATCAAAAAGGTTTCCATATTTTTCAAACACCTTTAGTTTTCTCCCATTAAGTAAGGCATTCCATAAGTAAAGGAATGCCTGACTATTTTGTATATAATTCTTTCAAACAAGTTTCTGCCATATCCATTTCATATGGTTTCAGTCACTGCCCTCATTGTGAAGTCTATAAGTAAGAGTATATGGTTTATTTTTTTCTAACGTTGCTTTATATAAACTAATCGTTCCAGTAGGAGCTGTGTTAGCAGCGGAATGAACGTCGAAATCTTCGTTTAATGATAAGGTCCATGCTGCTTCATTATTTTTCATTAAAACGACTGCAAGCGTGCCAAACTGGACGATATCGTCCCATTGAAATGAATCTGTTGTTCCGTTTTCAGTTACAGTGATTCCTTCTGTATTACTCTCGACCTCGATATCATCGAATTGCCAGCGGCCGTGAATTTCGGCTCCTACATAATAATAGGCAAGGCCGCCACCTCGGTCACCATACGTAGCGATAAATTGTTGAACGGTTTGATTTTCTATTTTATATGTCAGTACTGCAATATCGTTTGCAAGCCATTCAACCTTTACCTCTCCATCTATTTGATTATGCAGTCTTTCTTTTGGCCGGGCTAATATCCCATAATACGATCGATAGTAAATGGCGTCTCCACTTTCAACATTTTCTTTGATAGATAATACATGTTTCCAATCAGGTGAAAGGCTTGTAATATGATTGACTTCCTGGTTGCTTTTAACAAGCAGGCCACCTGAAGAAATGATAAATAAGATGATCACACAAAGTGTAACTAGTTTGACCGCTTTATTGATTTCAAGTAAAAACCATATAGCTAATGCTAAACATAATGCACAAGCGATATTGATGATATAGAAAAGGCGGTCGTCAATATACTCTGCTTGATATTTAGCATTTACAAATAAATAACCGATCTGCACACAGAACAAGCCTAGCGCACAAATAAATAATATCCAGCCAGCAGGCTTGCTCAGCCGTTTTCTATTCTGCTTCATTTGGCTTTACCTCCTCGACGAAATCCCATGTATTACCATTATCTTCAGAAGTAAATTTTCCCTTCACTTTACCGCCGTCATAATCACCATTTGGACCTTGATTGACCAATACTGCTAAATGATTCCCTTCTTTAAATGGAATTTCTGCGGAAACAAAAATATGTTGGTATTCATCTGGTATACGAAAGACAGCACTTTCCCAAGATTGTCCTCCATCTTTTGTCAAATAAAGATCAGGCTCTTCAGGATTAATTGTTCCAAAGGATAGAAAGCCTAATGACTCATCTATGAAACCGCCATCCGAAATTAATCTTGTATTGCCAGAATGGTTTGTCTCTGTCCAGCTTTTCCCGCCATCATTTGTTAAAAATACGGTCGAAAACTCCTGTGACATCGTGCGATCCCCTGATATAATCACATATCCAAAATGATTATTTAAAAAATCTACCTTTCTAAAACGAATAGGTGGAAAAGAATCAGTCACAACGGTGTGCTCCCAAGTTTTTCCTTGATTAATAGAATAGGTGACTACTATTTTTTTGCTGTCCCAATTTGGTCCTTCGGAATACAAAAATGCAAGTCGATTTTCATTAAGAATGTAGCTCCCATCGATTAATTGTTGCTTGTTTCCATTATATTCTCCGTCAAATAATTGGTCTGTCTCAAGTGGGACTCTCACCCAATCCTTCCCTTTATTTAAGGTGATATTAAGCTCGTTATTTTGCAGTGAATAACTTATGGTCTCATTATTTATCGATTGTAATGGATCAGGCTGAGGCTGTTCTAATTTACCTGGCGAAGATTGACCATTTTCCTCAACGATTTTGTGGCTTAAAGGCGGATGCTTGACTTTAATAGATTTTTGAAAATAAACCGTTCCTATTGTGAGAGACATGATGATGACGCTTGTTACGATGATGATGAAATTTTTCAATATAAGGACTCCTTATGTACAGTATTATTATTCTTCTAAAGTTTTGTTGTTTCACGTTTAATAGTTTTGGAATCTCCTACAGACTAGCCTATATAAAATGACAATGAAAAAAATAAAGCTAAATCATGCTGTCGTTTCAAGCACTTTACCTCTATATTACCATTTAATGGTTTGTTGTGTCGGTGTATTTATGGATTAAGATGTGCAAAAATGAAAACACACTTAAAAGATATCTATATCGCACTTCTAAAGCTGTTAGCAATTCTGATTAGGTAGCAACTAATTGCACAAATAAAGAGGCTTCCTCAAAAGAGCCCTTTAAAGAAAAACCTCGAGATGTAATAAAGCATCTCAAAGGTTTTGCGTATTTTAGACAAATATATCACTTGGAGTGGCAATGACTTCTTTCTATTGTGTGTTCGTCACTTTATTTGCTGTTTAAAGTGGCGATCTCTTCTTTCAATTAAAACTTCATTTCCTGGTTTAGCTAGAAAAAAGAGGCTGACCCAATAGGTGTCAATTTCATGAACCTTTTCGGTCAGCCCCTCTGATATCTTTTACTCAACATCCTAATCTGCAGCTCATCGTGCGACAAGCAAGCAGAGTATGTACAATTAGATTAAGCCCACATTTATTTTCCCTTTCTTTCCAAACTCCTCCAAATATCTATAAAAATAATATTCAACAAGTAATATCAATACTTACTATATTATCGATTCATTAAAGTTGAATAAATGTCGGGATTGTCGGCCATGGTTTTATGGTGAAATCCTTATTTAGATTCTTACCAAAGTTGGAGTATTTACAAAATCCAATCTTAAAATAGCATAATTAAACAGAGGAAACACATACTACCATTACTAAATAAATTTGGTGGTGAATATGAGGTTTTCTCGCCTGCAATTATCGTTTGTCCTTCTATTATTTATTGGCATTTCCAATCATGTGTTAATTCTTCCGCATCTGCTTGGGATAGCCAAGCGTGACGCTTGGATTTGCATTTTGATTGGTTATGCGATTTTAATATTATGGGCTGTAATATTTACGCTGATTTTTTCAAAAAATAAAGAAAGAGTCCATCTTTTAACATGGTTAAAATTACGTACAGGTAAATTAATTAGTTATGTAATTATGTTTTTATTTATGCTTTATATTTTGGTGATAAGTTTTATATCACTGTTTGATTTAATTCAAACGATGCACATCTATTTTCTGCCGATGACATCAACCTGGGTTATAATCCTTCCTTTCTTACTCCTATGTATTTGGGCGGCTTCTGCTGGTTTAAAAACGATTGTATATACTTCAGCAGTTGTATTGCCGATTGTTTGGATGTTAGGGTATTTTGTCGCCTTTACAACGATGGAGGAAAAAGACTATTCCTATCTCTTTCCAATTTTTTCAGATGATGAAGCATCTTTGCTTAATGGAATTGTGGTGGTTTTAGGCGGAAGTGTAGATTTATTAGTTTTATTCTTAATGCAGCATTATTTTAATAAGCCAATTACATACGTATATTTGTTCATTTTAATTACCTTTTTAATCAGTCTCATATTAGGACCTACAATGGGATCAATTGCATCCTTTGGCCCTAGTGTTGCTGAAAACATGCGATTTCCTGCGTTTGAACAATGGAGATTGGTTACCATTGGAGAAATGATTTCTCATGTTGATTCACTTGCTGTTTTTCAGCTTCTTAGTGGAGTTGTAATAAGAGTAACATTGTGTTTATTTTTCATCCCGGAAGTGTTCAATATTCAGTCTGAAAAAATTAAAAAAATAATGATTATTGTTTTCGCCTTTTGTCTAATGATGGCAGCAAATTATCAAATAAGCGACATTTTAGTGCAAAAAATAATAAAAGAGTATTTCTATAAATATTCATTACTGTTTGGAGCAGGGATGACTTTCCTGCTGTTGATTATTAGTTACCTTCCTAGAAAGAAAGGATTACAAAAGTATGAGTGAAGATAATCGGCTACAAAAATTTAATCGTTTATTAAAGCAGGGTAAACTAGAAATAAGTGATTTAAAACACTTATTTTCAACGTTATCGGATATAACATTTATTACCCATTCAGAGGTTACCGGGTTTTATATTAATGGCATGATAGACAGGGTCCAATTCAATGAATACATCAATAAATTATTTACCTACTTTAATGATAATCGAAAAGTAAATACGAGCGATACAATACCGCCAATAATGAACATTTTAGATGTGAATGAAATGATGGATAAAGTTTTCTCAGGTACGATTATCTTTTATAAAACGAATGAAACTGCTTTCTATGGAGTTGATATATCTAAAGTTCCTCAAAGAGAGCCTGAAGAATCAAAAACAGAAGTATCTTTAAAAGGACCAAGAGATGGCTTTACTGAAGAATTAGATATTAATATATCTCTTATTCGCAAAAGGCTAAAAACAGGAAAATTGAGCAGCGAATCTTTTGAAATTGGTTCATTAAGCCAGACAAAAATCACTTTACTTTACCTAAATAATAAAGCAGAAAGTAGCACAATAAATGAAGCACGTGAGCGAATAAAGAAAATTGAGGCAGAAAGTATCGTTAGCTCTGGACAATTAGAGCAATGGATATCTGATCATACTTTCTCGCTTTTTCCACTTTTAGACTATATTACTCGACCTGACTTTGCAGTTGAATGCTTATTGCGAGGAAGATTTATTATCATAGTCGATGGATCTCCTTCCGTTCTAATTGGTCCGATGAATTTATTTGCTTTGTTAAAGTCGCCTGAAGATGTGCATTTTCCATTTTATATTGTAGCGTTTCAAAGACTATTAAGAGTCTTCGGACTTTTCATTGCGATATTTTCACCTGCGATGTATGTGGCTATAACTAATGTAAATGTCGATCAAGTTCCGTTTTCATTATTAGCCACAATCGTTATGTCTAGGCAAGGTCTTCCGCTTTCTTTGCCCTTAGAATCCTTTTTAGTACTATTATTATTTGAGTTATTAAGGGAAGCGGGCATTCGCATGCCGACAGCTGTAGGGCAAACGATTTCTATTGTTGGCGGATTAATCATTGGTGATGCGGCTATTAGAGCTGGACTTGCTTCACCTACTTTGCTTGTTGTTGCCGCTGTTGCTGCTGTAGCAACATATACATTAGTAAACCAATCTTTAACTGGTACTGTTACAATTCTAAGAATATATACAATGCTCATTGCCACTTTTTTTGGAGTATATGGATTTGCACTTAGCGTTTTAAGCATTATTGTTTACTTGACTCAATTAGAATCATTTAAACTTTCATACCTTGCACCTCTAACTTCATTAAGCTTTAAGGAATATCTTTCCACGTTTTTAACGAACCCATTTAGACGTCGTAAATCATCTACCAAACTTCTTCAAAAAAGGAGTAAGTAAGTATGCATCGACTTTTTTTAAAAAAGTACATTTATTTGATTCTTATTCTATCCATTGTTATTTCTGGATGTAAAACAGATATGAAGGAAATTCAGCACCTGAATTACGCCACTGCTCTTGGGGTGGATTTTGTTGATGGAAAGTACCATTTATTTGTGCAATTAATCGGGCTGGATGCAGTCGCAAAACGTGAAGGAGAGGTAAGTACACCTCTTACATATGTTTCTGAATCAACCGGCGCCACTTTCCTGGATGCATTTTTTGATTTATACAAGACTGGCCAAGAAAAGTTTGTATGGGCACATATTACTGCGATTGTTATTAGTGAATCAGTATTGAAAGAGGGTTTAGAAGATGTATTAGATGAACTAACAAGGTACTATGAATTTAGATTGACGCCGTGGATATTTGCAACCGTTGATCCTATAGAAAAAGTATTATCTACGCTTGGACTTTTTAACCAGCCGACTCTAGAAACAATTATGCATAATCCAGAAAGAATGAACAAACAAAATTCATTAGTTCGACCTATAAAGCTTTATCAATTTTTTAGAGAAGTACTAGAGCCAGCACGGACAACCTATTTGCCTTCACTTACTATTAACAAAAAGCAATGGACTAAAAATCAAAAAGATGAAAACAAGCTTGCCCTTGATGGAGCTTTTTTTGTGCAGAACCATCAATATAAAGGCTATTTTACTTTGGACGAACTAAAAGGTATTCGCTGGATATCGCCTAAGTCTGAAAGAGTGGCATTAAAAGTTCCTGAAAATAAATCTGAAAATACGATTGTTGTTTTTGAAGACGTTAAATCAAATATTTCTGTTGAGAATCCAAATAATTTAACATACAGGATTAACGTATCTGCGGAAGGAAGTATCGGTAACAAAGTAGTCAACCATGAGAGCTATAACCATTTGCTAGAAAAAACGAAGGAAAGTATGGAAAAGGAAATTAAGGAACTATATCATTTAAGCAAGGAAAAAAATACAGATTTTTTAAATTTGGAGCATAGTTATTATCGAAAACATTATAAAAAATGGAAAAAAATAGAACAAAACGAATTATTTTTAGCCAAAACGGATATTAATATCTCGTTAGAGCTTACAATAGAACATACAGGAGCTTTTAAAAATTATAAGTTTGAAACCGTCACGAATGATAAAAAATAATTATTGATTTAGAGTTTTTTCAGCATGGAGCCCAATTTCAAACTTTTTAAATATGAATGCTTTGGGCTCCAACTTAAAACATTTATACTTATCCCTATAAAAATATTTTAAATCAAAAGCAGTATTATAATTACTTTTTCCGGTATTCTATGTGCCAGTGCAAGTAAACATACGTGCTCATTGTCACCAAACCATCCACAGAATGTGCTCCTTTGGTTCAGTCTTCATAACTATGACCATTTTTTCTAATTCGACTTATTAAGGTTTCAGACTGTTTAAGTCTTGCAATCGTTGGCTTTGAAGATGCTGTTGGAACAGACAGGGGCTATATTTCGTGCAAGTTATCATGTGGTCGTAAGTTTAATCACCACAGGCATGAGTATCTTTCATAATGGATCGCTCGTAAAAATGCCTCTCTATTTTCTTATATTAAGTACAGAAATGTTCGTTCTTAGCAGAATGTTATTCGTCAACAAGGTTAAAACTATTAATTTTAAGAAACTCATGAATAAACCGCCCATTAAAAGTAAGTTTTTTAAAGGGCGGTTCTTTTTTTAGAAAGCAGATGTATTTTTACTATGAGAGAAGCAGTCTGATTTATATTTATGCATTTCTTATTCTGTTAACCCCGTATTATTTGTAATAATATACAAATATTTTTATTTTTATAAAAAAATCTCACTTTCTATTAAAAAGTGAGATTCTTACCGTTAATCATTTTAATTATTTACTTCTTCTCCCTGATAAATCCGAAATGCAGGTACTACCGTATCAGAAACAATTTCTTTTCCTTTTTCACGAATAAAGTCTAATTTATAATAAGCATCGAAACGTTGGCTAATTTCTGTTTTGACAAGCTCTGGCGGTGTAACGACGATAAATTGGAATTTCAGCTTTTCTGCCACTGCAAAGATTGGATCAAGCACATGTGCAGATGCAGCTTGTCCAAACGGGTTGTCGCATACTAAAGGAACCCAGCTTTGATCTGTTTCACTTTTTACAGACAATAGCATCATCATCATGACCATTCTTGCTGACAGTTTTTGACCCCCGCTTCCATCTGATTTTGTTCGCGATCCTTGATTGATTGTCTGCCATGTTGAATAATGTTCCTTTTTCGGCTTACCATACATAAAGGCATTATCTGTTCTCATGTTATAGACTAGCAGCTCAGGATAGCGATTCCGTAAAGAGATAAACAATATTTGCTCATCGTTGATAAGCTGTTTAATTTCCTGATCAAGCGTTCGATTATTGTCATCGATCAGATCGAACTGACTGGTGATTTTGTTAATAGCAGTGACGAAATGCTGCTTCAAAAGCGGTTCAATATCCTCGGCTTTTTTAGGAAGGATATCGTCTTTGAGCTGAACGAGCGGGAATGATCCTCGTTCGTTCTTTAATTTCATTTTAGCAATCATTGAACGGATGGCTTCTGCGATGCTCATAACTTTCATGCTGGCGCGACTGGCCCAGAAGTTCTGAGCCTTTTCAGCCCGTTCCTTGTCGCGCTCTAATTGTTCAAGACCGCTTTGCGAGAAGCGCTTCATATTTTTTACTATACTTTGAATATGTTCATAATGCCGTGTATCCATATGGTCAAGGGTGGTTAAGACTTCATTTTTAAAGCGATTCTCCCAATCTTTTCCTTCAATCGCCAGCTTTAAATTCCGCAATGATTGATCGATTTTTGCATGCTTCTCTTGGCCTTCTTCTTGAATTGCTTGATGCTCTTCACACCATGCTAGGATGCATGCTTTACCTTGGGTTTTAATTTTTTCTAAAGCTGCTTCATCAAAAGCTGCCGCTTCCTCTTTTAAAATTACAGATAATGTAAGTAAGTCACCTTCATAGCCAGCAATATGCGCATCTGTTTCTTTTAATCGTTTTTCGGTCTGCTTCACTTCATTTTTTGTTATTTTAGTTTGGTCTTTAATTTCGATTTCCTTTACTTCTAATTCAAGCTCTTCCCAGCCTTCAGGCTGCCTCTCATGTTTTTCAACCTTCTTCCCAGCTTTCTCACGTTGTTCGGCCGCATGCTGTAATGAAGTTTCTGCAACTGTTACGGCAGTTCCTTGCTCACGTTCCTCTTTTTCTGCGGCTTTCGCTTCCTTTTGAGCAGCTTGCAGCATATTTTCTAAAATACTTATTGGTTCTTCGGGTTCTGGAGACTCTTTCCAATTTTCAAGATATACACTTAATTTTTTCTCCAGCTTTTTCTGCTGCTTTTGTTCGCTTTCTTTTTTAGCTTGGATAATGAGCAGTTCTTTTGCTTGTTCTTCCTTCGATTTTTGAAGCTGCTTGAGTTCATCAATACTTCCATTTAATTCATCTAAAATATGTGGAGATAGGCGCGGAACTTCTTCTGATCGTTCCGCTTTTTCATTGGCAGGAAATACAGCCTCGTCTATAAATAGTGCAATCTCTTTTATATTTTGTTCAATGGCTAGCTTCCATTCCAAATACGTTTGATTCCACTTGCTTTCAAGCTCTACAATCGTTTCGTGCTCGTTTTCAATTTCTTGCTGCCCATCTAACTGCGCTTTCTTCTGTTTCTCTTTCTCTTGTTTTACGCGCTTATTTTCTAGCTGATGCTCCTTCTCCTGCTCAAAGCTCTGCAGTGCTTCCGTCTCTTTAATTAATTTTTCAATTTTTTGTTTAGTATACTCTATTTGTTCTTTTAGCTGAAGCTGTAATTCCTTCTCTTTATCCTGCTTAGTCGTGATTTGCTGTAATTCTGTTTTCTTAGAAAGAATCGTTGTCTGAGCGTTATTATAGGCTTTTTCAATATCACTGGAAAGCTCTCCTAATAAAAAACGATCGATTTCTTTTAAAATATTGCGCAAAGAAGTTTCTGTCTTATTTATTTCAGCCAGTGTCTCTTTTTTTTCTTCAATTTGCTTAGCAATACTTATTTTCCAATTTGTAAATTGATTTTTATTCGTTAAAAGTTCTGTTTCTTTACCATTAATCATGACAAACACTGACTGTTCGTTTCCTTTAGTCATTTCCTCGCGCAAAAAAATAGGAACAGGGCTTTTAAACATTCTTCCGGAAAGCACTTGCTTGTTTATTTTTTGCCATTGAGTTTGACTTACAATTAAACCATATGGAAGGAGCGGATAAGTTGTAAGGTTGGATGATAATTCTTCATCATTTAATGATTGGAGAAATTGCGTGCCGTAAAAGACATCAATTCCAGTTTTCTCATCTATCCATTCCTTTAGTTCCTTCACATCATTATTGGCAATCCAAAAATGTTCATCGTTCAGAGATTGATCAAGCTGTGTTTCCCAAAGCTCCTTTTTCACTTGCTCACTATCTTGGAGGTTTTGGTTCAATAGGTTCTCTATTTCAATCGAATACTTCGATAAAAGCGCATTTGTAAACGAATCGGCAACGTTATCTAACACACCGTGAAGTTTATCTAGCAGTTTAGTTTCTCTTCGCTTTTGCTTTTCATTATCCATTTTTAATTCTTCGCATTTTTCTTCAGCATACTGTACGGCTTGGACCAATGTACCATTTGAAGAGGCAAGAAGATTTTGCCGTTCCCTAGAATCTTTTTCTTTCGCTTGCAGAACTTCCAGCTCAGCTTTCTTTTCTTCGGTTTGGTTATAAAGATGGATAATATATCCTTTTAAGTCATATGTTATTCGATCACCAAATTGTTTAATTAGCCCTTCTTCTTTCGTCTCGAATGTATGAATTTGGCTATATAGAAAATCAATTTCTGTCGTTAGCTGTGCGATATCATTCGTCTTTTGTTTATCTTGGCGGGAAAGCTCCTTACCTTTTTTCTTTAAGAATTTTTGATAGCCAAAATACTGTTTAACAGATTGTTGTATCGCTAAAAAAGACTCATTCCATCTGCTTGCTGCTTTTGCTTTAATTTCATCCATACGCTGATTCACTTGCTCTAATCCGCTATTTTGCTCCAATATTTCTATTTGTTGAGAAAGAGAGCGTAGCGTTTGCTCGAATTCCCTCCACTCTTTCAATAAAACATGAAAAGCAAGCTGTTCTTTTCTGTCATTTTTTTGGTTAACTATTTCTTGCGTTGAAGTGTGTTTTTGCTTTTCTTCCGCTAACTTTTTTTCCCATTGGAGCATATCCCTATGGGCTTTTGCATACTCCAAATTGTCTTTTTGATAGCGTAAATCAGCTTGCCGATTCGTTAATTTTTCAATATCGCTACTTAAAGTAATTAGCGCTTCCTTTTCAGATTGAATCACATGCTCTAACGCACCAAGCAGCTGCCGACCTACCTTTGTGCTTGCATGAACAATCTCTTTATGCTCGACTCCTTTAGCAAGCTGCTCTTCGAAGGGAACGATATCCTCTAAAAACTCTTTATGCGCCTGCTCTCTTTTCAAAAGAACTGGCAGATCCTTCGCGATACTTGCCTGGCTCTTGAATATTTCAACTAGATCGCTGTCTTGATGTTCTGTACGATTTAAAACTTGACTAACTGTAGGAATAATCCTTTTTTGAAACAGAGAATGGTCATCCTCTGCACCTTCAAAGTATTTCCCTACTCCTCCTTCATCTTTGTTTATGTCTTTCATAATGTCCCAGTCTTTACGATTGATTCCGTATGTATCAAGGATGCGATAATGCTTTTTCGTATCTCGATAAACGTCATATCCATTCCATTTTAAATAATCCTTCAATGCTTCTGTCTCAGCTACTTCATCATTTTCAAAAAGAGGAATATGTTCAAGTGCTGCTTCGTCCTTACGCTCAAATTCCCTAGTATAAAATGTGATATTAGGTAGAATTTTAGCTTCTTGATCGAGTGTTTTATTCCCATTATCGTTTTCGTCACTTAGCGAGATGCGCTGTTCTGCTGAAAACATTCCTCCTGTAACAAGATGGCGGCGATCAGCTCCATCCAATTCCCATTGAATAAGAACATGAAATGTATATGGAATAAATTGCTCTTTATTATTAAAGAAGAATTGCTGGTAATAACGATTGTTTTGTTTTCCCCATGAAGTCCCTGGCTTGAGTATTTGGAAAATCGTTTGAAGAAACACGCCTTTTCCGCCGCCATTCATCATAGCAATCAGACCATTCGTTGAAGTATCTTCATTATGAAAATTAAAAGTCGTATCTTTATATTGCTTTTGCATTCCGTCATACTTAAGACCAACTATTCTAATTCGATGGATTTTCGGCATTTTCTTCCTCCTCTGCTGACATTAATTTTTTTAATAATTCATAACGATCATAATCATGATATAAATATTCAATTCGCTCAAAAAGCTCTGTTTTTGGTATCGCTTTTGGTATGTCGTCTCGATCTAAAATAGCGATCAGTCCCTCATTTTCAAGCAAGCGCATCGCGTTTGCAATTAAGCCGATACGCGTTCGTTTATTCCCTTTTTTTAACCCGTAATCTTCTGTGTCGACCTCCATATATTTCCACGAAGTTACAACTTCCTTCATATCAATCCGTTCTTCATCACCGAATGAAGGCTTAGCCTTAAGTATGGTATCCCAATTCATTATTAAATCATTGACTTGACGTTCTAAAGCGTAGTAGCTGATTCCTTCCCGCTTCGTGCGAATCATTGCTGCCTGATTGCGGTCTATTGCAGCAAGAAAAGCCATGATAATCATGCTTATAAGATGAAAGTGTTTTTTGGATTCTATTTGGCGATGCTTCTCTTTCATATGTGTGAAATTTGTTGCGAAAACTGAACCGGTAGGCTGTACAACTAGATGAATCCTTTTCGGTGATTCAATGATATATGTACCTGATTCATCTGCCAATAATAAAACAGTTTGTCTAACTTCTGGTTCAAAATAAGTTTGAAATTGCTCGCTATTTTCGTCAATCACTTTTTCTTTTAACAAAGTAAAATAGACGGCAGAAGCTTTTTTGATTGTTTCTGAATTCATCATTTCTCCTCCTGTACACATATTTTAAATGGGGTCATTTTTGTTTTGTACCAAATGAAGGGTTCAGCCTGATCATCAAACATTGTATAAAGCTTCATGCCCTCAAATATTTGAAATTGCGGATATTCCTTCATTAGTTTATAAAGAAGAATCTCTCTCTCATCACTTAATGTTTCTTCCTTCCGCTGCAACACTTGGACCTTCAACGGCTTCTTATCAAACATCATCCATAAATCAATTGTTTCTGATTCTTCAAACCATAAATCCTGTACTTCTAAAGGCATTGCAGATAGGTCTGCAAGTGAAAACTCTCGATAGGTTTGTAAATATTGAAATACATAGCTCCATGCTTTTATAACTGAATCCCAATTGGTTACACGCAATCGCGTAATATTTTCTTCACCTTCTTCATCAATAACAGGATCAATCATGGCTTTTTCAGCAAATTCTTGTTCACCCCAAACCCAATCAAGCGGCAATATAAATTCATTCTTTGGCGAAAACAATGGCGAAAGCAATTTTTCTACAACGTCAAACCGCTGAACGCCATCCTTCATTATCCTATTTTCATAAATGTGCTCGCGGAAAGAAACAATGCTGTTTTCCCAGAACAGTGAAGGATTTTCTGCTTTTAACTTCATTTCATATGAAATATTTTGAATGACGAGTTTGGCAAAGCGATCATGTAATTGTCTCGTATGGCGAATTTTTTCTTGGAGCAGGAAAAGCTCCTTTTGAATATAATCGGATTCTTCATTCCGCTGTTTTGTTTTCTCTAGCATAGAATGGATCGTACGAAAATGTTCTTTTTCCTCTTCAAATTGCTTTTCAATTTCAACACGATTATCGGCTCTTTGCCGTTCTTCTTCAACCAATAAAATTTTGGGATTATTGATCATTTCCTTCTGGAAAGTGAATTCATTTGCCATTAAGCGGTTTACACGTGAAATGAGGTGATCGAGGTTTCGGGTAGCTTTTCTAAAATTGCCGTTTTTAATTAACTGCATGCTATAAAGCTGTTCAATCGTTATTGAAAATTCCTCTGCCATTTCCCTGCTCATAAAAATCATTTCCTGAGCAACATCCGTTAGTTTATAAACAATGGCTCCGCCTATTTCTAAGTTTGTGTATAATTCATCCATTGTGACATAACGAAAAGTTTGCGTTTCCCATGTTTGTTTTATCTCGTCGTAGTAAAATGCCTCAAATGGTTTACTGTATTCCTCTTTACCCTGGTACAGAAGACCGCTTGTAATCCGTTCAATTTGTTTATCATCTGCTAATAGCTGCATTTGCTTAATTGAATCTTCCACCATATACTTTATATCTGATTTTCGCCTATCATCATTATCATTTAATTCTCTATAAAAGATGTTGAGGAGCACTTGCATGAGAATCGTTTGAATATATGGTTTTAGCTCGCCAACTTCCATTCCTCTTCCAAGTTCAAATAGAGGATTTAAGCGCTGCATCCTTTGGGAGAATCCGTCCCATGATTCGTTCACATCCATCTCCTCCATGTCTCTATTGTTAAAACTTCCTGCGGTATCCGCATATTTTGCTCCCATAATTGTATTAAGTGAAATTGCTCGTCTTCAGTAAACCATTGAAGGAATTGGTCACGATAAATGATATTGTTCGCTTCTGTCTTGTGTGGAATTTTTCTTTGTCCAGCACATTCAAGCATTTTACGGTAAATTTTCAATGCAGGCTGTATACAGCAAGCAGGGTATTTTTCAATAAGTCGGCTGATAATGGTATATCCACCAGCATCTAAATTCCCAGTATAATAAAATAAGTACGGCTTCTCAGGAAAGATTTGAAAGAAAAACGAAAAGCTCTGTTCAATCTTTGTCCCTTCACCATAAATAATTAATTCAGGTTCATAATCAAGCTGACCCGCTTCCAATAATTTTATAGAAGTATGAAAGAATGATAGATTTTCAACAATTAATACACGCTGGATATCGGTTATTTCTTTTCCTTGCTTCATCCAAAAAACAAAAGGCTCACTTAAGCGTACAATTTTAAGCTGTTCCTTTGCTACGCCTATTCGCGCCAAAAAGCCCTTCCCTTCAGGAAAGCTGTCAGCATCTATTAAGAAATTTTCATGACCGAAGAGCTCTACACTTCTTTCTTCCAATGATACTTCCTCTCGTTCCTGACTGGATTTTAGAAAAGTATATACATTTTTGATTCGAATCCATTCTTCTTCTGTTTGCCATTCTGGGTGGTGCTCGTAATAAGAGAAGTCAAAAAGATCGTTTAACTTCATCATTTCAAGACGATCCCATTTGGCGGACTGCAGCTTAATATTCACCCAGAAAAATAGCGGCAAAGATGGTGTTCTTCCATTATAAAGCGTATTTTGTATTGGAATGAGCTGGCCTTCCGACTGCAATGTTTCAATTGCATGATGGAACAATGTATAGCCATCCATTTCGTAATAATTATCCAAAAGCTTGCGCAGTTGAAATTCCAAATCGTTAATATTGATTTTCTTCTTTTGATTTGGGTGCTGAATATCGCTAATAAATCCTCTTACGAGTGTTTCAATGATATCGATGTTGCTCACCTTCTTAAATCTTGTTTGTTCCATAAGTATGATCCATATTTCTATGAATTGGTTTATGTATATCCTTTTCATTATAAACTAGTTGAGTTATGGATGAAAAAATTAAATGTCATTTGTTTTTAAGTTACATTATCAGGGAATATGCAAACCTCGAAATAGGTAAATGAGGCATACGAAGAGTAAATTCAGGTGTGAAAAATTTAGAGGAGCTGATTTTATAGCATGAATGGCTGATCATATGGCAAGAGAAGAATGCAATTACATAAAAAAGCTTGCAGAATCATCTGATACGCTGATGCCGAATTGTGCTCCAACCAAACGGCAGACTGAAAAACCGTTTTAGTGAAAAGTCGTGGAATCGGTCAAGAAACAAAAAGACGTGGATTCCACGATTTTATTATTTATTAAAGCTATTATACTCGTTTACTTTGTCAGATTCACAAGCTGCTTTTAGAACATGTATCTATTGATTTGTTGCTCTTTTTCCAATTGCGGTAGAACATAGTGCTACTGCAATATTCGAGACTGCTCATGAATTATGCGGTTGTTAAAGCAATATCATTGTGTCAATTCTGCTTTTACTTTTTTGCGGAATTCTTCTTCAGTTAAAAATGCGAGTTGAAAACTATTCATATTGGCAGCCAACCTCATCTGGCCAATAGTTGAGAGATCGTTGGCAAGGAAAACTAACTCTGTCGTGTTTCCTTCCTTGTCTGTTACGTACATCGCAATTGTGAATACAAATGCAGTTGAACCCCCTTTTTGACCTGCATGTTTCATCCATTCGGAATTGGTTGGATTTTTCATCAATTGCTCTATTATTGGATCGAGGTGTTCATGAACAGCAGGTTCAAAGTAAGTTTTGCTATTGAGTTTTTCCATAATAGATAAATAATCTGCTGAAGATGCTGCTGGTAATCGATCGGACCACACCTTTTGAAAATCCATGTCTAAGTCTTTTATTGCAGCCCTTTTAGCTGCTTCAGTTGGTGGATTGCTCAGCCATTGATTATGTATTTCAATTGAATATTCCTTGTACTTATCAATTTCCATGTCTTTTAAACGTTCTAATGCTTCTTCTTTAGATAGGTTATCACTATTCATCAATTGTTTTGGTAAAAATAATGGACTGACAAGCGGATAGAGACTCTCGTGATTTTGTAAATCCAGCTCGTTAATTAATTGATTAATATTGTCGAGACCCAGCTTTTGAATTAAGTAATCTGTGTTCGCATTAGAGCTGTATGCCATCATTCCTTCAGCTACCTCGTTAATGGCAACTTCATTTGTTTCTTTGCTGTATTGTGCTAGCCAAGCTTCATGAGCACCGCCATCTGTTTTGGGCAGATAATATGTATTTAAAGTATCAATGCTTATTTTTTCCTGTGGGTCTATCTTGCCAGCAGCCGCTTGTTTTGCATACTCAATAGCGACGATTATTTTTACCGTGCTTGCTAAAGGCAGCATTTGATCACGGTTAAGTTCTGCCCATGTCTCACCGTTGTATTTAAGTGAAAATGAAAGGCGATCTTTATTGGTATTTTCCTTAATAAATTTTAATACATATTCTGGATCTTCTTTCGTCATTTGCTTTTTGAAAAACCATATCCCAGTAGCTATTATACTTACTATAATAACCATCGCTGTAGTTATCCAGAGTGCAACTTTCAATTTATTTCCTCTCCTTATAATGTAGTTATTATTTTTTTACGTTTTATCCGTAATAAAAGTTTCAATATTTGGAAAAAATTTTAAATCCTCTATTGGAGGCTAAAAGTGAAAATGAAAAAAACCACCATTTCTCTTTTTCCATTGTTTAATGGTTTTAGAAATGGCGGTTTTTCTTCTTTTGAAAAAGTTCAAACTATATTTTATATTTCCTTTGCCTAGCTTAGCAAAGTCCCTCTCAACCAAGGGCGTTGCCGATAAGGGCCAATTGGGATTTGAATTAAGCTAGTTTTGCCTTGGTGCCTCAGTTTATAAATTTGATCGCATAAGTTCACATCAAATCCTAATAATGGATGCCCTCCAAGATCGATGGCAGAAGCCGCTAAAAGTAATTTCTGCACGAGTATGCCTGCTTCCATCTGTTGGATTCGATATCCTCTGTAACCTAGAGTCGGTTTGTAGAAATCCACCTCCCCAACCACATGCAGGCAGAGTGGGATTTGAAATAAATTTATGTTTCCTGCAAGGATTCCGCTTTGCAGCTGAGGCCGATAATCCGCAATATTTATTTGCTGTAACGAATGTTGACCTGTAATGTAAGCATAAGCCCCATCTGGAATTCCTTCAACATTCGTTAAACAGCTATATAATGACACACGGGATTCACCTTTATTATTTGTTCCATCTAAATCATTTCGATAGCAAAATGCAGATGTTGCCTCCTGTAGAAGCGTGGCAAATTGAAGTTTACTAATTTTTCCTAAATAGTAATCTGAGGCTGGTGAATACCGTTTTTGGCAGACAGAGGATAGGTCATAAGATAATTGCTTCAATTCAGGCAGTGATACTAGTTGGCTCTCAAGGTTTTTTGGATGTTTTGATTCAAAAGTTCGAAATGTTTCCGTTGAGTCCATCATGGCAGCCTTATTCATCTTCTTTAGCATTGGGAACGTTTTAATCGTCTTTGACCTTACATAATGATTGTTTTGAATTTGCGGCAACTCCCGGCACAGATCGGCAGCATAAATCACCTTATCTACATCTGCCTTGCATTTAAACGCATTTGCTGGCTCAATCGTTAGCGGAATAACCGCGTAAACACTCTCTTCTTCGTCGGACAATCCAAGCAAATGATTAATGGCCAAATCAATAAATTGAAAATATACGCCTGATTCAATGCCAAACCTTTTGCCTACTTCTAATAATTGCCCAATAAGAACACCAGCATCCAGCCCTTGCAGACGGTAGGAAAAATTATTGTATTTAAAGAAATTTTTCCAAAACATTGTCGACACAAATATGGTTCCAAAACAAGCAGACATTTCACAGCGATGACCAAGAGCCTGGCTTAAATACACATCAAAATTCCCTTCGCGCAGCAAGATGAGTCGATGGTGTGCAGTATCATAATGGTATACACCAACAGGTAAGTCCTTAAGCTTCAAGTATACGTATAATTCGCTTGGATATAACGCTCCTCCTGAAGGTACGAAACGACGAAACGACTGCATTAGCTCCACTTCCTGTTCGGTGGAAGCAGAGGATAAGGCAGACTCAGACATTTGTGTCAGTCCATATATATACCAAAGATAATGACCTATTCTCTGAAAGTCAGGCGAAAACTTTTCATCTTCTCCTTCAAGTGTCAGAGGTAATTCTAAAGAAAACGGAACCACCGGATGGCCGCGGTAAAGCTTATAAGTAAGAGGTGCATCATCCCAATCTACTTCCCAGTCCGTCGGGCTTGCCTTTTCAATATTAAACTGCAGATTCTGCAGAAAAGTGTCTAGACTCACGCTAACACCTCCTAGCCTAGTTACTGATTAAGGAAACGGATGAGGGTGTGGATTAAGTTGTTCTGTTGTTAGAGGCTGTTTTATATATCCCAGTTCCATCGGTACACGGAGCACCCTCTCGAGCCCTGTAATGCGAGTAAGGTGATGACCAAATGTCATCGGCAGCATCCCAGGAATCAGTACTTTCACGCAATATAATCCATTACGAATTGTTTCAGGTGTAGACTGGTCTACCACAATTACGTCAAGGTTTTGATCGCGCAGCACTTGAAGAATATCCTTCAAATCATCGGTAAGGTCCTCGTGTGTAGACTTCCACTTAAATTCTTCATTAAACGTACTTAAAGGACGATTATTGTCCAACAGGAAATGAAAGCGTTGTTCAGTTTGCGGTAAACCATATAGCATGCCGTGATCATCCATCTTTTTCACAAGCGAAGAATCATGAACCATTTGTTCATACTCTTCCTTGTTTGTCTCAAATTTCTCATCCAAAGTGAGCATCATGCCTGCCAACTCATGTACCGCGCTTTTAACTGCTCGTATTGGGTCAAGATGAGCTCCAGCTGCACAGATCATATTTAATCCATTTTTCTTCCTGTTTTTTGCCATTACCCAAACACTTGGTATGCCATGCTCCATTGTAGAGTTAAACAAATACAAATCATATCCCGCAACAGCCTGAATACGCTCAACCATCATTTCGAGTTCTTTGTCGTTGGCCGATGAAATATCCAATCTCGGCAGGGGTAGCTCTGCGTACCAAGTTATTAAGAAAGAATCACGCTCCACTACTTCCAAAATGCCGTGAAAAATGGCTTCCTCTATGCTTCCACCAAGAGCGCATCCGTTTGATGTTTCATACACAAACCCATGTCCGCAGCCGAGGCTGTAATAGGCAAGTAGCTCAGGTACTAATATTGAACGTTCTTGTAATAATGAATAGCCCCAAACCCAATCCATCATTTGGTCAGGATTGAACTGTATAAATGGAAAATCATGCTTTTTATATTGTTCCTTTGCATGTAGACCTACCTTAACCGGATTAAGCGCTTGCTCTTGCAGATTATGATAACTATCATGCACAATTGTCTTCTTTCCCCGTGGAGATATCCCGCAATAGCGCTCCAGGCCTTCTAAAATTGCAGTCAGCTCACTAACAGCATATGAATGAGTTCTTCCAGCTACACCCTCGTCCCCTGTGAACAATGGTAAATTCATCCCTACATCCGCAAATGGTGTTGTAAAGTCATACATTTTTCCGTTAAGAAACCCAGTGCGGGAATCTAGATATTCTTTCGTTAAAACACTTTCCAACTCATCCATCGAACGGCGGCGGTAACTTCCTGGTATTTTTGGACTTGGTTTCAAAGAAATTTTGGCGGCTGATTGTGAATCTTCTAGTATTATACTGCAAACTGGACATAGTGGATCCGGCAGAAATGGATGGGTTGAACTGTTAAGTGTTTTTAGATTAATTAAAAAAACACTTTCTTCTAAATGTGCCGTTTCTCCTTGTAATATTCTATTTACCTCAGTTTCTATCAAATATGAAATCTGCTTAAGTCCTAATCGTGAGGCCCAAGGGTCACTTGACACACCACCGATCGCCTCTATTTGCTGTTGTATGCCCCACATTTCTTTACGATCCCGCCCTGCCATGAGACGTCGCGTATCCGCGCATTGAGAGCACCCCGGTGTGTCAGGCCGAACGAACGGCCCAACGACCCCCTCGCCAAATGAAACGAATCCACGCAGCCATGGAATATTATTAGACCTTAACATCTCCTCAGCTTTTTGATGCACAGAGGGATTCCAAGCATCATGCAACACAAGAGCCAAATCCGTCGGCTGCGGTATTCCTGCCTCAAAATCAGCCTGACGAATTACCTCGTAATGAGCGGATAATCTTTCGCATACAATGTCCCTCAAATAGCCTTCTCCAACAATCAAGACGACCGCACTCAACTTGGTTCCTCCTCTCTTATCAAAACTCCAACCGAATCTATTTTTTCATTCAAAAACGGCTCCTGTCTTATTTCAAAAACGAATAGCCTCTTCTGATTCTCTTCCAAAATATGAATGGCAGTTTGCAGAACGCCTGGCTGTGTGGCGTCATCATAGTGAGGGATATTAATGCTCAGTTCCAGACCTTCTTCCAATAGAACTGAAGGATCCTCCGACTTTATCTTTGTATGGCCTTCCGCTTGTTTTGACGACATCATAATTGCTTGTTGAAGAGCATTCCGAAATGCCATAGTCATATTTAAACCTATACTGCTATTCCAGCAATTATTCGTTCCTACCCAGACTACAGGAAAACCGAGAAACTCGTCGCCCAAGCCTATGATTGGTGCTTCTTCCAACGTTGTCAGTGCTTTCAGATAAAAAAGGCTTCGTTCATCATCAATTGCATTCAGCTTTATTTTTGTGATTATATGCTTCTTCTGATTGAGCTGGCGCTTACGTAATTCTTTTTCCAAACATTTTTGCAAACCACGATAAACGCTTTTGCTAAACGATTCTCCAGTTCCTACTCCTATAAGCTCTTTAGTTTCTACTGCACGCACACCCTCTTGATATGGCGGCAGGCTAGGAACGAGCCTTTCTAGCGAATTTGACAAATACGCTTCAATCCCTGTTAAACCTGCTTCGATACGCGCCTCCTCATGCGTAAGACCCGAACATACAATTGATGGCAACAGTTCAGCTGCTCCTTCTGTAAATGGGTCGGTTGCCTGTACCCGACACTGTGCTAATGGAAGCTGATTTAATTCGCCTTCACCCCAAATATGAAAAATTCCTGATTCGGCTGATGTCATTTGGCTGAAGGAAAGAAGCAATTCACTTAACTTTCTGCTGTCCACATGTTTTTCATCAAGGAGATTGAAATCACGAACCCATATGGCTTTCATCTGATCGGTTACCATTGGATGGGGCACGAATGAGTGCCAGCTTCCTTCTAACGTCTCTAAATCTAGAAGGAAATAATGATTTTTCTGTTCTGCACCTTTACACCCAGTTAACTTCTTAAACAGCTCAAATACGATCACATTTGCTAACATTGCTCCCGAAGTAGATGAAAAGGTGTGTAATTGCTTATTTTTGTTAAATACCGATTTGTGTAGGCGGCGCCACGCTGATTCCCAACATCCGTCATTGTCTGGATGCACAAGTGGTCCTGCTAGTCCTACCTGGTTTAAGCAAACAGCAGGTAGCAATAGTTTCTTCTCTTCTCTACAAGCATGATTAAGCATGCAAAGCTCCTCTACATCCCCACTTTCGGATACATACAATATCGAATCAAATGATTTTACAATATCAGTCCAATTGTTTTCTTTCTGTATGTGCTGATTGATTTCTTTTAGTTCGATTTCGGGATTCTCTTTACGAGTATGTTCTACAATTTCAGCCAACCGTCGTCGATTGGTCGGTACTGAATCTGTAACAAGCATGTGAAACTTAGGTAATCCACATTCAATAAGAGCAGAAATTAGCGAGACTAAAAAGGGGCCAGATCCAATAGCCAAAACTTTAGACTGACGAAAGGTTTGAAATCTGTACGCACCTGAATCGCCAAAACTGTCCAAGTATTCAATTTGCTCAGCATACTTTGTAAGCACCTTCTCCTCCAATTGGTGGCTACGGTCATGGCTTACATCTCGGACAAACCCGTTTTGGTACAGCGCCTCTGCAATTTCGTACACCCGATTCTTGTATGGACCTTGTAATCCGTTTGTCAATTCGCCTAAAGTATACTCTCCATTAAGCATTGGCATTATCTTTTCAATCCACTGATCAATCGAACGGCCTTCCATAAGAAAAGAACTTAAATTGTTCCGAAAATATACACTACTTTCTGTATTGGGCAGAAAAAAAGTGTCTCTTTTCATTTTTAGTCGCATAGAAGGGTTCAAATTTGTCATTGCGATCCTCCTTTAGCTATTCTCAATTCGACAAACCGTGTTCACTTTTATCATATGTTGTTAAATTTGTCTCTTATGTCTAATGAAAAAAGAAAAGGCCCCGGTGCGATATGCAGGGGCATCTCTTTAGACAATAAATGACTGGATCTACCGACCACCGCAGCGACCACAACCGCCGCAACGACCGCA
Organism: Cytobacillus horneckiae; assembly: GCF_002835735.1. Taxonomy (GTDB): domain Bacteria; phylum Bacillota; class Bacilli; order Bacillales; family Cytobacillaceae; genus Cytobacillus; species Cytobacillus horneckiae. The sequence continues at coordinate 11,875 of NZ_PISD01000016.1, read as the reverse complement.
ACCACCACAACGGCCACCACAACCACCGCAACCACCGCAACCACCACAGCGAAAGCAGCCCGCACAGAAGAAGCAAGGGAAAATCCCAAAACAGCCGCCACATAATCTAGACTGATCATAATGCTGATGGCTTTGATCCCAAGGAACTGCTTGGTTTGCCTGAAAATCACCGATATTCAAACTTTGAAGTTCATTATAAAAATTATTCATTCTTGAATACCTCCATATTAAAATAAAAACCTATGATAGACGAAAGGTCCAATTTCAAAAAAAATTAAAAGGTGAATCTCCTTTGTTAGACACTCTCTTCAACAAATTATGGTCATTGCTTGGGTATAGTTACCGTTTCATATGCCTATTTTTATTTGTAAATTATTTTGCATAATCAATCTGGTTGCATGTTTAAGAAATCGATGAGGTACAAATTATTGATTTATAAAATAAAAGCCTAATTTCATACAGAAATTAGGCTTTTATCAAACTTATTTAGAAAAGCAAAGGCTTAATAAAGTGCTTCTCCAGTCTGCTGTTCATTTTCAGCAGGCATTGAATATCCCATTGATTTTACTGCTTCTTTCGCTTGCATTAAATAAGATTCTGCTTGTTCCTGCCATTTGATTATTACTTGAATAAATGCTTTATATTCTTGACTAGCATTTTGCTCCATCGTATTTAATCCTTCACGTACTTTTCTATCTTGGTTTTCAGCATTTATAATACAAGTTGTCATTGTTTGTACAATAGTTTCTCTTTGTTCGCCATTTTTCAGTCTTTGAGCCGAGCCTACTGCCGTTACACGGTGATAGGATGCAGGAACAAGGTGGCTATGCATTTCATCATTGCCCTCTAAGTCCTTGGTTTCTGGAATATGGAAAAGCTCACTACTCATAGAACAAACCATTTCTTCGGCATATAAACTTTGACGCAGCAACATAAGTATGTGATCCCAGTTATTTACGCGATAATAATAATACGGATACAAAAAATCATCTCCTTAAAAAATAGACTATTCTCTCCATTTTTTATAGGTATGAATTAAATCTTAAATGAGTGAAAAGGAAATTTTTAATAAATAGCCAGGTTTGTCTCTTATTCGCTAGAAAAATCTGGCTTCTATCGTTTATTCTATTCACCTTTGACTACATACAATTGTGGCAATTTTTTTTTATTGAAAGCTCAATTCCTATTGGTAAACTGCATTAACTATCGTTATTTTAAAATTGAGTGGTCTTTGTTTATATTATTATATTTTGGAAATGAGATTTTTTTAGGTAGAGCAAATGATGCAAAGCTAGCAATAAGAGAAATAAATGCAGCAGAACCAAATGCTAATATGTGGGTTCCGAAAGTTTCAAAACCCCAGCCGCCTAAAAATGAGCCAATCGCTCCTCCAACCTGATGTCCAAAAAAAGCCCATCCGTTCAACATCGCTAGTAGATGTACGCCATAAAAATCACTCAAGATTGCTGAAGACAGGGCGATTGAGCCTGCCCAAACCAATCCTCCTGTTACTGCTACAAAAAAGAGCTGCGCAGGTGTTTCTACGAAAACTAGTCCAAGAATCCCCATGCCGCGAACAAAATAAACCCAAAATAAAATATTTTTTCGTGGATAGCGGTCGGCAATAGTACCTAAAAATAATGAACTAAAAATGGCTACGATGCCAATCAGCCCGAAGCCAAACGATGCAGTCATCGGTTCAAAATGATGATCCATTAGCATTGGGACTGCATGTGAGCCCATTAGGTTCATGCCATAACCGCAGGCAAATAATCCAATAACTATTTGCCAATAAGCACGAGTTTTGATAGCATCCTTCCATGTGATTTTATCGAGCATATATCTTGATTGATCGCTCATTCGCTTGCTATCATCATTAGCCTCTGCTGGAGCATCTTCTTTCATAATAAAAATTGCTGACGGAAGGACGATACAAACGAACACTCCTCCCAATATAAGAAGGCTATGCTTCCAACCAACAGCTTGAATCAATGTGAATTCAACAGGTGTCATAATTGCCATTCCCGCCATTCCGCCTGTTGAAAGATAAAAAAGAGCCTTGCCTCTTTGTTGAACAAACCATTTGCAAATGATTGGTGCTAAAGTTATATTGCTTAGAAATGATAGCCCAAGTGAAAATAAAATGCCAAATGAAAGAAGAAACGAGATGATTCCGTTAGAAGTAATTGTACATATGACAGATACACAGAAAATGATAAGGCCAGTTATTAGGACAAAACGAGTGCTATAGTATTTTAAAATGTATCCAGCCAAAGGCATTCCTAAACCATAAACAATCATGCCGACTGCTAGGATTAAAGAAAACTCGGTTCTAGTTAAACCAAGGTCAAATATCATTGGATTAACAAATGGACCGATTCCCATTCTCAAGCCCATGCTTAACAGGACAATAATTGATGCTGAAAAAACGATATACCATCCGTAATAAATGCGTCCACCTAGCTTTGTCATAATAACACCTTCAAATTATCGATTATATTTCTATCATCTATCCATTTATTCTTTATATGGTTTTACACAATATTTATTCCATTCTTCTTTCCCTACTAATTGAATGATAATTTTTCCACAGACCATGCCCATTTATTAAATTTCGATATACGTTTCAAAAACCCTCTATGTAAATGATTTTTGGCTAAATGAAATAATTAAAGTTATAGAAGTAGCAATTAAGCTAGATGGGAGGAACCAGCAGAAGTATGTCCACCTGGATATATACAATAAATTGCACGCATAACTTATCGCCTATAAGGATTGCTTAAATCCCCGCATCAATGCCTTAAAACTCCCGCTATCCTCCTATAGAATTAACTAGAGCCAACAAGATATTTTTTTGTTATTTTTTTAAAAATATTGAGATCTGTATCGATCTTTAGCTTGATTAGCTCGTTATGTTTCCTTTTAACGAATTCTACATATTTCCCTCGACAGAGGGAAAATTATAAGCATCTGTATAAAAGGAGAAACATTAAATGTACACTAAAATATTTGATTCAAACAAATGGGCGCGGGGTCACTGTCCCCTGATGGATATGTTAATGATATTAGTAACCAATAAAATTCGTTACTTGTTTATTGTTATCTTGATTTTCATGTGGTTTAAGAATGATTCCTCCAAAAAAGTATCATATCTTGCATTGAAAGCAGCGGGAATTACAATAATTTTAAACACCTTAATAAAAGCAGTCTACTTTAAACCCCGACCGTTTGTGAAACACCGAGTAGGCATTCTCGTTCCAGCAAAAAGAGATTCTACTTTTCCAAGCAAGCATACACTTCTAGTATTTGCAATTTCTACGGCTATCTACCTTTATGATCGCGTATTGGGAATAATTATGATGCTATTATCCTCTCTTACCGGATTCTCCCGTATTTGGGTGGGCCATCATTATCCAGCAGATATTATAGGGAGCGCTTTCATTGGTATGTTGACCAGTATTGTTTTAGATAAAGTAAAAACGAATAAAATGTCTTAAAGCAAGCTAATCTGTAAAACTTAGACCACAATGAAAATTATCATAAGTAGGTGGAATAACGATGGGATTTCGAGTCATTTATATTGCTTGCCTTACTATCTTATTAATGATTGGCTGTACGTTTCAAAAAGATGATGAATTGAAAGTTCAGGATGTTCCCAATGTCATTCAAACCAAAACCACATCTACCCCTAAAGTCATCCTTCTTGTAATTGATTCATTAATGGATGAATCTTTAAAGAAAGCAATTGAAGAAAATAAAGCACCAGCTCTTGCCTTTTTTATGAATCATGGACGCTATAGTAATCAATTAGTCAGTGCCTATCCTACGATGTCAGTTACTATTGATAGTTCATTAATAACAGGCACCTATCCTAATGAACATAAAATTCCAGGCTTAGTCTGGTATAACAAAGACCAGGAACGGATGATTAATTATGGAAATGGCTTCTTCGAAATGATGAAGATTGGGGCAACTCAGTTTGCTGAAGATGCTATATATCAATTTAATAATGTGGATCTTAGCCCGCATGTAGAAACGATTCACGAGGCATTAGAAAAAAGAGGAAGATCATCTGCGTCTATTAACACTATTATTTATCGGGGGAACTATAAACATGAACTTAAAATTCCAGAGATTATAGAGAAAACAACCGGGTTGCCAGATCATTATAATACGCTTGGACCAAAGATTTTATCATTGGGTGCATTAATCCATCAGGATGAAAAAAACAATCATTTAGTTCACCGATTGGGATTCAATGATTCATTTGGAGCTGAGGAATTAATTTACCTATTAGAAAAAAATAACCTTCCAGATTTTACAATTATCTATTTTCCAATAAATGATCATACCGTTCATAAAAACGGACCAAAGACAATTAAGGGGATTGAGAAGCTTGATAAACAACTACAAAATATATTAAATGCATTTCCGAATTGGGACGAGGCATTAAATGGAATTACTTGGATGATCATTGGCGACAGCAAGCAGTCTTCAGTCAATGATGACAAAGAAGAAGCATTAATAAATTTAAGTTCCGCTCTGTCTAATTACAGTATATTAAAGCTTGGAGAAAAAGTTAACAAAAGTGATGAATTAGCTATTACAGCGAATGAAAGGATGGCATATGTTTATAAAATTAAACAGAGTATATCACTCCAAGATATTTTGAGTAAGTTGAAAGCAGATGAACGAATCGCTTGGATTGCGTGGAAGGAGAATGGAAAAGTTCAAGTCGTTTCAGGAAAAGCAGATGCAAATACCCTTCAATTTAAACCCGGAGGAAAATTTAATGATATTTACAATCAAACCTGGAGCGTAGATGGAGATAGTTCCATACTTGATTTAACAATAGACAATAACAATAGAATCCAATATGGTAACTATCCAGATGCATTAGCAAGATTGTATGGTGCAATGTATTCTCAAAAAGGTGATTTTATTATATTAGATGCTAAACCTGGATACGAATTTATTGGTGAAAGTTCCCCTCAGCATACAGGCGGTGGTGCACATGGCTCAATGCATAAAGATGACTCTCTTGCACCAATTATTGTAACAGAGATGAACCAGCGCATCGATCATTTACGTATGGTAGATTTAAAACAATGGACATTAAATCTTTTTGATAACGCGAAAAATGAATAAATCAAAATAGCGACCATTCTATCTTGGTTGCTATTTTTTATATACTTTTTCTACACACTCTTAGAATGCTTCATCTTTCTCCCTAAAATGTTTCTATGAAAAAAGCGTTTTAGACATTTTCCATTCCTTTATATGACTTATCTTATTGTCTATGTTTATTTTCTTATATTTCAAAAATGCTCCTTTACTACATCGATTAACCTATTGTGCTTGTATTGCCGACGGGCGATTGCTTCTTTTTAAGATCGTGCGCTCTGTTGCATTTAGTGAGTAATGATCCATTTCTTCAAAACTAATTTCGTCACAGAGCGAATTTCAAGCAAGGAAAAAACAAGTTATTTTTCCTTATATTAGACTAATTATCTATGATAAACTATAAGTAAAGATAATTAGGCATTATCTTTACTATACATAACAAGATTATCGTCAACTAGATGAGGAGTATTTAATCATGAATGAAATCATCCATCTTCAAAAGATTACAAATGAACAATATTTGCATGACTTACAAAATAAATTAGCGTCTCACAATCTGCTAGATGAGAATCGCAACCTCTCTCTTGCTGATAGCTCTGATCAAGATTTGTTAGAAATGTTTTTTATAGAGAAAATTTTAACAACAAATAAACAGCTCTCCCCTCACACATTAAAAGCTTATCGATCAGATGCGAAAACATTGCTCATTTATTTATCAGAGCATCAATTGGCTTTTCGTGACATCGGCTTCCCTGAAGTGAAAGCATATAATCGGTACATAAAAGAAAAATATGCAGCAAAATCAGCCATTCGAAAATTAGAATTCTTTCGGCGTTTACTGGAATTTGGATATGAAACTCAATTCTATAAAGCCCATCTCTCAACTTGGATATCTAAGCCATCTTCAAAAAAGGGACATTATATAATAAAAGAGACTCAAATGCGGCCACAAGTGAGAGAATTAAATCAGAAGGATGCGGAGCAATTAATTGCATGCTTTCCTAAAATAGTCAAAGCACGCAAGAATCAGGAGCCATTAGAGAAACGCAACTTATTGATTGCTTATCTTCTTTATACGACTGGTATCCGTGCAAGTGAGCTATTAAGCTTAAATTGGGGAAGCTTTCGCTATAATCGTCAAGGCTTTTTATATGCCGACGTTATCGGGAAAGGACAAAAACACCGATCTATTCCTATTCGTGAGGAAACAGTAGCTATTTTAATGGATTATCGAAGAAGTATAGAAGAGCCTACTGAAATCGATCCTGAAGATACGAGCCCTCTTCTCTTTTCAATTTATAATAAAAAGGAACTGCATACAGAGAAAAAAAGATTAACATATGCAAGTTTATATAAAATTGTAAAGGAAGCAGTTCATCTTGCAGGAAAGCAGTCTAGTGTATCGCCACACTGGTTCAGGCATACTTTTGTAACGATGCTGCTTGAGAATGATGTGCCGCTTGCAGTAGTAAAAGACTGGGCTGGTCATGCGGATATTTCAACGACAAATGTATATCTGGAGCGGGTAAACCAGGATCAAACCTATACACATCTTCAGAAAGTTAATTTGTTTAGATAAAGAATACTGTAGACCTAAGAGTGACAAATGGCAGAAAAGATATCAAACTGCAAAATGATCCAGTAAGTCCGGTAAAATATGTGTCACCTGTTAATTCTGTGATGGTTGTTGGACCAGTAAATGGCTGCTGGTCCGGTTACAGCTTGCCCACATCTACAATACTACGGAGTAATAAGAGTTATAATGATAAATCTTGGAGCATTTCCCCTTCTTTCTTCAATAGTTTGTTGTCTTCTGAAAAATCTAATTTGATATTGAATTGTGGTTATAGTAAATTTATTAATATTTTTATTCTAAATCGGTCTGTACTCATTTCCTACAAACCTAATCCTTCACATTCTATAGTTTTAATATCTTTATTCCGCTAGCCACAACAGGAACAGCGTTGACTTGATGGGCAACTCTTAGTTACGGAGAATACTTGTTTCCCGTACCATTTCGCTTTGTATTCTAGGAGAATTGAGATAACTGAAGCTACCCCATGTCCGAAGCCGGTTCATTCCCCACCTATTTTTGTTAAATAAGTTCGCCATAAGTTTTCTGATATATAACTTACCGCACCTCCTAGTCCCAATTAATTATAAATATTTAACTAAATGATTGTAAATAAAATACAAATTTAATAGAATCAGAGTATAATACAAGAAATTCCAATAATAGCAAAGTAATGCTGCAGCAGGATTAACTACCTAATCAGCTTTGCTTTAGCGATCTTATCACCTGTTTTAATTGCTAAACTCAGAAAGAATAATTTGATTATTGTATGATTTCACTTTAAATGTAATGTTACATTGTATAAAATGGAAATAAGTAAATTGAATTATGAAGATTCGTGTTTGCTTAATATTATTGAATTGAGACTGGATAAAGTAAAAACTGCTATTACAAAAAAATAAAGGAAAACATACCACAGATTTAGAACTAGTTATGCATACATAAATTCAATGGAGAGGATTGTTGGTATGCTTTATGTCCTCATATTTATCATGTCCTATGCATTGGGGTGTGTGAATGGCGCCTATTATTTAGGAGTTATTTTCAAAAATACTGACATTAGAACGCACGGAAGCGGGAATGCTGGTGCAAGAAATGCTGGTAGGTATTTTGGAAAAAAAGCTTTCATTGTAACAGTCATTATAGATGCATTGAAAGTATTTTTGGCTTTACTGGTAACTCAAATAATTTTAGACAATAACGTGGTGGCTATGATCGTTTGTGGTTTTGGCCTCCTACTTGGTCATATTTGGCCAGTGCAACTTAATTTCCGTGGTGGAAAAGGTGTTGTTGTGTTTCTGGCAATCGCTCTTTATCTGGAGCCATACACGATCGTTGTTGCAGGAGCTATTCTGGCTATAACTACGCTATTATTCAAGCGATTCACTGTCTCAGGGTTGATCGCATTACTTTCCATTCCTTTAAGCGCCTATTTATTGGGAAACCAACAACAACTTGTTATCGGTTTCGCTTTAATGGCAGGTATTGTGTTATTCATGCATAAACCAAATCATATTTCTAAAACCAACCGGAAAAACATTCAGGAGAGTGAAAATGATGGAATTCATTTATAAAATTGCATCTGATCAAGAAGAATATGAACAGATCTATCAGCTTAATTATAAAACCTTTGTAGAAGAAATTCCCCAGCATGGGCAAAATGAGCGACAGCTATTGATTGATAGGTTCGACGGAGAGAACACCTATATTATTGCAAAGTGGAGAAATGAAGTGGTTGGAATGATTGCTGTACGAGCGACGCGACCGTTTTCTCTTGACCAAAAAATTGAAAATTTAGATGAAATTCTACCAACAGATGCTCGTCCATGTGAAATTAGGCTTTTATCAGTCAAAGAAAGCTTTCGGATGAGCCCGGTCTTTTTTAGATTATGCGAACTGCTCGTAAGCTACTGCCTGGAGCATAATTATAATATGGCATTAATTTCTGGGGTTGATAAACAAATACCTTTATATAAAAAAATTGGATTCATCCCTTTTGGAGAGATAGTAGCATCAGGACAAGCAAGATTTCAGCCAATGTATCTTACAAAAGAGCAGTTTGAATCTTCTACAAAAGTATTTAAAAGAATGTTAGCAAGGTTTTCTAAACCGAAAAAACCGATTAGTTTCTTACCTGGACCTGTACAGATGCATCCTGCTGTCCAAGAGGCTTTAGCATTTTCTTCGATTTCACATCGTGATCAAATTTTCACTAAAGAATTGAAAGAAGTACAAAATCGGCTAAGCCGTCTGACTGGGGCAAAATTTACTGATTTGGCTGTAGGAACAGGTACCCTTGCCAATGACATCGTCGCCGCCCAATTACAATCATTGAGAGGAAAAGGGCTTATTTTGGCAGCAGGTGAATTTGGTTACCGCCTCATAAATCATGCAGATCGGTTTCATTTAAACTACCTAACAATTGAAAAGCAGTGGAATGAACCTATTAATCTCATCGAAATCAGGCAGGTTCTTATGGACAATCCGGATATCACATGGTTATGGACGGTTCATTGTGAAACAAGCACTGGCTATGTGTTTGATTTGCCTGCTATTGAACAGTTATGCAGTACAGCAGGAGTTGAGCTATGTGTAGATGCATGCAGCTCCGTAGGAATAATTCCCGTTTCTTTTCAAAATCTACTGTTTGCTACAAGCGTAAGCGGTAAGGGTCTAGGATCGTATCCCGGTTTAGCAATTATCTTCCATCGTGAACCAATCATTTCTAATCCGGATATTCCACGATATTTGGATTTGGGTCTATATCATAATACTGACAGTGTACCATTTACCCATTCATCAAATTTGGTAAAAGCGCTACGGGTAGCTATGGACAATATGAATCTATTAAATATAGAAAATAATGCTGCAGCCATTAGGCGCTTTCTTGAAAAGGAAAGCTACCCATTTGCAGGTGATGACTCTTACTCACCCGGAATCATCACCATCCAATTACCAGCTAATCTGTCTTCTAAAGACCTAGGAGATTACTTAAAGCAAAAACACATATACACTAGCTATGAAAGTCAGTACTTAGTTGATAGAAATTGGCTGCAAATTTCGTTAATGGGTCATCATAGCGAGGATGAATTACAAATTCTTCAAACTGAATTGGCGTATGCAAAGGAAGCCTTTTCGGTTAATAGCAGGGCATTATAATGAGAATTAATCAAGACTTTACGAGCAGACATCTCATTTTCTTTGCCATTTTATGTATGTGGGCTAAAACAGTGGCGGTTTCCTTTCTAGGGTTTGGCTTGCCTATTCATTCTTGGACTGATGTGATTGTGATTATTATAAATCCGATCGGATCGCTGATGCTTTTAATAGGGCTGAGTGTTTATTTAACAAAAACAGTGAACGTGAAATGGCTGCTCTTTGCTATGCTTCTTTTGACCGGCCTGTTATATGGGGATCTTCTGTATTATCGCTTTTATATAGATTATGTTACTGTGTCTATCCTCTTTCAGTTCAAAAATGTAGGCGGGATTGGACCTAGCACTTTCGAGCTGATGAGCGGCTGGGATATTTTATTATTTTTAGATATCCTATTTTTTGCTTGGCTTGCTAGAAAAATAAATATTCCTTATGAACCAGAAAGCCGGAAAACGAAGAGTATATACTTTGCTATTAGTGCATCCATTCTAATTATCAATGCAACAATCGGCTGGATTCATTCTCCGTCGTTATTTACTGCTTCGTACAATCGGGGACAGATGGTAAAAGCAATCGGCCCTTATAATTATCATTTCTACGATATATTAATGGGCGTCCGCCCTCCTATTGACAGGGTGATCGCCACTCATTTAGACACAGGAAAAATGGAAGAATATATATCGGCAAAAAAAGATAAAGAAACAGACCTGTTCGGCGTAGCTAAAGGAAAGAATGTTGTCATGATTAGCATGGAATCAACGCAAAACTTCGTCATCAACCAAAAGGTTGGCGGGAAAGAAATCACCCCATTCTTGAACAGTTTAATTAAAGAAAGCTTTTACTTTAATCAAATTTATGACCAAACTGCACAAGGAAAGACGTCAGATTCGGAATTCATGATCGATACAAGCTTGTACCCCCTATCAGGAGGCTCAGTATTTGTCAGGCGTCCAGATAATGTCTTTAACAGCTTGCAAAAGCTATTAAAAAATCATGGAGGATATTATTCCGCTTCCTTTCATGGAAATGATGCTTCATTTTGGAATCGTGAACAAATGTACGAAACTCTCGGTTATGACCGTTTCTTTTCAAAAAATGACTATGAAGTAACAGATGATAACTCAGTAAATTATGGCATATTAGATATCCCATTTTTTGAACAGTCTGTTACACATATGAAATCTTTACCAACTCCATATTTTGCAAAGCTGATTACACTTACCAATCATTTTCCGTTTCTTTTAGGTGAAGAGGAACAGTTGATATCAATGGCCGATACTGATGAAAGTGTCTTAAATCGCTATGTTACGACGGTAAGATATCAGGATGAGGCAATCAAGCACTTGTTTGAGCAGCTAAAAAGTAATGGAATGTATGAAGACACAATTTTTATCCTGTATGGAGATCATTATGGCATTTCCGAAAAATATGAACCCGCTTTGACAGAATTTCTCAACAAAGACGATAGTCCAATCAATCATACATTATACCGACAAGTGCCTGTTATTATCCATATACCAGGTTTAGAAGGTGAAACCATTTCGATCCCTGGAGGAGAAGTTGATATCCGCCCAACCTTATTACATTTATTAGGTATTAAGACAGATAACCTCATGTCTTTCGGCCATAATTTATTTACAAGATCTAGCAGCCATCCAGTCGTATTCCGGGATGGCGGATTCGTAAATGATAAATACGTAATGCAGGATAATATTTGCTATAATAAATCAAATAGCAAACCAATCTCGGACGGTTCGTGTGAAAAATATGAAAAAATTGTCAGGGAAGAATTAAGCTTATCCGACAACATCATCTATGGAGATTTATTAAGATTCCTAAAACAAAAGCAATAAGTACAGGAAAAAAAAGACAAATAAAAAAGTCGAGCTACAAATTGAGTAGCACGGCTTTTTTATTTTGTAAATATATTGCATTAGAAAAACAATTTGTATCAGTAAAAGGTTGATTTAACTTATTAACATGGCATCCATCCTCTTCAGTGGAATAAACCATCTTTATTCA